>NZ_JBFUJZ010000004.1:0-521185 GCF_056401105.1 Sphingomonas sp. P4_G3
ATCACGATCGATCATCGAGGGCACGCTGGGCAAGGCGTTCGGGGTGATGGGCGGCTATATCGCGGCCGACCAGACGATCATCGATGTCATCCGCTCCTATGCGCCGGGCTTCATCTTCACGACCTCGCTGTCGCCGGTGCTGGTCGCCGGTGTGCTGGCGAGTGTCCGCCACCTCAAGGCCTCGACCGCCGAGCGCGACGGCCAACAGGCATCGGCCCGGATGCTCAAGGCGATGCTGGCCGAGGCCGGGCTGCCGGTGCTGCCCGGCGACACGCATATCGTGCCGCTGATGGTCGGCGATCCGGTCAAGGCCAAGCGGATCAGCGACATCCTGCTCGCCGAATACGGCGTCTACGTCCAGCCGATCAACTACCCGACCGTGCCGCGCGGCACCGAGCGTCTTCGCTTCACGCCCGGCCCCGCACATGACGAAGCCATGATGCGCGACCTCACCAAGGCACTGGTCGACATCTGGAACCGGCTGGAAATGGAAAGCGCCGTTCGTCTCGCGGCGTAACGGCGATCAGCAATCGGGACAGTCTTCGCCGTCGCTGGCCAGCTTCCGGCTGCAAACCGCGTGGCACCCCGTAGGCGATTCCTCGCGCGGGGCTTTTTTGCGATCGAGCGGGATGGCGATGCGGTGACTGCTATCGCCGCAGATCGACAGCGTCAGAACCTGTGAAGGCGGGCAGCAGGCAATAGCCAGCGCCAGCCGAGTAACCGCTGCAATCCCCATCCAGGCCGCCGCGCCCTCAATCATCCCGATCATCCTCGATCAGAATACGCATGGAGGCGCCGTCGAGATCCTCGAACTGGCCATCGCGAACCGCCCAGAAAAAGGCCGCGAGACCAGCGAGGCCGAGGCCAAGCGCGAATGGGATGAGCAACAGGATGCCGTTCATCGTACCGCGCCCCTCAACCGCAGCGCATTGGCGACGACCAACAGCGACGATCCCGACATCGCTGCCGCGGCAATCAACGGCGTCACGTGCCCCAGGATGGCGAGCGGCACGGCGATCGCATTGTAGCCGATCGCCAGCGCGAAGTTCTGGCGCACGACCGACATTGTCCGCCGCGCGGCCGCGATCGCCAGGGGGACGGGCATCAACCGGTCACCGAGAAAGACGATATCGGCAGCGAGCGTGCCGACATCGCTCGCGCTTCCCGGGGCCATCGCGACATCCGCGCTCTTGAGCGCCGGACCGTCGTTGAGCCCGTCGCCGACCATCAGGACGTGGTGCCCCGCAGCTTGAAGCTTGCCGACGTGATCATATTTGTCGGCCGGCGACATCCGCGCCTGGGCGGCGACGCCGAGCGTCGCGGCGAGTTCCGCGACCGCGGCGGGCGTGTCGCCCGACAACATCTCCACGGTCAGTCGCGAACGATGCAGGCGCGCGATTGCTTCCGCCGCATCGGGCCGGGTTTCGTCCCTCAGCACGACCATGCGGGGCGGCTGTTCGCCGACGCGATAGGCGATGGCGGTGCGATCATAGTTCAGTTCGCTGTCCTGGGCGATCCAGTCGGGCCGCCCCAGCCGGCAGCGGACCCCGGCGATTTCCCCTTCGAGCCCCAATCCGGCCTGTTCGATCAGATAGGCGGAGGGCAGCGCCACCGCGCCGGCTCGTTGCGCCGCCGCCGCGATGGCGCGCGACATCGGGTGCGTGCTGCCGCGTGCCAGGGTGTACAGGATCGACAAGGTGGCGACGTCGTCAGGCATGCCGCTGACTGGAGCGAAGCGTCCCAGCGTCGTCGTTCCGGTCTTGTCGAGCAGCACGGTATCGACGCGCGACAGGCGCTCGATCGCACTGCCGTCCTTGACCAGCATGCCCGCACGCATCAGCGCACCCGAGGCGACGACATGTGCGATCGGCACCGCCAGCCCCAGCGCGCACGGGCAAGTGATGATGAGCACGGCGACCCCGATCGTCGCCGCGTGATGGACGCCGGCACCGGCGATCAGCCAGCCGAGGAAACTGAGCGCAGCCAGCGTATGGACCGCGGGTGCATAAAGGCGCGATGCGCGATCGGCGATCCGTACATAGCGCGATTTGACCTGGTGCGCCGTTTCCATCAGCCGCGCGATATCCGCAATCGCCGTATCGTCGCCCGTTCGTGTCACACGGATTACCAGCGGGGCGGCGACATTGATCGTGCCGGCGAGAACCTCGCCATCGGCCTCCACCGGGTCGGGCGCGCTTTCGCCCGTCACCAGCGATCGATCGACCAAGCTCGTGCCGGTCTCCACGATCCCGTCGACCGGGATCCGCTCCCCGGCGGCGATGAGCACGCGGTCGCCGGGGCGCAGGTCGGCGATCGGCCGCCGCGAGGACGATCCATTGGCGGCAAGGACCAGCGCGTCGGCGGGAACCTGGTGGAGCAAGGCCGCGACGCTGTCGCGGGCGCGGGCGCGCATGACGCTGTCGAGGAAGCGCCCCGCGAGCAGGAAGAACAGCAGCATGACCGCGCCGTCGAAATAGGCATGCTCGCCGCCGGTGGCGGTTTCGTAGAGACTCATCAGCGTGGTCAGCACGACGCCGATCGAGATCGGCACATCCATGTTGGTGCGGCCACGACGCAGCGCGCTCCACGCATTGGTGAAGAAGGGCCGGCCGGCAAAGGCTACCGCGGGGATCGCGATCAGCGCGGACAGCCAATGGAACAGGCCGCGCGTCGCGTCGTCGGCGCCCGACCAGACCGACACCGACAACAGCATGATATTCATCGCCGCGAACCCGGCCACGCCGAGCGCGAGCAACAGCCGGCGGCGTTCGCCGTCCTCGCTTGCGCTTTCGGCGGCAGCGAACGGATGCGCCCGAAAACCCATCCCCTCGACCGTGCGGACCAGCGTCGCCGCATCGATTGCCGGAACATGGGTGACACGCAGCCGATGCGTCGAGAGATTCATCCGGGCTGTCGCGATCCCGGGCAGGGCATGCAGGCCGCCCTCGATCTTGGCGATGCACGAGGCGCAATGCACGCCCTCGACGGTCAGATCGGTCGTCGCCAGACTATCGTCGCGGCGGATGACGACCGGCGCGTTCATACCCTGATCTCATCGTCGAACGCGGCCTTGTCGGCGCCGGTATCGACCTCGATGCGCACCAGCCACCGGCCATGCGGCAAGCGGTCGACCGAGCGGTACATCCCGTCCCCGATTGACCGCAGGCGAACCTTCCGCTGCGCAACCAACCCGACGGGATGGTTGGCGACGATGCTGACCATCGCGCCCTCGACTGGCCGGTCGGCGCGCGACAGGCGCAGTGAGATCGTCCCGGTGGAGTCGGCCGTAGGCGCGGCTTGCCACCCGTCGCGCTCCTGCTGGCGGCCCTCTGCCAGCCAGCGATTGTAATGCGTCGTCGCGACATAGGAATTGTCGACGACCAAGCCGCCAAACGTGCGGATCGCGTCGCTGGCCATCACCATGTTGACCGCGATCACCACGCCGAAAAAGCCGATCATGATCGCCAGCATGTGCCAACCGGTAAAGCGTGCAGTCATCATCTACTCCGGGCGTTCGAAGACACTGGACACGGACGCGACGCCGCCTTCGCGATCGAGCGCACGCGCGGTGAAGGTGATCGGCGTATGCTCTTCCTCGGCTGCGGGCGCGGCCACGAACAGCGGCACTTTGGCCACCTGATCGGCCGGGACGGTCAGGCGGATCGTGCGGGTGGCGGCTTCGCGTGACCCTTGTTCGGTCCAGATCACGGCATCGACTCCCTGCAGATGCAGTTCGACGCTGCGCGGGCGACCTTCCATGTTGCGGACGTTGATCGAATAGCTGTTGCGGATGCTGCCGTCGGACAGGCGCACCCACATCGGGTTGCGGTTCTGCAGCGCCTCGACCGTCAGCCGCGTGCGGGTACCGAGCGAGAAGAGCATGGCGAGCCCGACCGCTGACCAGGCGGTGAGATAGATCAGCGTGCGCGGCCGCAACAGCCGGCGCAGCGGCGGCAATGCCGGCTTGCCCGCGGTCTCGAGCTGCGCATCGACCTCCGTCGTATAGCCGATCAGCCGCGGTGGTCGTCCGACCCGCTTCATCACGTCGTCGCACGCGTCGATGCACAGGCCGCAAGTGATGCAGCCGATCTGCGGGCCTTCGCGGATGTCGATCCCGGTCGGGCAGACCGCGACACAGGCATTGCAGTCGATGCAATCGCCGATCCGCGACGCACCGGTCGCGAGGTCGGCCAGTACGATATTGCCGTCGCGCGCTTCAGCAGCACGCTTCACGCCATGGCTACGCGGTTCGCCGCGCCAACTCTTGTAAGTCACCGCGAGCGTGCGCTCGTCCATCATCGCGCCCTGGATACGCGGCCACGGACACATATAGATGCATACCTGCTCGCGCATCAGGCCACCCAGCGTGAAGGTGGTGAAGGTCAGGACCCCGATCGTCGCATAAGCGACGAATGGCGCGGTGCCGTCGAGGAGTTCGCGGGCGAGGGTAGGCGCATCGGTGAAGTAGAAGACCCAGGCGCCACCCGTCGAAACGGCAATCGCCAGCCACAGGACGATCTTGCTCGTCCGCTTGGCGATCTTGGCTGGTCCCCAAGGCGCGCGATCGAGGCGGATCTGCGCGTTGCGGTCCCCCTCGATCATGCGCTCGACATGCACGAACAGATCGGTCCAGACCGTCTGAGGGCAGGCATAGCCGCACCAAGCGCGGCCGACCGCCGAGGTCACCAGGAACAGTCCGATCGCCGCCATGATCAGCAACCCGGCCACATAATAGAATTCGTGCGGCCAGATCTCGATCGAGAACATGTAGAACCGACGATGCGCCAGGTCGATCAGCACCGCCTGATCGGGAGCGTAGGGCCCGCGGCTCCAGCGCAGCCACGGCGTGACGTAATAGATGACCAGCGCGACCGCCATCACCGCCCATTTCAATCGGCGGAACGTCCCGTCGATCTTCTTGGGAAACACCTTGCGGCGCGCGGCGAAGAAATGTTCCTCGCCCTTGGTCAGGTCGCGTGGGTCCGACATCTCACTTGGCCGCGACGGTCGTGGCCGGTGCCGCGGCTGGGAGCGCTTCGCCGCCACCGAGCGAATGGACATAGACCGCCAGCATCTTCAGCGTGACCGGGTCGAGCTTCTTTCCCCAGGCCGGCATGATCCCATAGCGCGCATTGGTCACCGTTTGGGTCAGGCTGTCGCGATCGCCGCCATAGAGCCAGATCTTGTCGGTCAGGTTCGGCGCGCCGAAGTCGCGGTTTCCCTGGCCATTGGCGCCATGACACGCCGCGCAATTGTTGGCGAAGATCGTGCCGCCACGCTTGGCCGACGGGCTCATCGCTTCCTGGTGCGAGATGAAGCGCACATAGGAAACGGCATCCTGAACCTCTTCGGGCTTGAGGATCTCGTCCTTGCCGAACGCCGGCATCTGCGACATGCGCGTGCTGTCGTCGCCCGGGAACCGTACGCCGTCGAGCAGGGTCCGCTGGATCGACTTGATGTCGCCGCCCCACAACCAATCGTCGTCGTTCAAATTGGGATAGCCCTTGCTGCCCGCGGCGCCCGATCCGTGGCACGCCGAACAATTGATGCGAAACGCCGCGCGGCCACCGTCGATCGCCGCGTGCATCAAGGTCGGGTTCTTCTCGATTTCCTCGATCGGCAGACGATCGATCGCCGCGAGCGTGGACGCCTTGGCCTTTTGATCGGCGGCGAGTTCCGCCTCCAGCTGGCCCTTGCTGGTCCAGCCCAGCACGCCCGGCGTACCGCGCGTCAAGAGCGGCCAGGCCGGATAGGCGATGCAATAACCGATCGCGAAGACGATGGTCGCGTACAGGATATACAGCCACCACCGCGGCATCGGCGTGTCGAGTTCTTCGATCCCGTCCCATTCGTGACCGACAGTCGGGGTGCCGGTCGCCTGGTCGATGCGGCCTTTCTCAGACATCGGCCTGATCCTCTTCGAAAATGCTGGTGGCGGCGCGGCGCGTGGCCGCACTCGAATTCGGGCGGAAGGCCCAGCCGACAAAGCAGAGGAAGGCCACGCTCATCAGCACGAGCCCCCAAGAGTCGGCGAATTCGCGGAGCGCATTATAGCTCATCGTGCCTGCTCCCGTGCCGCCGCCTTCTTGAAGTCGACCTGGGTGCCGAGCATCTGGAGATAGGCGACAAGCGCATCCATCTCGGTCAGCCGGCCGGGATTGCCGTCGTAATCGCGCGATTGCGCGCCGGGATAGCGCTTGGCGAGTTCGGCCTTGTCGCCGTCGCCGAAGTCGCCTTGGGTCAGGACGTCGGCGACCGCTTTCTTGACGTCGTCGTCGCTGTACGGAACCCCGACGTCGCGCAACGCGGTCAGGTCGCGGTCGATATTGGGCAGCTTCAAATCGCGCTCGGCGAGGAAGGCATAACCCGGCATGATCGATTCCGGCACGACCGAACGCGGATCGGTCAGATGCTGGCGGTGCCATTCGTCCGAATAGCGTCCGCCGACGCGGGCCAGATCGGGGCCGGTGCGCTCAGATCCCCATAGAAACGGGTGGTCGTACATGCTCTCCGACGCCAGGCTGTAATGGCCATAGCGTTCGACCTCGTCGCGAAACGGGCGGATCATCTGGCTGTGGCAGAGCGAGCAGCCTTCCCGGATGTAGATGTTGCGCCCAGTGAGCTCGAGCGGGGTGTACGGCCGCACGCCGTCGACCTTGGGCACCGTCTCCTTGATCCAGAACAACGGCGCGATTTCGACGATGCCGCCGATCGCGACGACGAGCAAAGAGAGCACCAGCAGCAACATCACGTTGCGTTCGACGACCTTGTGTTTCTGAAGGAATGAAATGGCCATTGCTGCTTACTCGGCGGCAAGAGGAAGAGGAGCGGCGGCGCCGTCGGCGGGCGTCCGGATCACCGGACGGTCGCTGGCCGGGTCGAACGCGGCATCGGCGAGTGGGGCTTCGCTGCGCAGCTTACCCGCGATGGTCATCCAGATGTTCCAGACCATGAACAGCGCGCCGACGAAGTAGAGCAGGCCACCGGCGGTACGGATCACGTAATATGGATGCAGCGCGGCGACGACTTCGGCGAACGAGTAGACGAGATAGCCGTCCTGGCCATATTCGCGCCACATCAGGCCCTGGGTGATACCGGCGACCCACATCGACGAGGCGTAGAGGACGATCCCCAGCGTCGCGCACCAGAAGTGCCAATTGACCATGCGCAGCGAGTAGAGCCGCTCGCGACCCCATAAGCGCGGCGTCATGTAATAGAGCGCGCCGAAGGTGATCATGCCGTTCCAGCCGAGCGCGCCCGAATGGACATGGCCGATGGTCCAGTTGGTGTAGTGCGACAGCGAGTTGACGCTCTTGATCGACATCATCGGGCCTTCGAAGGTCGACATGCCGTAGAAGGCGAGCGCGAAGACCATCATGCGGATGATCGGGTCGGTGCGGATCTTGTCCCAGGCGCCGTTGAGCGTCATCAGGCCGTTGATCATGCCGCCCCAGCTCGGCATCCACAGCATCACCGAGAACACCATGCCGAGCGTCTGCGCCCAGTCGGGCAGCGCGGTATAGTGAAGGTGGTGCGGACCCGCCCAGATGTAGAGGAAGATCAGCGACCAGAAGTGAACGATCGACAGGCGATAGCTGTAGATCGGCCGCTCGGCCTGTTTGGGCACGAAATAATACATCATGCCGAGGAAGCCGGCGGTCAGGAAGAAGCCGACCGCGTTATGGCCGTACCACCATTGCGTCAGCGCATCCTGAACCCCGGAAAAGGCCGAATAGGATTTCGATCCCAGCCATGACGGCGGCACCGAGATGTTGTTGACCAGGTGCAACATCGCCACGGTGATGATGAAGCCGAGATAGAACCAGTTGGCGACGTAGATGTGCGGTTCCGACCGCTTCACGATCGTGCCGACGAAGACGATCAGATAGCTGACCCAGACAATCGTCAGCCAGATGTCGACATACCATTCGGGCTCGGCATATTCGCGGCCCTCGGTGATGCCCAACATATAGCCGGTCGCCGCCAGGACGATGAACAGCTGGTATCCCCAGAACACGAAGCGGGCGAGGGCGGGTGCGAACAGCCGCGCGCGGCACGTCCGCTGCACGACATAGAAACTGGTCGCGATCAGCGCGTTGCCGCCGAATGCGAAGATGACCGCAGAGGTGTGGAGCGGACGCAGGCGCCCGAAGGAGGTATATTCGATGCCGAGATTGAAGATCGGCCATGAAAGCTGCGATGCGATCAGGATGCCGACCAGAAATCCGGCGACGCCCCAGAAGACGGTCGCGATGACGCCCCAGCGTATCACGTCGTCATAATAACGGTCGGGACGTACCGCTTCCGGCGCGCGCCCGATCTGCCGCAGCGTATAGAAAGCCGCGATCGTCGCCGCGGCGGCGGAGATCATCATGTGCACGGCAAAGCCGGTATCGGCCGCAAAGCCCGCTGCGCTCACGCACAGGAACATCAATAGGAGCCAACCCCCGGCTCTGGTCACGACGTCGTCCAAATCGACCCCCCGAAAAGCGTTGTCACCCCGGTTCATGGGGGTGGCGGCGGCTTAGCCGGGGGGATCGGCGCGGCTCTATGCGTAGTTTCCCCAAGGCCTTGCCGGCGCGATGGGCCGGTGGCCGTCAATGCCGGCGAATTCCTTGACCACGATCAAATCCAGGCCGTGGAGCAGGGGTTTATGGGTTTTTGTGACGAGGCGGCAGAGGGGGCAATCGGGTCGCCTCGTCACTTTCCATCAGCCGAGGCACGACCCGTCATGCAGACCGACGAAATGCTCACCACGCCGTTCTGGCGCCGATCCCACTATCTTGATCGCATGACGTTGCGCGATCTCGCCGGCGCCTATTTCCGTCATTACGCGATCGTCACCTATCTGCTGCTGGCGGCGGCGATGCTGGGCCTGTACGGCTACCGGCCGGCCTCGCCGATCCAGACCGCCGCGGCGATCGCGCTGGTCGTCCTGGCCTATCCGCTGGTCTGGTATTCGCTCCATCGCTGGGTGCTGCACAGCAACTGGATGTTCAAGGTCCCGTTCCTGGCCGCGGCATGGAAGCGCATCCATTATGACCACCACCAGGATCCCAATCACCTGGAGGTGCTGTTCGGCGCGCTCTACACGACGCTGCCGACCTTATTGCTGGTCGCGGCATTGCCCGGGTGGCTGATTGGCGGGACGGGCGGGGCTGCCGCCGGGTTTGCCGCCGGCCTGCTCGTTACCTGCTTCTACGAATTCGCGCATTGTATCCAGCACCTGTCCTACAAGCCGCGGCTGCGGTTTCTCGCGGTTATGAAGGCGCGCCATCTCGAGCATCATTTCCACGACGAACGCGGCAATTTCGGCATCACCAATTTCGTCTGGGATCACCTGTTCGGGACCTATTACACGCGGCCGCAACGTCCGCCAAAAGCGCCACGGTTTTCAATCTCGGCTATGACGACGGGATGGCCCGCCGCTATCCCTGGGTCGCGCGCCGGTCGGGCGGCGTCGCTGCCGGCCATCCGCGATATCGGGCCGGCGCGTATGACTGAGCCATGGCCGATGCTCGACCGATGGTTCGCCGACGCCGCGGCAACCGATCCAGCCTTCTACAACGCCGCCGTCCTGGCGACAGCGGACCGAACGGGTCCGTAATTCCCCGAATATCGCGGTCGCAGCCGGCGCAATAGGGTGAGCGCCGGCTATTTCGCGGGGACGGCGATGAAGAATATCCTGGTATTGATCCATGACGACCCGGGGCAGGAGGCGCGCCTCCAGCTGGCATTGGATGTGACGAGGATGTTCAACGGGCACCTGATGTGCCTGGACGTCGCAATTCCTTCGATCGCGCTCGCGGACGAGGCATTCGGCGGTGGGGTCGGCGCGATCCTGCTGGCCGAAGAGGTCACCCATGAGGCCGCCAATCGCACCCGATTGGAACAGCGGCTGAAGATCGAAGGCGTTTCCTGGGAATGGGCTGACGCGACGGGCCGGGTTGCCCCCAGCCTGCGCGCTGCGAGCCAGTTTGCGGACCTGATCGTCGTCAACCGGCGGCTGGACGATTTCCCGAGTTCGGACATGCGCGCCGTCGCCGGCGAAGTGATCGCGCGATCGGGCAAACCCGTATTCGCCGTTCCGGAGAGTCTGCGCCGATTCCGGCCAGCCTGTGCCATGATCGCCTGGAACGGATCGACCGGCTCGATGGCGGCGGTGCGGTACGCGCTTCCTCTTTTACAGCACGCCGACCGCGTGTTCCTGACCGAAGTGGAAGGGCGCGGTGAAGGGTCCGCCGAGGCTGCGGCCAGCTATTTGTCGCGATACGACGTGCATGTCCGCGTCGAGCGACTGGCGCCCGAAAACGGCGACATCGGCCGCACGTTGATCAGCCGCGCAGTAAGACACGACGCAGGCTATATGATTGCCGGCGGATTCGGGCACTCGCGGTTGACGGAAGCGCTGTTCGGCGGCGTCACTCGCGACTTGCTCACGCACGCTCCATGTCCCGTGTTCATGGCGCACTGACGGTAATCATATCCTGCGCGCGAGCATCGTCCTTGACCGGAGAGAGCGCAAAGGAAAGCAGCGGGAGCGATAGCGCATAGGCATATTGCGTGAGCGAGACGCCGATGTTGAACGGGAACCAGATAGTGGGAACCCCAAGCCGGGAAAGCTCATTGATGAACAGCGCTACAGCGACCACCGCCATCGTTGTCAGTGCTAGCAATCTGCGTTCGCCGCGCGCGATGATCCGCACCGCAATCACCACGAACAGGACGGCGAAGACGGCGCGTCCAACGGCGACCAATGCATCTGCATGTGTAATCGCTCCGACGACTCTTACCACCCAGGCGGCTATACCGGTCAGCAAGACGATCCGCCTATCGCGGCCGTCCGCCCAGTCGTTCCAGGCAGCCGTCCATGCCAGCATGGCGAGTGGCGAGAGCAGAATGGCGTTCTGCCGATCCAGTGTCGAAATACCGATCAGGTCGGTCCAGGAGGCGACCGCGTTTCCCAGCCTGAGGCAAGCAGTCGCAACGAGGGCGATCGATAACCACCGGGCAAAGCCTGGCCTGGCCATCGAGGGAGCCACGACGAGCGCGATCCCGGCGAGCAGGAACATCATGATCGGCAGCGCGATTTCGACGATGTAGCCGGCAATGGTTCGATGCCATTGGGCATTGTACAATGTGTCGCCGAACGAGGCCGCGGCCAGAGTGGGCACGCTCCTGAGTCCACCGCTCTGATTGTCCCGACCAAGTCCCGGTTGCATGAAGGTCCTGATCGCCAGCAACGCGGAATGCTCGCTCGCCGATGGCGGAAGCTTGACCAGGAACGGCCGGGCACCGACCACTTTCGGATCATGGCCCAGCCTGCCGATGCCGCCGATCGGCTTGCCATTCCAGAACATCTCATAACCGTCATCGACCATCGTCGGGCCAAGCAACGCCAAGTCGCCCTGCGCGGGCAAGGCGACGCGGCGGCGATACCAGCCATAACCCTCAAGATCGGGATGGCCGCGCGCGTGCCAACCGGCGAGATAGCCGGGAAGGCCGACGTCGAAATCGTGATTGCTCGGTAGCGAAACCAGGTCGATCCGATCCCAGTTGCGATCGTCGGTCCGCGGGTCGGCCCATCGTGGATCGTCGCCCGCGTGGAAGCGCCACGACCCGTCCAGCACCCTCGCCGGGCCAACCGGATCGGGCCGGCCGCCGATCGCGAGCATTGCGACGACCGAGAGCAGCATCACCAGACAGAGAGAGCAGAACCAGAACCGCTGAGACAATTCGCTTCCCCTACAAACTGCCCGAACGAAGGTGCAATTGGAAACTGAAGCAGGTAGACCTGACTGCACCAGTTAAATGTGTTTTACTGGTGCAGTCAACGGAGTGCAGGTTGGATGGCCATTTCCTCTCCCCGTCCGGTTTCCGCGATCCGCCTGGATGGCGGCCGCTTGTCCATCGATTTCGCCAACACGATCCACGACCGGTTCGCGGCGGACGTGGAGGATTATATCGCGACCCCCGAACGCTATGTGGAATGGGCGAGGCGCTCGGGTGCGATCGCTGCCGACGAGGCGATGGAGGTATCGCGTTTGGACGGAGAGGGCGAACTCCTCATGGCGGACGTTCGCTCGCTGCGGGACGCTACCTATCTCCTCTTGTCGGCATACATCGACGATGTCGCGCTTCCCAAAGGTCCGCTGCTCGTTGAAAATCATTGGCTCCTGCATGCCCGACGGAGCCAGTCGCTGGCAGAAAACGGCCTACTAGCGTTGCAGGTGGACCCGGAGGATCTTCGCCTTCCTCTCAAGCGGATCGCCTTGGACGTCGTGGACACGCTCGCGGACGCGCGCGCCGGCAAGTTCACGCTCAAACGTTGTGCAAACCAGAGCTCCTGCGGATGGATATTCGCGGACACCAGCAAGAACGGAAGACGACGGTGGTGCGCGATGCAAACCTGCGGGACCGCCAGCAAAACCGAGACTCGCCGGAACAAGGGCTAAGGCCTGCGATACGCCGCAAGCAGGAACCGAGCAGCTTTGGGTGAGCAGAGCCGGATCATAACTCCGGGTTATCGGCGCAAGACGTAATTGCGATTGATTCCTCGCCCCCGCTCACGGACGTTGCAGTGCCCGGTCAGCAATAAGACCGAGAGCAAAATAAACATCAGGGGAAAATCATGGGGCCTCATTCGTGTTCCAATGCCGCACGTCTGCGCTACGCGTACCTTGCTGGTTGCGCCGCGATCTTGCTGGTATCTCCGCCCGCATTTGCCGCGAGCGCCAATAGCGAGGCGCCGACCGGACAGGAAACGCCCCCTGTTACTCAGCCGAGTGACGATCAACCGCAAAAGGACATTGTCGTCACCGGTTCGCTGGTGCGCAGCACCGGCTTCACCGCACCGACGCCGGTCACCGTGATCGATGCCGACGCCTTGGCGCGGGTCTCCGCGCCCAATGTCGCCGACGCGATCAACCAGATGCCGGCGCTGCGTCCCTCGCTCACCCCGACCAGCGCCGTGAACGCCGGCGGCGGCACCCAGATCGGCGGCAATTATCTCGACCTGCGCGGTCTCGGCTATGCCCGTACCCTGGTGCTGCTCGACGGTCGGCGCTACGTGCCGTCCAACCCGACCGGCGCGGTCAACCTCAACAACATCCCCCAGGCCTTGATCGATCGCGTCGACATCGTGACGGGCGGGGCCTCCGCCGCTTATGGCGCCGATGCCGTGGCCGGTGTCGTCAACCTGCAGACCAAGGCGAATCTGGAAGGGCTCAAGGCGACGCTGCAAGCCGGCGAGGCCGGAGCGGGCGATTATCGCAACCTGCTGATCTCGGTGGCGGCCGGGACCAAGCTGACTGACAGCATGCACCTGGTATTGGCCGGCGAATATTCCGACAATTCCGGTATCGCCCGCTTGGCCGCGCGGCGATGGGCCGCGGCCGGCGCCGGTCTGTTGGCCAACCCCAATGCCGGCAATGGCGGGCTCGGCACGCCGAGCCAACCGCGCCAGTTTCTCGTCACCAGCGGTCTGCGCAACAGCAATTCCACGGCCAATGGCGTGATCACCGGAGTGACCTTCCGGCCCGGTTCCGGCTCGCCGATCAACACCATCACCGGCCTGCCATCCTATTTGAAAGGCGTGCAGTTCAACGATGCCGGCCAGGCGGTACCGTTCTCACTGGGGACGATGACGACCTCGGGCACGATGCTGGGCGGGGACGGCGTGAACGGCATGGCCGACCAGGTCGGGGCGACGCCGATCACGCGCTATACCGCTTATGGCAAATTGAGCGGCGACGTCGCGCCCGGCTGGACCGCGTTCATCGAGAGCTCCTACAGCCATTTCCATTCGCTGCAGGACGGTATCCCCTCGACCTTCAGCTACACGATCGCGGCGGACAATTTCTATCTGCCGACGCAGTTGGCCGCGACGCTGGCGGCCAACAAGGTCGCCGCCATCACCGTCAACAAGCTCGCCGATCAGAATGCGCGGACGCTGACCAGCTACAATACCGACGTCTATCAGATCACGCTGGGCGTGCACGGCGAGCTCGGCAAGAGCTGGTCGTTCGACGGCTATTACGGCCACGGCCGCAACTACAACGACAATATCAGCCGGAACAACCGCATCCTGGCCAATTACGCCCTGGCGATCGATGCCGTGGCCGATCCGGCGCATCCGGGCTCGGCGATCTGCCGATCCACCCTGACCAAGCCGGGCAATGGCTGCATCCCGCTCAACATCATGGGCAAGGTCGATCCCAACAATCCGGCCTTGGGCTATGTCAACGGCGTCGCCGAAACTATCAACGACATCGAGCAGGACGAGCTTTCGCTCACGCTGCGCGGCGAACCCTTCTCGACCTGGGCCGGGCCGGTTTCCCTGGCTCTGGGCGGCGAATATCGCAGTCAGTCGCTACGGGTGAATTTCGACAGCGCGTCGCGGGCCGGCGCCTATTCCGCTCCCGCGCTTCCCTATTCCGGCAGCGTCGACGTCAAGGAAGCATTCGGCGAGCTGCTGATCCCGTTGCTCGCCGATTCCCCCTTCGGCAAGAGGCTGAGCGTCGACGTTGCCGGGCGGATCACCAATTACACGACCTCGGGAACGGTCGAGACCTGGAAGGCGGGTGTCGACTATGCGATCAACAAGTCGATCCGGCTGCGCGCGACCGAATCGCGCGACATTCGCGCGCCCAACCTGACCGAATTGTATCAGAAGAGCGGCAGTTCCTTCCTGACCGTCACCGATCTCGACCCGCGCTATCTCGGGCAGAGCTATCTCGTGACGGCACTGACCGCGGGCAATCTGAACCTGAAGCCGGAAGTCGCCAGGACCTTCACCGGCGGTGTGGTGCTGACGCCGAGCTTCATTCCGCGGCTGAGCATTTCGGTCGACTATTACAATATCGACATCAAGAAGGCGATCATCCAGCTGACGCCGGCGACGATCGTCCAGCAATGCTTCACCACCAACACGGCGGCTTGCCAATATATCACCCGGGACAATAGCGGCCTGATCGCCACGGTGTTCAGCGGGCCGACCAATCTCGCTTATGCCATGACTCGTGGTGTCGACGTCGAGATGAGCTATACGATGCCGGTCGGCAGCGATCGCATCGTCTTTCAGGGACTGGTCAATTATCTGATCAAGACCGAGACTTATGACGGGACCGTCCACGTCCGATTGGATGACAGCGTGGTCCAGCCGACCGTTGCCGGCATGGGCGGCAACCCGCGATGGAAGGCGAACGCCAATATCAGCTACATCGCCGGCGATTGGCGCCTCTCTGCCACCGCGCGCTATGTCGGCGGCGGCTTTATCGACCGCACCCTGACCGCCAGCAATATCGACAAGCTGACCGTCAACGGGCGGCTCTATGCCGACCTGTCGGGTGAAGTGACGATCTTCCGCCCGCATGGCGCGGGCAGCAAGGTCGCTTTGTTCGGCGCGGTTCAGAATCTGTTCGACAACGACCCGCCGATCACCGGCGCCGGCGGCTATGGCACGACGCGCGCGCTGTACGACACGATCGGCCGCCAGTTCATGGGTGGGCTCCGCGTGAAATATTGAGGCAGATGGCCGAAAAAAGGGGAGGGTAGCGTGACTCGGATTGGATATCTGCCGCTGGTCGCGCTCATTGCGATGTCACTGATGGCGCCCGCGGCAACGGCCGCCACGGCGGCCGAGCCGACGGCGGAGAAGGCGGCCGCGGTCAAAGCCGCGCTGGCTGTGCCCGCCACGTCGGCCGCCCCCGGCTGCGCGGTCGGGCTGTTTCGCGGCGGCAAGACCGAATTGCAGGTCAATGACGGCTATGCCGATATCGCAACCGGACGCCGGATCGACGCCGACACGCAATTCTACGCCGCCTCGGTCTCCAAGCAGTTTACCGTCGCCGCGCTGATGCAGTTGGTTACGGCCGGCAAGGTGCGGCTCGACGCCGACGTCCATCGCTACCTACCTGATTTGCCGTCCTATTCCGATCCGCTGACGATCCAGAATTTGTTGAACATGACGAGCGGCGTGCGCGATTCGCTCGTCCTGCTGCAGCTCGACGGGATCGAACCGCTTTCCCGCGCGACCCGGGCCCAGGCACTGGCCGAGGTGTTTCAGCAACGCGATATCAAGTTCAAGCCCGGCACCGCCTATGATTATACCAATGGCGGTTATCTGCTGCTGTCCGAAGTGGTCGAACGCGTCTCCGGCGAGAAGTTCGAGGCCTATGTCAACGCGCATGTGTTGAAGCCGCTGGGGATGACCCGCAGCTTCGTCATACTGGGCAGCCGCACGTCCGACGCCAATGCCGCGCGGGGCTATACCATGCCCGGCGGCAAGGCGGTGCTGACCGACGAATTTCCGCTGTTCGGCGGGAGCGGCGGGTTGATCACGACGATCAACGATCTCGCCAAATGGTATGCCGATATCGACCACGGACATAAGGTCTGGACCCCCGAGGTCACCCGGCTGATGGCCATGCCGGGGCGGTTCACCGATGGCAGCCCGGTGCGCGACCACGGCCAAGGGCCCGTCTATGGCAATGCCCTGCTGATCGGTCCGCACTGGTTCCACCACACCGGTTCCGCGGGAGGATTCAAGACCCTGTTCGGCTATAATCGCGAGCAACGCTTCGGCGTGGCGCTGCTGTGCAACAATGGCGACTATAACCCCGACAAAGTGGCCGATGCCGTGCTTGCCGCCTATGACGGAAACGTGCCGCGCGTCAGCGAGGGCGCACCGCCCTCTTCGCTCAACGGCCGCTACGGCAATCCCAACCTCAAGGCGGTCTATTCCATCGCCCTCACCGAAGCCGGCGGCACGGTGACCGTCACCGATCGCACCGGCAAGCCGCGCGCGCCGCAATTGCTGGAGGCAACCGGGCCCGGCCAATATAAGGGTCCGGGCTACACGCTGAGTTTCGACGACAATGCCATGGGCTTCACTCTGACTATCCCGCGCGTGGTTCTGCACTTCACCAGATTGCCCTGAGGCAATGTTGTCCGGCGAGTCGACGGCTGGCCAAGCAGGCGAACCGACCGCGCCACGGCTTGTCTAGCCCGGCTCAGCCGGTAAAGGCGGTGCGATGAGCACCGAGCTACCCAAGACCTTCGACCCTGCGGAAATCGAGACGCGCTGGTATGCGCATTGGGAGGAGAGCGGCCAGTTCCGCCCCGATCGCCCCGGCGCCGAACCGTGGACGATCGTCAACCCGCCGCCCAACGTGACGGGTTCGCTGCATATCGGTCACGCGCTCGACAATACGTTGCAGGATGTGCTGGTCCGTCATGCCCGTCTCAAGGGCAAGGATGCCTTGTGGGTGGTCGGTACCGATCATGCCGGCATCGCGACGCAGATGGTGGTCGAGCGCCAGATGGCCGAGCGCCAGCAGAAGCGCACCGACTTCACGCGCGAGGAGTTCGTCGCCAAGGTCTGGGAATGGAAGGCCGAAAGCGGCGGCGAGATCACGCAGCAGCTCCGCCGTCTCGGTTGCTCGATGGATTGGGCCAACGAGCGCTTCACGATGGACGAGGGCTTTTCCAAGGCCGTCCTCAAGGTGTTCGTCGACCTCTACAACCAGGGCCTGATCTACCGCGACAAAAGGCTGGTGAATTGGGACCCGGGTCTCGGCACCGCGATCAGCGACCTCGAGGTCGAGACCAAGGAGGTCAAGGGCAGCTTCTGGCAGATCCGCTATCCGCTGGCGGATGGGTCGGGATCGATCACCGTCGCAACGACGCGGCCGGAGACGATGCTCGCCGACATGGCGGTCGCGGTGCATCCCGAGGATGAGCGCTACAAGGCGATGATCGGCAAGCAGGTGAAGCTGCCGATCACCGGCCGCCTGATCCCGGTGATCGGCGACGAGCATGCCGATCCGACGCTCGGTACCGGCGCGGTGAAGATCACGCCGGGGCACGATTTCAACGATTTCGAAGTGGGCAAGCGCGCCGGGTTCAAGGCGGGCGAGATGCTCAACATGCTCGATGCCAAGGCGCAGGTTCAGCAGACCGCCGACGGGCTGATCCCCGACGACCTGCTCGGCATCGACCGCTTCTGGGCGCGCAAGCTGGTGGTCGAGCGGCTGAAGGAAGGCGGCTTCCTGGTCCCGCACATCGACAAGGACGGCGTCGAGCATGACGCCGAGCCGCGCACGATCCAGACGCCTTATGGCGACCGCTCGGGCGACGTGATCGAGCCGTGGCTGACCGACCAATGGTATGTCGATGCCGAGACGTTGGCGAAGGCGCCGATCGAGGCGGTCCAGTCGGGCGCGATCAAGATCGTGCCGAAGAGTTGGGAGAAGACGTTCTTCAATTGGATGGAGAACATCCAGCCGTGGTGCGTCAGCCGGCAATTGTGGTGGGGGCATCGGATTCCGGCGTGGTTCGCCGACGATGGACGCATATTAGTTGCCCAAGATGAGCAGGCGGCTTTGCTGCAAGCGATTGGGGGCGATAACGCCGGGCTCGACCTGATGGGAGGGTCGGCGATCGTCGTGGAGGATGAGCGCGCCGCGCAGGCGCTGCGCGAGACGCTGGCCGACAATGATAAGACGCTTATCCTGTGGCAGGACCCCGACGTCCTCGACACTTGGTTCTCCTCCGCGCTTTGGCCCTTCGCGACGATGGGCTGGCCTGACGAGACCGATCCCAAGCTCCACAGCCGCTATCCTAACGACGTGCTGATCTCCGGCTTCGACATCCTGTTCTTCTGGGACGCGCGGATGATGATGCAGGGCATGCACTTCATGAAGGACGTGCCGTTCCGCACGCTCTATCTGCATGGCCTGGTGCGCGCCGCCGACGGGCAGAAGATGTCCAAGTCGAAGGGCAATGTCGTCAATCCGCTCGGGCTGATCGACCAATATGGCGCCGACGCGTTGCGCTTCTTCATGGCGGCGATGGAAAGCCAGGGCCGCGACATCAAGATGGATGAGAAGCGCGTCGAGGGCTATCGCAACTTCGCGACCAAGCTGTGGAACGCCGCGCGCTTCTGCCAGTCGAACGGCATCGGCGCGTCCAAGACGCTCGAGGCGCCCGTGGCGACGCTGGCAGTCAACAAATGGATCATCGGCGAGACGATCCAGACGGTGCAGGCAGTCGATCTCGCGCTCGCCGATTACCGTTTCGACGGTGCCGCCAACGCGATCTATCAATTCGCCTGGAGCCGGTTCTGCGACTGGTATCTCGAACTGATCAAGCCGGTCTCTAGCGGCGACGAACGCGGCGCGATCGACGACGAGAGCAAGGCGGTCGCCGGCTGGGTGCTCGACCAGATCCTGGTCATGCTCCATCCGTTCATGCCGTTCGTGACCGAAGAGCTTTGGTCGAAGCTCGGCGTGCGCGACGACGACCTGATCGTCGCCAAATGGCCGATCGCCGATGCACGCGCGATCGATCCCGAAGCGGGCAAGGAGATCGACTGGCTGATCCGGCTGGTCAGTGAAGTGCGGTCGAGCCGCACCGAACTCAACGTGCCGCCAGGAGCGCGGCTTCCCGTCTATCTTCGCGATGCCTCGGCCGAGACGCAGGCGCGGTTCGAGCGTCTGGCGCCGGCGATCGCACGGCTCGCGCGGATCGATCGCGCTGAGGGCGAGGCGTCGGGCGGTGCGGCACAGGTCGTGGTGGACGAGGCGACCTTCGTCCTGCCGCTCGAGGGCGTGATCGATCTCGCCGCCGAGCGCACCCGCCTGACCAAGGCGATCGAGGCGGCGGCCAAGGAGCGTGACGGGCTGGCCGGGCGCCTCAACAATCCGAGCTTCGTCGAGCGCGCCAAGCCCGAGGCGGTCGAGAAGGCGCGGGCGGATCATGCCGAGAAATCGGCCGAGGCCGAGCGGCTGACGGCGGCGCTGGCGCGGCTGGGTTAGCCACACTTACAACGTCACCCCGGCCTTGTGCCGGGGTCCACTCCTCCTCTTGCGAAGGCAGGAGTTGTGGCACGGTGGATGCCGGGACAAGCCCGGCATGACGAAGTGACTGCCGACTCCGGGCGAATGCCACTCGCCGCCCAGTAACGCCAAGGAACATCTCTCCCGCGAACGGATTATGTTGCGCCTTGGGCTAGGCGAACCGGCGCCCATTCCCTATCGAACCGCACGACAGCGAAACGACCAGCGAATCCGGCCGTCCGGGCCGAAGAAAGGCAATCCACCGTGGCGCAGCCGCCGCAACAGCCTCAGCACCGGGGGCCGGGAGGCCGACGCGATCTGACCGTCGGACCGATCGGCTCGACCTTGCTGGCGTTCGCGCTGCCGACCCTCGCGTCGAACATTCTTCAGTCGCTCAACGGCTCGATCAACTCGATCTGGGTGGGGCGCTTCCTCGGCGAAAGCGCGCTCGCGGCGACCTCCAACGCCAACATCATCATGTTCCTGATGTTCTCCGCCGTGTTCGGCTTCGGCATGGCGGCGACGATCCTGATCGGCCAGTCGGTCGGGCGCAACGATATCGAGGGTGCGCGGCGCGCTTTCGGATCGGCGGTCGGCCTGGTGATCGGCGGCGCAGTCGTGATTTCGATCCTCGGCTGGCTGTTCGCGCCGCAGATATTGCGGCTGCTGGCGACGCCGGGCGAGGCGCAGAACATGGCGCGCGATTATCTGCGCGTGATTTTCCTCGGCCTGCCTTTCTCGATGCTCGGCGTGCTCATCTCGATGAGCCTGCGTGGCACCGGCGATTCGGTCACGCCGCTCTGGTTCATGGGGTTGAGCGTCGCGATCGACAGCAGCTTCAACCCGCTGCTGATCGACGGCATCGGCCCGTTTCCCAAGATGGGCATCGCCGGCTCGGCGACGGCGACGTTACTCGCGGGGATCGTGTCGTCGGCGGGCATGCTCATCTATGTCTATTGGCGCGACCTGCCGATTCGCTTGCGCGGGCACGAACTGCGCTATCTGATCCCCGAAAAGGCGCTGGTGAAGACGATCCTCGCCAAGGGTCTGCCGATGGGCGCGCAGATGCTGGTCATGTCGACCGCTGGTCTCACGATGATCGGCCTCGTCAACCGCCACGGCGTGGAAACCGCCGCGGCCTATGCGGTGTCGCAGCAGCTATGGACCTATATCCAGATGCCGGCGATGGCGATCGGCGTCGCGGTCAGCTCGATGGCGGCGCAGAATATCGGCGCGGGCAAATGGGAGCGGGTCAACGCGATTACGCGCTCGGGCATCGTCTACAACACGATCATCACGCTGGTTGTCATCACCGCGATCATCCTGTTCGACCGTCAGGTGATGACCCTGTTCGTCGGCAGCGGCAGCCCGGCGATCCCGATCGCGCGGCATATCCAGCTGATCTCGAGTTGGACCTTCGTGATGTTCGGCGCGACGATGGTGCTGTTCTCGACCGTGCGGGCCAACGGCGCGACGGTGCCGCCGCTGATCATCCTGGCGGTCGCTTTCTATCCGGTTCGTCTCGGCTTCGCGATCTTCGGTCAGCCGCTGATTGGTGCCGACGCTTTGTGGTACGCCTTTCCAATCGGCTCGATGGTCTCGCTGCTGCTCGCCGCCTGGTATTACCGGAGCGGCCATTGGCGCGAGCAGGTGCTGATCGTCCCGCCCGAGCCCGAGGCGGAAGAGCATGCCCATGGCACCGGCGAGCCGGCGGGACGGCTGCATCCAACGGGTTGAGCGAGAGTCTCCCCGGCCCCTTGCGCGCAGCGGCGGGGAGGCTCAAATGCGCGGCCATGAGCCAATACCCCGCGATCCGTCTCCGCCGCCCTCGCGCTTCGGCGTGGAGCCGGCGGATGCATGCCGAAACCACCCTGACCGCCGCCGATCTGATCTGGCCGCTGTTCATCGCCGAAGGGCGAGGCGTCGAGGAACCGATCGCCAGTCTGCCGGGCGTATCGCGCTGGTCGGTCGACGGCATCGTCGCGCGGGCGAAGGAAGCGCGTGACCTCGGCATCCCGTGCATCGCGCTCTTCCCCAACACGCAACCCGATCGCCGCACCGATGATGGCAAGGAAGCGCTCAATCCCGACAATCTGATGTGCCGCGCGATCCGCGCGCTCAAGGACGCGGTGCCCGATATCGGCGTGCTGACCGACGTCGCGCTCGATCCCTATACCAGCCACGGGCATGACGGCTTGCTCGACGATAGCGGCTACGTCCTCAACGACGCCACGGCGGACGTGCTCGTCGGCCAAGCGCTCAATCAGGCTGCCGCCGGTGCCGACATCATCGCGCCGTCGGACATGATGGACGGTCGCGTCGGCCTGATCCGCGACGCGCTGGAGGCGGAAGGCCACGTGAACGTCCAGATCATGTCCTATGCCGCAAAGTACGCCAGCGGCTTCTATGGTCCGTTCCGCGACGCGGTCGGCTCGCGCGGGCTGCTCAAGGGCGACAAGAAGACCTATCAGATGGACCCCGCCAATGCCGAGGAAGCGCTGCGCGAAGTCGCGCTCGACCTCGCCGAGGGTGCCGACAGCGTGATGGTCAAGCCGGGGCTGCCGTATCTGGACATCATATTGCGAGTGAAGGATCGATTCGAAGTCCCTGTATTCGCGTATCAAGTGTCGGGCGAATATGCGATGCTGGAGGCTGCCGTGGCGGCCGGTGCCGCCGAGCGCGACGCGGTGGTGCTTGAGACGCTGATGGCGTTCAAGCGTGCGGGTTGCTCGGGCGTGCTGACCTATCACGCGCTCCACGCGGCGAAGCTGCTGGCAAAATGATCGAGACGGCTCGCCTGATCCTCCGCCCGTGGCGCGAGGATGACAAACCTGCGTTCGACGCGATCATCAACACGCCGGCGATGATGAAGCATTTCGGCGGGGTCGCGCCGCGCGAGCGGATCGACACGCTGATCGACAGCCAGATCGCCAAACAGGACGCCGACGGCCATTGCATGTGGGCGGTCGAGACCAAGGCAGATGGCGCGCTTGCCGGGATTTGCGGGCTCAGGCTTGGCGGCCATCCCGATACGCCAGTCGACGGCATGTACGAACTCGGCTGGCGAATCGCCGAGAAGCATTGGGGGCAGGGGGTCGCACGCGAGGCGGCCGAGGCGAGCCGTGACTGGGGCTGGACGAACACGCCGGCCGAGACGATCGCGGCGTGGACCAATCCCGACAACGCGCCGTCCTGGGGGCTGATGATCCGGATCGGCATGACGCGCCGTCCCGAGCTCGACTTCCGCCATCCGCGCTATCTCGATAATGACGACGTGATCGGCGACATGATCGTCTACGCGATCGATCGACCGCGATGAGCGCGATCGAGACCGAACGACTAATCCTGCGCGGCTGGCGCGAGAGCGACGTCGCGCCGTTCCATGCCATGTGCAACGATCCGGAGGTCATGCGCTATCTCGGGCCGCCGCTGAGCCGCGAGGATGCCGAAGCCGCCGCGGCCCGCCAGAACGGATTCATCGCCAGCCACGGCTACTGTTTCTGGGCGGTCGAGCGAAAAGCCGATGGCGCGTTCCTCGGCTTTTGCGGCCTCAAGCCTGGCCCCGAGGGTACGCCGCTCTTCCACCAGGTCGAGATCGGCTGGCGGCTCGCGCGGGACGCCTGGGGCCGGGGCTATGCGCGCGAAGCGGCCGAGGCGGCGATCGCCTGGGGTTGGGCGAACACCGATGCCCCCGGTATCGCGGCGATGACGAATATTGAGAACGTGCGCAGCTGGGGCCTGATGGAGCGGCTCGGCATGATGCGCGATCATGCCGCCGATTTCGACCATCCGGCGGTGCCGATCGACGATCCGTTAAGGCCGCACATCGTCTACCGGATAGCGCGGCCTTAGTCCCACAGCGTGCCGTTGAGGCGCTCGACCACATAATCTGCACCCGATTCCGAAAGGTGTTGTTGGTCAATGAAGAACGGAATCTCTCCGTCATTGGTTCGGCACCGATCATTGGGGCACAACAGATCGCGCAGTTGCGCGAAACGAACGCCGCGGACGGCGTGAGCGCTCTCTGCGACGATCGCATTGCCGCGATCGACCAGCGGGTCGAAGAAGCGATCGTCGACTGATCCGTCCATCTCGCTCAGCCCCGGCGTCGTGTAGCCCTCGATGAGCCCGCGCAACGGCAGCGCTTGCGCCCAGACATGGCGCGCCGGGTCGAATCGCAGCCAAGGCACGTCCCCCAGCAGAACGACCTTCTTGCCGGCGTCACGGAGGCGAGTCAGCGTTCGGCCGAGCGCCGAGCGCAGTTCGATGTCGCTTGAGCTGTCCGTATTCGTCCCGTTGGCGGGTATCACCCCATCGCCGATGGCAATGGCACGAGCGCTGAAAGGCGACTGCCAGAATGCCGTCAGGACGACGATCTTGATGCGGGGATCCCGGGCCGCCTTTTCGATCGCGGCAATGTTGAAATCAGCGCAGGCCCGCGATGCGCCGGGATGCTCGCGCAGCCTGAGAGTCGCGCCGAGCAACGGTGGGCAGGAACCCGCCGTCATCTGGATCAGCCCGTAACCGTGCGCACGGGCATCCTCGCGCAGCGCGTCGCCGAGCGACGATGCATGGCTATCGCCAAGCAATGCGACAAGCGGGCCATTGCCGGGCGGCGCGCAGAATGGGCTGGGGTTCGGTCGATCGACGCCATAGCCGGTCAGGCAAGAGCTCCTGCTCTTGGTCAGGATTCTCTCTATGCGCCGTGACGATGCGCCGGTTCGGTCGGGAATGCCGCCGGACAGCGCGATACCACCGAACAGCGCGAGACTCGCCGCAAGCGCGATGCCGTAGCGCCGCAGGGCGGCCGGATTGGTGCGGCCATGCCGGGGGTGGCGCCAAGGCCGTTCGATCCAACGCCAGCAGCAATAGGCAGGAACGATCGACCCGATCGCCGTTGCCGCCAGCAGCAGCGGCGGTACCGGACCAGCAGCGGCGACGCGGAGGAAGGCGAGCGGCGGCCAGTGCCAGAGGTACCAGGAATAGGAGATGAGCCCGATCGCGACCAGCGGGCGGCTGCCGAGCAGGTGGCGGTTGATGCCGCTTTCGGGTGCCGCAATCATCATCGCCGTACCGAGGGTCGGCAGGAGCGCGGCATAGCCCGGAAAGCGCACCTGTTCGTCGAACAACCGCAAAGACGCGGCGATCGCCACCAGCCCGGCAACGGCGATCCATTGCTGTACGGCAGCCGGGAGCCGGAAGCCCGCGCAGTAGGCGATCGCCAGCGAGACGCCGATACCGAGCTCCCACGCACGCGTCGGCAATAGGTAGAAGGACGCGACCGGCTCGATCGGTGTCGCCAGCAGGCCGAGCAAAAGCGATAGGCCCGTAATGGCGAGCACCGCCCATAACGTGCTTCGGACGCTCCATCGGCGAAGCACCAGTAACAATGGCGGCAGGAGCAGATAGAATTGTTCTTCGATGCCGAGCGACCAGGTCATCAGGAACGGCTCGAGCACCGCGCTTGGCGTGAAATAATCGGTTGTGTGGAAGAACCAGAAATTGGAGATGCCGAGCAACGCGGCGACCGCCGAGATCGCGAACCGCGCAAGTTCGCTCGGCCCCAGGATCAGCACTCCCGATCCCAGCGTCGCCAACGACACGGCGATGAGCGCCGGCAGGATGCGCCGGGCGCGCCGGGCGTAAAAGGCGGCAAAGCTGAATCGGTGATCGGCGATCTCGTGATGGACGATTCCGCCGATGAGAAATCCCGAGATGACGAAAAATATATCGACGCCGGCGAACCCGCCGGGCAGCCAGCCGAGGCCGGCGTGAAAGAGCACGACGGAGGTAACGGCAATCGCGCGCAGCCCATCGATATCTGGACGATAGCCGGCACGCGCTCCGGCCAGAGCCGATCGGTCCGCAATTTGCCCGGTCGCCATATCCATCGCCGCGATCTAGGCGATAGAAGTTGAAAGAAGCTGAAATCCGATAAGCTTAGCGATCAAACTTTGATTGCAAGGTTGGATTATTGATGTTCTCCTTATGTTCCAGCGCAGTGCGTTGGACGGATCGCAGAGGAGAATTGCATGCAAATCAATGGCCCCAGCCAAATCGTTTTTCCGGACGGTTCGGCACAGCAGAGCTTGGCGCTGACTACCAGCGGCACTACCGGTACCGTCGACTTCAGCGTCACTGAAATCCCTGCGCAGGTTGCTTCGGTACGCCTGTCGGCCACCGCTTCACCGCTGGCTGTCGGCGCCGCGCTAACGCCAGCGCAGGCCGGAGCACTGGTCGTAACCCGTACCGCCAGTGGCGGCACCGGTTACGGCCCGAYGATCGACAAGTCGGCGATCGTCGGCGTCCGCTCGCGTGTCTACGCGACCGGCACCGCCGCGCCCGCTTTCACCACCGGCGATTCGACGGCGGTCACCGCGTGCAAGAATGGCAACTATTTCATCCCGGACTTTCCGACGGGCGGCAGCGGCACCTTCACCGTCGACATGCTGTTCGATATCGGTACGGCGATCACGCTAGGTAAGGTGGTCGATACGCTATTGAGCCTGGGGTACACCACGGCGACCAGCGATCAGTGGACCGGCGTCTCTGCCACAACCCTGGTCAGCGGCGACGGCACGACCGTATCGGTGCTGAACGCGCTGACGATCACCGCTGACAGCACCAATCCATTCAACCAGAAGAAGCTGAATGCGACTGTCACCGGCGCATTGTCGGGCCGCTGGGTCGGTGTGCGGCTGACCGCTGTCTCGCCGAGCCGCTACCCTTGCGTGTTCGGCGGCCTTGGCGTGCAGGCAAGCACCGGGTCGGGCTCGACCTTCACGCCATTGCCGTCGCCGGTCTATTTCGGCGTTACCGCGACCGACAGCGGGTCGGGATCGGGTGCGCTCATCGACCAGTCGTCGATCGTCGGCGTACGTACGCGCGTCTTTGCCAGTGGGACGACCGCGCCGTCTTTCACGACTGGCGACGCCAACGCCGTGACCGCATGCAAGGACGGCAACTACTTCATCCCCGGCCTGCCGACGAGCGGCACTGGAACCTATACGATCGACGTGTTGCTGGACATCGGCACCGCAATCACGCTGGCCAGTGTCGCTGACACGAAGGCCAGTTTGGGCTACACCACGGCGACGACCGATCAATGGACCGGAGTCACCGCCAACGCGATCGCAAGCAGCGACGGCACGACATTGTCGGTGCTCAATGCCCTGGCGATCACCGCGGACAGCGCCAGTCCGCTCAACCAGAAGAAGTTGAACGCGACCGTCTCCGGTGCACCGACCGGTCGCTGGGTCGGATTCCGCCTGCTTGGCGTGTCGCCCAGCCGTTATCCGTGCGTATTCGCCGCGTTGGGCGTGCATCCGGCCAGCGGCAGCGGATCGTCCGCCACCTATCGCGTGCCGATCGGCGACACATCGACCGATTTCGGCTCCACTCCGCCGCCGACTGGTAATCCGGTGGTCTATGGCGATCCGGGCACGCGTTTCCCGCTCGGCATCTATCTTCCGTCCCCGGCGGCGAGTTATGCACTGACGATCCCCGTCGGGCTGTCGCTCGTTGTGCGCTCGACCAGCCCGACGACCATCACCGTAGGTTCCGCCTATAGCCTCACCAGCGCCACCGGGCCGTTTGCTCCCACCCAGACCGCAGGGGGTGCGAGCAGCGTATCGCTGCAGATTGTGGGCAGCGGCAAAAGCTTCGACGGCACCAACCTTAACCTATCGGCCGGCACCTATCTCGCCTCTCCAGCGCTCGGGCTGAGCTTCGCGAGCAGCAGCGACGCGAGCAAAAGCCAGACGCCGCCGGCCTTCACCCTGTCGTTCAAGGGGGTCATCCCGACCGACAAGAACGTCATCGCCGCGGTCTACGAATATGGCGAAGGCGGCATCGTGCTACTCGGCAACTGGGCGACCAACAACGTCATCGTCCGGATCGAGCGCGACGGCACCGTCGAGGAGTTCGAGAGCCCGAGTGTGTTCTCGAACACCGCGGTCGAGGACGTAGCGGTGCGTTATGTCGACAATGCCTCGGGGGCAGGCGGGACCATCAGCTTCCTCCGTGCCGGGACACAGGTGGGGACGGCGCAGACAACGACGATCAAGCCGCGTGTCGTCCCTGACGCTCCGCTGGAAAGCAACGCGCTATCGGGCAACACTGCCGGCGGCGGTGCGCTCAAGGTGCAAAAACTCGGCGTCACCGTTGATCTTCCCTCGCAGAGCGAAAGCTTCACGCCGGTTTCGGCGGGCAACGTGACCGCCACGCAGTTGCAGAACCTCTATATCGATGCGCTGGCGGTAATGGCGCCGCAAAGTGCGCGGACGGTGACCTATCAACCGACGGGTGGATCGGTCCAAGCACTGGATGTGGTCATCGGCCCCCTGACGGTGCCGGCAGGCGCTCCGTATCGAGCAGTGCTCGAGGACTGGTCGAGCGGCTCGGCTGTCAGCCATGCCAACGTGCTCGTCATGACCAGACCGGTCAGGCAGAATTGCGTGTTCGAGGATGCGCAATTGGGGGCGGTTCCGCCATGGATCGAGTGTCTGCCGCAAGGCGCGGTACCGGTGATCGGCGGCATCGCCTATTATTGCGAAGCCGTGCGCATCGGGAGCTACGCGACCTTCCAGTTCGGCTATGACTGGACGACCGCGACGATGCCCAACAACCCGTTCGGCGATCCCAGTGGCAAGAACAGCTACATGGTGCCGCACAAATGGCGAATCGAAGATTCCTCAGGCAATCTGCTCGGCAAGGTCGAAAGGCCCGATGGCGGCCCGCTGAACGGCACTGACATCCCGAGAATCTTCGCCGGCAGCTATGACGGCAACGGTGTGGCGATCACTAACGCCACCGATAGATGGTATCCGCACGGCACGGTCCGCGCGGCGGTGATCTGGCGCTCGGCAACGCCGACGGCACAGAGCCAATCATTCATCAACGCCAATCTGCCGCGGTACGACATCACCGTGCCGTATGCGTCGCACACCCATTTCTCCAACAATGGCGGGGACATGCGCTTGTGGAGCGACGGACAGGCCAACGGGTTTGGCAATACGCGCGTCATGCCGTGGCAACCGACCACTTATGCTGCCCTGGTACCGCAGGCGGGTGTCACGCAGGATCCGTACAAGGCGTCGCTCTACGCCGACGTGTCGCTCGCGTCGGTGGCATCGACGTGGCTTAAATATACGCCGTTCAATCAAGCCGGCCGCAGCCCGGTGACGGGGCCGGGCGGTGCTCGTGACGATCGCGCCGGCATCGCCGAGCCCGTTGCCCAATATATGTACGACGTGACCGCCACGCGGCCGCACGACGGCACGCTGTTCGCCGCGATCGCGCTGGATTATTGTTCGAGTTACGCCAGCGATCCCTATCATTGTTTCGAAGGCGGGCGATGTGTGCCCCTGTTCAAGGGGCCCAACGCTAATCGTACGATCACCCTGCGGAATCACTATTATGGTGCGGGTGACGGCGCGACGCCGCCGGAAAGGGCCTATTACATCCAGGGCGGCCAGCCTTATGTGTTCGCGACGCAATACAGTCCGTTACGGGTCACGGTGCCCTATGCCGGTTCTGCGGCGGACAAGCCCTATTTCGGGACGAACGAAATCGATTCGCTGCATGCGCATCAGTTCCCGCACTGGGGCTCGTTGCTCTGGAAAACGCCCGAATTCGCGTTCCTTGGGCACAAACTCTGGGATCAGACCCGTCTCTATCTGAACGTAATCATCAACGAATCGTCGGCCCAGCGCTGGGCGGTACGCGATGGTGCGTGGTCGTTCCTCCATGCCGCATTGGCGTGGAAGACGGCATCGGCGAATTCCGACCGGCTCTATAGTCGGGCCGAGGTGATGGCATTTGCTGTCGCCGATTTCGAAGCGTTCAGCGACATGCACAAGACGGCCACGCCCGGCTTCGACCATCCGCCGGCCAACCTGTTCACCGGCGGCGCAATTGATCCGGTCAAAGTCGCCTATGCCGGTGCGAGCAAGTTCGGCATCATCATCCCGATCAACGACGACTATGGCCAGCACGATTTCTATGCGGGCTACTGGCTAAGCGCGCTGGGAATCGGCGAGAAGCTGGGCTTCAATGCCGCGTTGCGCAGTGCATCCGCGAAGGCAGGGGCCGTGCTCGACTGGCTGATCGCCCAGCATCGCAAGCGGATCGTCGGGCGCATCAACTCGGCACCGCGTGCCAATCTGGCCGACAACAATTATCTGTTCGTGTTATGGAAGACGGCGTCGATCAACGCCGCGAGCGGGAATGTTGCCAGCCTGCCGCAAACCTTTGCCGCAGTCGCGACGCAGAACGGCAATGCGCCGAGTTGGGATTATTCGACCGCCAACGGCGTCACGGATATCCGAGATGGCCAGGCGACCGACCAGCTGCTGGCCGGCCCGTCAATCCTGAAGAACCAATTGGCGCAGACGGGCACCGATCTCGACTCGGCGCTCACCACTGTCACCGGTTGGCGCAACCAGAAGAAAAGCGAGCAGTTGGCGCTGGGCTCCAACGCAGGGCAGAGCTGGTTCCGATATCTGAATGCGATGAACAATCCAGCCATAAGCTGAACTGAATGACGGCGCTCAGTGGCTGAGCGCCGTCACCCTCCGTCCGTTTCGGCTCATTTCTCGCCGAGGATCGCCTTGATCACGGCGATCTTCTTCTGCTGAGTTTCCATCTGTGTCTGCGCCTTGGCGCGCGCTTCGTCCAGCGCTGGATAGGGGGGATCGCCGGCCACGCCGCGCTCGCTGGCCAATTGGTCGAGATCGCTGACCGCCCCCAGCGTATCGACGCGGAGCGAATCGAGATCGGCGAGCGCCGATTCGGCGCGCACCCATTCGTTGCTGCCCACCGCCTGCGCGGCCGGGCTGCGCGCGGCGCTCTCCGCGGTGGCGGCGCTGGCGGCAAACGCCGCGTCCGACGCGCCCAGCTTGGCGGCGATCGCCGCGATCTTCTTGTCGAGTTCGGAATCCGGGGCTGCGACTGGCGTCACCACTTCCGGCTCGGCGTCCGAGCGCGATTCGATCGGCCGTAACGCGAGCGACGGATAGGTGCCCGGTGGTTCCGTGCAGCCGACCAGCCCGAGGGTAAGGAGTATCGCGATCCGCTTTGACATGACGCTGCTCTAGGCGGCGAAAAACTATGGCGCAACGCACTTGCGCTTCCCGAAACACCCCTCTATGTGCCGCGTCTCCCAGGCGCCCGTAGCTCAGCTGGATAGAGCATCAGACTACGAATCTGAGGGTCGGACGTTCGAATCGTTCCGGGCGCGCCATTTCCATTCACAGGCACAAATGCCTATCGCCGCCGCCTCTATACCAGAGGCGGCGGTTCGCGTTCTGCGCCAGCTCGCCGCGCATTGTCGTGGGGCGACGGCAGCTGTACCGGCCGGCGGCACCTGCCGCTCGCAGACCCACATCCGGAATTACGACGATGATGATGAAACTCTTCTTCAGTCGAAATCCAAATCCGCGGCTTGCGGTCGCGGTCGCACGCTACCTGAATTCGGCGATCGACTTTGAATATGCTTCGCCGTTCGCGCCGGGCGAATCCGAGAAGTTCCGGGCTTTGAATCCGAACCTTTCCCTGCCCATTCTCGTGGGCGGCGAACGGGTCCTCTGGGAAGCGGACGCCATAGCATGCCGGCTTTCGCGTGACGCAGCGTCGGACTTCTGGCGCACAGGTGATGACGAGCCGGAAATGATCCGTTGGCTGAGCTGGGGGAAGGAGCATTTCATGCGGGCGTGCGATATGGTCCATTTCGAGCGTGGAACGAAGCAGCGTTACGCCCTCGGACCGATCGACGCCGAAAAGGTTGCGGAAGGGCTGGCGCGTTTCCACGACGCTGCCACCATCCTTGAAAGCGAACTCGCGGCGCGAGAGTGGCTTGTCGGGGAATCGGTTTCGTATGCCGATTTCCGAATGGCCGCCTTTCTGCCGTTCAACGACGTCGCCCGCCTGCCCATCGACGAATATCCGGCGATTGGCCGGTGGTATGATCAACTCGAGAACATCGAGGCATGGCGGGAGCCGTTCCGGGGATTGGATGCTCCCGGCCTGCCACCAATAACACCACCGCGATAGCGCTCGACTAGCACTCGGAGGGAAGTGCTCTCGCAATGGGTGTCGAATAGCGAACTGACGCTGCTTGCCGCCGATGCCGATGTCAGTCGCAATGCCGATGGCTGGAATGTCGCAGCCGCCAATTGGCGATATGCGCCCTGGCGAGGCACAGGCTGCCGAGGATCGTCACCGGTGTCTCCCAACGCCCGCCGAGCAGGAACAGCGCGCCGGTCGCGAGCAGAATCAGCCCTGCTGCGCCAATCATCAAGGGATGGGCCCGTCGATGATGGTGCCGGCCGGTAAACAGGGCCAGCGCCGAGGTCGGAACGGCGAAGGCCAGGACCCAGACGTGGAAACTCTCGGGAATGGGAAGGAACGACGATAGAGCGGGCAGGGCAGCCAGCAAGAGCGGCAGGCCGATACAATGGATCAGGCACAGCGCCGACGCACCGACCGCGGCGCGCTCCACCCAGTCGATACCTGGCGCCCCCGCGGCGGGTTGTCGGTGGGACATGCGATTCTCCAATGTCGATGCGCCTTTGACGATGTTGGTCGGGAAGGCTCGCGGCTAGCGGCCACCACGGGCGCGCCGCGGCGGCTGGCCAACCCCAGCGGGGCGCGCCACCGGCACGCCCCGATCCGTGCTCAGAACTTCTTGCTGATGCCGGCGAAGAATCCGCGCCGCGCGCCATATTGCGGCGCGCCGACGCCGACCCCCGATCCGTCGCGGATCAGGTAGCTCTTGTCGAACAGGTTCACGACGTCGAAGCGGATCGACAGCCCTTTGAGCACGCCCGGCCCTTCGAGATTCTGCGCGATCCCGATATTGGCGGTGACGTAGGAGGGCAGCTTGCCGCCATTGGGGACGATTCCCGCAGGATCCTCCGCGCGCAGGCCGTCGCCGTAGAGGAAGTCCACCGCCGGAACGAGCGTGCCGATCCCGTCATGGATCGTGACGCTGGCGCCGCCCGACGCCGTCCAATTCTGCGAATGGTCGGTGAAGATATAATGGTTGGAGATGTAGGCGAGTTCGTCCGGCGCGAAGAAATATTGGCTCGAGACGATGTTGCGTCCCTTCTCTTCGCCGCGCGCAACGTTGGCGTAGAGATCGACCGGCCCCTTGGTGTAATTGGCGCTGAGTTCGACGCCCCAGGCATAGCCCTTGGCGTAGTTGAACGGCGACAGCACCAGCGACGTGCCGAACTGCCCCTCGTCGAGCAGGTTGCGCTTGATCTTGTAATAAGCGTCGAGCCCGATCTTGAGGCCCGGCAGCAGCTTCTGCTCCAGTCCGGCATCGAAATAATGTTCGCGCTCGGCACGGACCGGATCGGCGGTCGCGATCTCGGGTTCCTTGGTCGTGCCGTTGAACAGCGCCAGCGTCGGTGCCGCGATCAGTTCCTGCGGCGGCGGCGTGAAGTTGCGCGCATAGCCGAGATGGAAGGTGGTGCCGTCGCTTGGCTTCCAGACCAGATTGACGCGTGGGCTGACCTGTTGCTCGCGGGTATAGGCCCGCACTGCGTCGAAGCGGACGCCATAGTTGAGCGTCAGCCTTGGAGTCAGCGACCATTCGTCCTGGAGATAGATGCCATAAAGCTGGCCGTTGCGGCCGCCCTTGTCGGTGATCGTGATCGGCACGTCGGAGGTCTGGTTGCCGTCTCCGTCGACGGGGAACACGCGCGAGGTCACCAGCGACCGCGTCCGCTCGTTCTGGACGAACAGCCCGAAGCGCAGCATGTGCGTGTCGGATAACTTGTAGCTTCCATCGGCCTGGACCCCAGCGGTCAGGCTCGACAGGCGCGAGCGATCGGCGACGCCGGTGAAGATGAGGTCGCCGCCCTGCGGATCGGGCGTGAAGCGGGTCTGCGAATAACGCACGAACGGCGCGACCTGAAAATTGAGCGCCCCGCCGGCATATTGGTAGGCGAGCACGCCATAATGCGTGATCTCGCGCTGGTTCTGGTCGAGCTTGGCCGAATCGAAAGACGACTGCCCATTGAGAATGAAGGCTGGCGTCTGGCCCGGGTTGTTGGGAATCTGGAAATAGCCGATCGACGTGCCGCCGAACGCGGTGATGCGGCTGGTCGAGGAGACGATGTCCGAAACATAGGCGAACGCCCGGTACTGACGTGTGCGGTCGTGGATCGCGTCGCGCGTCGCAATCGGGTTTTCGACGCCCAGATCGTTCTGAAGATAGCTGCCCGAGGCGAAATAGCTCAGCGATCCGTCCGATCCGTGAATCGACGCGCTGGGATTGAGCGTGTTCCGGCTGCCGCCGTAAAAGCCGACATCGCCGCCATCGTCGAACCCGCCCGTGCCGGTCTTCAGGCTGACCACGCCCGACGTGCGATAGCCATATTGCGCCGGCAAGGTACCGGTGATGAGCTCGACCGAGTCGGCGATCCGGGGGTCGAAGGTCTGGCCGAAGCCGGAGATGCTTTCCGGCACGATCACGCCATTCAGCCGGTATTGCAGGTTACCATGCTCGTTGCGGACGTGCACCGCGCCATAGCTGTCGAGTGTCACGCCCGGAGCCTGCGACAGGATCTGGACCAGGCTGACGTTGACGCCGCCGGGCTGCTTGGCGAGCATCGCCTTGTCGACCGTATAGGCGCTGGCGCCGAGCGATGGCAGGATGGCGTCGCGCGCGGCGTCGAGCCGCTGCGCGGTGATCACGATGTCTCCCGGCTGAGCCGACGACGTTGGGGTGGGGGCAGGGGCAGGGGCAGCCGGTGACGGGTTGGCCGGCGCGTCCTGGGCCGAGGCAATTGCGGGAAACAGCGCGACGGATGCCGCGCCCAGCAGGAAGAGATGTCGCATTCGAATAAACTCCGGGAACCTTGGTCGCGGATTCACGGTGGAATCCGCGGGACGCGACCGGGCACGGTGCCGTGCCTTCGCGTCGCGGCGATACAGTCAGGCCTGGAGTTGGATCGGGGGTGCGCGGCTATGCCAGCCGAGCGAGCGCCGTTGGAGGATCAGCCCGAACGCTAGCCCGGCGACGAGCCAGACGAGCATCGGTTGGGGCGCCGGCAGGACGATCGGCGCCGGCGGCAGATAGGCCGCGCTTTGCGCGATTTCCCGGCAGATCGGACAATTTGCCGGGGAATCGAACGGGGAGTTTCGGTCCGACGAGGACGCCGCGGCCACATTTGTCCCAGCCGCGGCGGTCGAGATCGGTGCGCTGGCGAAATGGTTGTGGGTCTGCGCAACGAAGCTCTGCCACGAAAAGGCCAGCAGCATGGCCAGCAGCACGGCGACCCAGCCAGCACTCAGTCGCCGCCCCGAACGGGACGGGCGCGACGTGCTGCCGATGCGCTTTGCGATAGTCGCCATAATCTCCGGCCGGTCGTTCGACGAACGGGTTGCGGTCGTGCCCTGCTATGTTGCATTGTTACATGAATCAAGCCCGTTTCGTTGCGGTGCACCATTCCGCTGGGTTATAACCGTGGCGCAGCGGCGATGAACCGGGCGTTTGCGTGCGCATGGTTTCGCGCTACGCCGCTAGCCATGATCGACGACGACAAGAGGATCGCCGCCGAGGCCGCGGTCGCCGAAATCCGTGACGGCATGCTGGTCGGCATCGGCACCGGATCGACCGTGGCGTTTGCGATCGGCGCGATCGCCGCGCGCCTGCCCGAGCTGCGCAAGACGATATTTTTCGCCACGTCGATCGCTACCGAACAGGCGGCGCGCGATGTCGGCATTCCGATCGGGCGATTCGCGCTCGCGGCCCGACTCGACCTGACGATCGACGGCGCCGATGAGATCGACCCCGCATTGCGCGTCATCAAGGGCGCGGGCGGCGCGTTGCTGCGCGAAAAGATCGTTGCCGAAGCGTCCGAGCGGATGGTGGTGATCGCCGATTCGTCGAAACGGGTCGATCGACTGGGCGCCGCGCCGCTGCCGGTCGAGGTGTTGCCCTTCGCCCGCAGCTTCGTCGCGGCCCGCTTGGCGGCGCTGGGAGCAGAACCTGTCCTGCGTATGGCGGACGAAGGCGCGTGGCGCAGCGATCAGGGCAATGTCATTTTCGACTGCCATTTCGCGTCGTTCCCGGACCCCGCTGGCCTCGCGGCAGCGTTGCAGGCGATCCCGGGCGTGATGGGACATGGCCTGTTCCTGCGCGAAATCGACGCCGCCTATGTCGCCGATGGGGGAACCGTTACGAAAATGGAACGCAATACCACCTGACGGGTGGCAAGCGCTCAAGGCTCCCCATATAGGGCGTGGAAATGGCGCAACCGCGATGCGGCCTGCGCGTTCGTCCACCCGAAGCGGGAGCCTGAAAGAGAATGTCCGATACCCAGACCGCCGACGTGGATCAGCTCAAAGAGGATGGCTCGATCGAGCGCCTGACCATCGACACGATCCGCACGCTGTCGATGGACGCAGTGCAAAAGGCCAATTCGGGGCATCCCGGCACGCCGATGGCGCTGGCGCCGGTTGGTTACACGCTCTGGTCGCAATTCCTTCGCTACGATCCGTCGACGCCGACCTGGCCCAATCGCGACCGGTTCGTGCTGTCGGTCGGCCACGCTTCGATGCTGCTCTATTCGCTGATCCACCTCGCCGGAATCGAGGAAGTCGACGGCACGGGAAAGAAGACCGGCAAGGAAGCGGTCAGCCTCAACGATATCGAGAATTTCCGTCAGCTCGGCTCGAAGACGCCGGGCCATCCCGAATATCGTCACACTACAGGAGTCGAGACCACGACCGGTCCGTTGGGGCAGGGCTGCGGCAATTCGGTCGGCATGGCGATCGCCGAGCGCTGGCTCGCGGCGCGCTATAACAAGGACGGGTTCACGCTGTTCGATCACGACGTCTATGCCTTGTGCGGCGACGGCGACATGATGGAAGGTGTCTCGGCCGAGGCGGCGTCGATCGCCGGGCACCTCAAGCTCTCCAACCTCTGCTGGATCTACGATTCGAACCACATCTCGATCGAGGGCGACACCGCGCTCGCCTTCGACGAGGATGTCGGCAAGCGCTTCGAGGCTTATGGCTGGAACGTCATCCATGTGAACGACGCCAATGACTGCGCCGCGATGGCGCAGGCGCTCGAGACGTTCCGCAAGACCGACGACCGGCCGACCTTCATCGTCGTCCATTCGGTGATCGGCTGGGGCAGCCCGCGCGCCGGCAGCGAAAAGGCGCATGGCGAGCCGCTCGGCGTCGACAATGTCAAGGCGACCAAGGAGGCCTATGGCTGGCCGCAAAAGGACTTCTATGTCCCCGACGGCGTCGAGAAACATTTCAACCAGGCGATTGCCGGCCGCGGCCGCCCGCTGCGCGAGGAATGGGAAGCGAGCTTCGCCAAGTATAAATCGGCTTATCCCGATCTCGGCAAGGAACTCGACCTGATCCTGTCGGACCGGCTACCCGATGGCTGGGATGCCGACATCCCGACTTTCGACGCCGACGAAAAGGGTCTCGCGACCCGCGATTCGAGCGGCAAAGTGCTCAACGCGATCGTGCCCAAGGTGCCGTGGCTGCTCGGTGGCTCGGCCGACCTCGCGCCCTCGACCAAGACCGACATCAAGAACGCGCCGTCGTTCGAGCCGGGCAATTACGGCGGCACCAACTTCCATTTCGGCGTGCGCGAACACGGCATGGGCGCGGTGGTCAACGGCATGTCGCTGTCGCATCTGCGCGCTTACGGTTCGACCTTCTTCGTGTTCCTCGACTATATGCGCCCGCCGGTGCGGCTGTCGTCGCTGATGGAATTGGGCTCGGTCTGGGTGTTCACCCACGATTCGATCGGTGTCGGCGAGGACGGCCCGACTCACCAGCCGATCGAGCAATTGGCGATGCTCCGCGCGACGCCGGGGATAGACACGATTCGCCCTGGCGACGCCAATGAGGTTGCCGCGGCGTGGCGCGCGCTGATGATCGATGGCCGGCACCCGACTGCGCTCGTTCTGTCGCGTCAGGCGATGCCGACGCTCGATCGATCGACCTATGCCAGCGCCGACGGCGTTGCGAAGGGCGCCTATGTACTGGCCGACAGCGATGATCCGCAGGTGATCCTGATCGCGAGCGGATCGGAAGTCAGCCTGGTGACCAAAGCCTATGAGCAGCTCAAAGCCGAAGGTATCGCGGCGCGCGTCGTGTCGATGCCGAGCTGGTTCAGGTTCGAATTGCAGGATCAGGCGTATCGCGAAAGCGTGCTGCCGTCGGGCGTTACCGCGCGTCTCGCGGTAGAGATGGGCGGCGAAATGGGCTGGGACCGTTATGTCGGCCCGAAGGGTTCGACGATCACCATGTCGACCTTCGGTGCCTCGGCCCCGCTCGCCGGTCTGCAGGACAAGTTCGGGTTCACCGTCGAGAATGTGGTGAAGAGGGCGAAGGAACTGATCGGCAAATAACAGGCCGTCATCCCAGCGAAAGCTGGGATCTCGTGCCGCATGAGACCCCAGCTTTCGCTGGCGTGACGCAGAAGGAAAGACACATGGGACGGATCAACGATCTGGAAAAACTCGGTCAGGCGATCTGGCTCGACTTCATCGACCGCAAGCTGCTCACCGAGGGCGGTTTGAAGAAGCTGGTCGAGGAAGACGGCGTCACCGGCGTGACCTCCAACCCGTCGATCTTCGAGAAGGCGATGGGCCATGGCAATGCCTATGACGCCGAGCTCGCCGAGTTCGACAAGGCCCATCCGGGTGCATCGGCGATGGCACGCTACGAGCATCTCGCGATCGAGGACATCCAGGCGGCCGCCGACACGCTGCGCCCGGTCTATGACCGACTGGGTGGCAAGGACGGCTATGTCAGCCTCGAAGTGTCGCCCTATCTCGCCAACGACACCGATGAGACCGCCGCCGAAGCCGAACGGCTATGGAAAGCGGTCGGCCGGCCCAATCTGATGATCAAGATCCCCGGCACCGCCGCGGGCGTCCCCGCGATCGCGACGTCGATCGACAAGGGCATCAACATCAACGTGACGTTGCTGTTCTCGATCGAGGCATACAAATCGGTCGCGCTGGCGTTCGTCGAGGGTCTCGAGAAGCGCGCAGCGCGCGGTGAGGCGGTCGACCGTATCGCCAGCGTCGCGAGTTTCTTCGTCAGCCGCATCGACACCAAGATCGACGATGCCATCGACGCGGGAACGGGCGGCGACGAGGCCAAGGCGCTGAAGGGTAAGGTGGCGATCGCCAACGCCAAGGCAGCCTATGCCTGGTATCAGGATTTCATCCAGTCGGACCGCTGGCAGGCGCTCGCCGCCAAGGGTGCGATGCCGCAGCGACTGCTCTGGGCGTCGACCGGTACCAAGAACCCCGATTATTCGGACGTGCTCTATCTCGATACGCTGATCGGCCGCGACACGGTCAACACGGTGCCGCCCAAGACGCTCGACGCGTTCCGCGATCACGGCACCGCCGCCGAGACGCTGACCCAGGATCTGGACGGCGCGAGGCATGTGCTGGCCGAGGCCGAACGGCTCGGGCTCGACCTGCAGGGCGTGACCGAAACTTTGGTCGAGGAAGGCGTCGCCTCCTTCTCCAAGGCGTTCGACGACCTGCTCGGCGCGATCGCCGCGAAGCATCCCGTCGAAGCGACCTGATTTCACCCTCATCATGCCGGGCTTGTCCCGGCATCCAACGGGCCTCACGCGATATCGCCCGTGGATAGTTGGACCCCGGCACAAGGTCGGGGTGACGCAGGAATAGATCAGCGCTTCAGGAGTTTCACATGAAAATCGGAATCATCGGCCTCGGCCGCATGGGCGGCAATATCGCGCGGCGGCTGATGCGCGGCAATCACGAGACCGTCGTCTACGATCGCGCGCCCGAAGCCGTGAAGGAAATCGTCGCCGATGGCGGCATCGGTGCCGGGTCGCTGGAGGACATGGCGGGCAAGCTCGACAGTCCGCGTATTTTCTGGGTGATGTTGCCGGCGGGCGCGCCGACCGAGACTACGATCGAGACACTGACCGGGCTATGTTCGCCCGGCGATATCATCATCGATGGCGGCAATACCTTCTACAAGGACGATATCCGCCGCTCGAAGGCGCTGGCCGGGAAGGGCCTGAAATATGTCGATGTCGGCACCTCGGGCGGTGTCTGGGGTCTGGAACGCGGCTATTGCATGATGATCGGTGGCGATGACGACGTCATGCGCCATCTCGATCCGATCTTCGACACGCTCGCGCCGGGGCTGGGTACCATCCCGCGCACGCCCAACCGGATGGCGCAGGAAGGCGAGGATCCGCGCGCGGAGAAGGGCTATATCCATGCCGGCCCCGCCGGTGCGGGCCATTTCGTCAAGATGGTCCATAACGGCATCGAATACGGCCTGATGCAGGCCTATGCCGAGGGCTTCGACATCCTCAAGAGCAAGGTCTCGGAGCAATTGCCCGAGGATGAGCGCTTCGATCTCAACCTCACCGACATCGCCGAGGTATGGCGCCGCGGATCGGTGATCTCGTCCTGGCTGCTCGATCTGTGCGCACAGGCCTTGGCCAAGGACCAGGCGCTCGATCAATTCTCCGGCCGCGTCGCCGATTCGGGCGAGGGGCATTGGACGATCGAAGCGGCGATGGAAGAAGCGGTGCCCGCGCACGTGCTGACCGCGGCGCTGTTCGCGCGCTATCGCAGCCGCGTTGAGCATACTTATGGCGACAAATTGCTGTCGGCGATGCGCTTCGGGTTCGGCGGGCATGTGGAGATGCCGCAGTGACGCAAGCCGATCCGGCGATCCGGCTGGTCATTTCGGACGTCGACGGCACGCTGGTCCGTAAGGACAAGTCGCTCAGTCCCCAGGTCATCGCCGCGGTGCATCGCCTGCGTCAGGCCGGCGTCGCGTTCACCCTGATCAGCGCGCGTCCGGTGTCGGGCGTGTTGCCGCTGATCGCGCCGCTGGGGATCGATATCCCCCTGGCGGCGATCAACGGCGGGATCGTCTTCCGCCCGGACGGCAGCGTGATCACCAGGCATGGTATCGACCCCGAGGTCGTGCATGGCATGTTCGCGTTGGCCGAGGGCGTTCCGGTCGATCGCTGGGTGTTCGCCGATGGCCGTTGGTATGCCTCCAGCCTTGCGGGCGTCCATGTCGAGCATGAGCATGTCGCCTCGAACCAGGAGCCGATCCTGCGCGACGATTTCAGCGATCTCTATGACCGTGCCGACAAGATAACCTTCGTCAGCGATAACCCGCCGGTGCTGAAGGATCTCGCCGCTCGCGGCGTTGCGCAATTCGGCGCGCGCGCGACGATCGGGCAGAGCCAGACCTATTATCTCGACGTCACCGACACTCACGCGAACAAGGGCGATGGCGTGGCGGAGCTCGCCGCTATCCTGGGCGTCGATCTCGCGCATGTCGCGGTGTTCGGCGATATGGACAATGACGTCGCCATGTTCGCGCGCGCCGGCATGTCGGTGGCGATGGGACAAGCGCCCGACACGGTGAAGGCCGCCGCCGATTTCGTCTCGTCGAGCAACGAGCAAGATGGCGTGGCGCATGCGATCGACGCGTTCGTGCTGGCGCGGGCGGTGGCATGAAGAAGCTGGTCGCGTTCGACCTCGACGGGACATTGGCGCTCAGCAAACAGCCGCTCGACGAGGATATGGCGGGGCGGATCGCGGATCTGCTCGACGTCTGCCTGGTCGACATCATTTCGGGCGGCGACTGGCCGCAATTCGAAAAGCAGGTCGTGTCGCGGCTACCGGAGCGGGCCAAGCTCGAGAACCTGTTCATTCAGCCGACCACGGGGACCAAGCTCTACCGCTGGTCGGGCGAGTGGAAGCCTGTCTATGCCGAATTGTTCTCTGACGGTGAGCGCCGTCAGATCGAGACGGCGCTCGACGACGCCGTCAAGGCCGAGGGTCTCGACGAGGGGCAGACCTGGGGCGACCGGATCGAGGATCGCGGCAGCCAGATCACCTTTTCCGGCCTGGGCCAGGACGCTCCTTTGGTCGCGAAGAACGCCTGGGATGCCGATCGCTCGAAGCGTGAAGCGCTGCAGAAAAGGCTGCGCGCCGCACTGCCCGATCTGTCGATCAATATCGGCGGATCGACCTCGATCGACATCACGCGCCAAGGTGTCGACAAGCAATATGGGCTGAAGAAATTGCTGCCGGTGGCTGGGGTGCGCGCGGCAGAAGTGTTGTTCATCGGCGATGCGATCTACCCGGGCGGCAACGACTATCCGGCCAAAGAAATGGGGCTCGACACGATCAAGGTCGATGAGATCGAGCAGACCCGGCTGGTGATTTCGACCGTCGCGACGGTGCTGAAGGGCTGAGTTTGGGGAGGGGCTGACGCCAGCCGTTACCCCCATCGTCATCCCGGCCTTGTGCCGGGATCCCACCGCGCCATCCTCCCGATTAGGAGTTGTTGCACGATGGATGCCGGGACGAGCCCGGCATGACGATGGTCAGTTAATCGCGCAATGCGCTCTCCACCGCGTCATGGAACAGGCGAATGCCGCCTTCCATGCTGCCCAAGGTCAGCCGGTCGATCGCGCCGGACATCAGCCCTTCCTGGCACAAAGCCGCCGCGCGGAAATCTTCCGAACCGAAGACCTCGCCGTCGAGCAGGTTCCAGCTCTTTTCCCAATGCGCCTGCGCCTTATCCGTCGCGGGAGGCTCGGGGATCAGCATGAAATCCTCGACCAGCACGCGGTCGACGCCGCGCGGCATCAAGGTCATCAGGTTCATGTAATCGGGGCTGACCACCAGCACCGTCGCCGGGAACATCTGATAGGTATAAGTGATCGCGCGGCGCAGGGTCGGCCAATCCTCCGCCGCGCAGTCGTCCGCAGACACGTCGCGACCGACCGCGGAGCGCTGGTGCGCGCCGATCATGTCGCCCGAGGCGACGCCATCCTTGAAGAACGGACCGATCGTCGCGGCGTGGAGGCGCTGGACGTGATAGCTTTCCAGGAAGGCATCCATGATCTGTTTCCAGTTTGCCGCGACATCGTGGGTGCGGCGGCGGAACAGATATTGGCCGGCGAGATTGAAGGCGTCGAAATCATGACCCAGCGTCTCGGGCTCGGCGAAATCGGCTTCTTCGTCGAACGCGAACCAGATCAGCCCGCCCGCTTCGCAGGTCGGCAGGCGGCGCAGCCCGAACTCGCTTTTGTCGAGATCGGGAAAGGCGTCGGTCCGCGGCAGCGCGAGCAGCGCGCCGTCGAGCGCGTAGGTCCAAGCGTGATAGGGACAGACCAGGCGCGCGGCGCAGACCGGCTCCTGGCCTTCGATCAGCCGCGTGCCGCGATGGCGGCAGACGTTCATGAAGACGTGCGCCTTGCCGTCGCGGTCGCGCGTGATGAGCAGCGGCTTGCCATAGCCGTCGTGCGGCACCGCCATGCCGGGGTCGGGCAGCAGCGCCGACGGCGCGATTACCAGCGGGCGTTTGGCGAAGATCGCCGCCCGCTCGGCCTCGAACCGTGCCGGATCGGTATAGGCGGCAGCGTCGACATGGGTGATTCCGCCACCGCGCCGCTCGCCACCTTCGGCCAGTTTCTTCGCCAGCGCGAGCTGCCCCGCGGTCGGAGCGATCCTGGTCGCCACGTTCATGGGCTTCCTCTCCCGATTTTTGCGGTTAGTGTCTGCCGTAACAAGCCGGGGAGCAAGCCTGAATGACCGATACAGCGGTGACACGTCCCAAGGGCTGGCGCCTGTTCGTCGCCGCGCTCAGGACGCGCAAGTCGGCGTCGATGCTAGCGCTCGGCTTTTCGTCTGGGCTGCCCAATGCCTTGCTGATCGGCACGCTGACCGCCTGGCTGGGCGAGGTCGGGATCAAGATGGCGACGATCGGCGTGCTGTCGTGGATCGGCCTGACCTATGCCTTCAAATTCCTGTGGTCGCCTCTCGTCGATCGCCTGCAATTGCCAGTGCTCGGCAAGCTCGGGCGGCGCAAAAGCTGGATCGTGTTGTGCCAGACGCTGATGATCGTCGCTTTGTTGGGGATCGTCGTCACCGATCCGGCGCAGCAGATCGGCATTTTCGCGATGTTCGCCTTTCTCGGCTCGCTTGGCTCCGCGACGCAGGACATCGCGATCGATGGCTGGCGCATCGACGTTGCGGACGAGGATGCGCCGGTCGAATTGCTCTCCGCGGTCAATCAGCTCGGCTATCGCACCGCCAGCATCGTCGGCGGCGCGATTGCCCTCTACATGGCCGCGCGAATGTCATGGCCGACCGTCTATCTGGTGATGGCGGTGATCATGGGGCTAATGCTGCTGATCACGCTCGGCGCTCCCGATACCAAACGTGTGCCGAGCGAGGCAGTGCAGGCGCTGTCGGAGCCGGGCGAGATCAGGCCGCGGACGCGTGCGATCGCATTGCTCGTCGTCGGAATCAGTTGGGTCTGGGCGATTGGCTCGCTGATCGGCTTCATGGTCTCGATGCTCGCCGACACGCCGCCGGGAGCAACCAAGCCGTCCCCGGCCGACTTCCTCAAATATCATGGTCCGGCGATCGTGATCGCGACTGTGCTCGTGCCGCTCGCCGTCGCCGCCATCCTCAACTGGCTGAAGACGCAGGGACGCCAGGTCCAGGCCGAGCGAGACACCACGGTTTCCGCATCGAGGACGGCCGCGAACCATCTCTATGGCGCGTTAATCGCGCCGCTCGCCGATCTCGTCGCGCGGCTCGGCTGGGGCGTGCTGATCGTGATCGGGCTGATCCTGACCTATGCGCTTTGCTACAATGTCTGGGGATCGTTCGCTTATCCGTTCTATCTGGAATTCATGCATTATTCGAAGGACGAGGTGGCCTTCGCATCGAAGATTTTCGGCATTATCATGTCGATCATCGGCGTCAGCCTGGGCGGCTATCTGTTCGCCAAGATCGGACGATTCCCCACCGTGCTGATCGGGGCGATCCTGCCGATCTTCGGCAATTTCCTGTATGCCGACCTCGCTGACGGATCGCCGCATATCGACCCCGTATTGCATTTCCTCCGGCTCGATTCGCTGGCAGTCGCACTAGGCAGCGACGAACGGATGGCGCGCTTGCTGCTGACGATCAGCTACGAGAATATCTCGACCGGCCTGGCGCTGGCTGCGTTCGTCGCGTTCCTGTCGGGTATCGTCAGCAAGAAGTTCGCGGCGGTCCAATATGCGGTGCTGTCGTCGCTGACCTTCCTGATCGGCTCATTGGGCAAGGGCATGGCCGGCGAAATGATCGACAAATACGGCTATGCCGACGTGTTCCGCTATGTCGCCGCTGTCGGCGTGCTGGCGATCCTGTTCGTCCTGCTCGAATGGTGGCGCGCCTCGCAAGTTCCGACGGTGGTGGAGGCCGGCAATACCGGCAAGCCTGCCTGATGCTGTTCCTGATCCTGTCGGGCGGGACGATCGTCTGCCAGATCGCCTGCGTGGTGCATTGCGTGCGCAACAGCCGCAACACGTTCTGGATCTGGCCATTGGTGTTCTTTCCGATGGTCGGCTGCATCGCCTATTTCATCGTCGAAGTGCTGCCCGGCATGCAGGGCAATCGTCATGTCCGCACGATGCGCGCGCAGGCCGCCAAGGCGATCGACCCCGAGCGCGAAGTGCGCTCCGCCCGCGACGCGCTGGGGCTGGCCGATACGATCGCCAATCGCATCCGGCTGGCCGACGCCCTATCGGCAGTCAACCGGCCGGCTGAGGCGATCCCGCTCTACCGTGAAGCGATCGCCGTGCAGCCGCTGCCCGACACGCGCACCGAAACCAAGCTTGCCCGCGCGTTGTTCGAAGAAGGCAAGATCGACGAGGCGCAGCAGGTGATCGACGCGATCGCCAAGCCGTCGGGGCAAAGCGACCGCGACCGCCTCGATCTGCTCCGCGCGCGGATCTACGACCATCTCGAGCGCAAGGACGATGCCCTGGCGATCTATCGCGACATCGTCACGCGCATGCCCGGCGAGGAAGCGCGCTGCCGCTATGCCGCACTGCTGATCGAACTCGGCCGCAAGCGCGAGGCGCTGGGCGTGCTGGAGGAAGTCGAGGATCGGATGAAGCGGCTCGATCGCCACCAGCGCCAGGCGGAGGGCGACATGTACCGCTGGGCGACCGACAAGTTACGCGAGCTGCGCGCGGCGGGGTAGCGGGCTGCTTGGCCCCTTACAAATTTATTGAATACCGATTGGCAGCCCCGCATCCGCGAACGCCGCGGACAAGGCCGCCGCCGTCGCCACGATCGCATCGGCACGGCGTTGCGCCATCAGGTCAGCGAGCAACAGGCGGGCGGTTTCCGGGCGACGCTCGGCATGGGCGATCGCGGTGATCATCGTCTGCTCCGCCCAGGTCATCCGCGCGCAGCAGCACGGCGCGATCGGAATAGTGGTGGTCGAGGTCGCGGCGAGTTCGGCCATGAAGGCGCGTGCGAGCAATAGCGGCCGACGGAACCCCGCGCCGAATGCGCTCAGAAAGGTGTTCGCGGCGACCGCATCGTTGAGGCCGTGCGCTCCCATGCGACGGATCGCGAGCAGCAGGAGGCGTGCGGCCATTGTTTCCGGCAGGCTGTGCGGCAGGGCTTCGCTGACCAGCGACGCGGGCATTGGGGCAGGGGCCATCGGGCGACTCCATGGTGGGAGCCGCATAGTCGGTAAACCGCTATTGATAGTCAATCGCAATAATGCATCACTCCGGCGCTTCGCCGTTCGCCGCGAGCACTTCGCCTGCCAGATAGAGCGAGCCCAGGATCATCACCGTCACCGGTTTTTTGGCGTCGTCGGCGATCGCTTGCAGTGCCGCCTCCACCGTATCCGCAGATTGCGGCGCCATGCCGATATCGCGGGCGACCGCACCCAGCACTTCCGCGCTGTGGCATTCATGACCACCGACCGGGACGGCATGGAAGCTCGCTGCCAGCCCGGCGAACGGCTGCAGTAACCCTGCGGGATCCTTGTTGGACAGCATGCCCACGATCATGTGCGCACCGTCTGTCTCGCGGTGATCCAGCACCTCGCGCAACGCCGCGGCGACGCTGGCGCCTGCGGCAGCGTTATGGCCGCCGTCGAGCCAGATCTCGCTGCCGGACGGCAATAGGCGCGTCAGCGGGCCGTCGCCGAGCAATTGCATCCGCGCGGGCCAGGTCGCGTGCTCGGCGGCGGCGACGAAAGCGTCGGGTGGGATGGTCAGCGTCTTCTGATGATGGAGCATGGCGATCGCCAGCGCGAGATTGCCCGGCTGGTGCGGCCCGGCCAGCACCGGCAGCGGCGTCTGCACCTTGCCGGCGGCGTCGCGATAGGTGAGCCGGCCGTCGTCGGCCGCCCAGAACCAGTTCCTGCCTTCGGGCGACACGGGCGCGCCGGCGGTGCGCGCGACGGCATTGACCCGCGCTTCAACCGATGGCGGGTAACGCATGGTGACGAGCGGCACTTGCGGTTTGGCGATGCCAGCTTTTTCGGCGGCGATATCCTCGATGGTCGTGCCCAGGAATCGTTCGTGGTCGATGCCGAGCTGCGCGATGCCGGTGACGATGGGTTGCGCGATGACATTGGTCGCGTCGAGCCGCCCACCGAGCCCGACCTCGACGATGCTGGCGTCGGCGGGCGTGCGGGCGAAGGCGAGGAATGCCGCTGCGGTCGTGACCTCGAAAAAGCTCGCGCCGATATCGCCGCCGGCGTCGAGCACTTCCTCGAGCAGCGGCGCCAGCTCGGCATCCTCGATCAGCGTGCCGGCGAGCCGGATGCGCTCGTTGAAACGCACGAGATGGGGGCTTGAATAGACATGCGTCGTGTAGCCCGCCGCCTCGATCGCCGCGCGCAGGAAGGCGCAGGTCGATCCCTTGCCGTTGGTGCCGGCGACATGGAGTACCGGCGGCAAGCGTTCGTGCGGATTGCCGATGCGCTCGAGCAATTCGGTGATTCGCTCGAGGCCGAGAATATCGGCACCGGGGGAAAGAGCCCATAATCGGTCGAGCTGGCGCTGCACCGCGGGATCGGAAGAGGTGGCGTGGTCAGGCATCTTAGTTCCCCTCCCATTCATGGGAGGGGCTAGGGGAGGGCGTGTTGGTCACCACGAACGGCACATGCCCTCCCAACTCGCGGTCTGCAACTGGCCGAAATGCGCCCCGCGCATTTCGCAATCATGCCGGGGGCATGATTGACCAGTTGTAGACCGTGAGTTCCCTCCCACAAGCGGGAGGCGAGAATCCGTCACGCCGCCTTACGCTGGCCACCGACATAATCGATCAGCCGCGCCAAGGTCGGGCGCAGTTCCGCACGCGGCCTCACCATGTCGAGCATGCCGTGGTCGAGCAGATATTCGGCGCGCTGGAACCCTTCGGGCAGCTTTTCGCGGATCGTCTGCTCGATCACCCGCTGGCCGGCAAAGCCGATCAGCGCGCCGGGCTCCGAAATCTGCACGTCGCCGAGCATCGCATAACTCGCGGTGACGCCACCGGTGGTCGGGTCGGTCAGCACGACGATATACGGCAAGCCGACATCATGGAGCATCTGGATCGCAACCGTGGCGCGCGGCATCTGCATCAGGCTCAATATGCCTTCCTGCATCCGCGCGCCGCCCGCCGCAGTGAAGATGATATAGGGTGCGCCTTCGCTGATCGCCGCCTCGACGCCGCGGACGAACGCCTCGCCCACCGCGAGCCCCATCGATCCGCCCATGAAGGCGAAATCCTGGACGCCGACGACTGCCTTGCGGCCCTCGATCGTCCCGGTCGCGTTGATCAGCGCGTCGCTCTCTCCGGTGGCAGCGCGCGCCGCCTTGATGCGGTCGGTATATTTCTTCTGATCGCGGAACTTGAGCGGGTCATCCTGAACCTTGGGCGGAGTCAGCGTCGCGAACGAACCGGCGTCGAAAATCTGCGCGAACCGCACCTCTGGCCCAATCCGCTCGTGAAACGCGCAATTGGGACAGACGTAGAGATTGTCGGCCAGTTCCTTGGCGAACACCATCTGCCCGCACCCCTTGCACTTGTGCCAGAGGTTGTCGGGGCTTTCCTTCTTGGGGATGACGTACGACAGCGCGTTGCGGACGTTGGTCAGCCAGCTCATGCCATTTCCTTTCTGGCGGCGCGGATCGCGCCAGCGAGACTCGCGATATAGGCGCGCACAGGCTCGGCCGCATCCTTGCCATGCTGCCCGACCAGTTCGACGATCGCCGAGCCGACCACGACGCCATCGGCGACCCGCGCTATCGCGGCGGCCTGATCGGGCGTGCGGACGCCGAAGCCGACCGCCACGGGCAGCTTGGTGGCGGCCTTGAGGCGCGCCACGGCTTCCTCGATCGAAGCCTGCACCGCTTGTTGCTTGCCGGTGATGCCCGCGACCGAGACGTAATAGAGGAACCCGCTAGCGCCTTCGAGCACGGTCGGCAGTCGCGCGGCATCGGTGGTCGGGGTAGCGAGGCGGATCAGGTCGACGCCATTGCCGCGCAGCGCCGGCCCGAGCGAATCGTCTTCCTCGGGCGGGATGTCGACACAGATCACGCCATCGACACCGGCTTCCTTGGCGCGCTCGGCGAACCAATCGGCGCCGCGCCGCGTCATCGGATTGGCATAGCCCATCAGGACGAGCGGCACGGTCGGATGACGCTCCCGGAACGCCGTCGCGATGGCCAGGATGTCCGCCGTGGTTGTGCCCGCCGCGAGGCTCCGCAAATTCGCTGCCTGAATAGCGGGGCCGTCCGCCATCGGATCTGTGAATGGCATACCGAGCTCGATCACGTCGGCGCCGCCCTCGACGAGGGCGTCGAGGATCGGTCCGGTCGCGAACCGACCGGGGTCGCCGGCGGTGACGAAGGCGACGAGGGCCGGGTGGCCCTTGGCAAAGGCTTGGGAGAGGCGGGTCATATCGTGGTCCGCTTGTCGCGTCGGCGCAGGGCGATCAGGTCGATGAATATAGCGAACGGCGATCCAATGATGATCGCAACCATCTGCTCCCAATGCCATCTTTCGAATGCCATTCCGTGCCACGCTAAATTGGCTAACGCCGTACCCCCGCAGAACAGCGCGGCGAAACGGAGGCGTTGACGAAACGCTTCTGAAAGCGATGCGGGGGGTTCGTATCCCGTGATGACCGCAATAGCGTAAGGAACCCCAACGACGAGCAAGAAGAAGAAGATCGCGAGGACGGTCATTGGGTCGATCATATCTTCACTCCCAGCGCTTCGGCGACGGTGAAGATGTCCTTGTCGCCACGCCCGCACAGGTTCGCCAGGATGATCTGATTCTCGTCCATTTCCCGTGCCTTCTTGGTCACAGCTGCGATCGCGTGCGAGGGTTCGAGTGCGGGAATGATGCCCTCGGTGCGACACAATAACTGGAAAGCGTCGAGCGCTTCCTCGTCGGTTGCCGAGATATAATCGACTCGGCCGATTTCCTTGAGCCAGGCATGCTCAGGACCAATGCCCGGATAGTCGAGCCCAGCCGAGATCGAATGCGCCTCGGCGATCTGCCCGTCATCATCCTGGAGGAGATAGGTGCGGTTGCCGTGAAGAATGCCGGGGAACCCGCCCGCCAGGCTCGCGGCGTGCTTGCGCTCGAGCCCTTCGCCCGCCGCCTCGACGCCGAGCATGCGCACGTCGGGATCGTCGAGGAACGGATGGAACAGCCCGATCGCGTTCGACCCGCCGCCGATCGCCGCGACCAGCAGGTCGGGCAGGCGGTTGATTCGCGACAGCATCTGCGCGCGCGCTTCCTTGCCGATCACCGATTGGAAGTCGCGGACCAGTTCGGGATAGGGATGCGGACCCGCTGCGGTGCCGATGATGTAAAACGTGTCGTGGACGTTGGCGACCCAATCGCGCAGCGCCTCGTTCATCGCGTCCTTGAGCGTGTTGGCACCGCTGGTGACGGGGATCACCTCGGCGCCGAGCAACTTCATCCGGAACACATTGGGCTGCTGCCGCTCGACGTCCTTGGCGCCCATATAGATGACGCAGGGCAGGCCGAAGCGCGCGCAGACGGTGGCGGTGGCGACACCGTGCTGGCCGGCACCGGTTTCGGCGATGATCCGCGTCTTGCCCATGCGGCGCGCGAGCAGAATCTGGCCGATGCAATTGTTGATCTTGTGCGCGCCGGTATGGTTGAGCTCGTCGCGCTTGAACCACACTTGCGCACCCTTGCCCGGCTCCGACCCGGCGCGGATCGCCGCGGTCAGCCGCTCGGCGAAATAGAGCGGACTGGGGCGGCCGACATAATGTTCGAGCAGGTCGTCGAATTCCTGCGCGAACGCGGGGTCGACCTGCGCCGCGCGATATTCGCGTTCGAGGTCGAGGATCAGCGGCATCAGCGTCTCGGCGACGAAGCGGCCGCCGAACTCGCCGAAATGCCCGCGATCGTCGGGTTGGGTACGATACGAATTCGACAAAAGATCAGGGTCAGACATTACCGTTATTTCCTCGTCACAACATTAGGTCCAATCGCTTCGAACAGCGATCAGCGCCATCGTTGCGGAATGCGCAGGGCAGGGAGGATCGGCATCAGCATTGCGCCACCGCTTTAAGGAACGCGGCGATCTTGTCCACATCCTTGACGCCGGGCGCGGATTCGACCCCGGAGGAAACGTCGACCATGCGGGCGCCCGTGATAGTGACAGCCGGAACCACGTTTTCCGGCGTAAGGCCTCCAGCGAGCGCCCACGGACTCGAATGGCGATGTCCCTGCAGCATGGTCCAATCAAAGCGCAATCCCATGCCGCCTGGCAGCATTGCGTCATCCGGCGTTTTGGCGTCGTAGAGCACGCGGTCGACAGGGATGCTGGCGTAGCGCTCGGCTTCGTCGATATCGGCGGCCCGCCTGACAGAGATGGCCGGCCAGACCGAATAGCCGCGCGCGTCCAGCTCTGCGACGCGAAGGAAATCCGTCGAGTGGAGCTGGATTGCCCACAGATTCGCGGCCTCCGTGGCGCGCGCGATCAGATCGTCATCGGGATCGACGAACACCCCGACCTTTCCGATACCGTCGGGAACACGGGCTGCCAGCGCGCGCGCTTGGTCGAACGTAACGTTGCGTGGCGAACGCTCGAAGAACACGAACCCAACATGACTCGCCCCGCCGGCAATCGCGGCGTCGAGCGTTTCGGGCGTGCTGAGGCCGCAGATCTTGGCGGTAACGCGGGACATGGCGGCGCTATAGACGCGGTGAGGGGCGGATGACCATGGGAGTGGCTTGACGCGAGTGGACGGCGATGCGGGACTCAGCCGAGCGACTTTTCCAGCACCACCATGTGAAGCGGTGGGTCGAGCAAGATCGGAAAATCGCGCGTCCCGACCTGTGCATAGCCCCGGCGCTCGTAGAAGGCGATCAACTCGGCGCGCCGATCGATCACCGTCATCTCAACCCGGTCGGCACCAAATTCCCGGTGCGCGACCGTTTCGGCCGCGGCGATCAATTGCTTGCCATAGCCGCCGGTCTGCAACAGCGGATCGACGCATAGCAGCCCGAGATAGGCGAGCCCGCCGCCCGAATTGGCGACGCGAACGCAGCCGACCAGGCGATCATCATCGAACCCGACAAGCAAGCGTTCCGCCGGATCGGCGATCATCGCCTCCAATTCATCGATACCGATCCGTTCGCCGTCGAGCAGGTCAGCCTCGTGCGTCCAGCCGGCGCGCGCATCGTCGCCGCGATAGGCGCGCTGAATCAGGGGTTGAAGCGTGGCGAGGTCATCGCGTCGCGCGACGCGAACCGATAAATCGGACATGACAAGAACCTAAAGCGTCGCGCCGATCTCGCGCGCGGCGAGGTCGGGATCCTCGGCGGCAGTGATCGGCCGGCCGACCACCAGAATCGAGGCGCCGGCGTCCATCGCGGCGCGCGGCGTCACCACGCGCTTCTGGTCGCCTATCGCACCGTTGGCGGGGCGAACGCCCGGCACGACGAAGAAGCCCTTGGGCCACAATTTGTGCGCGGCCCGGACTTCCTCGCCCGAACACACGATGCCGTCGACCCCGGCGTCCATCGCCAGTTCGGTCAGCCGTAGTACCTGGTCGTGCGACGACCCGTCGACGCCGGTGGCGCGCAAGTCGTTCTCGTCCAGGCTGGTCAGCATCGTTACCGCGACGACCTTGGTATTGCTCGGCGCGGCGGCCTTGGCATCCTCCAGCATCGAGCGGCCGCCGCTGGCATGGACGGTCAGCACCGCTGGCTCGAGCCCGCGCAATGCCTGGATCGCCTTGCCGACGGTGTTGGGAATGTCGTGCAGCTTGAGGTCGAGAAAGATCGGCAGGCCCAGCTCGTGCATTTCCAGCACGCCATGGCGGCCATTGGCCATGAAGAATTCGAGGCCCAGCTTGATCCCGCCGACATGGTGGCGGACCCGCGTGGCGATCGCCTTCGCCTTGTCGATATCGGGTGTGTCGAGCGCGACGTAGACGCGGCTGGTCATGGCGTCAGCTCGAGCGGCGGCTGTTTGGGCGGCTTGGGCGGTGCCGGCGGCGTGGTCGCGGCGATCGGCGCGGCAAGCACCGGGCCGGGATCGGCGCCCATCGGCACCACAGGTTTCAGATCGGCGATCACGCGCTCGGCGGTCGTCAACCGCTGCGTCAGGCGCCAGCGGATCGTCCGGTAATAGAGCCAGGTCGGAACCATTCCGGCGAGAAACATGAACAACATCATGAAGGGAAGGTTCACTTCCGCGACCAACCCACCCCACAGGTTGATCGTCACCCAGCTCCAATTGCCATAGGTGAAGATCGCCGCGACGAAGCTGATCAGGCACCAGAAAAGGATCTTGAGGAATTGCATGGAGCGGGACGCTAGCGGGGCCGGTCAAGTTTGGCCAGACTTCCCGGCAATCCTCCCCATAAGCGATGGGGAGGGCCGGAGCTGTCCGCCGAGCCTCAGCGAATCGGCGAGTTCGGGTCGAGCCGCATATCCAGATACTTGTCGACGCTGCCCATCAGCTCGCCCATCTCATGCTCGAAGAAATGGTTGGCCTTGGGAATCGTGTCGTGGTGGATCGTGATGTGCTTCTGGGTACGCAATTTGTCGACCAGCTTTTGCACCGCGATCGGGGTCACGACCTCGTCATTCTCGCCCTGGATGATGATGCCCGAGGCGGGGCAGGGGGCGAGGAAAGTGAAGTCGAACATGTTCGCCGGCGGCGCGATCGAAATGAAGCCGCGGATTTCCGGGCGGCGCATCAGCAACTGCATGCCGATCCACGCGCCGAACCCGAACCCGGCGACCCAGGTGGTCGAGGCTTCGGCATGGAAACTCTGCACCCAATCGAGCGCAGAGGCGGCGTCGCTCAGTTCGCCAATGCCGTTGTCGAACACGCCCTGGCTCTTGCCGACGCCGCGGAAATTGAAGCGCAAGGTCGCGAATCCGCGCCGCTGGAACGTCTTGTAGAGCTCGATCACGATGCGGTTGTTCATCGTGCCGCCCGACATCGGGTGGGGATGCAGGATCATCGCGACCGGTGCGCGCGGCTTGGGCGCGGGGGCGAAACGACCTTCGAGGCGGCCCTCGGGGCCGGGGAAAATGACTTCGGGCATCGTGTCCTGTTCTTTTAGCCGCAGAGGCGCCGGTGTGGCGCTAAAGGTTGCGCGCTATATAGGCAGCAGGCCCCAACACGCAATTGGAACGAGTCGGACCCATCGTGAGCCAGCGCATCTATCTCGATCATGCCGCGACCACGCCGCTGCTGGCGGCCGTGCGCGAGGCGATGGCCGAGGGGTATGCGCGTTGGGCCAATCCGTCATCGCCGCATGCCGAGGGGCGCGCGGCCAAGGCGATGCTGGAGAAGGCGCGGACGCAAATCGCGGCGGCCTATGGCTGGCCGGGCGAAGTGCTGTTCACCAGCGGATCGAGCGAGGCGTTGGCGATCGCGTTGACTCGCTCGGCAGTGACGCGCCGATTGGCGAGCGCGGTCGAGCATGATGCGGTGCTTCGCGCTGCCTATGATATCGTCCTGGTCTCAGTGGATTCGGTGGGACTTGTCGATCGCGCCGCGCTGGATGCCGCGATGGCGAGTGAAGGGCGCGCGGTCGTCGCGATCCAATGGGCCAATAGCGAAACCGGAATCCTCCAGCCAATCGCCGAACTGGCGGAACAGGTTCACGCCGCCGGCCATCTGCTGCTGGTCGATGCCGCGCAAATGCCGGTTGGCGCTGATCGCGAGGTGGCGCGCCATGCCGATTTCGTCGCGCTGTCGGCACACAAGCGCGGCGGGCCGATCGGTGTCGGCGCGTTGCTGGTACGTGATCTCGCGACGCTCGATCCGACCGGTGGGCAGGAGCGGGGATATCGGCCCGGGACGGAGAACATGCCCGGCATAATCGGCTATGCGGCAGCGCTCGCTGAGCCCGAGGACATTGCCGGGTACCGAGCATTGCGCGCCCATTTGGACGAGGAGATCAAGGCGTCGGGCGGTGAGCCGGTGCTGGCCGGCGCGCTGCGTCACCCGGCGATCGGCTCGTACCGTATGCCCGGTGTCGCCGCCACGACGCAGCTGATTCGCTTCGACATGGCTGGGATCGCGGTCTCCGCGGGAAGCGCGTGCGCGAGCGGCAGCATGAAGCCGAGCCATGTGCTGTCGGCGATGGGCTGGGACATGCAGGCGTCCCAGGAAGTGGTAAGGGTCAGTTTCGGACGATCGACGACGCGCACCGAGCTCGACGCGTTCGTCGCGGCGTGGCGCGAGATCGCGGCGTCACTGGCGCGCGCGGCATGATCTATCTTGATTACCAGGCGACCACGCCGCTCGCGCCCGAGGCGCTGGAGGCGATGCTGCCCTGGCTGCGCGACCAGCATGCCAATCCGCATTCGGCGCATGGCCCCGGTCGCGCGGCCAAAGCGGCGATCGAGGTTGCGCGGACGCAGGTTGCCGCGTTGCTGCCGGCTGGTGGAACGCTCAGCTTCACTGGCGGCGCGACCGAGGCGCTCAACTGGGCGATCAAGGGTGTCGGCGACCCGATCGTGACCCTCGCCACCGAGCATGCCGCGGTATTGGACACCGCGGAGGCAGTTGGCGGAGCGGTGGTGGTGCCGGTGCGGCATGACGGCCTGGTCGATCTCGATGCGGCGCGCGCGGCGATCAGGCCAGGCGTGAAGCTGGTCGCGGCGATGCTGGTCAATAACGAGATCGGAGTGATCCAGCCGATCGCCGAATTGGCCAGGCTGGCGCACCAGGCGGGCGCGTTGTTCCTGTGTGACGCGGTGCAGGGTTATGGCCGGGCGGCTATCCCTGAGAACTGCGATCTCATCGCGCTGTCGGCGCACAAGATCCACGGGCCCAAGGGCATCGGCGCCCTGTGGATACGCGATGGCCTTGCGCTGGCGCCATTGCTCCATGGCGGGGGGCAGGAGGCGGCGGGGCGCTCGGGTACGCTCAGCCCCGCTTTGTGCGCGGGATTCGGCGCGGCGGCGGCGCTGATGGTGGCGCGGCATGATCAGGACGCGGCGCATGTCGAGAGGTTATGGTCGGCCGCGTATTCGATCCTAGGCGCGAACTGGATCGTCAATGGATCGCCCGAGCATCGCTATCATGGCAATCTCAACATTCGGCGTGACGGGCTGGACGTGGCGCGGCTGATGTCCGATCTGCGCGACATCGCCTTTTCGGCGGGGTCGGCTTGCGCCAGCGGATCGGGAAGGCCGAGCCATGTGCTCGAGGCGATCGGATTGAGCGATGCGCAGGCCCGCAACAGCGTGCGGATCGGTTTCGGGCGCTATACGACCGAGGAGGAATTGGTGACCGCGCTACAGCGCATCGACGCAGCCGCCCGCGCGCAGAGAATCGCAGCATGACGAAGGTGATTTTCATCGAGCGCGATGGCGCCACGCGCGAAGTCGAGGCGCGGCCGGGCGATCGCCTGCTCGACCTGGCACAAAATGCCGGCGAGCCGCTCGAAGGAACCTGCGAAGGCCAGATGGCCTGTTCGACCTGTCACGTGATCATCGATGCCCAGGATTTCGCGAAATTGCCTCCCGCCGTCGAGGAGGAAGAAGACATGCTCGACCTTGCCGCTGGGGCCACGCGATACAGCCGACTCGCGTGCCAGATCTGGCTGAACGACACGCTCGAAACGCTGACCGTGCGCATCCCCTCCGAAGCCAAGAACATGCAGGGACGCTGACCTAAATTCTTAATGTCTTACAGTGACTAAGCATTATTTCGTTCGTGGAACGGCCGCTGCATGTTAGGCGTTTGGACGCGCCGGGGGGCGAAAAAAGCATGGAGAGATACGCCATGAAATTTCTCGCTGTAGTTGCTGCTGGAATTCTTGCCGCCTCCGCCCTCACACCGGTTGCTCCCGCCAGTGCGGCGCCCGCTCCCGCACGCTGGGGCCACGGACATCATGGATGGAAGTGGAAAAAGGTGTGCACGGTGCGCTGGCATCACGGCCACAAGGTCCGGACGTGCCGCAAGGTTCGTGTTCGTTGGTAGCAGCAGGCTTCTAATAGCTTGAAAGCGCCGCCCGATCCCGCCATATGCGCGGCGGGAGTCGGGCGGACGCAATCGTCGCCAACCCGGTCAGGTCCGGAAGGAAGCAGCCGTAACGATTTCGTTGCGGGTCGTTCCGGCTCCCACCTGCCTCCATTGATATTATGGCCTGTCCACCTGCGTGACGGCGCGACACTTGGTCGCTTACCACGTGTCGGCGCGGACCGTTTTAGTATCGGCAGCGATCGCATCCGAAATGGATCAGGATCGACGCACCGGGGCGCTCCAATCCGATACGGAACGCGATAGCGCTTTCGTGCATTTCGACAGTGCCTCTGACCCACAAGGCAAGGAGTCCTGTATGCGTATCACTCGAATGTTCGCCGTCCTGCTGGCCGTTGCCGGCGTATCGGCGATTAATCCTGCTTCGGCCGAAACGTCGCTGACGCGGTCGACGACGATCGCCGCGCCGATCGCGGCACCCTCCGGCACCACCGCAACCGCGGACCAGTATCGCGATCGCGGCCGCCACAATGGCTGGCGCAACGGTAACCGCGGTTGGCGCGGCGACCGCGGCTGGCGGGGTCGTGGCTATGGCTATCGCGGCGGTTACGGCTATCGCGGCCGCGGTTATTACGGTCCGCGTTATGCCTATGGCCGGCCATATCGTTGGCGCGGACCGCGTCTCGCATGCCGCACGTCGTGGCGCTGGGGCCGGCCGCACCGCGTGTGCTTCCGCCGCTGGTAACAGGCTTCGACAATCGGGCTCGCCGTGCCTAGATAAGGGTCGATGTCCGACTCTTTCGATCTCGGCGAGCCGCCGCAGCCCAAGGAAACCGCGTACCGCGTGCTCGCGCGCAAGTACCGGCCGCAGAATTTCGATCAGCTGATCGGCCAGGACGCGATGGTCCAGACGCTGGGCAATGCGATCCGGCGCGGGCGGTTGGCGCACGCCTTCCTGCTGACCGGCGTGCGCGGAGTCGGCAAGACGTCGACCGCGCGCCTGATCGCCAAGGCGCTCAATTGCATCGGCCCGGACGGACAGGGCGGTCCGACGATCGATCCGTGCGGCGTGTGCGATCCCTGCGTGTCGATCGCCGAGGGTCGCAATATCGACGTGATCGAGATGGACGCGGCCAGCCATACCGGCGTCGACGACATGCGTGCGGTGATCGACGCGGCGCGGCTCGCCGCGTTCGGCGCCCGGTTCAAGATCTACATCATCGACGAAGTCCATATGTTGTCGAAGAACGCATTCAATGCGCTTCTGAAGACATTGGAAGAACCCCCTGAACATGTGAAGTTTCTGCTGGCGACGACCGAGGTGCAGAAGGTGCCGGTGACGGTCCTGTCGCGATGCCAGCGATTCGACCTCAGGCGCATTCCGGCGGATAAATTGGCGGCCCATTTCGCCCACATCGTCGAGTTGGAGAGCGCGGAAGCGGAGCCCGAGGCATTGGCGCTGATCGCGCGCGCGGCGGACGGATCGGCACGCGACGGCCTGTCGATCCTCGACCAGGCGATCGCGCATGCCGGGATGGAAGGCGGCGGCGTGACCGCGCCTGCCGTGCGTGCAATGCTCGGCCTGTCCGATCGCGCCGCGATCCGCGATTTGTTCGCGCTTCTGCTCGACAGCGATGCGCCCGGCGCGCTCGCGGCGTTGCGCCGGCAATATGATCTCGGCGTCGATCCGCAATCGGTGCTGCGTGGCTTGCTCGAGACGGTGCACGCGGTGACCTTGGCGAAGTTGGGTGGCGATGCCGATCCGGCGCAATCGGCGGAGGAACGCGAGGCGTATCAGGGCTGGGCGCGGCTGCTGTCGTTTCCGGCGCTCCATCGATTGTGGCAATTGATGCTCAAGGGGCATGAGGAAGTAGCGCGCGCCGCGCTGCCGATCGAGGCCGGCGAAATGGCGTTGCTCCGCGTCGTCCATGCCTCCAGCCTGCCCGATCCCGGCGAACTCGCGCGGCAGATTGCGGCGGGCTCCGCACCATCCATCGCGCCGCCCTCGACGAGTGCCGCTCCGTCCTCCGCTCCAGCCACGGTCCAGGCGCTGCCCGCCAATTTCGATGCGATGGTCGAACTGGTCCGCGCCAATGGCGGCGGCGCATTGCTGTCGCACCTGACCGCCAATGCCCGGGTGGTACGCTATGAGGCGCCCGAACTGGTGCTCAGCACCTCGCGGCCCTTGCCCGCCGACTTGCCGACGACCCTTGCCGCACGGTTGGGCGAACTGACCGGCGCGAAATGGAAAGTGACGACCGAGGACGCCGAGGGCGAGGCAACGCTTGCCGAACGCCGCAAGGCCGAGGAAGAGGCCGAACGCGCCGCGGTCATGGAAACCCCCATCGTGAAGGCAGCGTTGGAGACATTCCCCGACGCGGTGCTCGAACGCATCAACAAGGAAGCACTGGGATGAAGAGTCTCGAAGACATTATGGCCATGGCGCAGAACGTCCAGGCCGAACTGGCCAAGGCGCAGGACGGGCTCGACCAGATCGAGGTCGAAGGCGCGTCAGGCGGCGGCATGGTCAAGGTGAAGGCGTCGGCCAAGGGTCGGATCATCGGCGTCGACATCGATCCATCGCTGCTCCAGCCGTCGGAAAAGCAGATGCTGGAAGATCTGATCGTCGCCGCGTTCAACGACGCGCGGGCGAAGGCGGATGCGGCATCGAACGCGGAAATGGCCAAGATGACGCAAGGCCTGCCGCTGCCGCCGGGGTTCAAGCTGCCGTTCTGAGCCGATCGGAGCGGGCTGCCGCCACGGACCCAGCTGTGGCTCGGATGCGTTTTCCCGATCATGACGCCAAGCGGAATAGAAGGATTCGTCACCCGGGAAGTGACGACCGATCGCGGCATGGTCTTCTGCTACCAAGGCGGGAGCGGCCCCCCGGTTCTGCTCCTCCACGGCTTTCCGGAAACGAGCCTGATGTGGCACCGCATCGCGCCATTGCTGGCGAGCGATTTCGCCATCGTGGCAGCCGATCTGCCGGGCTATGGCCGCAGTGATTGCCCGGTCGATGGCGAAGGCCATAGCGCGATGTCCAAGCGGGCGCTTGCCGCGACTCTCGTCGAGGCGATGAAGGCGCTGGGGCATGAAGCCTTCGCGATCATCGGCCATGATCGTGGCGGCCGCGTCGCCTATCGCGCGGCACTGGATCATCCCGACAGAGTGACCGCCGTCGCGGTGCTCGACGTCATCCCCACCTACGAGGTCTGGGAAAGGGCCGATGCGCGGCTCGCTTTGTCCTTCTGGCCGTTCTCCCTGCTCGCTCAACCCGCTCCCTTGCCTGAGCGGCTGTTGCTTGCAGCGCCGGAGGCGATCATCGACAATGCCTTGTCCGAATGGGGTTCCCCGCCCGAGACTTTTCCGTCGTGGTTGCGCGAAGCCTATGTCGCTGCACTCAGCGATCCCGCCCACGTCCATGCGATCTGCGAGGAATATCGAGCCGCGGCCGGGATCGATCGCGACATCGATCGTGCCGACCTGGAAACGGGGCGCCGCATTCGATGTCCGTTACTGGCATTGTGGAGCGACAAGGGCGGATTGGCCACCTGGTACGACGACGCCGGTGGGCCACTCGGCATTTGGCGCCGTTGGGCGGAGGACGTTCGCGGACACGCCGTATCGGGCGGACACTTCTTTCCCGAGGAACAATCTGAGGCGACTGCACGCGCTCTAAGCGCGTTCCTGAGCGACCGCGCTACGGACCATTAAGCGGCGGTTACCTTGGTCCGTTCCGGAGGGGCAGGTCTCTCCGCGCTACCGCACGCAGCTGTCGAGCCCGTTGCCGCGCACGACATTGACGTACTTCGCCAGCGCATTGCCGTGGCGGCGCACGAAGCCGCGCGGATCGATCGCGGCGCGCTTCTTGGGGAGCGGCAGGACCGCCGCGATCCGTCCAGCCTCGGTTGATGACATGCGTGATGCGTCGTGGCCGAAATAGCGGATCGACCCGGCATTGGCACCATAGGTGCCGATTCCCGTCTCGGCGACGTTGAGATAGACCTCCATGATGCGTCGCTTGCCCCACAGATGTTCGATCAGGAAGGTGAACCACGCCTCGAACCCCTTGCGGACGTAGCCGCCGCTTTGGATGAGGAAGACATTCTTGGCGGTCTGCTGGCTGATCGTCGATCCGCCGCGGATGCGGCCGCCTTTCTGGTTGCGCTGATAAGCCTGGCGCAGCGCACCGAAATCGAACCCGTCGTGCAGGCAGAAGCGCGCATCCTCCCCGGCGATCGCGGCGCGCGGCATGTTGGGATCCATGCGGTCGATCGACATCCACTGTTTGGTGATCAACTGACCATGCAGCACATCACCCAGCATCGTGAAGGTGAAAGGCGGATTGATGAAGCGGTAGATGCCGACCCACAGCACGCTGACGACCACGAAGGCGAGCGCACCTTTCCAGATCCAGCTGAACAGGCGGCGGAGGAAAGGGCGGCGGGGTTTGGCTCTGGCGGGCATGGAGTCGGGATCGGCCTGTGTCGTCGCGATATCGGTCGGGTTGGGCGAGGGCGCCGTCATCAACGGCATGCTTGCCACTATCCGCGGTCGGCGGTCGGCGGCAAGAGCTTCTTCGGCGGCGGCGATGCCGGTCTCGTAGGCGCCATGCGCGGTCGAGAAATCGCTCGCCGAACAAGCCTCGCCGGCAAAGAAGATGCGGTCGTCGTGCGGCTGGGCAAGCACGCGGCGCTGGCCGGATTGCCCGATCCGGGCATGCGAATAGCTGCCGCGAATGAAGCGTTCGGCGCGCCAGCGCGTCCGCGCGAGCGGCTGGAGCCGCAACCGCCAGTCGTTGCCGAGCAGGCGGGCGAGTTCGCCGATCGCAAAATCGGCGGCGCCGAGGTCGCTTTCGCGCTCGATCGCCTCGGCGCAATCGCCGCCGAAGAATGCCTCGACCACTGGGCGACCGAGATAGCCGATCTGATAGCTTGCGGTGCACGCATTGCGCGGATTGCCGATCAGATGCGCATTGTGCGGATAATCGTCGCCGCGAATGCCGAGGAAGATCTTGTCGGCCAGCCCGAGCGGGAGTGCGACGGCGGCCTCGCGCTTGGCATCGATCGGCGGGTCGAATGCCAGGTCGCCATCGGCGATGATCGGGGTCGGCACCGCGACGATCACGCGGTCGGCCTCGATTAGCCCGTGCGGCGTCACGAGGCGCATGCGCGGGCCGCGATGGTCGATCAGCGAAACGGGACAATCGAGCCGGACGGGCAGGCGCTTGCCATGAGCGGCGATGAGCGTGCCATAGCCCTCGACCAGCCGCCAATTGTCGTCGCCCGCGGCGTCTTCATACGCCGCCCAGTCGTGCAGCGAGACGGCGCCGAGGTTGGCACCATTGGCATAGCCCGAAATCGCGTCGATCAGCGGGCGCCACGGATTGTCGGGCGGGATGAAGTCCGACAGCGGCCGGTCGGGGCCGCTGCGATAGGCCAAAGCGCGCTCGCTGAATTGCTGATATGCAGCCTGGAACGCCTCTTGGTCGGCGGCGGGGAAACCGAGATCGCGCCATTGTTCGCGCCAGTGCGCGGGCGTGCGATCAATCTGGAACCCCTCGGCGAGCGCGATCCGCGTCCAGGGGTTGCGGTCGGCCGAATGCAGCCAGGAACAGCCAAGATCGAGCGTTTCGCGGCCAACGCGGACGCTATGCGCCCGCCCGCCGATCCGCCCGCTCGCTTCGAGCAACAATGTATCGGCGCCCGAATCGACAAGGCGCCGCGCGGCAGCGATGCCGGCGGCGCCTCCTCCGATGACGACGAACTTGCTGCTCATCCGCCCTGTATAGGGCGAATCGGGCGGCGGTCAGCCCGCAACGCGAGCGCAGGGCGTCAGAATTTCAGGCCGGCGACATTGAAGGTCATCTGAATGTTGCCACGCTGGAACACCTCAGCCTCGATCATAACCTTTTTGGCGGCCTTCAGCTTGCTGACAATCCGCGAACCCGGATTGATGAACGCAGTACCAAATTCATCGCCCACCGCTCCGGTGCAGCCGAACCGTTCGATTGGGCCATCGTCGAATTTGACAGACACCTGTTTGCTAGTGAGCGAATTACAGGTGAACTGCAGATTGGGGTTGATGATAACGACGTCGTATCCCTTGGCGGCAGTTTGAACCTGTAACGAGGTGGTTTGTTCGTCCGTGCCGAGAACGTTCTGATATTTCTCTTCGCTTCGCGTGGCAGCGTACTTCGTCGATGTGCCCCGCATCGCATCCTTGTTCTCGCCATAGGTCCAGGGTGACGCAGGCGCCGCCGCCGCGCTCTGGCTGTTGCCATCGGCAGCAGAGCCGGAATCGACCGTTGCCGTCGACGTCGATTTGGTCTGGCTTGGCGCCAAGCTCGAGATACCGATGATGGCGCCCACGATCGGCAGGCCGACGAAGATCGCTGCCCCAGTCGCAATGGCGCGGCCCCGCGTGGCATACATTGGCAGAGACGATGACGGCCGAATGATGAACCAGATCGATGCGACGGTTCCGACAAGCCAGATAATTGTAATTAGCGTACCCATGCTACCCCTCCGTTATTCAAGGGGAATATTCTTCAGTACAGGGAACGCGTCAAGAACATCGATCGATTTTGGCGCAATCGCCCCGGCCGCCGCGCACCGCGGCAGCCGGGGGTTGGACAATCAAGCCGCGATCAGCCGCTTTTCGCCGGCCAGCCGCATCATTACCTTCTGCAGCTTCTCGAACGCGCGGACCTCGATCTGGCGAACGCGCTCACGCGACACGCCATAGACCTGGCTCAGCTCTTCGAGCGTCTTGGGGTCGTCGGTCAGCCGGCGCTCGGTCAGAATGTGACGCTCACGCTCGTTGAGACCGTCCATCGCTTCGGTCAGCAGGCTGTGGCGGACATCCGCTTCCTGCGCTTCGGCGACGACCGAATCCTGCAACGGTGCATCGTCCTGCAGCCAATCCTGCCACTGACCCTCGCCATCCTCACGCATCGAGACGTTGAGCGACGTGTCGCCGCCCATCGCCATGCGACGGTTCATCGACGTGACCTCGTCCTCGGTGACGCCGAGATCCTTGGCGATCTTGGCGACATTCTCGGGGCTCAGGTCGCCGTCCTCGAACGCGTCGAGCTTCGACTTCATCCGGCGCAGGTTGAAGAACAGCTTCTTCTGCGCGGCGGTGGTGCCCATCTTGACCAGGCTCCACGAGCGCAGGATGAATTCCTGGATCGAGGCGCGGATCCACCACATCGCATAAGTGGCGAGACGGAAGCCGCGATCGGGCTCGAACTTCTTCACGCCCTGCATCAGGCCGATATTGCCTTCGCTGATCAGTTCCGAGACGGGCAGACCGTAGCCGCGATAGCCCATCGCGATCTTGGCCACGAGACGCAGGTGCGAAGTGACGAGCTGCGCCGCCGCCTCGGTATCGCCATGCTCCGAAAAGCGCTTGGCGAGCATATATTCCTGTTCCGGGGTCAGGATCGGGAACTTCTTGATCTCGGCCAGATAGCGGTTGAGGCTTGCCTCTCCACCGAGAGCAGGAATCGTCGCGGGGACGTTGCTGCGATTTGCCATGACCTAGTCTCCCTTACCTTTCAGCCGGCCTGCCCCTTCAAAAGGCGGCATGCCGCACTGCAACAAAACTCAATCGCTGAGTGTATCGAAGAGTTCCCGCATGTCCGCTGGGATTTCGCTATCGAACGACAAAGCGTTTCTTGTGATGGGGTGGATGAACCCGAGATGCGCCGCGTGCAATGCCTGGCGGCGGAAATTCAGGGTTTCCAGAACCTTCCTGTGAACCTGTTTTGTTCTACCATAAACCGGGTCTCCAATCAAGGGGTGACCGATCGACGCCATGTGCACGCGCACCTGATGGGTGCGGCCGGTCTCGAGCTTGCACTCGACCAGATCGGCTTCGTGCAAGCTCTTGAGCTTGCACCAATGCGTCACCGCGCGCTTGCCGGTGCGAACGATCGCGACCTTCTTGCGGTTCTGTGGACTGCGCGCGAGCGGCGCGTCAATCGTGCCGCTGGCGGTCGTCAGATGACCCGAGACCAACGCGCGATAGCGTCGATCGATCGAATGGTCGGCGAACTGCTTGGCGAGGCCTTCATGGGCGCGATCGGTCTTGGCCGCGACCATCAGCCCCGACGTGTCCTTGTCGATGCGATGGACGATCCCGGGCCGCGCGACGCCGCCGATCCCCGACAGGCTGCCACCGCAATGATGGAGCAGGGCATTGACCAACGTGCCGTCGAAATTGCCGGCCGCGGGATGGACGACAAGCCCGGCAGGCTTGTCGATCACGATCAGATGCTCGTCCTCGAACGCGATTTCGAGCGGGATGTCCTGGGCTTCGTTATGCGCCGGTCGGGGAATGGGCACGGTGACGGTGAAGGTTTCGCCACCAAGGAGCTTGCGGGCGGGGTCGCGCATCAACACGCCCGACGGATCGCTGACCGCGCCCGACGAGATGAGCGCTTTCAGCCGCTCGCGTGACAATGTGGGCACGGCATCTGCCAGCGCCCGATCGAGCCGCCAGCCTTTGGCCGCGCCCGAAACCACTGCTTCGAAGATGGAAACCCCCGGAACCATTCGTGTAGGAAGATGGGAATGAGGTTGGAAATTTCAAGAGAAGTGCTCGCCGGAATCCGGGCTGCGGCCGCTGGCGCGCATCCTAACGAGGCGTGCGGGCTGCTGTTCGGTGATGCGGACCGGATCACCGGCTGGCAGGGAACGCAAAATGTCGCCGAGCGTCCGGACATTGAATTCGAGATCGATCCAGCCGCGCTTTTTGCAGCGCTTCGCGCCGAGCGGGCGGGCGGGCCGCGATTGATCGGCTATTGGCATTCACATCCGAACGGGGTGGTAAAACCGTCACGGCGTGACGCTGAGATGGCGGATATCGACGGCAAGATTTGGGTCATCGTCGCCGGCGACGATGTAGCTGCATGGCTAGCTGTCGAGGAGCCGGTCTATAGCTGGGCCGAGCATTCAGTTGAGCAGCGTGACGGGCAGTGTGTGGCGATACCGACCGTGAGCCATACAATCAGGGGCTTCCAGCACGTCCCAATGGCGACTGGCGAGGTGCGACACCTGATCCCCCGTGACAAGACCGACGAGGACATGGTGCCGCTGATCGCCGCTGCGGGCTATCCCGCAATCGCGCCGATCCTAGATGATTTGATGCGCTGGACCGCCGATGGCAATTGGCCAGTCGCGGGCCCATTGATCGACTATCTGGCGACAATTGGCGAACCGATGCTAGAACCGGTCCGCCGGGTGCTGCGCGGTGATGATGGCGGGCACAAATGGATGTGCATGCGCTTTATCGTCCGTCGGTTGCCGCGGTCAGCTCAGCTTGAGTTGACGAATGATCTGCGCATTCTTGCCGAAGACCCGAGCCAAGATGATTTGCTCGAAGAGGCGGATGTCGAGGCGCGCGAAATCTTGGCCGGACTTGCCGAATCGAGCGCTTAGCAGGTTGCGGGTCGCGTCTCCCTACGCCAGAAGACAGGCAACGATAGGAAAGAAACGTCCGTAATGACCATGACCTCGGTCGATTTCGCCAGCTTGCTCTGCTCGCGTTTGTGCCATGACCTGCTCAGCCCGGTGGGTGCGCTCAATAACGGGCTCGAATTGCTCGCCGACGAGCATGACCCGGAAATGCGTGCGCGTTGCCTCGAATTGCTCAACGAAAGCGCTCGGGCGTCGGCCAACAAGCTCAAATTCTTCCGCCTCGCGTTCGGCGCGGCGGGCGGTTTCGGCGAAAAGGTCGATACGCGGGAGACGCGCTCGGCGATCGAAGGGTTGTTCGGCGACAATGCCAAGCTGACGATCGGCTGGATGGTCGAGGAAGCGACCTTGCCCAAGCCCGCGACCAAGGTGCTGCTCAACCTCGCGCTGATCGCCGGCGACGCCCTGGTGCGCGGTGGGCAACTCGATATCGGCGCCGAGGAGAATGCGGGCAATATCGAGATCGTGGTGCGCGCCGAAGGGCCGCGGCTGGTGCTCGATCAGGAATTGCGCACGACGTTGCTCGGCGAACAGGGCGACACGGCCATCACGCCACGCGCCGCAGCGGCCTATCTGATCCATTCGTTGGTCAGCGAGGGTGACGGTAGTGTGCAGATCTCCGAGCCCGATGCTCCGGTGTTGCTGTTCGGCGTGACAATTCGCGCCGGGTAAACGTCTCTTTTACCACTGCTCGTCCAAGGTCGAACCGCGCATCATGCTCGGGGACCCATGGACGACCTGCTCCAGGAATTCATTGCCGAAACGCGCGAGACGCTAGACGCGCTCTCGGGCGAGATCGTCGCGTGGGAAGCCGACCCGGCCGACCGTGCGCGGCTCGATGCCATTTTCCGTTTCGTCCACACGGTGAAGGGAAGCTGCGGCTTTCTCGACCTGCCGCGCCTGGCGCGCCTGAGTCACGCCGCGGAGGACGTGCTGGCCGCGGTTCGCTCGGGCGAGCGGAGCCCCGACCAGAAATTGGTCACCGCGGTGCTGGCGATCGTCGACCGGATCGGCGAGATCGTCGAGGCGATCGATGCCGGTGCCGCGCTCGACGATAGCGGTGAGGAATTGCTGATCGCGGCGCTCAATGCGGGCGCCGAAGCGGCGGCTCCCGCCGCGCAACAGGCACCCACCGGCCAGCGCGTCGCCAATCGCAGCGTGCGGCTGTCGACCGATCTGCTCGACCGCATGATGTCGGGCATGTCGGACATGGTATTGGCGCGCAACGAACTCGCGCGCCGCATGCGCGACCAGAATGTCGATCCGACGATCGAAGCCGCGCTCGACCGCCTGTCGCTGACCGTGGCGGAGATGCGCGACACCGTGACGCGGACGCGCATGCAGAAGGTCGACGCCTTGTTCTCGGCCTTGCCGCGCATGGTCCGCGACACTGCAGCCGAAGTCGGCAAATCGGTGCAGCTCCAGATCGAGGGATCCGACGTCGAACTCGATCGCGAGATGATCGAGATGATGCGCGATCCGCTCGTCCACATCATCCGCAATTCGATCGACCACGGCATCGAAAGCGCCGCGGAACGCCGCGCGCTCGGCAAACGCGAAGTCGGCCGACTAATCGTGTCCGCGCGCCAGTCGGGCAATCAGATCATCCTCGAAGTCGCCGACGACGGCCGTGGGATCGATACCGATCGCCTGGTTCAGAAACTCACGTCGTCGGGCCAGTCGCGCGGCCGCGATCTGTCGATGCTGAGCGAGCGCGCCAAGCTCGACCTGATCTTCGAACCCGGACTGTCGACCAAGGACGAAGTTACCGCGATTTCCGGCCGGGGCGTCGGGATGGACGTCGTCCGCGCCAATATCGAACAGATCGGTGGACGAATCGATCTGGTCAACGCCAAGGACCGCGGACTGCGGATCCTGATCCACGTGCCGCTGACATTGTCGATCATCCCTGCGATCGTCATCGGCATCGCCGGCCAGCGTTTTGCGGTCACGCGCCAGGCGATCGAGGAAATCGTCCATGTCTCCGGTGATGCGATCCGCGTCGATCTGCTGGGCGATACGCCGGCGGCGACGGTGCGCGATCGCCGTATGCCGCTGGTCGATCTCGCAGCGTTGCTCGGCCTGCGCGCCATCGATCCGATGTCGGTCGACATGCTGGCGATCATCAGTGCCAGCGGCGGCAGTTTCGCGGTCGCAGTCGATTCGGTGCTCGATCACGAGGAATTGGTGATCAAGCCCGCGTCGCCGGCAGTGATGGCGACAGGCATCTATGCCGGCCAGACCTTGCCCGACAGCGGCTCGCCGATGCTGTTGCTCGATTGCGCCGGGGTCGCCGCGGCCGCCGGGATCAATTTTACCCGCGATACGGCGGTCGAAGAAGAGGAGGCGATCGAGCCCGAGGCGGTCCTGGCCGACGCGCTGTTGTTCGACGACCTCGATGGCCGCCGCCGCGCGGTGCCGTTGGCAATTATCGACCGTGTCGAAACCGTCGACGCGTCCAATGTGCGGTTCAGCGGTGGCCGGATGCGCTTGTTGGTCGACGATCGCATCGTGCCGCTTGCCGCGCTCGGCGAGATCGAAGGCCATGCCCAACTCGCCGTGCTGAGGATCAAGGATGGCGATGCCGAAATCGCCTATGCGATTGCCGAACCGGTCGACATCGTCGCCATTCCGACCGACATCTCCCCGTCGGCGCAGCCTGGGCCAATCCTGGGGGTCGTTGTGATCGGCGACGAACAGGTGGAACTGATCGATCCGCAATGGCTGCTCGGTCCCGATGCCCTGGATATCGTCCGGGCGGGCGCGCCGCTCTGCCTGATCGACAGCCAGTCGGACAGCTGGATCGCGACTTTCCTGAAGCCGGTGCTCGAACAAGCAGGATATCGTGTTTCGACCAAGGCGAGCGCGGACGAACAGCCGGCGGTGATCCTGACCACCGATGCCGCTCCGGCCGCGGCACGCGACGGCCGCGTGCTTCGTCTCAGCAATGATCGGTGCGATACCGGCGGCGACGATCGAGTCTATCGCTATGACCGCGCCGGATTGCTCGCCGCCGTCGCCAAACGGGTGAATGTGGCATGAGCGAACAGCTTTTCCTGATCGCGCATATCGCCGGCCGCGGAGTCGCGATCGATTCGGCGCAAGTCGAGTCGGTGGTCGATATTGGCGCGGTCATCCCGACGCCGCGCGCCGCGCCGCACATTCGCGGGCTGGCCGCGCTGCGCAGCCGGGTGGTGACGGTCATCGACACGCATGCCGCGCTCGGCCTGCCCAAGCTCGCGATCGCCGGATCGCGCGCGGTTATCACGGTGGTCGACGGGCATCATTATGCCGTGCTGGTCGACAGCCTGGAGGATGTCGCGCCGTTCGTCGCCGCGCCGCTGCCGCCGGGGATCGGGCTCGACGCCGGATGGCGCCAGGCCGGTTGCGGCGCGATCGAGCGCGATGGCGAGCCGATTCTGGCGATCGATCTCACCGCGCTGGTCCACGGACCATCAAACGACGCGAATGCAATCAATTAACCGGGTGATCACGGTTTGGCGGGTAAGCCCTTCGATGGGCCTAGTAACGGGGTGTTTCGGTCATGAAGACGTGTCTGGTTGTCGATGATTCCAAGGTGATCCGCAAGGTCGCCCGCCATATCCTCGAGACGTTGAATTTCGAGGTGAGCGAGGCTGCCGACGGTAAGGAGGCGCTGGACAGCTGCATGGCGTCGGTCCCCGACGTGATCCTGCTCGACTGGAACATGCCGGTGATGAGCGGGATGGATTTCCTGCGTGCGCTCCGCGACACCGCGCTATCGAGCCGGCCCAAGGTGGTGTTCTGCACCACCGAGAACGGCATGGCCTATATCCGCGCCGCGATCGAAGCGGGTGCCGACGAATATGTGATGAAGCCATTCGATCGCGAAACGCTGGAATCGAAGCTCCAAATCGTCGGCCTGGCATAAGCGCACCGGTGCCGTGGTGGCGAGCAAGCCTTTTCCCGATTTCGAAGCGCCGCCCTCGGTCCTGATCGTCGACGATTCGGTCGTTGCACGCGCTGTGATCGCGCGAGCGATCGACGGCGGCGACCGTTTCCTGGTGGCTGGCGCGGTACAGGACGTCAAGGCGGCGCTGGCGTTCCTGGCGCGGCATCGCGTCGACGTGATCCTGCTCGACATCGAAATGCCGGGGGTCGATGGCCTGACCGCCTTGCCCGACCTGATCGCGGCGGGGCAGGGCGCCCGCGTGCTGATCGTGTCCTCTGCGTGCGCCGATGGCGCCGCGTCGACGGTCCAGGCATTGGCGCTGGGCGCGGCGGATACGCTGGTCAAACCCGAAGTCGGCGCCTTTGCCGGGCGCTTCGGTGATCAACTCAACGAACGGCTCGTCCGACTGGTCGAGGCTGATGAGGTCGTGGCGCCGCGGACGCCGGCAGCGGCCAGCGCGCCGGGGAACGACTATGATATCGTCGCGATCGGCGCCTCGACCGGGGGCATCCACGCGCTCAGCCAATTGCTCAGGGCGATCCCCGCCGAGTTCCGCTTGCCGATCCTGATCACCCAGCACCTGCCCGAATCGTTCATGCCCTATTTCGCCGCGCAGGTCGCGGTGCTGGCCAATCGTCCGTGCGAAGTGGCGGAGGACCGCGTCCGCGTGCGTCCCGGCCGCATCCTGATCGCGCCGGGTCGCGCGCATATGCGCTGCGTGGCGATGGGCGATGGCGTGGCGATCCGTCTATCGACCGCGGCATCGGTCAGTGGCTGTCTGCCGTCGGTCGACCCGATGCTGCAATCGGTGGCTGAGGTGTATGGCGCGCGCGCGCTCGGCGTGATGCTGAGCGGGATGGGCCGCGATGGCGCCATCGGGGCTGGGCAGTTGTCCGCCGCCGGTGGCAGTGTCGTTGTCCAGGATCGCGCGTCCTCGGTGGTCTGGGGGATGCCCGGTGCCGTGGTTGCCGGTGGAGTCGCCGACGCGATCCTGCCGCCGGACGAGATCGGCCAATTGATCGCGCGCCGTCGGCGGCCTTCATGCTGACCCCGCGCCCCGCCGGCGCGGTCGCGGAATTCATCGCGCTGCTCGAAGCGCGCACCGGGCAGCAGATGGGTGCCAACCGCAACTGGCGCATCGAAACCGCGCTGAAGCCAGTGATGCGTGATACGGGTCACGATACGCTGGAGAAGCTTGCCGAAGCGACCCGGGCGGATCGCGGCGGACCGCTCGCCGATCGCGTGGTCGACGAATTGCTCAACCAGGAGAGCTCGTTCTTCCGCGATGCGGCGGTGTTCGACATCGTCGAGCAGGCAGTGTCGGCGATCCCCGATACGCGCCGCCCGCGAATCTGGTCGGCGGGCTGCTCGACCGGGCAAGAGCCGCTCAGCCTGGCGATGCTGTTCGCCGAAAAGCTCGATCATCAAATGCCGGAGATACTGGCCACCGATGTCTCCGAATCGGCGCTGCATAAGGCACGCGCTGGACGTTACACCCAGTTCGAAATCCAGCGCGGCCTGCCGATCCGCCGGATGATGCAATGGTTCGATTCGGTCGACGGCGACTGGATCGCCAATCCTGGGCTGACTCGGATGGTCTCGTTCCGCCGGATGAACCTGGTCGCCGATTCGCTGCCGATCGGCCGATTCGATGTCATCCTGTGCCGCAACGTGCTGTTGTATTTCTCGCTCGACATGCGCCGCGCGGTCCTCGGTCGGCTCGCGCAAGTGCTGCGGCCCGATGGGGTATTGGTGCTTGGCGCCGGCGAGACCGTGATCGGCCAGACCGACGCGTTCCGTCCCAGCCAGCGCTATCGTGGACTGTACGAGCCGAACTGGGCCGCCGCCGCGGCTGCGTGATTCCGGAAGCAGCGGGACGGTTTACTTTCGCCGCGCTTCGCCGCAATCCAGCGGGCGTGAGCATCGTCGAAACCCCGTCGCCCAATTTCAACGAGCGGCAGCTGCCGGTTTCGATGATCGTGCTGCATTATACCGGCATGCAAAGCGCGGAGGCCGCGCTGGCGCGCCTGACCGATCCAGCGGCGGAGGTGTCGGCGCATTATCTGATCGACGAGGATGGCACGATTCATCGTCTGGTGGCCGAGGACAAGCGTGCCTGGCACGCCGGGCAATCGCATTGGCGCGGGATCACCGACGTCAATTCGGCCTCGATCGGGATCGAATTGGTCAATCCCGGCCACGAATTCGGCTATCGCGAGTTCGCGCCCGCGCAGATCGAGGCGCTGGTCCCGCTGCTGGCCGAGATCAAGGATCGCTACCAGATCACCCGCGGCAACATTGTCGGTCACTCCGACATCGCGCCGACCAGGAAGCAGGATCCCGGCGAGCTTTTCCCCTGGGCCCAGCTGGCGCGCCTGCGTCTCGCGCTGCCGCGCCCAACCAAGAATCTGATGGACCCGTTGTGGACCGACGCCGGCTTCCTGCTCGCGCTCGAACGGTTCGGGTATGAGGTCACCGACAAGCTCGCCGCCGTCGTGGCGTTTCAGCGCCGCTTCCGCCCTGAACTGATCGACGGCGAGATCGACGGCGAATGCCGCTGCCTGCTGCTGGCGCTGCTGCTGCCGAAGCCGCAGGGGGATGAGTAAGCGATCGATCGAGCGCGTGCTCGACGAGTACGCCACCGCAACGACCGGTTCGTTCGTCGAGCGATCCGAAGCGGTATCGAGCGAAAAGCTGCTCGGACCGTTCCTCGATATGTTTCCCCCACCGCCCGCGCGCATCGTCGATATCGCCGCTGGCACCGGCCGGGATGCGGCGTGGCTCAGCCGGCGAGGATATGAGGTGACCGCGGTCGAACCCGTCGCGGCGCTGCGCGAGGTCGGGATGCACCTGCACGGGACCGCCAGGATCGACTGGTGCGACGGCATGCTGCCGGACCTTGCCATTTCGCCGCCACCGGCACGCGGATTCGACGTCACCCTCCTATCCGCGGTGTGGCAGCACCTCGACGATCGCGATCGTGCGCGATCGATGCCCAATATCGTCGAGCTGACGGTGGCTGGAGGCCTGATCCTGATCTCGCTGCGACAGGGGCCGAGCACGCCGAGCCAGACCCTGCACGAGGCATCGGTGCCTGCGACCGTCGATCTGGCGAGCGCGAACGGCTTGCAGATGGAACGCGAAGTGCGGATCGAATCGATGCAGGCGGCGGATCGTGCCGCGGGCATTTATTGGACGTGGCTGGCCTTTCGGCGATTGGCGCGCTAGGCCGCGCCTGCCAGAGGGTCGGGCGGCCGCGTGGATGCTTGCATCCCCGAGGAAAGTCCGGGCTCCGCGGAACGACGGTGGCGGGTAACGCCCGCCGGGGGTGACCCCAGGGAAAGTGCCACAGAGAGCAGACCGCCAACCCGGTTCGCCGGGAGGTAAGGGTGAAAGGGTGCGGCAAGAGCGCACCGCGCTTCTGGTAACAGCGGCGGCATGGCAAACCCCACCGGGAGCAAGACCGAATAGGGGCGGCATATGGGTGTGTTCCCACCCGTCGCCCGGGTTGGTTGCTTGAGGCGGCGCGCAAGCGTCGTCCTAGAGGAATGGTCGCCCATCCGCGCGAGCGGTGGACAGAACCCGGCTTACAGACCCTCTGGCGCTCTTTTCCTCGTGTTGAATGTCAGCTAACCTGCCCCAAAAGCGGGGGAAAAAATATGCGGGGATTGCTTCTCGGCGCGACTGTGCTCGCGATGGTCCCGATGCTCGCATCGGCGGATGTCACGCCGCCGGCACCGACCATTCAACAGGCTTTCGACGCCGCCACGGCGTTGCAGGATAGCGGCAAGTTCGCCGACGCGCTCGCGGAGTGGGAAAAGCTGGAGCCGCGCGTCGCGAACAAGCCACGAAGCCTGGCGCTGGTCCGCTTGCGCAAGGGGCTCACGCTCTATCGGCTTGATCGTCGCGACGACGCGGTGGCGTCGGTCCGCGCCGCGCTTGCGGTCCTCCCAGCAAACGAGCCGACGATGCGCAACGATCGTATCCAGGGCTATAATCTGCTCGCCAAAGTGGCGGAGACGTCGCTCGATTACGCGACCGCCTCGGACAATTACCGTCAGGCGGAGGCGTTGGCGGCAACTCCGGTTGAGCATCTAGGCACATTGCGCGGGCTGATTGAGACCGAGACTTTCGTCGATTCGGGTGCCGCGGTCGCCGATCTCGCTCGTGTCCAGCAATGGCTCGTCGACCCATCGGTCGACAATGTCGCCCGCGCCGCGCTCAAGCGCGTGGAAAGCCAATTGCTCCTTAATCGCGGCGACTTTGCCGGCGCGCGCACCGCTGCTGGTGAAGGGGTCAAGCTGCTCGGCGGGCTGACCAGCAGGACCGACCTCAACGATGTCGCCGTGCGATCGAATTACGCGATCGCTGCGATGATGCTCGGCGATCGCGACGATGCCCGCAAATATATGGCCTATACTGGCGCGGGGCGCGTCTCGACCGGCTCGTTCGATCCCGCCGTCCAGATGACGCCGCCCGATTGCGGCGGCGATTCCGATCTGCGCCCGGATGACATGGCTGTCGTGGAATTCTCGATCGGTGACGACGGGACGATCGTCTATGCCTCGCCGGTTTATGCCTCGCGCGGCGGCAAGGTCGCGCTGCAATTCGCGCGCGCGGTGCGCAATTGGTCGTGGAAGCCCGAGCAGGTGAAGGCGCTGCCGGCATTCTTTCGTTACCGCGCTCGCGTCGAATTGCGCTGCTCGACCGAATTTCCCAAGCCGTCTCTTCACGACTATCTCGACAAGTCGCTGGCGAAATGGCTCGAGCATCGCGGGGTCGACGTCCCCCAGAAACACGAGGGCGCGGACGCGGCGTTGCTTACCGCCGAACGCAAGGAATTGGCTGACCTCGAAAAGGCCAAGGGGGCTGATTCGCTCGCCTTGGTGCCGATCTTGCACCTCTTGTCGCGCAACACCGTGTTGCAGGCCGAGGAAGGTGCGCGGTTCGCACAGCGCGAGGTGGCGATTCTGGCTGCCAACGGGGCGCCGGCGATGGCGCGGTTGTCCCCCGACTTGAAGGGCTGGCAGAGCAAGAATTCCGACAGTTGGGGTGGCCGGCGATATTTTCGCATGCTCGAAGCTGCCGCGGCGAGCGGACCCTATGCCGAGGATCCGGAAGCCCGTGCGGTGCTCCGGTTGATGATGTCCGATGCATCGCGCGGGTTCGACAAGGAGCGTAGCTTGGCGCTGCTCGATCAGGTCGCGAACGATGCGTCGCTGCCGGCCGAGGATGGGTTCAAGGTCGGGGCGTTGATCCGCAAGGCGTCCATGCTCACCCAGCGCGGCGATCTCGCCGCCGCCAAGGCGGTCTATGCACAGACCGGTACGACTGCCGATCAATGCTCGCTGATCGATTCCGCGCCGCGTGCTATCGGCGTTAGTGGTACCTTTCCCGACGAAGCCTGGAAGTGGGGTTTCGAGGGCTGGGTGTCGGTACAATTCGATGTCGGCGCTGATGGCCGGACGGTCAACCAGCGGGCGGTCATCTCCTACCCGCCGTTCATCTTCACCAAGGCGGGTGACGATATGTTCAAAACCGCGCGTTACGAAAAGACCTTCCGTCCGGACGGCGGTATAGGATGCGGCGGTGTAACGCAGCGGGTCAGATTCACAATGCGCCCTTGACCCCGCTTGCGCTCGTACGCCCAATGCCTATGTCGCGCACATGGCGCGTCCGACCCGATCCGATAACTGGGGCTTTCCCCGCTGGGGCAGCTACGGCTCGACGCGCGAGGCGACACGGGTGCGGATGTGCGACCGCCATGGGTGCGATCAGCCCGGCAATTGCCCGGCGCCCAAATCGCCCAATAGCCCCGAGCGCTGGTATTTCTGTCAGGACCATGCCGCCGAGTATAATCGCGGCTGGAATTATTTTGAGGGCTTGAGCGCAGAGGAGGCAGCCGAGCGCGAGGCGGCCGAGACGCGCACGGCGAACGGTTATGCCGAGGCACGGCATTATGGTTGGGGCGGATCGGGCGACGGCAGCCGATCGCGCGACGAAATGCGCGCGCTCGACGTGCTCGAACTCGATTCGGACGCCGATTTCGATGCCGTCCGTGCCGCATGGCGCAAGCTAGCCAAGGAATGGCACCCGGACGTGCGCCAAGGGGACGAGGAAGCGGCGAAGCGCTTTCAGGCGATCCAGGCTGCCTATGACGTCTTGCGTGCCGCCGAGGAAAACCGCGCGTGGCGACCGACGAGCTAGTTACCCCGGAACTCGGCGCGCTGGGTCGGGGGCTCGAGAGTCGCTGGTCGGGGGCGATTCTGGTCTGCTCGAAATGTTCCAAGAAGCTCGACGGCGGGTTTGGGCGCAAGGGCAGGACCAGTCTCGGCAAAGCATTGCGCAAGCGTTTTGGGCTCAAAAAGGGACGCAAATCGCCGGTGGGGCTGATCGAGGTCAAATGCCTGGGCGTCTGTCCCAAAGGCGCAGTGACGTTGGTCGATACCAGCCGTCCTGGCACGTGGCGGCTGGTGCCCGCCGGCGCCGATGTCGAGGCGATCGGCCGCGACCTCGGACTCGAGCCGGGGGCTCAGGCGCCGCGCCGCGCCATCACGTCGAGATAGGTCTGCAGCACCTTTTCGTTGACCGGACCCCAGACATAGGCCTGCGCCTTGGCATGTCCCGATGCGCCGGCCGAGGCGCGCAGCGAATCGTCCTCGATCAGCCGCTGGATCGCGTCGGCATAGGCGTTGACGTCGCGCGGCGGGACGAGAAATCCGTTGACGCCCTCTTCGACCAGATCGACCGCGCCCGTGGCGCGCGCGGCGACCACCGCGACCCCCGCCGCCATCGCTTCCGAGGTGACGTTGCCGAACGTCTCGGTGACGGAAGGGTTGAAGAATACGTCCATCCCCGCCACCGCGCGGCCGAGATCGTCGCCGCTCTGGAAACCGGCGAATACCGCGCCGGGCACGCGATCGGCGAACCAGTCGCGTGCTGGGCCGTCGCCGACCACCAGCACCTTGTGACGGATGCCGCGGCGGGCCAGCTCGTTGACCACGTCGGCGAAGATGTCGAGGCCCTTTTCGAGCACCAGCCGGCCGAGAAAGCCGACCGCCACTTCGTCATCGGCGATGCCCAGCGAGCGGCGCCAGGCGAGGTCGCGCCGACCGGGATTGAAACGCTCGTGATTGACGCCGCGCGACCAGATGCTGACCGGAACCGTCACGCCCCATGACTTGATCAGATCGGCGACCGAGGGCGAGGGCACGACTACTTCGTCGACCCGATTGTAGAAACGCTTCAGCATGCCGATCAGCAACGGCTCGACGAAGCCGATGCGATAATAACGCGGATAGGTTTCGAACCGCGTGTGGAAAGAGGCGACCGAGGCGAGGTTGTTCCGTCGCGCCCAAGTCACCGCGCGGTGACCAAGGATCTCCGGCGCAGAGACGTGGACGAGGTTGGGGGCGAACGCCTCCAGGTCGGCGCGCACCTTTTTCGGCAAGCCGCGGGCCAATTTATACTCCGCGCGGCCGGCCGGCATCGGGATTGCCGGCACGCTCACCAGGTCTCCGGTCGGCGGAAAGGCGGGTTCGTCGACGGTCGGCGAATAGACACGCACCTTCACCCCGCGATCGAGCAAATGCCCGACCAGCAGATTGAGCGCCTGATTGGCGCCGTCCCGCGTGTAATTGTAGTTACCGCTGAACAGCGCGACACGAAGATCGCCTGGTTGCATCCAACGCCCATAGCGGTGCGCGGGCGGCTTGCCTATCTACTCCCCAGACCTAAGCCCAGGGAGATGCCGTGTGGCCGATCTGTCGTCCTTTCCGATCACCAAGAAGTGGCCTGCGGCCGATCCGAATGTCCTCCAATATTACGGCCTGCCTACGCCCAACGGGGTGAAGGTGACGATCATGCTCGAAGAAATCGGGCTGCCTTATGAGGCGCATCTGGTCGATTTCGCGACCGACGATCAAAAGTCGCCCGAGTTCGGGAGCCTCAATCCCAACGGCAAGATCCCCGCGATCATCGATCCAGATGGGCCCGGCGGCAAACCGATGGGGCTGTTCGAAACCGGCGCGGTCCTGCTCTATCTCGCCGACAAGAGCGGCAAGTTCATCCCCGCCGACCCCGCCGCGCGGTGGGAGACGATCGCCTGGTTGATGTGGCAGATGGGCGGCGTCGGACCGATGTTCGGCCAGCTCGGCTTCTTCAACAAATTCGCCGGCAAGGACTATGAGGACAAGCGTCCGCGCGACCGCTACGTGGCGGAAAGCAAGCGGCTGCTCGGCGTGCTCGACGGACGGCTGGATGGCCGCACCTGGATCATGGGTGACGGGTATACGATCGCCGATATCGCGACCTTGGGTTGGGTGCGGAACCTGATCGGCTTCTACGAAGCGCGCGACCTCGTCGAGTTCGACACGTTCAAGAATGTCGCGGCCTGGCTGGAGCGTGGCCTGGCGCGACCGGCGGTGCAGAAGGGGCTGACGACCCCGGCGCGACCGGCAAGCTAATCGTCCGGCGACGATCCCTTTAACGGCAAGGGAATATCGATGTTCCCTAATCGTTCCGTTTCGGATAAACACCGCGCCATGGCCAAACCTCAGAAACGGTACGTCTGTCAGGCTTGCGGATCGGTCGCGACCCGGTGGCAGGGGCAGTGCGTCGATTGCAGCGAATGGAACACGTTGGTCGAGGAGGTCGGCGGCAATGTCACGCCGTTCCAGGCCAAGCATAACCTGCAATCGGGTGGGCGCGCGATCGCGTTGATCGGGCTCGACGCCGAAGTGACGCTGCCCGATCGCCTGGTGACCGGGATCGCCGAACTCGATCGTGCGCTGGGTGGCGGATTCGTCGAAGGATCGGCGACCTTGATCGGCGGCGATCCGGGGATCGGCAAGTCGACGCTGTTGCTCCAGGCGGCGGCGTGTCTGGCGCGGCGCGGCGAGCGTGTCGTCTATGTGTCGGGTGAGGAAGCGGCCGATCAGGTGCGGCTGCGCGCGCGCCGCCTCGGCCTGGGCGACGCTCCGGTCGAACTGGGCGCCGCGACATCGACTCGCGATATCCTGACGACCCTGGGGCAGGGGCCGCGGCCGGCCTTGTTGGTGATCGATTCGATCCAGACGATGCATTCGGACTTGATCGAGGGCGCGCCGGGGACGGTCAGCCAGGTGCGCGCGTCGGCGCAGGAATTGATTCGTTTCGCCAAGGAACGCGGCAGCGCGGTAGTGCTGGTCGGGCATGTCACCAAGGATGGCAGCATCGCCGGCCCGCGCGTGCTCGAGCACATGGTCGACACCGTGCTCAGCTTCGAGGGCGAGCGCAGCCACCAATATCGCATCCTGCGCGCGATCAAGAACCGTTTCGGTGGGACGGACGAGATCGGTGTATTTTCGATGGAGACGTCGGGCCTGAACGAGGTCGCCAACCCGTCGGCCTTGTTCCTGACCCATCGCGAGGACGGAATGACCGGCGCGACCGTCTTCCCCGCGCTGGAGGGCACGCGCCCGGTCCTGGTCGAGATCCAGGCGCTGGTCGTCCGGCTCGCTTCGGGCGCGACGCCGCGGCGCGCGGTGGTCGGCTGGGATTCGGGCCGGCTGGCGATGATCCTGGCAGTGCTCGAGGCGCGGTGCGGGCTCAGCTTCTCGACCTGCGAAGTCTATCTCAACATTGCCGGCGGTTATCGCGTGCAGGATCCGGCGGCGGACCTTGCCGTCGCGGCGGCGTTGATCTCGGCCCTGAGCGAGCGGCCGGTGCCGGCCGATGCGGTCGCGTTCGGCGAGATCGCGCTGTCGGGCGAAGTCCGCCCGGTCGCGCATGCGCCGCTCAGGATGAAGGAGGCCGCCAAGCTGGGGTTCGACCGCGCGCTGGGGCCCGCATCGACCAAGAGCGAGAGCGGAATCAAGATCAGTGGTTTCCGCACGCTCGGTCAACTCGTTGACCATATGCTGGGTCGGGGCTAGCTGTCGGACCGGGTATGGGGCTGACTGGATTAGATATCGCCGTCCTTCTGGGCGTTGGCGCAGCCGCGGCGCTCGGCTGGTGGCGCGGTTTCGTGACCGAGGTTCTGTCGCTGCTCGCCTGGGTGCTCGTGGTGTTCGCGCTCAAGGCGCTGCACACGCCCGCGACCGCCGCATTGACCGGTATTGTCGGGACGAGTTCGGGCGCCGCTATCCTCGCCTTCGCGTTGATCGCGGGAATTGCCTATTTCGGCGGGCGGATGCTCGCGCGTGCGATGGGCCAGCGCACCAAGCAATCGATCCTGGGGCCGCTCGACCGCGCGATGGGATTCGGGTTCGGCGCGCTCAAGGGCCTGATTCTCGCCAGCCTCGCCTTCCTGCTGCTGGTCTTGGTCTACGATACGATCGACGGCGGCCCGAAGCTGCGCCCGGCCTGGCTGACCAAGTCCCGCACCTATCCGTTGCTCAATGCGACCAGCGCGTTCGTCGCCGACTTCGTCGCCAAGCGGCGCAAGGGGCAGCCGATGTTCGGCAGCGACAATGCGAGCGACACCACCGCCAACGCCGACGATGCAGCGGAGCCGGGTAATACGGGCGGTGCCATCGTCACCAACAAGGCCGGCAAGGCGGGGCCGCATCGTTCACATTCTGCGCGCTAATTGGGCCGAAGGGGTCGCGCTTTTCGTTACGCTCGCCTACATGGCCGTCAGGATGAACGCGCCGCTCTACAACACTGAAATCCTGCGGCTCGCGGCGTCGATTCCGCATCATCGGCGCCTCGCCGATCCGATGGGATCGAGCGAGAAACGCTCTCCGATCTGCGGCAGCCGCGTGACCGTCGACGTCAATCTGGCCGCTGGTCGCGTCAGTGAGGTCGGGATGCTGGTGCGTGCCTGCGCGCTGGGCCAAGCCTCGTCCTCGCTACTTGCCGCCAATATCCTCGGCAAGAGCCCGGCCGAACTCGCAACGGCGCGCGACGAGCTGACGGCATGGCTGGCGGGAGAAGGCCCGGCGCCGGGCTGGCCCGATCTCGACATCTTCACCCCCGCGCTGACGGTCACCGCGCGCCATCCCTCGATTCGCCTGGCGTTCGAGGCGGCGGCGGAAGCGGCGGCGATCGCGGCCGCTTCGACCACCGGAAACGACTCCTGATGCACGGCGCATCGATGCTCCGCGACGGCGTCGTCATGCTCGGCGTCGGGATGGTGTTCGTTCTGTTGTTCCGCCGTCTCGGCCTGGGCGCGACTTTAGGCTTCCTCGTCGCCGGCGCGTTGATCGGACCACAAGCGCTCAATTTGATCGGGGACGCCCAAGGGAAGATCAGCGTCGCCGAGCTCGGCATCACGCTGCTGCTGTTCATCGTCGGGCTCGAACTCAATTTGTCGCGCCTGTGGAAGATGAAGCAGGACATTTTCGCGATCGGCCTGATCCAGGTGCTGACCTGCGGTCTGGCGATCACTTTGATCGTCCACGGCATCGCCGGCTTTTCATGGCAGGCCGCTTTGGTCCTCGGCCTGCCGCTAGCCCTGTCGTCGACCGCGCAGGTGCTGCCGATGCTGCAATCGGCCGGGCGGTTGCGCACCCCGTTCGGCGAACGCGCCTTCGCGGTCCTGCTGTTCCAGGACTTGTCGATCGTCCCGCTGATCACGCTGGTGACGATCCTGTCGCGCAACCCGGCGGATCAGCAGGGGCCGCCGGGCTATCTGCTGTTCATTTACACTGTGCTGGCGATTACCGGGCTGGTGCTGGCGGGCCGGTATCTGTTGCGGCCCTTGTTCCGAGTGATCGGCAATCTCGGCGAGCGCGAGATGTTCGTCTTCGCCGCCTTGTTCACGGTCACCGCATCGGCGGCGGTGATGGAATATCTGCATTTGTCGACTGCCCTGGGCGCGTTCGTCGCGGGCGTAATGCTGGCCGATTCGCCGTATCGCCATGAGCTGGAAGCGGACGTCGAGCCGTTCCGCTCGATCCTGCTCGGGCTGTTCTTCCTGGCGGTCGGCATGTTGCTCGATCTCCAGGTGATTGCCGATCGCCCGTTCTTCGTCATCGGTATGGCGCTGGCGCTAATCGCGACCAAGGCGGCGATCATCTTCGCGATCGGCATGGCGTTCCGCATGAACTGGCGCGGGGCGTTGGCGCTCGGCCTGTTGCTCAGCCAGGGCGGCGAGTTCGGCTTCGTCTTATTCGCGCAGGCGCAACGCGCGTTCCTGATCGAGCCCGCGGCGGTCAGCGTCTTCAGCGCGGTGGTCACCTTGTCGATGGCGACGACGCCGTTCCTGATGATGGTGACCGCGCGATTCCGCGAGGCGCCCCAGGTCACGGGCGATCGCGAGGGGCCGCGCGCCGACGGCGCCAACGCGCTGGTCGTGGGTTATGGACGGTTCGGCCAGACCGTGTCGCAGATGCTGATCGCCGCCGGCGTACCGGTGACGCTGATCGATACCGATATCGAGATGATCGACGTCGCCGCCGATTTCGGCGCCAAAGTCTATTATGGCGATGGGACCCGGCTCGACCTGCTGCGCCAGGCCGGCGCGAGCGAGGCCGAGCTGATCCTGTTCTGTATCGACGGCGACCAGCTCGACGGCGATTTGATCGAGGGCGTGCATGAAGCTTTTCCCAAGGCAGCGATCTTCGCACGCACCTATGACCGCCGCGCGCTGATCAAACTCAAAGGCTCGCCGATCGCCGGTGTTGTGCGTGAAGTAATGGAATCGGCGATCAAGATGGGCCGCATGGCGATGGCGGCGATCGACATCGATCCGGCCGAAGCCGAGCGCGCCGAGGACATGTATCGTGCCCGCGACAAGGAACGACTGAAGGCGCAATATGAAACCGGCGACGTGCGCGCCGCGCGCGACCGCATCATCACGAGCGACGAGCGCGAGGAGATTTTCGCCGCGACTCGCCGCGAGCTTGCGGTCGACGCCGACGCCGCGTCAGAGCCGGTGGGTGCCGAGGAATTGGGACGAGGGCAGGAACCATGAACTGGATCGCGATCCTGGCTGCGTTGTCGGGTGCATTGGCGGTCGGTGCGGGCGCTTTCGGCGCCCATGGCGCCTCCGGGCAGGCGGCCGAATGGCTCAAGACCGGCGGGCAATATCAGCTGATCCACGCCGTAGCCGCACTGGCCGCGTTGAAGATGGCGGCGAAAGGTCCGGCGGCATTGTTCGTAATCGGCGGGCTAATCTTTGCCGGGACGCTCTACCTGATGGCGCTGGGCGCTCCGCGCTGGCTCGGTGCGATCACGCCGATCGGCGGGCTGGCCCTGATTGCGGGCTGGCTATGGTTGGCGTGGAGCGTTGCGCGCAGCGGCATGTGATACCGCTCGTCGTGCGGCCTATCTCTAATGCGGCATATCCCTATGGGCGCTCAATCGTCATGCCGGGCTCGTCCCGGCATCCACTGCGCAGCAATACCCATCGGCAATTGGGTTTACGGCACGGTGGATGCCGGGACGAGCCCGGCATGACGGTAAGCCTGATCGTACAACTCATCTATCGCCGCGTGTCGATCTTCGGCGATGGAGCGGGTGGCGCATAAACGGGGCGAAGTCGCCCCTGACGATCGCGGTACAGATAGCGATCCCCGTCTTCGTCGATCGCATGGGGCGAGATGCGATCGGGCGCCGTTGCGAAATGGTCGGCGATCGCCTCAGCCTCGCGGTCGGAACGCCGGCCGCGGCGGACCCAGATGATACCGATCCACACCAGCACTGGTCCGGTCACGATGATCGGCACGATCTGTATTGCCGTCGCCAGCACGTTCCAGCCGTTGCAATCGCTGGCGCACCGCCCGGCCAGCCAGTCGAACAACGCCTGGAGTTCGATTGGTCCGGCAACGCGAATGATCATCAAGACCATCGCCGGCAGATAGACCACGCACCCGAGCGTCAGCAGCGCGATGCGAACGAGGTGCTTTCTGGTCACTGCTCGGCGTCGAGGAATGCCTCGACGTCGGCAAGGTCGACCGAATGGTCGAGATAGGTTCGTCCGATTCCGTGCGCGAGCAGGAAGGGCAGGGTGCCAGCGTCCATCTTCTTGTCGTGGCGCATATGGTCGACCAATGTCGCGCCGCTTGCGGTTATTCCTGCGGCCTTGATCCCGTCGGGCAGGCCGACCGCGCGCAGATGGGCGGCGACGCGCCCGGCATCCTGGCTCGGGCAAAGTCCGCGCCGTGCCGAATAGGCGAAGGCCAGCGCCATGCCCGCTGCGACGCCTTCGCCATGGAGCAGGCGGTCGGAAAACCCCGTCTCCGCTTCCAGCGCATGGCCGAACGTATGGCCAAGATTGAGTAAGGCGCGCTTGCCGGTCGTCTCGCGTTCGTCCTCGGCGACGATCCGCGCCTTGGCACCGACCGAATGCGCGATGGCATGTTCGCGCGCCTCTGGGTCGCCGGCAAGCAGCTTTTCGCCATTCGCCTCGCACCATTCGAAGAAGGCGAAATCGTCGATCAGGCCGTATTTGACCACCTCGGCATAGCCGGCTCGGGTCTCGCGTGTGGGCAAGGTGTCGAGAACGTCGGGATCGATCAGCACCAATCCGGGCTGGTGGAACGCGCCGATCAGATTCTTGCCGGCGTGCGTGTTGATCGCGGTCTTGCCGCCGACCGAACTGTCGACCTGGGAAAGCAAGGTGGTCGGTATCTGGACGAAGCCGCAGCCGCGCTTGACGATCGAACAGGCAAACCCGACCAGATCGCCAATCACGCCACCGCCCAGCGCAATGACATGATCGCCGCGCTCGACGCCGTGCGCGAGCAATTGGTCGGTCACTGCCTCAAGTTGCATCCAGCTTTTGGTCGCTTCCCCGGGGGGTAGCACGATCGCTTCGCTCGCGATGCCGGCGGCGGCGAGCGTGGCCTGCAGCGTGGCGAGATGCGGCGCGACATTGGCGTCACTGACGATCGCCATCGACCTGCCGCGCGACAGCGGCTTCAAATGTTCGGCGGCGCGGCCGAGCAGTCCGCGCTCGATCACGATGTCGTAGCTGCGCGAACCGAGCGAAACGGGAACGATGGTCACAGGCCGAGGGCTTTCAGGATGGCGTTGACGGCCGATTCGTGCGGCGCTTGGTCGCTGGCGATGCGAATCGGTGCCTGCGCATAGATCGGATTGCGCACGGCGGCGAGTTCGTCGAGCACCTCGCGCGGGTTGCGGTTGCGCAGCAAGGGGCGTGTGTCGCGGCGGCCGACGCGTTCGGCCAGGATCCGCGTCGGAGCGTCGAGCCAGATCGCGATCGATTGATCGAGGATCAGCGCGCGCGTCTCATCGTTGATGAACGCGCCGCCGCCGGTGGCGATCACCTTGGGTTTGCCGTCGACCAAGCGGGCGATCACGCGGCGCTCGCCGTCGCGGAAATACGCTTCACCGAATTTTTCGAAAATTTCGCTGACGGACATGCCCGCGGCTTCCTCGATCTCGGTATCGGCGTCGGCGAAGGGCAAATGCAGCCGCGCCGCGAGGCGGCGGCCGACGGTCGACTTGCCGACGCCCATCAACCCGACGAGCACGATCGGCTTGCCGGTCCAGGAAAGAAAGGGAGGAGCGCTTTGCAACATGGGTTTGGGGGCTATACAGCGCACCGCACGCTCGGGCACAAGCGCCGAGCCGGGCGGCGTGCCGGTTTGAACGCCGAAAGACTGTAGAGGTTATTGTCGCATGTCGCGAATGTTGGTGGTGCTGATCGTCGTGCTGGTGCTGTTGGTGGGCGGAATGTTCTTCTTGTCGAGCCGAGCGCACGACACGCAGCAGACCCGGGTGGAAAAGGCTGTCTCGCTTGCGAATCTCCAAGGCTAGCGCCGGCGCGTCAGCGCTGGCGATAGCGCTGCTCGCCGCGGGCGGCGTCGCGCTCGCGCAGAAAAAGCCCGAATCGATCCTGCCGCCAGGGTTCGACCAGCCGGTCGCGCCTGCTCCCGCGCCGCGCCCATCGCCGCGCGCCTCGACTCCCGCGCCGACACCGGCGCCCGCGCCCGCGCCGACGACGGCTCCCGCTGTGGGCGCCGCACCGACGGCCAGCCCGGCCGCTCCGGCGATGCCATTACCCACGCCTGCTGCCACCGATCCGGTGACCGGGCTGCCGATCGCGGCGCCGACGCCGACCGCGACCCCTGGCCCAGTGCGTTACACCTTGCCTGAATCGTCGCGCCGCAATCTGGCGATGATCGGCATCCTGCCGACCGCCGAGCGGATGATGGATCCCGCCGCGTTCGGTAATGCCGATGGCCGGTACATCGAGCGGCTGATGCGCGACACGCGCGCGCCGATCGCCTCGCGTTGGGTGTCGATCGCCCTGCGCCGGCTGTTGCTGCAGCCGATCAGTACACCGCGCAACGTCAACGGCGCCGATTTCGCGGCCGAGCGTGCCTGGCTGTTGCTGCGGATGGGCGAATCGGTCGGCGCGCGCGCGATGGTTCAGTCGGTCGACCCGCAGGATTACACGCCCAAACTCTATCAGGTCGCGATGCAGGCCGCGTTGGCGACCGGCGATGTCGGTGCGATGTGTCCCTTGGCCAATGATGCGGTCAAGGTGTCGAGCGAGCCGAGCTGGGTGCTGGCGCGCGCGATGTGCGCTTCTCTATCCTCGACGCCGAGCCAGGCGACGCCGCTGATGAACCAGGCCAAGCGCGTCGCCGCGGGTATTGATCTGGCATTGGCGCAGAAGATCGCCGGGCGCGGGTCGAGCAAGGGCGACGTGGTGATCGAATGGGACGGCGTCAGCAATATCAATACGTGGCGCTACGGACTTGCGATGGCTGCGGGCGAAAAAATTCCCGACGCGCTGTTTGAGGGGACCGGCCCGCAGATGCGCTATTGGCAAGTGTTGGCGCCTCAGGAAACGCCGGTCGAACGGTCGCAATTTGCCGATCAGGCGGCTGCCCAGGGTGTCCTCTCCAACCTCGCCTTGGTCGATCTCTACGGTCTGATCGATGCGGGCGACGATCAGGGCAATCCGGCCAACGGCGTCGCCAGCGATTTGCGCACCGCCTATACGGGCGGATCGCGCGATGCCCGGCTCGGCGCGCTGCGTGGGCTCTGGGGCCAGAATGTTGACGGCCTGGCGGGCTATGGCCGGTTGGTGCTGACGGCGCGCGCGGCAAAACGCATTCCGGTTGCGGCCAAGACCGATGGCAGCGATCAGCTGGTCGCCTCGATGCTCAGCGCCGGGCTCGATCGGTCGGCGGCGCGCTGGCGTGGCGCGGTGGCGCGTGGCAGCCTGGGCTGGGCGCTGATCCTGGTGTCCAATCCAGACAATAACGCACGATACGGATCGGGAGAGGTCGGCGCGTTTTCGGGCGACGCCGACAAGCAGCGAATGTTCGCGGCCGGGTTGGCTGGGCTCGCCAGGCTCGATCCAGCGGTGGCGCAAAGCTATGGGGCCGATGTGCAGGGGGACAACAAATGGACCCGCGCGATCGACCGTGCCGCGGCGGAAGGCCGCCCTGGTGAGGTGTTAGTGCTGAGCGCTGTCGGGCTGCAGACGCCGGATTGGCGCGGCGTATCGCCCGCGGCCTTGTTCCATATCGTCAATGCGTTGCGGGTCGTGGGTCTGGGAAGCACCGCGCGGATGGTTGCGGCCGAGGCCGTGACGCGGGCCTGATGGCCGCCATCGGCCTTGATGACCGTGCGCTGATCGAGCGCTTTCTCGAGATGCTGGTGGCGGAAGTCGGCGCCGCCAGGAACACCGTTGCTGCCTATGCCAGCGACTTGCGGCTCGCCTCCGAGGCCCTGGACGGACGATTGGTCTCCGCGGAGGTCAAGGACGTCGAACGGCTGGGCAACGGCTGGCGCGATCTTTCGCACGCGACGGTCGCGCGCAAGGCGGCGGCGCTGCGTCGGTTCTTCGCCTTCCTGGCCGATGAGGGCCACCGCGCCGACGACCCTGGCGCCGCCTTGCCGCGACCCGGCGCGCGGCGGCCGCTGCCCAAGGTGCTGAGTCACCAGGATATCGACCGGCTGTTCGCTGCGATCGCCGAGCGGCAAGCGCGAATGCCGCCGGATCCCAACGACCTGCGCCTCTCGGCCTTGATCGAATTGCTTTACGGGTCCGGACTGCGCGCGACCGAACTCGTCTCGCTGCCGCGCAACGCCATCCAGCCCGATCGGCCCTATATCATCCTCAAGGGCAAAGGCGGGCGCGAGCGGCTGGCGCCGGTTTCCGATCGCGCGCGTGCGGCCGTAGCGGCGTGGCGCGCGCATGTCGCGAGCGACCGGCCGTGGTTGTTTCCCTCCGGCAAGACGCATCTGTCGCGCATCCGCCTCTATCAATTGATCAAGGCGCTCGCCGCCGATGCGGGCATCCCGCCTGATCGCGTCAGCCCGCACGTGCTGCGCCACGCCTTCGCCACTCATCTGCTCGAAGGCGGCGCCGACCTGCGCGCGCTCCAGGCGATGCTCGGTCACGCCGATATCGCGACGACCGAAATCTACACGCATGTCGACAGCAAACGGCTGATCGAGCTGGTCAACACTCGCCACCCGCTCGTTGACGTTGCCCCGAGGCGGCCTTAACCCGCCCGGCCATGGCTACCTTCCTTGATTTCGAAAAGCCGATCGCTGAGTTGCAGGGTCGGATCGATGAACTTCGCGATACCGCTTCGGACGGCGCGATCGACATCGATTCCGAGGTCAAGCGGCTACAGACCAAGTCTGACGCCTTGCTCAAGGCGACCTATGCCAAGCTCACCCCGTGGCAGAAGACGCAGGTCGCGCGCCACCAGGATCGCCCGCATTTCGGGGATTATATCGCCGGCCTGTTCGGGGATTTCATGCCGCTGGCCGGCGATCGCGCCTTCGCCGACGATCAGGCGATTCTAGGCGGTTTCGCCACCTTCCGTGGGCAGAAGGTAATGGTGATCGGCCACGAAAAGGGCGACGACACCGCCAGCAGGCTCAAGCACAATTTCGGCATGGGCAAGCCAGAAGGCTATCGCAAGGCGATCCGCCTGATGGAACTCGCCGACCGGTTCGGGCTGCCGGTGCTGACTTTGGTCGACACGTCGGGTGCCTTTCCCGGCGTCCAGGCCGAGGAGCGCGGCCAGGCCGAAGCCATTGCGCGCTCGACCGAGGCATGCCTGAAGCTCGGCGTGCCGATGATCGCGGCGGTGGTCGGGGAAGGCGGATCGGGCGGCGCGATCGCGCTCGCTGCGGGCAATCGCGTGCTGATGTTCGAACACGCGGTCTATTCGGTGATCTCACCCGAAGGCTGCGCGTCGATTCTGTGGCGCACCGCCGACAAGGCGCCCGACGCCGCCGAGGCGATGAAGGTCACCGCGCAGGATTTGAAGGGGCTGGGCGTGATCGACACGATCGTGTCCGAGCCGTTAGGCGGCGCGCATCGCGATCCAGACAAGGCGATTGCGGCGCTGGGCGACGCGATGGCGGACGCGCTGGGCGGGTTGCACAATCTCGGTCCCGACGATCTGCGGCGCGATCGCCGTGACAAATTCCTGGCGATGGGCCGACTTTAAGACTCCGCCTCTCCCGCGTGCGGGAGAGGGAGGGGCCCGCCGCGAAGCGGTGGGAGGGTGAGGGTCTTCTTTCTTCTTTTGTGGTTGCGAGCCGCCTGGAAGAAGAAAGAAGACCCTCACCCGGCCTCTCCCGCAAGCGGGAGAGGAGTTCATAACAAAGAAAGGGCGGCGGAACCGAAGTTCCGCCGCCCCTCTTTTCAGCTGTAAGCGTTGGAGCTTACGAAGCCTTCATGTTCGAAGACACGTTGGTGAACGTGGTCTTCAGCTGGTTGCCCAGGCCCTGCATCGCGGCAATCGCAGCGACAGCGATGAGCGCGGCGATCAGGCCGTACTCGATGGCGGTGGCACCCTTCTTGTTGGTGAAAATCTTGCGAACGGTCTTCATATCCGGTCTCCAGTGGTTCGAACTACTTCAGTCACCCGGCTGAACCAGGATATGCCCCCGTCCAGCAGTCCGAATCAGTAGGCCAGGGCGGTTGAGAAAAGCTTAAAGCCGGAATGAAATGTTCCGGATGTCCGAATTAATGTGGGTTCTGGACCTTGTCGGCCACATTATTCCACATGCCGGTTGTCGTGCTGGCCAGCCCTTGCAAAGCGGCGAGCATCGTCAGGACGACCAGCGACAGGATCAGTCCGTACTCGACGGCGGTCGCGCCTCTTCGACTCCTGGCCAGTTGGCGTAGGACATGGATCATCGCTTTTTTTGCCGCGTACGGCTCCCCAATCTACGTATGATGGTAGGCACGTTTCGTTAACGAATGACCAACGGCGCGGAGGGACGGCACCAAAATGGACTTATTGCCCGTGGTTGCCGTCGCGCTGACCGATGCTCAGGGGCGCGTGCTGATCGCCCAGCGTCCGTTCGACAAGGAGCATGCCGGTTTATGGGAATTTCCCGGCGGCAAGATCGAGCCGGGCGAGTCGCCCGAGGCGGCGCTGGTCCGCGAATTGCGCGAGGAACTCGGCGTCACAGTCGCGTCGCCGCATCTCGAGCCGCTGACATTCAGTAGCGCCAGCCGGGGAACGCGGCATTTGCTCTTGCTGCTCTACCGATGCACTGCTTGGCAAGGGGAACCCCGCGCGCTAGACGCCGCGGCGATCCGGTGGGTGCTGCCAGCCGCGCTGGCGGATTATGATATGCCGCCAGCGGACCGCCCGTTCGTGTCAGTCCTTGCGGCCGAGCGCGGCGGCTAGTGAGACGGTGGCACTGCCGCGCCGCGCTGGCTTGGGCTGGTCGGGCGAGGGAGCCCAGCCGGTCAGGAAGATCAGGTCGAACCGCTCCGCCGTGCGGCCGTCGGGATCGGCGCGCTCGCCAAACGCTCCGGCGGCGGCGGCCAGCGTGGCCCGAGCGAGCGGCACGCGGCCCCGCAGCACGTTGGTCGCCGCCATGCCGCGCAGATCGCCGATCAGCCGGAACAGGTCGGGATAGCGGACGCTGAGCGTTTCGCTGTCCGCGACCGGCAAAGCGAAGCCGGCGCGGACGAGCAGGTCGCCGGCCGACCGCACGTCGATCATCGGATGAAAGCGGGCGGCGGGACGATCGGCCTCTGCCTGCAGGAAGCTGGCACGCATTGTTGGCAGCGATGTGCCGCCGATGAACGCGCCGAGGAACAAGCCGTCGGGTTTAAGCGCGCGGCGGATCTGCGCCAGCGCGCCGGGCACGTCATTGACATTGTCGAGGACGCCCGCCGAAACGACCAGGTCGAAGCTCTCCGGATCGATCGGCAACAGATCCTCATCCGCCTGGATGCCGCCGGCTTGCGCGGCGAACAGGCGCCCCGCATCGATCCGCGTCACCGCGCTGTTCGGCGGCGGCACGAATGCTCCATCGAAGCAACCGAGATCGAGCACGCGACTGAAGCTGCGCTTTACGCCATTCAACCGTTCAGCAATGCCGTCGAGCATCGCCTCGCGCAGGAAAGCGTGGCTGGCATAGACCGGCGCGGCACGATCTCGGTGGAGGCGCCGTGCCGCGCGATCGAAGATTTCGGGGGAGTCCATCGGCCGCGCTTGTGCCGCCGCGGCGACCGCGCGACAAGAGCGGGATGGGGGTCAAAGAGGTCTTCGCAGATACCGTGTCGCTGGCGCTGCCGCCGCGCTGTCCGGGTTGCGGCGCGGTGGTGAGGGGCGACCACAATTTCTGCGCGGCGTGCTGGGATTCGCTCGATTTCCTCGGCGAACCGTGGTGCGCGATGTGCTGCGCGCCGTTCGAGGTCGACCGCGGGCCCGACGCGCAATGCGGAGCGTGCCTCGCCAAGCCACCAGCGCATGCCGGCGCGCGCGCCGCGGTCGCTTATGGCCCGGTGGCAAAGACCGTCGCGTTACGGCTCAAATATGGCGGCCGGCTCGCCTTCGCGACAACGGCGGCGCGGCTGATGGCGCGACACATGCCTAAGGACGCGACCCTGTTGGTGCCGGTTCCGCTGCATCGCTGGCGGTTATGGGGCAGGGGGTTCAACCAGGCCGCGCTGATCGCCGACGCCTTGTCGGCGGCAAGCGGCGTCCCGCATGATCCGTTGTTGTTGCGCCGCCCGAAGCGAACGCCCGCACTGCGCGGAATGAACCCCCGCCAGCGTCGCGCCGCGGTTCGCGCCGCATTCACTGTCGAACGCCGGATAGAGGAGGGGCACGTCATATTGGTCGATGATGTCTATACTAGCGGCGCGACCGCCGACGCCTGCACGCGCGCGCTGCTCAAGGCGGGTGCCGGCAAGGTCACCGTTCTGTGTTGGGCTCGGGTGCTCGGCGACACGTCCGATTGACAAGCCGCGCAGCGCTCTCCACCTCTCTCGGACTATGGCCAAGGTAGAAGTCTACACCAAGGCGTGGTGCCCTTATTGCGTGCGAGCGATGAAGTTGCTCGAATCGAAGGGCATCGAGCCGATCGAATATGATGTCACGATGGGTGGCCCCAAAAAGGCCGAGATGATCGACCGCTCCGATGGTCGCATGACGATGCCCCAGATATTCATCGACGGAAAGCATATCGGTGGGTCGGACGATCTTGCCGCGCTCGACGCGCGCGGAGGGCTCGACCCGCTGCTCGCGACATGACCTCCGCAGGAAAAATCGCCGTTCTTCAGATGACGAGCGGGATCGATCTCGCCGCGAATCGGGCGACGATGGTCGATGCGGTCGCGACCGCCGCGGCGGGTGGCGCGACGATGCTGTTCACGCCGGAAGTGTCCGGACTGGTCGACCGAAATCGCGAGCGTGCGGCGCCGAACCTGTTCAGTGAGGCGGACGACCCCGTGCTGGCGGCGATGCGCATGGCGGCTGCCGATCGCGGCATCTGGGTGCATATCGGGTCACTGCTGATCCGCCGCGACGACGGCAAGCTGGCCAATCGCGGCTTCGTGATCGATGCGGCGGGCGAGATCCGAGCCCGATACGACAAGCTTCATATGTTCGACGTCGACCTGCCGACCGGCGAGAGCTGGCGCGAATCCGCATCCTATACGCCGGGCGAGGGTGCCGTGGTGGTGACGACGCCGGTCGGCCGCCTGGGCATGTCGATCTGTTATGACATGCGCTTTCCCGATCTCTATCGCGCGCTGACCAACGCCGGGGCGACGATCCTTGCGATGCCCGCGGCGTTCACCCGACCCACCGGCGCGGCGCATTGGCATGTGCTGCTGCGCGCGCGCGCGATCGAGGGCGCCTGTTTCGTCGTCGCCGCCGCGCAAACCGGCGTGCACGAGGATGGCCGCGCGACTTATGGCCATTCGCTCGTGATCGATCCCTGGGGAGAAGTGCTGCTCGACATGGGCGAGGCGCCTGGACTGGGCTTTGCCGAAATCGATCCGGCCTTGCAGGAAGACGTGCGGGCACGCGTCCCCGCGCTCAAGCACCGGCGTTCGATTCCCGAGGTGGTGCGGGCATGATCGTGTTCGACCTCAAATGCGGCGCCGGCCACGTGTTCGAGGCCTGGTTCGGCTCGTCGTCGGACTATGACGATCAGCGAGCGCGTGGCCTGGTCAGCTGTCCGATGTGTGGCAATAGCGGGATCGAAAAGGCAGTGATGGCGCCCAATGTCGCTGCCAAGGGCAATCGCCAGGCCGAAGCCACCCCCGCCGCAGTGAAGGCGGCGATGGCGACGTTGGCCAAGGCACAGCAACAGGCGCTCGCCAATTCCGAATGGGTTGGCACCGCCTTCGCCTCGCGAGCCCGGGCGATGCATTCGGGCGAGGAAGACCATGCGGCGATCCATGGCCAGGCCTCGATCGAAGAGGCCAAGGCGCTCGCCGACGACGGCGTCCCGGTCGCGCCCTTGCCCTTTCCGGTCGTCCCGCCCGAAGCCTGCAATTGACCCGTTCACTCGCGCTCGGTACCAGACCGGGCGTGGTTCCGTAGCTCAGCTGGACAGAGCGCCACTTTCCTAAAGTGGGCGTCGGGGGTTCGAGTCCCTCCGGGACCACCAATCACTTTCGAGTTCGGTTTGTGAGGCTCTGCAGGTTTGCCGATGGTCTGAACAATCAGACGACTCAGTTGTGGACGTGTACCGCAAACGGCATGTCGGGAGCCGATATATGAGAATGGTCTTGTGCTTGCTGCTTGGCCTGATCGCGATGTTCTTCGCATTTATCGGTACAACGATGCCATTGAGGCTCCCCGCGCAGGCTGCGAACGACCGGGCGTACTACGAGCAGTTCAAAGATGCGGCAGCCTCGATTGAAAAAAATCAGCAGGTACCTGCGGAGGAGGTCCTTCGTAGGATTCAGCCGTTCCAAAGCTACCCTTATATTCAATCGTCACCCACGATGCCTCTCGATTGTAACCCGTCGTTTAGGAAGGCTCCGACTGACCGCCTGATACTGTCGTTTTGGCGCGGCGAGTGGACGGAGTGCTATGCGATACCCTCAGGACGAACTACCTTGCCCATGAGTGTTTCGGCATATCTGCTATCCGGTCTGGGCATCAGTCTTGCCCTTTACTGGTTGTTTGCTGTGGCCGCGGCTTGGGGAGCGATTCGCTTGCGCCCAAGAAGAAGCGGTTAAATGTTGCCTAGGCCGAACGGCAGCTAAGACCCGAACTCGGACATTCACCAGGGCGAAAAGGTTTGGCCACGTTTCGGGGGTTATCCCGGCGCAATCGTCCGAAGACAAGCCATGCTGGCTACGGCCGCTGCCGCTGCGCGAGCCCGCGCTTCCAGCGCGATCGCAATTCGCCGGGGCGCGCGGGATAGCGTTCGTCGAGAAACTGCGCGGCGACGATGCGGTCGGTGCGGAAGTGGCGGAAATCCTGGCGCAGTTCGCACCAGGCGGCGATCACCCGCGCCTGGTCGAAGAAACCGATGATGACGGGCCAGATCACCCGATCGCTGACCGCTCCGCGTTCGTCACGATAGTCGATGCGGATCTTGCGGCCCTCGCGGATCCAGCTGCGGGCAATTCCCAGGTCGATCGCGTCGGGCGCGGCCTTTGATCGCGGCGGCGTGCCGATCGAGGGATCGGCGATGAATGGCCGCAGTCGCTCGGGCACTACGGAGGTTATCTTGGCGATCAAGTCGCGCGCGGCTGCTGCCAGCGCCGGGTCGCCGCGTCCGGCCACCCATTGCGCGCCGAGCACGGCCGCCTCGATCTCGTCGGGCGTGAGCATCAGTGGCGGCATGTCGAATGCGTCGTCGAGGATGTAGCCGAAACCGGCTTCGCCGCGGATCGGCACGCGCTGGCCGATCAGGTCGGCGACGTCGCGATAGATCGTTCGGACAGAGACTTCGATCTCGGCCGCGATGTCCTGCGCGGTGATCGGGCGTGATGACCGCCGCAGGATCTGGATGATCTGGAACAGCCGATCGGCACGACGCATGACGAAATCTACACCCCCCACTTCCTACTGACAGGATGCTGTCAGGAGGGTGCACTTACAAGCCTTTTCATCGGGCGCGGCGATTTGGCCGCTGCTTCGAAGCGAAGGAGCCGCCGTTATGATTACTCTCTACCACGCCCCGCAATCGCGATCGTCGCGCATGATCTGGCTGCTCGAGGAATTGGGCGTGCCCTATGAGATCCGCCCGGTATCGATCTTTCGGCCGATGACCGGCGAAGGCGTTGGCGATCCCGCCAATCCGCACCCCGACAAGCGCGTGCCCGCGATCGAGCATGACGGTGCATTGGTCGCCGAATCGGTCGCGATCCTGCAATATCTCACCGATGCTTTTCCGAACGCCGGGCTCGGACCGCGTATCGGGACGCCGGAACGCGGCGCTTACCTCACCTGGCTCGCCTGGTATGCCGCCGAAATGGAGCCGGCGATGTTCGCTGCGATGCTGGGCGAACTGGGCGGCGCGCCGCGCAAGCAGCGCAGCTATGATGCAGTCGTCGCCAGGCTGGAGCGGGCGCTCGCGGATGGCCCCTATGTGATGGGCGATGATTTTTCGGGTGCCGACTTGCTGATCAGCAGCGCAATGACATTCGCCCGCCACGCTTTCCCACCGAGCGCGGCTATCGACGCCTATATCGAACGGTGCCGCGCGCGACCGGCGGCGGAGCGGGCCGGACCGCTGGATGACGCGTCGGGCATTCAGATCGTGATGACGGCGGAGACCGTCGCGGCCTGAACGCCTTTCCGACAGCAAAAAGGGCGTCGCGCGGTCTCCCGCGCGGCGCCCTTCAGGTCATAGGTCCGACTTACGCCTTGACGTGCTTCGAGATGTACTTGTTCATCTCGAACATCGTGCACTTGTCGGTGCCGAACACCTTCTTCAGCTTGTCGTCGGCCAGAATCTCACGCTTGTTGGCGGGATTCTGAAGGTTGTTCTTCTTGATGTGGTCCCACACCTTGCTGATCACCTGGCTGCGCGGCAGCGGCGCCGTCCCCACGATCGCGCCCAGCTCGGGCGACGGGGTGACGGGCGCGTGAATTCCGCCGGTCTTGGGTGCAGTAGCCATTGCATTCCTTCCTGTTCATTTGGCCGGTGTTCCGGCCCCAGACTCGTTACGCCTCATGGAGCGCGCGCCTCTTGTGCGCTGCCTTTTTGCGCTTGTCACGCCTTAGGATAGCGCGCGGAGTGACTTTTGACGCCGATATGACATGACCACGATCGGCAGGGCGCTGGTTTGCGCCGGCTCGGCGGGGCGATGAGGGGTGCCGGTGCCAGATCCCGGAACGCGCGATAGTCGGTGTCCGATGCTGTCTCCGCGTATCGTTTCCCGACCCTCCCAACCGCTCGCGCGGCGGCTCGCGCGCGGGCAACGCATACGGTCGTCGAATTCAGGGTATGCTGAAGGTTGCCCCCGCCGCGCGAGCGGTTAGAAGCGGGCGCGACAATTAGGGAGCCGATACCGATGAAGACCCGCGCCGCCGTCGCCTTCGAAGCGAAGAAACCGCTGGAGATTGTCGAGGTCGACCTGGACGGTCCCAAAGCGGGCGAAGTGCTGGTCGAGATCATGGCGACGGGCATTTGTCACACCGACGCCTACACGCTCGATGGTCTTGATTCTGAAGGGATTTTTCCGTCGATCCTCGGTCATGAAGGCGCCGGTATCGTGCGCGAGGTCGGTCCTGGCGTGACCAGCGTGAAGCCCGGCGACCACGTCATCCCGCTCTACACGCCCGAATGCCGGCAGTGCAAAAGCTGCCTGTCGGGCAAGACCAACCTGTGCACGGCGATCCGCGCGACCCAGGGCAAGGGGCTGATGCCCGACGGCACGACTCGCTTTTCGTATAAGGGGCAGCCGATCTTTCATTATATGGGTTGCTCTACCTTTTCGAATTTCACCGTGTTGCCCGAGATCGCGGTGGCGAAGATTCGCGAGGACGCGCCGTTCCAGACGAGCTGCTATATCGGCTGCGGCGTGACCACCGGCGTGGGTGCCGTGGTGAAGACGGCGAAGGTCCAGGCCGGCGACAATGTAATCGTGTTCGGATTGGGTGGAATCGGCCTCAACGTCATCCAGGGCGCCAAAATGGTCGGCGCGGACAAGATTATCGGCGTCGATCTCAACGACTCGAAAGAGGAATGGGGGCGGCGATTCGGCATGACCGACTTCGTCAATCCGAAGAAAGTGGAGGGCGACCTGGTCGCGCACCTGGTCGCGATGACCGATGGCGGTGCCGATTATACGTTCGACGCGACCGGCAATACCGACGTCATGCGCGTCGCGCTCGAGGCGTGCCATCGCGGCTGGGGCACCAGCATCATCATCGGCGTGGCTGAGGCCGGCAAGGAAATCTCGACGCGCCCATTCCAGTTGGTCACCGGACGCAACTGGCGCGGCACCGCATTCGGCGGCGCCAAGGGCCGCACCGACGTGCCCAAGATCGTCGACTGGTACATGCAGGGCAAGATCGCGATCGATCCGATGATCACCCACGTGCTCAAGCTCGACGAGATCAACAAGGGGTTCGACCTGATGCATGCGGGCGAGAGCATCCGCAGCGTCGTGGTCTTTTAAAAAAAACATATTCATCTGGGGAGGATAACGCCATGTTTTCGCACATGATGGTCGGCAGCAACGACCTCGATCGATCGAAGAAATTCTACGACGCGCTGTTCGGCGCGGTCGGTGGGAAAGAGGCCATCGTCGATCCCAAGGGCCGGCTGATGTATTTGCACAATGGCGGCATCTTCATGGTCACCGCGCCGATCGACGGCGCGCCCGCTTGCCACGCCAATGGCGGTACGATCGGCTTCGCGATGGAAACGCCCGAACAGGCGGATGCTTGGCATGCCGCTGGCGTCGCCAATGGCGGCGTCGCGATCGAGGAGGATCCTGGCGTTCGCGAAGGGGCCGGTATGAAATTGTACCTCGCCTATCTGCGCGATCCCGACGGCAACAAGCTGTGCGGGCTTCACCGGCTTGGCTGATCGCGTGTCGCTGACCGTCAAATCGACCAATCGCGCCTTCGGTGGCGTCCAGGGCGTGTATGAACACGCCTCGGCCGCCACCGGCACGCCGATGACCTTTTCGGTGTTCGTGCCGGAGCATGAGGCAGGCGCGCGGCTACCGGTGCTCTGGTATCTGTCGGGGCTGACCTGCACGCACGCCAATGTCACCGAAAAGGGCGAGTTTCGCCGCGCCTGCGCCGAACATGGCGTGATTTTCATCGCCCCCGACACCAGCCCGCGCGGCAACGATGTGCCTGATGACGAGGCTTATGATTTCGGCAAGGGCGCGGGCTTCTATGTCGACGCGACCGAGGCGCCCTGGTCGGCCAATTTCCGGATGCGGTCCTATATCGAGGACGAACTCCCGGCGCTGATCGCGGCCGAGTTCGCTATGGCCGACATGGCGCGCCAAGGCATCACCGGCCATTCGATGGGCGGACACGGCGCGCTGACGATCGCCTTGCGCAACACGGGGCGCTTCCGCAGCGTGTCGGCCTTCTCGCCGATCGTGTCGCCGCTTCATTGCCCCTGGGGTGCAAAGGCGCTGGGCGGTTATCTCGGTGCCGATCGCGCCGATTGGCGGCCCTATGATGCCTGTGCGCTAATCGACGACGGCGCGCGCGTGTCAGACATCCTGGTCGATCAGGGCGATGCCGACGCGTTTCTCGCCGACCAGCTCAAACCCGAATTGCTGGCGGACGCCTGCCATCGCGCCGGGATCGACCTGACGCTGCGGATGCAGGTGGGCTATGATCACAGTTATTACTTCATCTCGACCTTCATGGCCGATCATATCGCCTGGCACGCCGCCCGGCTGGGCTAAATCTTGCCGGCGAAGCAGAGCAAATTGCCGTTCGGGTCGGCGACGATGAATCGGCTTGTATCCTAGTTCAAGAAAAGATTCCGCGAGCAAACCTCTAAAACGAGAAGTCGAGCGGCAGCTAATTCTCCGGGGGAGAAGAGCAACAAAAAGTTTATTCTGGTATTTTTGGCATACCCTTGGCAGCTCTATAATATCCTCTGTATGTGAAATAGCACAATGCCCAACAGGAAAAGAATATAATGTCGAAAATTATTTCTATAGCAGAAAATGTTTCACTTTGTGTTGTAAAATAACTCAAAATTGGCTTGTGCGAATACGCAAATGATACGCAGAGTATTAGCTGACATAAAATGTAATTGTATTTGCTGTACATTATAGAATACCTATCAGCAAAGTTTCTTCAACTTATCTTGATATTTTTGGATGGCTTTGCCAGCATAGACACCAATAATAGCGCCTCCGATTGCGCCAACGACACCTCCGGCACGTCCCGCGCGCGCTCCGATAAGCGCTCCTCTTTCCGCGACTACGATCGACCCTTCTTCTGCTGTCCATGAAGATCGCATTACTTGTGAGGCGTAGCCTGTCGCAATAGCACCTATTTTATTGCCCACGAGCCCAGTGCCAATTCCAAGGAGGATTTGAGCGGGATCGCCACCGACATTGTCAACAATACTCTTGCAAGTTGCGGTCCCGAAAGACTGCAAAAACGTGGGGGTGCCACGTTGTCCAGTCCTCGGTAAAGTTCTTCCAGCCCTTGCTCCGTGCACTACTATATCATGATCATTGGACTCTTCATTGTTCGTATCGGGATCTTCATCCGTCCGACTTCTCGTGCCGTTAACAAGGATGTCAGATAAGTTCGTCCCCTTGATCGCCTGGCTTAGCGTGGAGCCGGCAGCGGCCGGTGGTGGGGAGGGACCAAATGTCGCGACGCCCAAAGACCGAATTCCCGTTATGACGATTTGTGGGCCGCCATCGTCTTTCGGAGCGGCTGCGCCGGGGTTAATGTCCAGGTAATTCTGGTCCGTGCCGCTTGGATCGCTGTTATTGACCGGGTCGCCGCCGACATAATTATACCAATTCATCCCATCGCCATACCCGATCGGGTCGGTCTGCATGAACCGCCCGATCGTGGGACAGTAGAACCGGGCCTTGTAGTACCAGCAGCCAACCTGCGGGATCCACACCTGTCCGGTGAAGCCGTACTTGCCGAATTGCGACCACGGGATGCCATATTCGTCGTAACTGTTGATCGAGAGTAAAGTGCCCGCGGCATTCACCACCGACGTGATCGACCCCCGCTCATCCGCTTGCAGCGATCGCCGATCGCTCAGGGTCGAGCCTTCATACCAGACCAGCGGATTGTCCTCGCCTGCGCCAAGCACATAGCGCTTCGACAGAGTCGCACCGTCATATTCGGCGATCCGTTGGTCGCCGTCATATAGGACGGTCTTCGTCGCCGACCCCTGGATCGACCCATAATAGCGCCCCAGGGGATCATAGAGCAGCGTCGCGCCGCCGCCGAACGTCGTCGCGACCATTCGATTCTCTGAGTCGTACGTGTAGCTCGTAGTCCCGTCCGACGTGAGGTTGCCCTTCGCATCGTATCCGAACGTCGCGCCGCCCGCCGTCGCATATTGATTCAGACCGTTCGCCGTGTAGTTGCGTGCTACATTCGTCGCGCCCGGCCAGGAATAGGCGTTGTTAGACCGCGTCGTGGACGTGATCTGCGACGCGGAATTATAGGCGAAGCCGAGCGTCAGGTCATTGGCCGTGCCGGCAAGGTCGGACACGAGAGATGTCAGCCGCGATGCGTTGTCATAGCCGTAGCTGGTGACCACACCGTTGCTGCTAGTCAGCGAGGTCCGCCGGCCGAGATCGTCATAAGCATACGTCCCGAGCGTCGTTGCCCCATTTTCCTTGACCGTCGTCATCTCGCCGGTGACCAGATAATCATAGGTCACGTAGATAAGGTCAGGCCAGGTCAGCCGCGTCCGACGTCCCGCGATATCATACTGATAGCCGACCGTGCCGAGCGGCCCCGTTTGGGTAAGGTTGCGACCGAGCGCGTCATAGGTGAAGCTTAGCGTCTGCGCCGAGGTCGCGGCGCTCGTCAGCCGCCCGAGCAAGTCGTAGCCGTACGTTACGTCTGGCTCGGTGCCCGGCAGGTCCTTGGTCTGCAGCCGGTTCAGATTGTCGTAGGTATAGTTGATCGTCGATGTCGCGCCGCGCAGCAGACGGCTGGTGAGGTTGCTGTTGGCGTCATAGCCCAGCTGCTCGTAGTCCGTTCCCGAACTCGTGCCCGAGCCTTTGGTGGTCGAAGGATAGCTGATTTTCGACAGCCGATCGAATCCGTCATAAGTATAGGTAGTTTTATTGTTATTGGCATCGGTAAGCGTCGCGACCTGCCCGTTATCGGTATAGGTCGTGGTTGCATCGTCGGACGCGTCCGCTGTTCCATAAGCAGAAGTCGTCTTTGTGACGCGGTCAGCGTTGTTGTAGGTCATCTTGGTGATGCGATCTGCGTCGCCGGTACCGGTCGTCGCCGTGCAGGCCGAGGGTAGCGAGCCATAAGTGCTCGGTTTCATCCGCACCGCCGTGCAGTCTAACCGGCCATCGGCGTCATAGCTGTACTGCGCGAGGCTGTATGTCGTGCCACCGCCGCTGATGCTGTCAGTCGCTTTTCGCGCGTTGGCATCGTAGGTCGTGGCTTGCTGTTGCAGCGATACGAACGCCGACCAGTCGGTGTCGGTGGTGCCGTTCACCGTTCCGGCCTCGACGAGGGTCGGCTGTCCGTTATTGTTGTAGGTCGTTCTGATCGCGCGTCGCTTGAGCGCGCCGGCACCATCAGGGTCCGGCGAAATCGCTCCAACGCGCTCTCGATCGACGTCATAGCGATAAGTTACCGTGTCGCTGTTACCAGCGAGAGGGCCGTCGATACTGGCTACATTGCCAACATCGTCATAGGTGAACGCGGTGGTTGCGCTCAGCGACCCGTCTCCGGCGGCATCCGTCTGCGCGGTTAATGTCAAATTATTCGTGGTGCCATTTCCGGCATAAGCGAGGGTCGTTCGCGTTTCGTCAGCCGTGCCGGTGCAACTTGCTAACGTTCGACAAGTGGAAATCGACGTCCGCTTGTAGGTCGGGAAACCCGAGGCGACAATCGCGCCGACACTGTTCTTATACGATCCCTGCAAAGCGGTGTAACCGTACCGCGTTTGTGGGCTCACACCGCCCGTGCTAGCGGCAGGCAAAGTAGCGGTAAGTACACCTCCATGAGTGGCATCATAGGTGAATGTGGTGGTATTGCCCTTGGCATCAACGGCCGTAAGAGGTTGGTTGCATGTAAGGGCGTTGGTGCAACTACTGGGATAAGTCGCTGAGGTCACGATGTTGGCAAGTCCCGAACCGGGTTTGGCCGCTTCGGTAACGCTAAGGAGGTTGCCTCGCCCATCGTATCCGTAGGTTTTGGTATCACCTTCTGGGTTACGCACAGACGTCAAACGCCCGGCGACATCATAACCATAGTCCGTTTGGTGGGATAGCGGATCTATCACACTGGTAATTCGGCCGGAATTCGCCACGAAATTCGCCGCTTTATAAGTGACACTCGCGCCGGTCGGGTTCGTCCTGACGATGGTGCGTCCGGAAACGATTAGAAATCCTTGATCGGCGCCCGTATAGGTGTCGGTAGTATTATAGTTGTATGTCACACCATCGTTGGTGATAGAGGTCACTCTATCCGGATTGTTAGAATCTCCGTAGGTAACGGAGGTAGAATTACTGCTATCGCCTGGTCGACGAATGCCGATAATCCTATTGTAATAGGACGGAGAAACAAAATATTGGTTTAAGGTATAAGTCGTCGTTCTTCCCATTGCGTCGGAGACGTTAACATACCAAGGGTCGCCGTATTGCGCGGGCGGACTGGAATAGACGTATGACAGTCTAGGAAGATTCGTTGGCGGAGTAGAGCAGTGATCAGCCTGAGGATCGCAATAGCTCGTTGCTAGATTGTATCCAGTAACGCTTTGAATTCTGTTATAATCCGTATCGCTGCTAAGCGAAAATGAGGGAGTATCATTTACATATTCGAACTTCAATTCGTAGCCGTTGCTGCTAACGGCGCCAGAGATTCTATGTCCGATGTCAAAATAATAAGGCGCTGTTCCCGGATTGACCTTATAATATAAAGTTATATGTTCGCCGGAAGGTTTAATAACTGCGCTTGCTATAAATTGATGGCCTGATGATCCGGCATTACATCCACAAGTTATGTCTCTATCGAATACTATCTTAGTACCATCTTTAAGGGCGATGATGTATCCTGAACCAGAAGGGGTGACGGTCTTTCCTGAATCGGAGGAGTCGAGGTATTTCGTTCCATCCCAATAAAAGTTCACTCTATTCTTGCCGATCACGCCCAATATCGAGCCAAAGTTCCGATATTCCGGACTGGCATATGGAGGGGCAGCGGAGAGCTCAAAGTTATAATTGTGAACCCATGCCCCGTTAGTCCAAGTTCTTTCAAAAGTCAGGCCCGTGTCTGCGTCCCCAATGGTAAGGGATTCCGCCTGTTTCTGGTAGCTTGTCGACAGAAGATCGAAGCCTTGATCATCAGCTATCAGTTCATCAGGTACTGATGGTAGGGAGGTAGTTTGAGCCCACGACGGTGCCGCAAGGCATCCTCCCGCTAACGCAGTCGATGCGAGAATTACGCGCGCGAACTTATGGCCGAACATCGTTCGTCCTCCCCAGTTAGCTTAATAAAGGTTGAAAGCGAGAAAGCCGCCCGTGCTATTATGGCGCGCCGGTCACGTTCACATTGACGCGGTTATCTGCCTTGTCGAAGCTGTAATTCGAAACGACGTTGTTGTTGACCGAGCCGGTATGCGCGACCTTTACCAATCGTCCTTTGGCATCGTAGGTGTAATTGACCGTCTCCGAGGCACCGGCCATGCCGGTCGCCATCGCGGCGAGCGCCATCGAGCCGACGCAGACAGTCAGCGCCGTAGCTAGTCGAGCCATGATTGCCCCCTGATTCGGAACTGGAATAAGTTGCTCTAGATTACTTCGATTGGCAATTGGCGAAACGAAGTAAATCCAAAATTTCGTATTCATTTCGGATAGATGCAATCTTGCACCATCGAATAGGCTCGAAAGGTAACAGTGCGGCCATATTGCCGATGCCCGCCGCAGGCATGTCAGGACAGCCGGAGGCGGGGATAGAAATAAGAAAGGCCCCGGATTAACCGGGGCCTGAGGTAATGGGTGCTGCGCCGTCAGACGTAAGCGGCGGTGCTGTTTCCGCTTCCCGTCAGAACTTGAAGCCGGCGGCGATGCCGTAACGGCGCGGTTCGAGGGTGAAGGCGTTGGTGAACAGACCCGATGACTGGTCGGTCACGTAGAGGCCGGTGATCGCGTTGTTATCGGCCAGGTTCTGGACGAACGCGCGGACGTAGAATTTGTCGCTCGGCCCGTTCAGCTGGAGCTGGGCGTTGATCACCTCATAGCCCTGGATGCGGTTGACGTTGTTGTTGAAGATGCTGCCGTAATAGCCGCCGGTATAGGCCAGGTCGACGCGCGGGGTGATGTTCCAGTCATTGCCCAGCTGACCGGTCCACTGAATGCCCGCCGAGAATTTGTAGTGCGGCGACTGCGGCAGTTCGTTCCCCTTGATGTTCACGGCGACGCCCGACGGAAGCACGGTTACTGCTGGCGACGCTGCAGAAGCGGCCAACAATATATCGCAAACGCTGAACGCACCAGTCGTGCCGCCCATGCCCGGGATCGGCGTGGTGCCCTGGAAATTGCCCGGTTGGGCCGGGATACCCTGGGCCGCGAACAAGCCAGCGTTGATTGCCGTGTTCACGCCATTCACGAAGCCGTTCGAGATCGCCGCGTTGCCCGAATTCGATACCACGGCGCAGTTCGAGCCGTTGGTGACGTCCTTGATGATCACCGCGTCGGCGCGGCCGCCCGACGGATCCTGCGGGTTGCTGAGGAACTTGTCGTTGGAAACCTTGGTATGCAGGTAGCTCGCCGTCAGGTTGATCAGCACCGAATTGCTCGGCTTGATGATCGCTTCCGCCTCGGCGCCGTAGATATCGGCATCGACATTGTCGTTGACCGAGGTGCGCGCGACGATGCGGCTCAACTGGAGCTGCTTGTACTGGTAATAGAAAGCAGTGAGGTTGAGGCGGAGCGTGCCGCCCAGGAAGGTATTCTTCGACCCGATTTCGAACGCGTTGACCGTTTCCGGCCCGAACGTCAGCGGGACGCTGAACCCAGCCGCCAGCGACGGATTGAGGCCGCCCGATTTATAGCCGCGCGAATAGGATGCGTAGAGCAGGTTGCGCGAGGTGATCTGCCAATCGAGCACCGCGCGGCCGGTCAGACGCCCGAAACTGACATTGTTGATTGCCAGCGGCTGGTTGCCCGCACGTAGCGGATCGGCATCGTAGCAAGAGAAACCCGGCGACGAATAGGCATTGGCCGCGCCCACCGGAACCGCGCAGTTCAGCAAGTTCGTGCGCGACTGATAGTCCTTTTCGTCATGGTTGTAACGCAAGCCGCCGGTCAGCTTCACCTTGTCGCTGAAGTTCACATAGGCTTCCCCGAAGAAGCCGTAGCTCTTCAGATGGTAGAATTCGGAGTCGTTGCGATAGAAGGGCGTGCCGAGGACATTGCCGCCTCCCCCGCCGAGCAGACCCGCCGCATAGTCGAGCGCGAACGAGTTCACATAATAGCTGTTGTCAGTGACCTTATAGTCGAGATAGCCGGCACCGGCCAGGAAGTTGAACGGTCCGTCGAGCTTCGACGAGATGATGCCTTCTGCGAACCATTGTTTGCCGCTCGCGGTCGAACGGTCGAAGTCGAGGCTGGTCGAAGCGCAGACCTTGTGGCCGCTATAGACGCCGGTGCCGGTCGGTTCGGCAAGCGATTGGCAGAGGGTCGAGGTGTTGCCGTTGGGCAGCAGGATATTGCGGATCGCTTGGTAGCCCGGGCCGTAGAAGCCGGCGCCCGCAAGGGTATTGAACGCGTTGAGGCCGGGGTTGGTCGCGTAGGAGCGCTCGATGCCGACGTTATAGTCGACCGACGAGTCGGTCATGCCTTCGGTATAGCCGCCATCCAGCTTGAACAGCGCCTTTCCGAAATCCTGCGAGAAGTTGACCAGGACCTGCTTCTCATTGGTTTTGAACGTCGGCAGCGAGTCGATGTTGACCGTGCGCATGTCGGCCGGGTTGACGTAGCCGGTGTAGCTGTCGCCGTCCGAACCATAGACACTGCCCAGCGCGAAACCGGCGAGCGGCGCGGTCGAGGTGCGCAGCCTGAGGAACTGGCTCGACGTCAGTACCGAGGCTAAAGTCGCGTCGCCATTGACCTGCTCGAACCCGAGCCGGTCGGGCAAGCAGCCCAGCACGCCGGTCGGGTCGCGATGGCAGAGTTGTTTCTGGATGCGCGAGCGATCGTCGTTTTCCTTGAAATAATGGGCGACGATGTCGAGCGTCGTGTTCGCGGTCGGCTGGAAGCGCAGCGATACACGGACGTCATACTGGTCGCGGCCATCGATGTTGCTGTTCGTGGACAGGTTCTTGGTGAAACCATCGCGGTTCAGGTAGTAACCCGCGACGCGGACACCGAAGATGTCGCCCAACGGTATGTTGAGCATGCCTTTGACGCGGACGCTGTTGTAATTGCCATATTCGACATCGCCCGAGGCGTGGATGCCCGACAGATCGGGCTTGGCAGTGATGAAATTGATCACGCCACCAGTCGCGTTGCGGCCGAACAGCGTGCCCTGCGGTCCGCGCAGCACTTCGATGCGCTCGACGTCGAAATATTCGTTCTGGAAGATCGGCGAGCCGAGCACTGGCACATCGTTCACGTGGATCGCGGTCGCGGCGTCGCAGGTGACGCCGACGCAGAGGTCGCCGATGCCGCGGATGTTGAACGACGATGACGAGGTGAAGTTGCCCTTGGTGAAGGTAATGTTCGGCAGCGTCAGCTGAAGATCGCTCGTCGTGTTGATCTGCTGTTCTCTCAGCGCCTCGGCGCTGAACGCCGACACCGCGATCGGCACGGTCTGCAGCGTCTCGGACTGGCGCTGGGCAGTGATGACGATGTCGGCGATCTGGTCCTGATCGTCAGCCTGCGGCGCAGCGACCGGCGCTGCGGGTGTGGGTGCATTTTGCGCCATGGCCGGCGTGGCTGCGATCAGCGCGATAGCCGACGCGGCAAGCAGTTCGAATTTCTTCATGGTACATCCCCTCATGCATTCGCCCCGATCTTATGCCGGTTGGCGTGGTTTCCGACGAACTGGCAAGAGCCTAGGTAGCTTGGTCTTGCGGCGTCAATGGGCTTCGGGCACGGAAAACGGCGGGTTTCCTAGTCTGTTGCTTAAAAGAAACAGTATGGACCATACCCAAGGCTCGATTTTGCGGCCCTGCCGTAACGTCACCCAGGTTTGAAAGACCGGATCGACAACCATGAATGACCATGACGATGATTTGAATGACGGCGACCTGGTGGCGGCCGCGCCGAAAATTCCGGTGCCTGACGAGGTGGCCGACGCGGTTCGCACCCTGATTCGCTGGGCCGGCGACAAACCCGATCGCGAAGGGCTGCTCGATACGCCGTTGCGCGTGGCGCGCGCGTGGAAGGAATATTGCGCAGGATACCAGGACGATCCCGCCTTGCATCTGAAGCGCGTGTTCGAGGAAGTCGGCGGCTATGACGACATCGTTTTGCTGAAGGACATTCCGTTCCAATCGCATTGCGAGCACCACATGGCGCCGATCATCGGCAAGGCGCATATCGCTTACCTGCCCAAGAACCATGTCGTGGGCATTTCCAAGCTGGCGCGCGTCCTGCACGGCTTCGCGCGGCGGCTGCAGGTTCAGGAACGGCTGACTGCCGAAGTCGCCGACTGCATCTGGGACAATCTGAAACCTCAGGGCGTCGCCGTGGTGATCGAGGCGAGCCATGCCTGCATGACCGCGCGGGGCGTCCGCACACCCGGCGTATCGATGGTGACCAGCCGGATGATGGGCGTGTTCCGCGATGATGAACGTAGCCGTCGCGAGATTCTGGCGCTGATGGACATGCAGGGCAGGGCGTGATCCGCACGGTCCTCGTCACCGGCGGCTCCCGGCGGATCGGGGCAGCGATCGTCCGCGCGCTGGCGGCGGCGGGGCACCGCGTGGTGATCCACCACCATCATCCGCACGACGAAGATGCCGTGTCGCTGGCGCAGGAACTCGATCCGTCGGGCGACCGCGTCGCGACGGTGGTCGGGGACCTCGCCGCGCCCGATGCCGCCTCGGCGATCCTCCGCGCCGCGCGCAACGCGACGGGCGGGCCGATCGACGGGTTGGTCAATTGCGCGTCGGTGTTCGAGTTCGACCGGCCGCCGCATTTCGATCCTGCCTTGCTGGCCCGGCTGACCGCGGTGAACCTCGCAGCCCCCGCGGCGCTGGCCTGTGCGCTGGCCGAACAGGACGAGTTGGAGGACGGTGCGGTGGTCAATCTGCTCGACCAGAAGGTCGCCAATCTCAATCCCGATTTCTTCAGCTACACGCTGACCAAGATCGCGCTGGAAGGCGCGACGACGATGCTCGCCCAGGCGCTGGCGCCGCGGGTGCGGGTCAACGCCATCTCGCCCGGCCTGACCTTGCCGAGCGGCGACCAGAGCGACGCGGAGTTCGAGAGCGTCGCTGACGAGAATCTGCTGCGTCGACCAGTGCCGATCGAGGAGATCGCGCGCGCGGTCGACTATCTGCTCACCACACCGGCGGTGACCGGGCACAATCTTTTCCTCGACAACGGCCAGCGGTTTCTCAAGCGACAGGGTGACGTCATGTTCTCGACACCGGGCCGCCGCGATGGCTGAGGCGACCTACACGATCCGGCTCGACGGGCTTGAAGTGCAGATGGGGCTCGGCATTCACGAGGCGGAGCTTGCCGGGCCGCAGCGTGTGTTGGTGTCGGTGGCGATGACCTGCGCCTATCCGGCGGTGCCCGAGGACCGCATCGAGGCGGTGGTCGATTACGACCATATCCGCGAAGGCGTGCTGGCGATCGCGGCCGGCGGGCACGTAATGCTGCAGGAAGTCCTGTGCGAGCGCATCGCGACGCTATGCTTTGCCGATCCGCGTGTCGTCGCAGTGACCGTGCAGTCGGCGAAACCCGACATTTATCCTGACGCGCGGATCGGCTGCGAGATCACCCGGACGCGCTGACCTGCTCACATGAGTCATCCCGGCCCCGTGCCGGGATCCAAACCTCCCCAACGGAATCCAGCCGTTGTTGCGCGATAGATGCCGGGACAAGCCCGGCATGACGGGAGGTCAGGCAGCCCGGTTCGCCGCGCTCAGCACCGCGCGGACGCTCGCGGTCGCGACGTCCTCGTCGATGCCGACGCCCCAGACCGTTCCGCCATCCGCCGCGCGGCACTCGACATAGGCGGCTGCCTGAACGTCGCTGCCATGGCCGATCGCGTGCTCGACATAGTCGACGACATCCAGTTCGATCCCGAACCCGTCGCGGATTCCCGCGAGCACGCTCGAGATCAGTCCGTTGCCGCGTCCGCTCACCGACTTGACGCTGCCGGTTTCGGCGATGCTGCCGGCGAAGATGCGTTCGCCATTGGGCGCGCGCGTCTCGTCATAGGCCTGGAGCTGCAGCCGCTCGCCGCCATAGGGCAGGTAGGTGCGCTGGAAGAGCTGCCAGATATCGTCGGCATCGAGCTCGCGGCTGGTCTGATCGGCCAGGGCCTGGACATGCTTCGAGAAATCGGCCTGCAGGCGCTTGGGCAGCTTCAGTCCCTTGTCCTGTTCCAGGATCCAGGCAACGCCGCCCTTGCCGGATTGCGAATTGACCCGGATCACCGCTTCGTAGCTGCGGCCGAGATCGGCCGGGTCGATCGGCAGATAGGGGACTTCCCAGACATCGTCATTCTGGCGTTCGCGCGCGGTGAAGCCCTTCTTGATCGCGTCCTGATGCGAGCCCGAGAAGGACGTATAGACCAGCTCACCGGCATAAGCATGGCGCGGGTGCACCGGCAAATTGGTGCAATAGGTCACCGTGTTGATGATCTGGTCGATATCGGAGAGGTCGAGCTTCGGATCGACGCCCTGCGTGTACATGTTGAGCGCGACCGTCACCAAGTCACAATTGCCGGTCCGCTCGCCATTACCGAGCAGGCAGCCCTCGACGCGGTCGGCACCGGCCATCAATCCAAGTTCCGCCGCGGCGACGCCAGTGCCGCGATCGTTATGGGTGTGCAGGCTGATAATCACGCTGTCGCGATTGGGGATGGTTCGCCCGAACAGCTCGATCTGGTCGGCATAGACGTTGGGCGTCGCGCATTCGACCGTTGCGGGCAGGTTGAAGATGATCGGTTTATCCGGCGTCGGCTGGAGCACGTCCATCACCGCCGCGCAGACCTCGACCGAGAAATCGAGTTCGGCGGTCGAGAAGGTCTCCGGGCTGTATTCGAACCGCCAGTCGGTGCCCGGCCGCGCCGCGGCGCAGTCGCGCAGCATCTTCGCGCCCTCGACCGCGATCGCCTTGATCTCGTCCCTGGTCATGCCGAACACGATCTTGCGCCAGGCCGGCGAGACCGCGTTGTACAAGTGGACGATCGCTTTGGGCGCGCCGATCAGGCTGTCGAAGGTGGTCTCGATCAGGTCGCGGCGCGCCTGGGTCAGCACCTGCAGCGTGACGTCATCGGGAACGCGGCCCGATCGAACCAGATCCTGGATATAGTCGAAATCGGTCGCGCCGCTCGCGGGGAACCCGACCTCGATCTCCTTGATCCCGGTCTTGACGATGAGATCGAAGAAGCGGGTCTTCTTCTCGGCGTCCATCGGATCGATCAGCGCCTGGTTGCCGTCGCGCATGTCGGTCGACAGCCAGATCGGCGCCTGGGTGATCGTCCGCGACGGCCATTGCCGGTCGGGCAGGTTGATGGGGGGAAAGGGGCGGTATTTGGTCGATGGGTCGCGCAACATGGCTATGGCTCTTCTCGTCGTCAGGAGCGGCGGGGAGGGTCAGGCCCTTAGGCGCGGTGCGCGCCGTCGCCGGCACGCGGGATGAACTACGCGCCTAAGGGCGCGTAAGTCGAAGCAGGGTAAGGCCGAGTCCGATCGTCATCTCAGGTTCAGCCCTAGCCCCCGATGGTTAAGAAAGTCCAGCCCGAAAGACTGATCCACGGCAAGGAAAGGCTGGACGCGTTGTGGCAGCTTTACTGCCCTGTAAGGAGTAGCGTGTGCGTCAAATCATTTATCGCAGCCTCACCACATCGGAAAGCGGCCACGCGGCTGACGACATTCCGGACATCGTTCGCGATGCAGCGGCGCGCAACGGATTGGAGGGAATTACGGGTCTGCTCTACACAGAGGACGACGCTTTCCTGCAGGCGATCGAGGGACCCATCGATAGCGTGTCCGACTTGATGGAGCGGCTGAAAAACGACGCTCGTCATCGCGATCTGACGATTCTCGTCGACCGCCCGATCGAGGAACGCGAGTTCGGGGACTGGACGATGATCTATCGCGACCGCCGGGAATCGATCGACGCGTTCGATGATCGTCTGCGGGTGTTGCTTGCCGGGGTTTCTGACGAAACCGTCCGTCACTTCAGGGCACTGCAGCCCGCCTGACAGTTGGACCCTCTCCCGCTTGCGGGAGAGGGCAGGGTGAGGGTCTTCTTTCTTCTTCCAAACGTGTACCGAAGCAGAAGAATAAAGAAGACCCTCACCCTCCCACCGCTTCGCGGCGGGCCCCTCCCTCTCCCGCAGGCGGGAGAGGGCAAGAAAAACGCGAGATTGCGGTTCCTACTTAATCCCCGAACAACGCGTCGAACGGGCTTTTGGGCAGGCACCAGAGGAAGGCGACGAGCGCGGCGGCGGCGATGCCGAGCCATGGCGACACAAAGCTGAGCGCGGCGCCGGCGAGATAGATCAGCACGGCAGCGACGCCCTTGCGCGAGGTCTGGCGGTGATAGGTCTCGGCTTCCGGCCCGTGGACGCCGGTCCGCCGGATTTCGCCCTGGAGCGGAACGTAAACTATGCCCGGCAGGACCATCGATGCCAGGTAAACCAATGTCGCGTCGCGGCTGAAATGCTGCTCGCCGAGATAGGCGGCGGTGAACGGGATCAGCGACAGCGTGAACAGCAAACCGAGGTTCAGCCAGATCAGCAGGTTGGTCACCCGCGAGGCATGGCTGAACAAGCGGTGGTGGTTCGCCCAATAGATGCCGACATAGGCAAAGCTCAGCACATAAGCGAGGAAGACCGGCCAGAGGTGCACGAGCCTGTCGAGCCCCGGCAGTTCGGGCGCGTGCAACTCGAGCACCATGATGGTGACGATAATCGCCAGCACGCCGTCCGAAAAAGCCTCGACGCGCCCGATCCCTGGCTTGCCTTCCCCACCTTCGCTCATTCCGTGTCGAACCCCGCTTTAACGACGGGGCCGACGGTAATCAGAAATCAGCGGCACGTCAGTTCTTTTCCTTGTCCACCAGCTTGTTGGCGCCGATCCACGGCATCATCGCGCGCAGCTCGCTGCCGATCTTCTCGATCGGATGCGCTGCCGCCGCCTTGCGCGCCGCCTTCAGCTCGGGCTGGCCGGCGCGGTTGTCGAGGACGAAGTTCTTGACGAAGCGGCCCGACTGGATGTCGGCGAGCACGCGCTTCATCTCGGCCTTGGTCTCGTCGGTGATGATCCGCGGACCGGTGACGATGTCGCCATATTCGGCGGTGTTGGAGATCGAGTAGCGCATGTTGGCGATGCCGCCTTCATAGAGCAGGTCGACGATCAGCTTGGTCTCGTGGAGACACTCGAAATAGGCCATTTCGGGGGCATAGCCCGCCTCGACCAAGGTCTCGAATCCGGCCTGGATCAAATGGGTGATGCCGCCACACAGAACGGCCTGCTCACCGAACAAGTCGGTCTCGCATTCTTCCTTGAAATTGGTCTCGATGATGCCCGACCGGCCGCCGCCGACGCCTGAGGCATAGGCCAGCGCGATGTCATGCGCGTTGCCGCTCGCATCCTGGTGGATCGCGATCAGGCAGGGGACGCCGCCGCCGCGGACATATTCGCTGCGGACCGTGTGGCCGGGGCCCTTGGGCGCGATCATGATCACGTCGATGTCCGACGGCGCTTCGATCAGCCCGAAATGGACGTTGAGCCCGTGCGCGAAGGCGATCGCCGAGCCGGGGCGCATATTGCCCTTGAGGTCGTTTTCCCAGATCGCGGCCTGATGCTCGTCGGGGGCGAGAATCATCAGGATATCGGCCCAGGCGGCCGCATCCCTGTTCGACATGACCTTGAACCCGGCGCCTTCGGCCTTCTTCGCGGTGGCCGAGCCCTCGCGGAGCGCAATGGCGACTTGCTTGACGCCTGAATCGCGCAAATTCTGGGCATGGGCATGGCCCTGAGAGCCATAGCCGACGATGGCGATCTTCTTGTCGGTGATCAGGTTCAGATCGGCGTCGCGATCGTAATAGACACGCATTTCATTCCCTTTCGAAACGTAACCGTCATGCCAGCGGAAGCTGGCATCTCATGAGTTGATTCCCTGGTGGCGCAAGACCCCGGCTTTCGCTGGGATGACGCGATCTGCCGATCGCTACGCCGCGTCTTTCCCCCGCGAAATGGCGACGATGCCGGTGCGCGCAACCTCGATCAGGCCGACCTCGTTCATCAATTCGACGAACTTGTCGATCTTCTCGGTTCCGCCGGTCACTTCGAACACGAAGCTCGATATCGTCGCGTCGACCACGCGCGCGCGGTACACTTCGGCCAGGCGCAACGCCTCGATCCGCGCTTCACCGGTGCCGCGTACCTTGACCAGCGCCAGCTCGCGCTCGACATGCGCGCCCTCGGCGGTGAGGTCGCGGACCTTGTGCACCGGCACCAATCGGTCGAGTTGCGCCACGATCTGTTCGAGGACATGCGGGCTGGCCGAGGTCACGATGGTGATGCGGCTGACCTGCTTGTCCTCGGTGATCTCGCTCACCGTCAGGCTCTCGATATTATAGCCCCGTGCGGTGAACAGACCGGCGATCCGTGCCAGGATACCCGGCTCGTTGTCGACGATCACCGCGAGCGTATGCCGCTCGGCTTTCTCTTCCTTGATGTGCACCTTTGGATCGTCACCCCAGCGAAAGCTGGGGTCTCCCTGTTATAATGGCGTGCTTGCGGCACGAGATCCCGGCTTTCGCTGGGATGACGGTAAAGACTAGACCAATGCCTTGGCTTCGTCGTTGAGCGTGCCCGCCACCTTGTCGGTTTGCAGGATCATCTCAACGTGCGACGCGCCTGACGGGATCATCGGGAAGCAATTCGCCAGCTTGGCGACGCGGCAGTCGACGATCACCGGTCCATCGTGCGCGAGCATGTCGGCAATGCCGCCGTCGAGTTGCGACATCTCCTCGATCAAGATGCCCTTCCAGCCATAGGCTTCGCCCAGCTTCACGAAATCGGGCAGGCTGTCCGAATAGCTCTCCGAATAGCGGCTTTCATAGGTCAATTCCTGCCATTGCCGGACCATGCCCATATATTCGTTATTGAGGATGAAGATCTTGACCGGCAGCCGGTACTGCGTCGCCGTCGCCAGTTCCTGGATGTTCATCTGGATCGACGCTTCGCCGGCAATGTCGATGACCAGCGCCTTGGGATTGCCGAGCTGCGCGCCGATCGCGGCTGGCAGGCCATAGCCCATCGTGCCCAGGCCGCCCGAGGTCAGCCATTTGTTCGGCGCCTCGAAATCGAAATGCTGCGCCGCCCACATCTGGTGCTGACCGACTTCGGTGGTGATGATCGGGGCCTGATCCTTGGTCGCTTCCCACAAAGCGCGGATCGCGCGTTGCGGCATGATCTCCTTGCCATTGCCTTCGGGGAAATCGAGGCTCTTGACCGCGCGCCAGCCTTCGATCCGACGCCACCATTCGCGGGTGTCGGGCTTGGGATGCTGGCGCGCTTTCCACACGCGGATCATGTCCTCGAGCACATGGCCAACATCGGCGACGATGCCGAGGTCGATGCGCACGGTCTTGTTGATGCTCGACCGGTCGATATCGACATGGACCTTGCGCGCATTGGGCGCGAAGGCGTCGAGCCGGCCGGTGACGCGGTCATCGAACCGCGAGCCAAGCGCGAGGATCAGGTCGGCCTGATTCATCGCCCAGTTCGCTTCATAAGTCCCATGCATGCCGAGCATGCCGAGCCATTGTGGGCTGGAGGCAGGGAAGGCGCCCAGGCCCATCAAGGTCGAGGTGACCGGCGCGCCGGTGATCTTGGCCAATTCGCGCAGCAACAGCGACGCCGCGGGGCCGGAATTGATGATCCCGCCGCCGGTATAGAGGATCGGGCGCTCCGCCGCGGCCAGCATGTCGACCAATTGCTCGATCACTGCCGGATCGGCCTTGATCTGCGGGCGATAGGTCTTGTGCTGGATCGGGCCCGGCCTGGTGTATTTCGCGGTCGCGACCTGGACGTCCTTGGGAATGTCGATGACGACCGGCCCCGGCCGGCCCGACGTGGCGATATGGAACGCCTCGTGGATCGTCGCGCCCAGCCGTGCCGGGTCCTTCACCAGATAATTGTGCTTGGTGCAGTGCCGCGTGATGCCGACCGTATCGGCTTCCTGGAAGGCGTCCGATCCGATCAGATGCGTGGCGACCTGGCCGGTGATGACCACCATCGGGATCGAATCCATCAGCGCATCGGTGATGCCGGTGACCGCGTTGGTCGCGCCGGGTCCCGAGGTGACGAGCACGACGCCGGGCTTGCCGGTCGAGCGCGCATAACCTTCCGCCGCATGGGTCGCGGCCTGTTCGTGGCGAACCAGAATATGCCGCAGCCGCTTCTGCTTGAAGATCGCGTCATAGATCGGGAGCACCGCGCCGCCGGGATAGCCGAACACGACTTCCACGCCGAGATCGCACAGCGCCTCGACCAGGATATCGGCTCCACTTTTTTCGGCCACGACAATGTCCTCCTTCTTCGCATACGCAACATGATTGCAGACGGGCGGCTCTACGTGCATGAAAACTACGCGTCAACCGTCAATGCTGTAATCTTATTGCTATTTCACTAACTAGATTGAAACTATCTGTCTCTTCGGTGCGTGTCCAGTCCGCAGGCGGTTGATTGCGGAACCATGTATATTGGCGTTTGGCATATTGGCGAGTGGCAAGGCTGGCGCGCGCGATCGCGTCATCTAGGCTGATTTCGCTCAGCGCGGCCGCAGCGAGCTCGGGCATGCCGATCGCGCGGCGGATAGGGGCGTCGAGTGGGACGTCCTCGCGGGCGATCAGCGTGGCCACTTCCGCCATGGCGCCGGCGTCGACCATCGCCGCGAAGCGTCGGTCGATACGCTCGTTGAGCCAGTCGCGCGGCGGCAGCAGAATTGTCGCGACCAGGCCGATACGCTCGCCGATCCCGCCGACGCGCTCGCGCCGCCAATCGGCGATCGGGCGCCCGGTCGAGCGGACGACTTCGAGCGCGCGGCAGATGCGGCTGGTGTCGGCCGGGTTGAGCCTTGCCGCTTCCGCCCGGTCGACAGCGGTAAGTGCCGCATAGGCGTCGGAGAGGTTCATCGCGCGAACCTCGGCGCGGATCGCGGGATCGATCTCCGGCACCGGCGCGATCCCGTCGATCAGCGTGCGGAGATAGAGTCCGGTGCCGCCGACCAGGATCGGCAAGTTACCGGCCGCGACAGCGCGATCGATCTCGACCCGCGCTTCGGCCGCCCAGCGCGCGGCGGAATAGTCGGTATCGGCGGCATCGACATGGCCGAACAGGCGATGCGGCGCGCGTGCTTCTTCCTCGGGCGACGGACGCGCCGTGACGATACGCAGGTCGCGATAGACCTGCGCGCTGTCGGCGTTGATGATTGCACCGTGGAATTTCTCGGCAAGCGCAAGCGCGAGCGCAGACTTGCCACTCGCAGTCGGGCCGGCGACGATCGCCACCTTCGGCAGCTCAGTCTTGCTCATCTCCGTTCGCTTCGAACGAAGTAGAGAAGCGCTTCCCCACAACCAAAGGTGTCTCGACTTCGCGCGACACGAACGGGTAGGGCGGCGACTTCAAGGAGACCCGGCTTGTTCATCGCGACCCTGATAGCTCCCGATCTGCCCCAGGGCGAGATCACCGCCGCGCGCGACCGGCTCGATGCCGCGGGGTGCCTGCCCGTCGCGCAGGTCTGGGTCGAGAAAGGCGAGGCGATCGATCTCCAGTTCGGCCGCGATCCCGAGGCCGCGCGGGTAGCGCTGGAAGAGCAGGGCTATGACGTCGTCGTCCAGCCGGCTGAGGACCGGCGCAAGAAACTGATCGTCGCCGATATGGATTCGACGATGATCACGGTCGAATGCATCGACGAGCTCGCCGATTACGCCGGGATCAAGGCGCAGATCGCAGCCGTGACCGAAGCGGCGATGCGCGGCGAGCTCGATTTCGGCGAAGCGCTCGACGCGCGCGTTGCGCTGCTCAAGGGGCTCGACGAAAGCGTGATCGCGCGCTGCCTTGCCGAGCGCGTCAAGATCATGCCGGGCGCACGCGAGTTGGTCCGCACGATGCGCGGCTGGGGAGCGACCGCGATCCTGGTGTCGGGCGGCTTCACCCGCTTCGCCGAGCCGGTCGCCGCCGAGATAGGCTTCACCCGCGCCATCGCCAATGTGCTCGAAATCGCTGACGGCAAGCTCGCCGGTACCGTGACCAAGCCGATCGTCGACGCATCGACCAAGCTGGCCACCTTGTCGGAGGCGGTGCTCGACCTCGGCCTGTCGCGAGCCGGAACCCTGGCGGTCGGCGATGGCGCCAACGACCTGGCGATGATCACCCAGGCCGGGCTGGGCGTCGCCTATCATGCGAAGCCGGTGGTCGCTGCAGCGGCGGGTGCGCGCATCGACCACGGCGACCTGACGACGCTTTTGTTCGCGCAGGGTGTTGCGCGCAAGGAATGGATTAGCGAATAGTGAGCGTTAACAAAACTTGAGGGAGAGGGCGATGGACCGACGTAGTGCACTTGCGGTGATGGCGTCGGGGCTGGCCTTGCCGGCATTCGCGGCCGAGCGTCGTCTTTCTCCCGTTACCGGCGGATTGGCGATCGATCGCAACCGCATCGACGCCGCGCTCAAGCAGATGGTCTCCGCCAACCGCGCCGCGGGCGCCTCGTGCCTGGTCTGGCAGCGCGGGGCCGAGCGCTATTTCTGCGCGGCGGGGTTTGCCGATCGCGAGGCCAAGCGGCCAATGGCGCGCGATACGCTGGTGCAGATTTTCTCGATGACCAAGCCGGTGACAGGCATCGCGCTGATGCAGCTTTGGGAACAGGGAAAATTCGGGCTCGACGACCCGCTCGCGAATTACCTGCCCGCCTTCGGCAAAGTGAAGGTGCTGGCGGGTGGCACCGACGCCGACGGCAAGCCGCTGTTGCGCGATCCGGCGCGGCCGATCGTCATTCGCGACATCCTGCGGCACACCGCCGGCTTCTCGTACGGGATGCGCGATACCGTTGCCGACAAGATCTTCCACGAGGTGGATCCGCTGGCGCTCACCAACAGCCTCGACGAGTTTGGCGACAAGCTTGCGAGCGTCCCGTTGCTGTTCGATCCGGGCGCAGAGTGGAGCTACAGCACTGGGGTCGATGTCCAGGCGTTGCTGGTCGAGCATCTGACCGGTGAGAAGTTCGAGCCTTATGTCCGTCGCACGATCCTCGAGCCGCTGGGCATGAAGGACACCGCCTGGACCCAACCGCCGGAACGCCTCGCGCGATTCGCCGCTACTTATGCGCAGGCCGCAGGCGGCAAGCTTGATCGCGTTCCCGACGAGAAAGCGCGTGCGCTCAATTTCGGCCCCCGCAAACTGACGATGGGCGGCGCGGGGCTTGCCTCGACGCTCGACGATTATATGCGGTTCGCGCGGATGTTGCTCGGACGCGGCACGCTCGAAGGGACCCGGATTGTCTCGCCCGACACGATCCGCGTGATGTCGACGGATCAGCTCGATCCGCGGATCACCAAACGCTTCTTCCTGCCCGGCAAGGGGTCGGTCGGGTTCGGTATCGATTTCGCGGTGCGGGTCGCGCCGCCCAAGGACGCGAAGGAGAATCGCGGGGCTGTCGGCGAATTCTTCTGGGACGGCGCGGAAACGACCTTGTTCTGGGTCGATCCCGTCAACGATCTTGCCGCCGTATTCTTCGTCCAGGTTCTCCCGTTCGACGGGACATTGCACCACGACATCCGCCAGGCAGTGTACGGGCCGGACTATACCGGCCCGGCCGCCTGAGGCGGTTGCGGCCCGACGTTACGGATTGACCGGTACGCACTCCGACCCGGCGCGCTTGACCGCGCCGCACAGCCGAACCGCATCGGCCTGCGAGCGGATCGGTCCAGCCTGGAGCTTGGTGATCGGCCCGACGCGACGCAGATAAGGCTGCATGCCGGCAAGTCCGCCGACCTGTCCCTTGAGCCGCGTCCACAGAGCCTTGGCATTGCCCTCGTCGCGGAAGGCGCCGAACTGGACGCGCCAGCCGCCGCCGCTCGCAACCGCTACGGGTTCCGGTGCGGGGCGGACGGGCGCCGGCTTCGGTCGAGGGGCAGGCGGGACTGCATAAACAGGAGGCGGATTGCCGGCCGGCCCGGGATTATAGGCAGGTGACGGATTGTAGCTCTGCGGCGGATTGGCCGTGAGCACCGGCGGCTTGTTCTTGCCCGGCCTGGGTGCCTTGCCGGGTGCCGGATAGCTGGTACCGGGCAGGCCATAAACCGGCCCTGGCGCCGAAGACGGCGGAACGACGGTTGACGCGATGCCGGGGCCGGCCGGGCCGCCGCTGGTAATCTCCGACCCATAATTGCCGTTGCTCGCGACCTGCGTGTCCATCTTGCGCGCGAGTTCGATGCCGCGCTGGCGCTGGTCGGCGGGAATATATTTGTCCATTTCGGCGAGCGTCTGCGATCCTTGCGGCAAGCCGGCGCCCGACGAGCGCGTCATCAGCGCATAAGCGCGTACCCAGTCGCGCTCGATCCCGTCGCCGTTGAACAGCATCGTACCGAGTACGAGTTCTGCCCGCGGCTCGCCGCGGCCGACTGATTTCTCGAGCCATGGCACGGCGTCGGCGCGCTTGCCGTCCTGGAACAGCGCGAGACCGTAATTGTCCTCGGCCTGCGCATGGCCCTGCAGCGCCGCCTTGCGGTACCAGCTTTCGGCCATCTGCAGATCGACCGGTACGCCGCGCCCGAGTTTGTAGGCCTGGCCGAGATTGAATTGCGCGTCGGCGTCGCCGGCGATCGCGGCCTTGCGCCATTCGTCGACCGCGGCCTTATAGTCGCCGCGGTTCCAGGCATCGACCCCGGTTTTTGTGTCGGCCATGGCCGGCGCGCCGATGGCGATGGTCGCGGCGATGGTCGCAAGGGAAAGCGCCGCAGCGCCGATCAGCGTTCGCATGTTTACTCGTGTCCCGCCCAACTGCACCGGTAATGAATATCACGCTCTAGCGGTTGAATGGCAAAGAAAAGGTTAGCCACGAGTCTGTTTGAAAACTCGCGAAAGAGCGGGCTGGTGCCGCGAAACGCACTCTCGGCGCGTTTTCAAACAGACTCCACGATCGTTCCAGGTCCCAACTGAATATCACGCCGTTAACCTGTTCTTAGCTCGCGCCGTGGCACCTCGCTTCCCGAATAGCGGGGAGTAATAGGATCAATGCGCGTTCTCGCGATGGCATCGCAGAAGGGCGGATCGGGCAAGACGACGCTGTCTGGGCACCTTGCGGTGCAGGCACAGCTCGCCGGAGCCGGCCCTGTCGTGCTGATCGACATCGACCCCCAGGGATCGCTGTCGGATTGGTGGAACGAGCGGGAAACGGAATTTCCCGCCTTTGCCCAGACCACCGTTGCGCGGCTCGCCGCCGATCTCGAAGTACTGCGCCAGCAGGGCTTCAAGATGGCGGTGATCGATACGCCGCCCGCCATCACCATGGCGATCCAGAGCGTCATCCAGGTGGCCGAGCTGATCGTCATTCCGACGCGCCCGTCGCCGCATGACTTGCGCGCCGTCGGCGCCACGGTCGATTTGTGCGAGCGCGCGGGCAAGCCGCTGATCTTCGTGGTCAACGGCGCGACGCCCAAAGCCAAGATCACCTCGGAAGCCGCGGTCGCGCTGTCGCAGCACGGTACGGTTGCGCCGATCACGATCCACCATCGCACCGATTTCGCCGCCTCGATGATCGACGGCCGCACGGTGATGGAAGTCGATCCCAAGGGCCGCTCGGCTGCCGAAATCACCGAGCTCTGGGCCTATATCTCCGACCGTCTCGAAAAGAATTTCCGTCGCACGGTATTTGCCGCGCCGACGGCGATGCAGCATCCCGGCTTCGGCGCGCGTCCGCAGGCCGGCGGTGGTGGCTTCGGCCGCCGAGTGATGAGCTGAGGGCGGCGCGATGATGAGCGAACCCAAGCCTTTTGCCTCTTTGTCTTCCGGCCTGCTCGCCCGCAAGGGTCAGGCGCGTCCGGCGATGCGTCCGCAAGGTTTCACCGGCGGCTATGCCTCGCTGGCCGGGATCGAGGATCTCGGCTGGAACGACATGGGTCATATCCCCGAGCCGATGGCCGACATCCATCCGCTGCACGAGGATGACCAGATCCAGCCGCCGCCCGAGGGCGTGCCGCCTGTCCTGGCGCAACGCCATGCGCTGAAGCAGGAATTCGAGCCGGTCCTCGAGGAATTGGCGGGCGAGGAGGCTGAGGTTTCAGTCGAAGCGCCGGTCGAGACGCTGGTCACCGCGCCTGTCCCTGTGCTCGAGACGTTCGAACCCCGCCCGATCTCGGTCGCGGCGGCGGGCCGGATCGCCCGCGCCACGCAGCATAAGCACAAGGCGGCCTTCACCTTGCGTCTGGACGAGGAGCGCCATTTGCGGCTGCGCCTCGCCAGCGCGGTCAGCGGTCGTTCGGCCCAACAGATTGTTACCGGGGCGCTCGACGCCTTTTTGGAATCGCTGCCCGAAGTCGCCGAGCTGGCACGCCAGCTCCCGACGCGGGTCAAGGGGTGAATTGGGGGACGTTGCGATGAAGTCGAAGCGATTGACGATGGGCCTCTCGGCGGTCGCGCTTTGCGCTGCTTTGGGTGGCATCTATCAGGGCGCCGCGCTGGCCGGCTCGAAGTCGAGCCAGGTCGATGACAATGCGGCGGCAGCGGATATTGCCAAGGCACGCAAGGCGCTTGCGGACCGCCAGGGCAACAACGCGGTACGCTGGGCCGAGGCCGCGGTGGAACTCCGACCGCAAATCGCCGACTACCGCGCCGTGCTCGGTCAGGCCTATTTGCTGGCTGGTCGCTTCGCCTCGGCTCGCACTACCTTCAATGATGCGCTGACGCTGTCGCCGGGCGATGGCAAGGTCGCGCTCAACATGGCACTCGCCCAGATCGCCGAGGGCGATTGGACGGGCGCGCGCCAGACGCTCGACAGCAATTCGGGATCGATTCCGGTCAGCGATCGCGGTCTCGCCATGGCGCTCGCGGGCGATCCGACAAGCGCAGTCAATCTGTTGTTGCCGGTCGCGCGCCAGCCCGGTGCCGATGCCAAGCTGCGGCAGAACCTGGCCCTGAGCCTGGCGCTGGCCGGCCGCTGGCAAGATGCTCGCGTCGTTGCCGCGATGGATCTGTCCCCGACCGATGCCGACAAGCGCATCGTCGAATGGGCCGCCTTCGCGCGTCCCGCGTCGCGCTACGACCAGGTCGCGGCGCTGCTCGGTGTCACGCCGGCGGCCGATCCGGGCCAGCCGGTCGCGCTCGCGCTCAACGCCAGCACGTCGGTTGTCGCCAGCGCTCCGGCGCCGGTAGATGCCTATATGCCCAAGTCGTCAGCCGAGATCGCGGTCGTTGCCGCGCCGGTCGAGCCCGGTACGATCACGCCCGCTCCCGTCGTCGCGGCCGCGCCAGCGGTCAGCACCGTCGTGTTCGGCCCGCGTGCCGAAGTCGTTCAGCCGCTGCCGGTGCAATCGGCGGTCGGCAGCAAGGCGCCCCTGATCAAGGCGCCGAAGACGGCCGTCAAGGCCGCAGTATTTATGAAACCCATGGTTGCTCCTACCACCCCGGGCGCTTCCAAGGTCAGCGTGAGCAAGGGCAATTTCTATGTCCAGCTCGGTGCCTATGACAGCGCGGGCGTTGCCCGTGATGCCTGGGGCCGAGCCTCACGTGCTTATTCCGGCTTCGCTGGCCATGCCCCGACGGGCATGCCGGTGACGGTCAACGGCAAGAACTTCTATCGCCTGTCGGTCGGCGGGTTCGATCGCGCCGGCGCGGCGCAGCTCTGCGCGAATTATCGTGCCAAAGGCGGCACCTGCTTCGTGCGCGAGAATGCCGGCGACCAGGCGGTGAGCTGGAAGAAGTAAAATAGATCCCTCTCCCGCTTGCGGGAGAGGAGGGGCCCGCCGCGTAGCGGTGGGAGGTGAGGGTCTTCTTACTTCCTTTTGGCGTCGACCGCCTAGAAGAAGGAAGAAGACCCTCACCCAACCTGCACCGGGTGAACAGCGCCCCGCGCTGTTCAGGTCATGCCGGGGGCATGACCGACCCGGTGCACCCGCAAGCGGGAGAGGGCTTTTTCTTAAGCGCTGATCTCCTTCCCGCCCTTCCACAGGCGGAGCACCTTTCCCTGGGTCGGTAATCCGTCGAACGGCGTGTTGCCGGCCCTTGCTGTCATGGCCTCCCCGCGAATCTGCCAAGATGCTTGCGGATCGAGCAGCATCAGGTCGGCAGGTTGGCCGGACATTAGCCTGCCGGTATCGACGCCCAGCACCTTGGCCGGATTGACTGCCAGCATCTCGAACAGCCGCTCGATCGGCAGGCCGAATCCCAGACTGAGCGCGAGCAGCGTCTCCGCGCCCGACGCTCCGGGAGAGGCATCGGCGAACGGCAGCCGCTTTTCCTCGGGTCCACGCGGATCGTGGCCCGAGCATAGTATGTCGATCGTCCCGTCCGCCAGCGCGACCAGAGCGGCCTTACGGTCTTCCTCCGAGCGGAGCGGCGGCGATAAATGCGCGAAGGTGCGGAAATCGCTCATCGCATTGTCGGACAGCAACAGATGGGCAGGGGTGATCCCGCACGTCACCCGGACGCCGCGACGCTTCGCCGCGCGCACCAGGTCGAGCCCGGCCGCGGTCGTCACCTGACGGAAATGCAGCCGCGCACCGGTATCCTCCGCCAACGCGATGTCGCGCGCGATCGCCAGTGCCTCGGCCACGGCCGGCGCGGCGGGCAGGCCGAGCCGCGTCGCGGTCTCGCTCTCGGTCGCGACGGAATTGCCGGTCAGGCCGCCATCTTCCGCATGCGTTACAACGGTCAGGTCGAGGTCGCGCGCATAAGCCAGCACTTTGCGCATCACGCCCGAATCGGCGATCCAGCGCCGTCCGGTGCCGATCGCCTTGGCGCCCGCGCCTTTCATGATCGCCATTTCGGCTAGGTCTGTGCCCAGCAATTCCTTGGTTGCCGCCGCGATGGGGTGGATCCACAACAAAGGCTTGCCGACCAGCGACGAGCGCTGGACGATGCCCGGGCCGTCGAGCACCGGCGACTGATCGGGCATCAGCCCGACGCGGACGATGCCGCCGGCGCGGAACGCCTCGCGGTCGATCGCGAACACGCCGAGATCGACGATCCCCGGCGCAAGCAACTTGCCGCGGCAATCAATGGTCTCCGCGTCGGGGGCAGTGTCGACGATGCGGTCGCCGACGACGTGCAATTCGCCTTCCGCGACGCCGTCGGGCCGCACGATCCGGGCGTTGACGAAGCGCAACGCGGTCATGCCCAGCCCTCCACCTTGCGCGCTCGCCTGGTCAGCACGTCCAGGCACGCCATTCGCACCGCGACGCCCATTTCGACCTGCTCGGTGATCGCCGAGCGCTCGATATGATCGGCGACGTTCGAATCGATCTCGACCCCGCGATTCATCGGTCCGGGGTGCATCACCAGCGCATCGGGCTTGGCGAGCGCCAGCCGGTCGAGCGTCAGGCCGTAGCGCAGATGGAATTCGCGGGTGGAAGGAATGAACGCCCCCGCCATCCGCTCGTTCTGGAGGCGCAGCATCATCACCACATCGGCACCCTCGAGCGCGGAGTCGAAATCGGCGTACGGCGTCACCCCCATCCGCTCGATGGCCGCGGGCATCAAAGTTGCCGGCGCCACGACGCGGACTTCGGCAGCGAGTGCGGTCAGCGCCAGGATATTCGACCGCGCGACGCGGCTGTGCAGGATATCGCCGCAGATCACCACGCGCTGTCCGGCGATGCTGCCACGCCGCCGCCGGATCGTCAGCGCGTCGAGCAGCGCCTGGGTCGGGTGTTCGTGGCTGCCGTCGCCGGCGTTGAGCACCGGGCAATCGACCTTGCCGGCGATCAGCCGGACCGCGCCGGAGCTCGAATGGCGAATGACGATGACGTCGGCGCGCATTGCGTTCAGCGTCATCGCGGTGTCGATCAGCGTCTCGCCTTTTTTCACGCTCGATTGCGCGACCGCCATGTTGACGACATCGGCGCCCAGCCGCTTTCCGGCGATTTCGAACGAGAGAAGCGTTCGCGTCGAATTTTCGAAGAACGCATTGATCAGGGTGAGACCCGCGAGGCGCTTGTCGGGCTTGGCGCGATTGCGGTTCGCCTCGACCCATTGCTCCGCTTCGTCGAGCAGGAAGGCGATCTCATGGGGCTGGAGGCCGGAGATACCGGTCAGATGCCCGTGCGGAAAGACGGCGCCGCCCTCGATAAGGGCCGCGGGACGATGATCGGAAGGTTGCATTAAAGCCGTCGCCTAGACCCGCTTGGGCAGGGGCGCAAGCGCGCAACCAAGGTTGATCTGCATCAGCCCATTATGGGCTTTCGCTGTTGCCGACTTTTGGACAGAATGGACTGGAAGGAGACACATGACCGGTCCGTCAGCGACCAGCACGCCACCGGGCGCGCCGGAAATCCGCTTCTACCTGCCTGCGGAAGGGCTGCGTCCGCTCGTCACCTCTTATTATTTCCTCGAGTCGGCCGGACCGCTGGTCGATTTCACCCATCCGGAATGGGCCAATATCCGATTCGCGCTCAACGGCGTGTGGCGATTTGAAGGCGACGAGGCTCGAGAAACGATCGACCCGCCCAGAGCGGTATTGTTCGGGCCGACCGACCGCGCACGACGGTTCGCGACCGATGGCGGACTGGTGCTTGGCGTCGGCCTGACGCCGCTCGGCTGGTTGACGCTGATCGGCGAGGATGCGTCGGACTTCGCGAACCTCGCCGTCCCGCTCGACCGCCAATTGGGTCCATCGGGCTCGGCCATTCGTGCGCGGCTGCTCGAAGCGCGCACCGACGCCGAGCGCATCGCGATCCTCGATTCGATCCTCGGCGCGCAGCGGGAGTCGCAGAGCGCCTATTGCGCGCTCGCCGTCCAGGTGCAGCAGGCGCTGCTGTCGGGCACAGTCGACCATGTCGGGGATCTTGCCGAGCAGCTCGGGATCGAGCAGCGCACGCTGCATCGCGTCTGTACCGCGGTGTTCGGGTTTCCGCCGGTGCGGTTGCTGCGCCGTCAGCGCTTCCTGCGGACTCTGGCCAAGGTGCGCGACCAACTCGACCAGCCGCTCGGCGAACTGATCGATCCGGGCTATTACGACCAGGCGCATTTCAATCGCGACTTCAAAGCCTGCATGGGGATGACCCCGCTCGCCTATTTCCGCTTGCCGCGCGAGGCGCTGCGCCGGGCGGGAGAGGAACGCCAACGCGTGCTCGGCGCACCGGTGCAGGGGCTGCACATTGAGCAGGACGAGGCCGGGCAGGGGGATTAGGTTTAGAAACTAAATAAGCCGTTGTTCTTAAATCGATCCGTTTTCCAAATTCGTCATCCCAGCGAAAGCTGGGATCTCAAGCGGCATCGCGTCACCGCCAGAGACCCCAGCTTTCGCTGGGGTGACGGGAGGTGCGCTGGGGTGACGGCAGGATGACGACAGGAATATGTGTCCCCAATCTAGGGCTGAACGGCAACGAGCCCGTCGATCGCGCCTTGAAGGATGTAACTCGCCGCCAGCTTGTCGACGCGTTCGGCGCGTTTGGCGCGGCTCAGATCCTCCGCGATCATCTGGCGTTCGACCGCCTGGGTCGACCAGCGCTCGTCCCAGAGCAGGATCGGCAGGCCGAGATCGGCGATGTTGCGCGCGAATGCCCGGGTCGATTGGGTGCGCGGCGAATCGGTGCCGTCGAGATTGAGCGGCAGGCCGACGACGATGCCCTTGACCGACTGCGCCGCCGCCAGCGCCGCGAGCACCGCCTTGTCCGCGGTGAACTTGGTGCGGCGGATCAGTTCGGCCGGACTGGCGAAGCTCCAGCCCGCATCGCACAAGGCGGTGCCGATCGTCTTCGTCCCGACATCGAGCCCGAGCAGGCGCCCGCCATCGGGCAAAGCGGCACGGAACGCGACTCGATCCTCGGTGATCATCGGGTCTTCGCGGTTGGGACCGGGGTGGAGGCCGTCACGGGCTTGCCACCAGTGAAGGTCGCGAAGCGCCGCGCAGCGTCGTTTCGGACGTTCACCCAGAACATCGAATAATCGAACACATGGTAATTGTTGCCGGGCAGGACATAGCCGCCGAGGTTGACCGGCTCGCCGATCGACAGGAAGCCGCGTCCGAAACATTTGGCGGGCACGCCCGGCACGCCCAGGGTCGCGCTGCCCAAATCCTTGGATGGGATCAGCGTCCCGAGATTGTCTTTCCCTTCCGCGGTCGCCCCAGGCGTGCCGGTGATCGGATTGGTGCAGACCATGTCGGTGTCCTTGCGCGGCTTGCCGTCGAACCCGATGGTCGCGTCGTAGACATCGGTAATCATCGACGGATCGGCGGGCTCGGCGAAGCTCTGCCACGACAGGATGCACCCGGCCTGCTCGGCTGTCGCGCATTCGGGCAGGCCGAGGGCTGGGAGGTCATTGGCCTTCGAGATCGGCCAGCCGACGACATACGCCGCGACGATCCGCTTCGCGAGCGGCTGACCCGCGACGCGCTCACGCAGCAGGCGTTCGAGGTGGAGGGCGCCCTGGCTATGCCCGGCCAGGATGATCGGACGATCTGGGCCGACCTCTTTGAGGAATTCGTCGAACGCCGCGAGTACGTCGCGATAGGCGAAATCCAGCGCCTTCTGCGCCTCGGCCTGGCTCGTCAGGAAGGCGCCGAACGTGGCCTGGCGATAACGCGGCGCCCAAATCTCGCCGATCTCGTTGAACGCCGACGCCTGACCACGCAGGAAGACCGCGGCGGTGTTGTTGGCCTGGGCGTCGTCGAGCGGTGCATTCCAATGCGCGCGGTCGATGTACGAGGTAGGATGGATGAAGAAGACCGCGGCTGTCGGTTTCTCGCCCGGCTTGAAATCGGCTGGAGTCCACAAAGCCGGATTATTCGGAATGTCGGGCCGCGCGAACCACATGTCGGCCTTTTCGTAGGCCTGTTCGGGCGTGATTGGTCCGCCTTCGAATTGTGCGCTGGGGATCAGCGCCGCTTTCATCACCTGGCCGGGATAGAGCCGATAAATGAAGAGGCACGCGACCGCGACCAGGATAAGGAAGAGGACCAGATAGACGAATTTGCGGGCCAAGAACGCGCTCCGATTGCCGTCCGGGTCCCGTGCCTGATCGTCGCGGCGGTTGCAATCGTGGCGGCCGCTCTGCTAGCCGCGCGGCCATGTCCGTAGACGCTGCAACCGTAAAGAAGATCGCGAGCCTCGCTCGCATCGCGATCACCGACGAGGAAGTCGCGAAGATCGCGCCCGAACTCGACAACATCCTGGGCTGGATCGAGCAATTGGGTGAGGTCGACACGTCGTCGGTCGAGCCGATGACCGCGGTTATCGCCAATACGCTGCGCCTGCGCGACGACATCGTCACCGATGGCGGCAAGCGCGACGCGGTGCTGGCCAATGCGCCCCAGGCCGAACACGGCTTCTTCACCGTGCCCAAGGTGATCGAATAATGACCAATCTCACCGATCTTGGCGTCCGCGAGCTTCGCGACGGCATCCGCGCGGGCACTTTCTCGGCGCGCGAAGTGGCGGATTCGTTCATCGTCGCGGTCAGCAAGGCGAAGCAGCTCAACGCCTTTCTGGTCGAAACCCCCGATCATGCCATCGCCGCGGCCAACGAAGCCGATGCGGCGCGCGCGGCGGGCGAAGCGCTGAAGCCCTTGGCCGGCGTGCCGATCGGCATGAAGGACCTGTTCTGCACCAAGGGCGTGCAGTCGGCGGCGGCGAGCCATATCCTCGAAGGGTTCAAGCCCGAATACGAATCGACCGTCTCGCAGAAGCTCTGGGACGCGGGCGCGGGCATGTTGGGCAAGCTCAACATGGACCAGTTCGCGATGGGATCGTCGAACGAGACCAGCTATTTCGGCAACGTCATCTCGCCCTGGCGGCGTGCCGATGGCGGCAATGCACCGCTGGCTCCCGGTGGATCGTCGGGCGGCAGTTCAGCCTCGATCGCGGCGCGGCTCTGCCCCGCAGCGACCGGTACCGACACCGGCGGCTCGATCCGCCAGCCCGCCGCGTTCACCGGGATCGCCGGCATCAAGCCGACTTATGGCCGCTGCTCGCGCTGGGGCATCATTGCCTTCGCCTCGAGCCTCGACCAGGCCGGGCCGATGGCGCGCGACGTGCGCGATTGCGCGATCATGCTCGAGACGATGAGCGGGTTCGACGCCAAGGATTCGACCAGCCTCCAGCTCGACGTGCCGAAGTGGGAAGCTGGGCTCAATGCCAGCCTGGCGGGCAAGCGCATCGGTATCCCCAAGGAATATCGCGTCGACGGCATGCCGGCCGAGATCGAGGCTTTGTGGCAGCAGGGCATCGACTGGGTGAAGGATGCCGGCGCCGAGGTGGTCGAGGTGTCGCTGCCGCACACCAAATACGCGCTGCCGGCTTATTACATTATCGCGCCCGCCGAAGCGTCGTCCAACCTCGCGCGCTATGACGGCGTACGATACGGGCTACGCGACCTGCCGGAGGGCGCGAACCTCCAGGAAATGTACGCCGCGACCCGCGCCGCCGGCTTCGGGGCGGAGGTCAAGCGCCGCATCCTGATCGGGACCTATGTGCTGTCGGCGGGCTTCTACGACGCTTACTACACCCAGGCGCAGAAGGTCCGCACGCTGATCGCGCGCGATTTCGACCGGGCCTGGGAGACGTGCGACCTGCTACTCACCCCGACCGCGCCGTCGGCGGCGTTCGCGCTGGGCGAGAAGTCAGCCGATCCGATCGCGATGTACCTCAACGACGTCTTCACCGTGCCGTCGAGCCTCGCCGGCCTACCGGCGATGTCGGTGCCGGGCGGTCTCGACAAGGCCGGGCTGCCGCTGGGGCTCCAGGTGATCGGCAAGGCGCTCGACGAGCAAGGCGTGCTCGACGCGTGCCTCGCGATCGAGGAGCGCGCGGGGTTCAGGGCACGGCCTGGAGCTTGGTGGTAAACCGAGAAGGGGAGAGCTGCCTGGTGCGGCTTTGCTCTCGATTACCCGACCGCCGCGGACATTATTCGCCTTGGCGCTTGGGTAGCCGGGCCTTGTCGATCCGGGCCGCGACCCCGACGCTGCGGCCCGCCAGGTTGGGCACGCTGAAGCGGACCGACGTGCCGATCACCTGCGCGGCCTCGGAGAGCGTCAGGCCGTAATCCTGCTGCAGCCACTGGATCAGGCCGCCGCTTGCCGCCTTGAGTGCTTCGTCGAGTGATCCCGCCTGGCCGAGCACCATTAATTCGATGGGCGACTCGACCCGGGGCATCGCGATTGCGTTGCTTTTGATCAGCTCGACGCGCACGACGACATCCATCGATGTCTCCAGCGCGTATTGGCTAGTCTCGCCATCGCCTTGTGCCGCATGAGCGTCGCCCAGATACAGAAGCGCGCCCGGTTGCTGGACCGGCAGATAGACGACGTTACCCGCGACCACTTCGGGAAAGTCCATATTGCCGCCAGCGCGGCCGGTATCGCCGGTCGACAGGGGCGATGAGCCAAAGCCGTTTGCCAATGCCATTCCTCCCAGCATTGGCCTCAACGGCACGCGGTACTCCGCCAGTTTGCCACTTGCGCTTTCGGGTGTTGCGAACCCTTGGCTGCGGTCCAGCCGCCACCGAATGGGTTTGCCCAACGCGCCGGCTTTCGAAGCTAGGCCCGGCGGCAAAGCGCGCGCGACGATCGTGTCCAGGCTGTCGGCCCAATCGCGATTGGGCGTCAGCTTGATGATATGGACCGCAAGCGTGTCGCCTTGGGTGGCGCCCGCAATGAAGAACGGTCCGGTCTGCGGATTGCCGAACAAGGCGCGCGTTTTGCCTGCCGCGTCGATGCCGCCGGAATCGATGGTCGAGGTGCGGATCGTGTCGCCCGGCCACACGGTCAGAACGGGCGCGCGTTCGGCCGAGAAGCTGTTAGCGTAATCCGAGGGCGTAAAATCGATGATGCGCGGACCCCCGGGCGGGCGATCGGGAACGCGGCGGCCCGTCAGGGCGAATCGCAGGCGTTTGTCGGGAAAGTTGTTGTCGGGATAATCGGCAATGCCGCGCAGTGTTCCGTTCACGAGTTGCGCTTCGAAACGATAATGCGCGCCGCGCCCGTCGGTGACCATCAGCGCCAGAGCATTGGCCGAAGAGCTGCCCGTTACCGCATCCCCGTCCCAATCGCCGGTAACCGACGAACCGCTTATGTGAAGGTTGAGGGTGGAATATTCGAGATTGCCGAACCGGTCTACGATGAGAATCCATTGTCCGTCGACTGGCGCCGCGACAGCGGCGGGTGCGGCGATGACGAAAGCAGCGGCGAGCCCGGCGTAGCTGAACATTTATCGTGCCCTCACATACTGACTACACTTGTAATCGTTAAAGTGGGGGGCGCAAGCACTTAGTGGCGGCGTGCCAGCGGTTATGGCAAAATTGCAGGATCCGTTTGTCCCGTTTTGCCACTCATCTTCATTCCGGGCATTTGAGCTTTCTTCGGGCTCAGTTCCGCTCGACCGAATCCAAAATCCGCGCCCCGGCCATGAACACCGCGATCGGGCAGACCGAGAACAGCATCCAGCCGCCGAAACCGGGATATTGCTGGAGATAATGGACCCCGCGCTCGACCGCGCCCAGACCCAGGCCATAGATCACCATGAAGGCCTCGAACTTGGTCTTGATGACGAACAGGCGGGCGATCTTGGCGAACATGCAGGTAGTGAAGCATGAGCTGTGCCAATGGCGGAAATGCGCGGTTTCGGATTAACGAAGATGGTTACCTGTAAATTTACCCGACATCGCTGGCGCTAAATCTCGGTCAGCGCGGCGATCAGCCGGTCGACTTCCTCGGCGGTGTTGTAATGGCATAGACCGACGCGGAGGAGCCCGCCTTTGTCGGCAAGGCCGAGTCGGGCGGCGACTTCGACCGCATAGAAATGCCCCGCCCAGGCGAAGATGCCGCGTTTCGCCAGATGCTGCGCGATCGCCGGCGCGGCATGGCCGGAAAGCGTGAAGGAGAAGGTCGGGACGCGGGCCTCCATCGTCGGCGGGCCCCAGAGCTTGAGGCCGGGGATCGCCGCGAACCCGGCGAGCAGGCGGTCGCCGAGGTCGACCTCATAGGCGGTGGCGGCGGTCATCGCCGCGACCAGCCGCGAGCGCCGGCTGTTCGCGCTGGGATCGGCGAGTTCGCCCAGCCATTCGAGATAGGAGATCGTGCCGAGCACGCCGGCCTGGCCCTCGAACGACGGCGTCCCCGTCTCGAAGCGATGCGCGCCGTCATTCCCGGCGGGTCGAACCTTATAGGCACGGACGCGATCGTCGAGGCGCGGGTTCATCCACAGCACGCCCTGGTGCGGGCCGAAGAATTTGTACGGCGAACAGGCGACGAAATCGGCGCCGATCGCGGCCACGTCAGTAACCAAATGAGGAACCGATTGCACTGCGTCGACATAGACGAAGGCGTCGCTCCGCCCACGAACCAGCTTCACCGCCTCGGCGATAGGATTGACCGTGCCGAGCGCGTTGCTCGCGACGCCGAGCGCCACCAATCGCGTCTTCGGTCCCAGCAACCCCGCAAAATCCTCGAGCGTCCAGCGGCCGGTCGCCGGATCGAAATCGAGCCAGCGCACCGTCATCCCGCGATCTTCAGCGACCTGCAGCCATGGCGCGACATTGGCGTCGTGGTCGAGGCGCGTGACGACAAGTTCGTCGCCTTCGCGCCAATCGCGGGCGAGCGCGCGCGAGACGGCGAAGGTGAGGGTCGTCATGTTCGGCCCGAATGCGATCTCTTCGGGCTGGGCACCAAGCAGGTCGGCGATTGCCGCATGCGCATCGTCAGACAAACGGTCGGTCTCGAGCGACGTTGCGAACGGACCGCCGGCATTGGCGGTGCCCTCGCGTAGATGCGTGGTCATTGCAGCGATCGCCGCGTCACATGCCTGGGTGCCGCCGGGGGCGTCGAAATAGGCTGCGGGCTGACCCTCGACGTCGCGCGACAGAGCGGGAAAGCGTGAGCGGATACGGTCGATCGGGAAATTCTGCATCAAGCTGACCTTGGCTGGGTATCAAGAAATTGCGCGCTTCCATTCTCTCGGCTGGGGCCTAAAGAGCAAGCGCCGCCCGATATGGCGGGCATGAAAATGGGATCGATGTGATGGGTTACCGTGTGGTCGTCGCCGGCGCGACCGGCAATGTCGGGCGCGAGATGCTGAATATCCTGGCCGAACGCGAGTTTCCGGCCGACGAGATCGCGGTCGTCGCCTCGGCGCGCTCGACCGGCAACCAGGTCGAATATGGCGACACCGGCCGTATGCTGACCATTAAAAACATCGAACATTTCGACCCGACCGGCTGGGATATGGCGCTGTTCGCAATCGGCAGTGACGCGACCGCGATCCACGCGCCCCGGTTCGCCGCGGCGGGCTGCACAGTGATCGACAATTCGTCGCTCTATCGGATGGACCCGGACGTGCCGCTGATCGTGCCCGAGGTGAACCCGGACGCGATCAACGGCTATACCCGCAAGAACATCATCGCCAATCCGAATTGCTCGACCGCGCAGATGGTCGTTGCGCTGAAGCCGCTGCACGACGCCGCGACGATCAAGCGCGTCGTCGTCGCGACCTATCAATCGGTCTCGGGTGCCGGCAAGGCCGGGATGGACGAACTGTTCGAGCAGTCGCGCAACATCTTCGTCGGCGACCAGGCCGAGGCCAAGAAGTTCACCAAGCAGATCGCCTTCAACGTCATCCCGCATATCGACAAGTTCCTCGAGGACGGGTCGACCAAGGAAGAGTGGAAGATGGTGGTCGAGACCAAGAAGATCCTCGACCCCAAGATCAAGGTCACCGCGACCTGCGTCCGCGTGCCGGTGTTCGTCGGCCATTCGGAAGCGATCAATATCGAGTTCGAGCACGAAATCTCGGCGGCCAAGGCCAAGTCGATCCTGCGCGAGGCCCCTGGCATCATGCTGGTCGATAAGCATGAGGATGGCGGCTACGTCACCCCGGTCGAGTGCGTCGGCGAATATGCTACCTTCGTCAGCCGCGTCCGCGAGGATTCTACCGTCGATAACGGCCTGTCGCTGTGGTGCGTATCGGACAATCTCCGCAAAGGCGCGGCGTTGAACGCGGTACAGATAGCCGAACTGCTCGGGCGCAGGTACCTCAAGAAAGCGGCTTGAGTCTGCTGATAGCAGTGTGATATCATCGAGGCATGGGACAGGTTCTGATCCGCAGCCTCGATGACGAAGTGATCGCCGCCTATCGCGCGGCGGCCGTCGCTAACGATCGCTCGCTGGAAGCTGAATTGCGTGAGGCGCTGAAACGTGCCAAGCCGGTCGGCGCGGGCGACCGGCGCGCGTTGGCGATGCGGGTTCGCGACTTGCTCCCCGCCAATATGCCCGGCGAGGATGGTGCGGATATCATTCGTCGGTATCGCGATACGAACGGGGACCGCGAGCCCGATCGTTCCTGATGGCAGTGATCGTTGATGCCAGCGTCGCGTTCAAATGGTTCGTGCCGGAACCCGACAGCGATCGCGCACTGGCATTGTTCGAAACGCCCGAACCGCTGTACGCGCCGGATTTGGTGCTAACGGAAGTCTCGAACGCGATGTGGGCGCGGCTTCGTAAGCTTGACGGCGACCACGGGCCCGTGGTCAAGGCCGCCGCGAGCGCGCTCCCACGCATGCTGACCTTCCTGGTGCCGGTGGTTGAGCTGTTGCCTCGGGCCATCGAACTCGCGTTCGACCTTCAACACCCGATCTACGACTGCGTCTACCTCGCCCTCGCCGAGCGGGAGAAGGCGGCGCTGATAACAGCTGACCGGCGCCTGATCGCAACAGCGGGAAGCGGCGGGCATTCCGCATTGGTGAAGGCATTGGCGTGACTTTGCGCGCGGACCTCTATTTCTCCTTTCGCAGCCCCTATTCGTATCTCGCGCTACCGAAATGGCGCGCGATCGTCCGCGATTATGACCTCATGATCGACCTCAAGCCGGTCTATCCGCTCGCGATCCGCCAGCCTGATTTCTTCGAGCGCAGTCACCCCAATTGGCTGCGCTACACGATCCGCGACGTGATGCGGGTCGCGCAGCATGAGGGCATTCCGTTCGGGCCGCCCCGCCCAGACCCGATCGTCCAGAATATCGCCACGCGCGAGATCGCAGCCGAGCAGCCGCATATCCGTCGGCTCGTGCGAACTGGCCAGGTGGCCGCGCGACGGGGCAGGGGGTTCGCTTATGCCGATGAAGTGGCGCAACTTGTCTGGGGCGGTGCCGTCGACTGGCACCTGGGCGATCATCTTGCCGGTGCGGCAATGCGCGCCGGGCTCGACATGGCCGACCTCGATGCCGAAGCCGGACGCGACGCAGACGCACTCGACGCCGAAGTCGCCGCCAACCAGGAGGCGCTCGAAGCGGCGGGGCATTGGGGCGTGCCGACCCTGGTCTTCAACGACGAACCCTTTTTCGGACAGGATCGCATCGACCTCGCTATGTGGCGGATGAGGCAGGCCGGGCTGGAGAAACGCGGATGACATTCACCGGGGGCTGTCGCTGCGGCGCGGCGCGCTATGAGCTGGCGGTCGACGCCCTGACCGCGATCTATTGCTGCCACTGCACCGACTGCCAGCGTTGGTCGGGAAGCGCGTTCAGCGAGCAGGCGGTGGTGCCCGAAACCGCGATCAGCGCGACTGGCCCGATCGTCGAGTTCACCGTCACCAACGAGAGCGGCGCATTGTCCCACCAGCGCGCCTGCGGCGTGTGTCATAACCGGCTGTGGAACACGAACAGCTCGCGGCCCGGAATCGCGGTCGTCCGCGCGGGCACGCTTGACCACAACCGCGCGCTCGAGCCGCTTGTGCATATCTGGGTCAAAAGCAAGCAGCCCTGGGTGACGATCGCCGAGGACATTCCCTGTTTCGACGAAACCCCTCCGATCGCTAAATTCGCCGCTATCCTGTCGCGGTGAACCTTGCGCGCTATTCGGCGTGCACCACCTCGACCTTGCCCCTCGGCGTCTGTAGCAGCAGGACCAGCGGCAGCACCGCGATCGTGAGCCACGACATCAGGTAGAAATCGTCGATATAGGCGATCATCGCGGCTTGTTGCTTGACCATGTTGTCGACCATCCCGAACACTGCGTCGGACATCTCGCCGAGCTGAAATAGCTGGCCGATGTTGAAACCAGGAACGGCATGATCGGTAATGTGCTGGGCGAGATCGGCATGGCTGGTCTGGATGTTGCGCGCCAGGAACACCGTCACCATCGAAATGCCCGCCGATTGGCCGATCGACCGCATCAGGTTGAGCAGACTCGATCCATCGGTGCGGTAATTCTGCTCGAGCGTCGCAAAGGCCAGGCTGTTGAGCGGCATGAACACCAGGCCCATGCCTAGCCCCTGGATGAAGCCTGACGTAATGACCGGCCAGGAATCCATCTCGAGCGACCAGCTCGCCATCGAGTGTAGCGACCAGGCGAACAATACCAGCCCGATCGCGATGACGATCCGCGTATCGACCTTGCCGATCAAGCGGCCGGCCAGCCACATTGTGAACAACACGCCGACGCCGCGCGGCGCCATCATCATGCCGGTCTGGACCACCGAATAGCCGAACAATTGCTGCAGCATCGGTGGTAGCAATGCCATCGGCGCCATGGTCGAGATCCCGATGATGATCATGAAGAACATCGCCGTCACGAGATTGCGGTTCTTGAACAGATGCCGGTCGAACAGCGGCTTGGCAGCGGTGGCGAGATGGATCAGCGCGATCCACGCCGCGGCGATCGCGATCAGCCCTTCGGTGATGATTTCCCAGCTCGAGAACCAATCCTGGTTCTGACCGCGATCGAGCATCAGCTGGAAGCTCGCCACCGCCAGGCCGACGAACGCGAAACCGGTGAAATCGAACGAGCGCGTCGCCTTCGGCCGCGACGGCAGCAGGAACCACAGGATGGCGAAGGTCAAGGCGCCGACCGGCACGTTGACGTAGAACACCCAGCGCCAGTTGAAATTGTCGGTCAGATAGCCGCCGAGCACCGGCCCCAGAATCGGCCCGACCATCACGCCCATGCCCCAGACAGACATGGCTTGGGCCTGGCGTTCCTTGGGATTGATGTCGATCATCGCGGTTTGCGACAATGGGTTGATGAAGGCGGCAAAAATGCCCTGAAAGGCACGAAAGACGACCATCTCACTCAGATTGACTGCGGTCCCGCACAACGCCGAGGCGAGGACGAAGCCAGCGACCGAGATCAGGAACAGATTGCGGCTGCCCAGCCGATCGCTCAGCCAGCCGGTCGCGGGCAGGGCGATCGCGGTCGCGACGATATAGCTGGTCAGCACCCAGGTTATGGTGTCGGTGGTAGCGCCGAGCGCTGCGGTCATGTGCGGCAGCGCGACGTTGGCGATCGTCGTATCGAGGATCTGCATCACCATCGCGCCCATGACGCCGACGGTCAGGAGCGGGCGGTTCGAGGTCGCCAGCAGCGGCGGGCTGAGCGCGGGCTGGGCCGTGCGGGCCGCACTTGGGCCGGCGGGGATCGCCGCACTAGCCATTGGGTTTGGTATCGACCGAGACGTCGGTCGACAGTCCGGTGATCAACGGGCGGTCGGCTTTACAGGCGATCGTGATGCGCACCGGTACGCGCTGCGTTACCTTGACCCAGTTGCCGTTGGCATTCTGCGCTGGGAGGATCGACGCGGACGAGCCGGTACCGGCGCCGATGCTCTGGACCTTGCCGCACAATTTCATGCCCGGATAGGCATCGAACTTCAGCTCGACCGGCTGGCCGACACGCATGTTGGCGAGCTGCGTCTCCTTGAAGTTCGCCGTGACCCAGGGCGACGTCACGACGAGGCTGAGCGCGGGCACGCCCGAAGGGGTGATGTTGCCCACCTGCAACCGGCTGGTCTGCGTGATGATGCCGTCATGCGGCGCGCGCACCACGGTGCGGGTGAGGTTCATCTGGGCCTTGTCGCGATCGGCCATCGCGGCCTGGACCGCGGCGGGAACGCCCGATCCCGCGACGCCGCTGCCAAGCTGGACTTGCGCCTTCTGCGCCGCGGCACGGGCCGTTGCGAGGCGCGCTTTGGCGGCAAGGACCTCGTGCTGCGCGGCGTCGAGCGACGCCTTGGTCGTGAACCCCTTCTTCCACAGGGCATCCTGGCGCTGCCATGTCGCCTGGGCGAGCGCGATGTCGGCATCGGCGCTCTCGATATCGGCGGCGGCGCTTCCGGTGTCGGTTGCCTTGGTCGAGACGTCGACCTTCGCGCTGGCGATCGCGGCATTCGCCTGTTCGAGCGCGATGCGGTACGGCTCGGGGTCGATCACGAACAGGACATCGCCGGCCTTTACGCGCTGGTTCTCCTTTACGCGCACGTCGACGATGCGACCCGACACGTCGGGACTGATCGATACCGTATCCTGCTCGACATAGGCGTTATCGGTGGTCTGATATCGCCCGCCAGTGAGGTAGAAATACCCCGCGACCGCCGCGATCAATAACGGGACGCTGACCATCAGCGCGATCCGCACCCAGCTGCGCTTCTTGGCGACTGGCTGCGGCGCCTCGACCGTTTCGATGACGTTGGCGGCGGCGATCTTTTCGCCCTTCGTTTCTATTTTCGGATCGGCATCAGCCATGGGCGGTCTCGGTCGTACGGGGGGAAGGAAGGATGAGGAGGTTGGCGCGCATGCGCTGAAGCGTCTTGCCGAGCGCCGCTCGATCGGGTTCGTCGATGCCCTGCAGAACCTGATCGAACAGGTCTTCGGCCATGGAACGCAGATCGTCGAGGATCGGTTTCGACTTGTCGGTCAGGAACAATTGCCAGGCGCGGCGATCGGACGGATCGCGACGACGCTCGACCAGTCCCGATTCCTCGAGCCGGTCGATCATCCGGCACAAGGTAATCGGCTCGACTTCGAGCAGATCGGCCAGCGCGCCCTGGTTGAGACCTTCGTGGCGGCTGAGCGTCGTCAGCGTGCGCCATTGCGCGCGCGTTGCGCCGACCTCGCGCGCGCGTTCGTCGAAACGACGGCGCATCAGGCGCGAGACATCGCTAATCAGGAAACCGAGTGAGTCGCTCATAGCGACACATATAATGAGTATGCTTATATAAAATAGTAGCTGACGCAAAATTTTTTTGCGCAGTGCAGCATAGGAGGGATCGGTGGCGAACAGGATGACCGGCGGGTGCCAGTGCGGTCGCATACGCTATGTGGCTGAGATCGATGGCGATGATGCCTATTTGTGCCATTGCCGGATGTGCCAGCGCGCGACTGGCGGGGTATCGATCGCGTTCCGCAACGTGCCCAAGGCCGCGGTGGCCTGGGAGCACGAACCCGACCGCTATCGCTCGTCGCCCTTCGCGCAACGCGGTTTCTGTTCGAACTGCGGGACGCCGCTCACGTTCGAATTCGACGATGGCAACAATCTCGATCTGACCGTCGGCAGTTTCGACGATCCCGGTCGGTTCAAACCGACCAGCCATTTCGGCAAGGAGAGCTGGCATGAGGCATGGCTTGACACCAGCACGCTTCCCGCCAAGCGGAGCGACGAGCATCAGGCTTTGGTCGACAAATGGATGAACAGCGTTGGCAAACTCCCCGATTGAGCCGCAATATTTCGACAGTTTCGACGGCCAGCGCATGGCCTGGCGAGAGGTTGGAGATGGGCGGCCGGTCGTCCTGATCCACGGCTTCTTCTCCGATGCCGAGACCAACTGGATCCGCTACGGCCACGCCGCCGCCATCGCCGCCAAGGGGTTCCGGGTGATCATGCCCGATCTGCGGGGCCATGGATCGAGCGCGCGGCCGCACGATCCCGCCGCCTATCCGCCCGATGCCTTGGCGCGGGATGGGCACGCACTGATCGCGCACCTCGGACTCACCGATTACGATCTCGGCGGTTATTCGCTCGGTGCGCGGACCACCAGCCGGATGTTGGCGACGGGTGCCAATCCGCGCCGCGTGATCTTTTCGGGAATGGGGCTGGACGGTCTGACTTCGGCCGACCGGCGCGGCGGACATTTCCGCAATATCCTGACCAACCTGGGCAAGCACGAGCGCAACAGCCCCGAATGGTTTGCCGAGGCGTTCCTCAAGACAACCGGCGGCGATCCGCAAGCGCTGCTGGGGGTGATCGATACGTTCGTCAGCACGCCGATCCAGCAGATCGAGCATTTCGACTGGCCCACGCTCTGCGTGAACGGCGCCGATGACGACGACAATGGCAGTGCCGCAGCGCTCGCCGACGCCTTGCCTCACGCCCGCTATGTCGAAGTGCCGGGCAATCATATGAGCGCGGTGGTCAAACCCGAGCTCGGTCAGGCGATCGCCGATTTTCTCGCCGCTTGACCGCGGGCTTCCGGCGGGATCAGTGTCGCTCCCATAAGTTCAGGGAGTCGTTGAACATGATCCGTACCGCGATGGCGTCGGGCCTTGCGCTCGCGCTGGTTCTTTCTGGGGCCGTGGTTCTCGCCACCGCGCCCGACAAGAATGCTCCGGCGACCGCGGCGGATGCGGATACTTTCGTCGCCCGGGCCGAAAAGGATCTCGCCGACATTTCGGTCGATACCAACCGCGCCGGCTGGATCAACGCGACCTATATCACCGATGATACCGATGCGATGGCGGCAGAAGTCAGCGCCCGCCAAACCGAGCTCGCGGTCAAATATGCCGGCGAGGCGGCCAAATATCTCAACGTCCAGGGCCTGTCGCCGGACACGAAACGCAAGCTCGACCTGATCCGCAACGGCATCACCTTGCCCGCGCCGTCGCGGCCCGGTGCTGCCGATGAGCTGTCGACGATCGCGACGAAGCTCCAGTCCGAATATGGCAAGGGCAAAGGCACGCTCGACGGCAAACCGATCAACGGATCGGATATCGAGGCAGCGATGGGCACGACCCGCGACCCGGTCAAGCTCAAGGAGATGTGGGTCAGCTGGAACGACAATGTCGGCGTGCCGATGAAGGCCGATTACGCGCACATGGTCGACATCTCGAACCAGGGCGCCAAGGAACTCGGCTATGCCGATGTCGGCGCGATGTGGCGGTCGGGCTACGACATGCCGCCCGACGATTTCGCCAAGATGACCGACCACTTGTGGAAGCAGGTCGAGCCGCTCTACCTCTCGCTCCACACCTATGTCCGCTGGAAGCTCAACGAGAAATATGGCGATGCGGTCCAGCCCAGGACGGGTCCGATCCGCGCCGACCTGCTCGGCAATATGTGGGCGCAGGAATGGGGCAATATCTACGACGTCGTCGCGCCCAAGGGATCGGGCGATATCGGCTACGATACCGAGGCGTTGCTCAAGGCCAAGGGATACGACCCGATCAAGATGGTGAAGACGGGGGAGGGCTTCTATTCCTCGCTCGGCTTCGCGCCGTTGCCCGACACGTTCTGGGCACGCTCGATGATCGTCAAGCCGGCCGATCGCGAGGTCGTCTGCCATGCCTCGGCCTGGGACATCGACAACAAGCAGGACGTGCGCATCAAGATGTGCACCAAGGTCAATGCCGACGACTTCGTCACGGTCCATCACGAGCTTGGGCATAATTATTATCAGCGCGCGTATATGAACCAGCCGTTCCTGTACGAAAATGGCGCCAATGACGGCTTCCACGAAGCAATCGGCGATTTCGTCGCCTTGTCGATCACCCCGAACTACCTCGTCCAGATCGGCCTGCTCGACAAATCGCGCGTGCCCAGCGCGGACAAGGACACCGGCTTGCTGCTGCGCCAGGCGATGGACAAGGTCGCATTCCTGCCGTTCGGGCTGCTGGTCGACAAATGGCGCTGGGGCGTGTTCAACGGCTCGATCAAGCCGGATCAGTATCAGTCGGCCTGGGACGCGCTGCGGCTGCAATATCAGGGCATCAAGCCGCCCGTCGCGCGCGATGCATCGCGGTTCGATGCGGGCGCCAAATACCATATTCCCGCCAACACGCCGTATATGCGTTATTTCCTGGCGCGGCTGCTCCAGTTCCAATTCTACCAGGCGGCGTGCAAGCAGGCTGGCTGGACCGGGCCGCTTCATCGTTGCTCGTTCTACGGCAATAAGGAGGTCGGGGCGAAGCTGCAGAAGATGCTCGAAATGGGGCAATCCAAGCCCTGGCCCGACGCGCTGCAGGCATTCACCGGCAGTCGCGAGATTTCAGGCCAGGCGCTGGTCGACTATTTCGCGCCGTTGAAGAAGTGGCTCGATGAGCAGAACAAGGGCAAGCCTAGCGGATGGTGATCTCGCCCAGCCCGCTATGATCGTCATGCCGGGCTCGTCCCGGCATCCACCGTGCCACCACACCTCATCTCGGTTGTGGCGGAGTGGACCCCGGCACAAGGCCGGGGTGACGATTGGAATTTAGGCTAAGTTCCCCGACCAGCCATTGGCGTGATCAGGAATCCGAATCCTTCGGTTCGCCCTGCCGGCTGCTGCCACGCAAGGTGAACAGCGCCGCCACGGCACCGATCGCGCCGGCAATGCCGGCAGCGATTCCGCTGCGCTTGGCGATCGTCGCGGCGCGGCTGGGGGTCGATGGCGCCGGAGCGGCCGGCGTCGGAGCGGGTTTTGCGGCAGCCGGCTTCGGGGCCGGTTGCGGCGCTGCCGCCTTGGGTGCCGCTGCGGCCTTGGGCTTAGCAGCAGCCTTCGGTTTGGCTGCCTTCGGCGCAGCCGCCTTGGTTGCCGCTTTGGGTGTCGTTGCCGCTGCCGTGCCAGCCGCCTTGGCTACCGGCTTTGCCGCGGCTTTGGGCTTCGCAGCGGCCTTGGCCGGAGCCTTCGACGCGGCCACGGGCTTGGTTTCCGCTTCAGCCGCGGACGCGGCCGTCTTGGGCTTGGCCGCGGTCTTCGGCTTCGCGGGCGCCTTCGGTTTGGCGGTCGCCTTTGCAGCGGCGGGCTTGGCAGGCGTCTTTTTCGGCGTCGTGGCCATGAGAGATAATCCCCTGTTCTCTTTGGTCGCTAACGTCCGCGCATACCAGATTGTTTCAGGGTCGTGATAGCCCCGTGACAGATCAGCGGAATGGCGGCTCGTTGAAGGCGCGCAATTTGCGGCTGTGGAGCTTGGCGCCTTCCTGGCGGAGCTCCTCGCAGGTCTGGATGCCGATCCGCATATGCTCGTTGATCGCGCGTTCGTAGAAGCGGTTGGCCTGGCCGGGCAGCTTGAGCTCGCCATGGAGCGGCTTGTCCGAGACGCAGAGCAAGGTGCCGTAGGGGACGCGGAAACGATACCCCTGCGCCGCGATCGTCGCCGATTCCATATCGATCCCGACCGCGCGGCTGAGCGAGAAGCGCAGCGCCGATTTGGTGTAGCTCAATTCCCAATTGCGATCGTCGGTGGTGACGATCGTGCCGGTACGCAACCGGCGCTTGAGCTCTTCGCCCGACTGGCCGCTGATCTTCTCCGCGGCGCGCGCCATCGCGACTTGCACTTCGGCGATCGCCGGGACCGGGATTTCGGGCGGCAGCACGTCGTCGAGGACATGGTCGTCGCGCAGATAAGCGTGCGCGAGGACATAATCGCCGATCCGCTGGCTGGGCCGGAGCCCACCGCAATGCCCGATCATCAGCCATGCTTCGGGGCGGAGCACCGCAAGGTGATCACAGATCGTCTTGGCGTTGGACGGTCCGACGCCGATATTGACCAGCGTGATTCCCGTGCGATCGTCGGCCATCAGATGGTAAGCGGGCATCTGGTGCCGCCGCCATGCGCTGGTATCGGCCAGCACCGCTTCGATATCGTCGCCCGCGCGCAACAGCACGCTGCCCGCGCCTGAAACTCCGGTGAAGCGGCTGCCCTCGCCGAGCTGGTCGAATGCCCAGCGGACGAATTCGTCGACATAGCGGTGGTAATTGGTGAACAGCACGTAGCGCTGGACATGCTCGGGCGGGGTCCCAGTATAATGCCGCAGCCGCGCGAGACTGAAATCGGTACGCAGCCCGTCGAACAAGGCCAGCGGCCGCGCTTCGCCCGGCGTCGGCAGTCCGTCGGCGATCTCGTCACCGATATGCGCCAACTCGGTCGCCGGGAACCAGCGCGCGAGTTCTACCGCCGATACCTCTTCGAGGTTAAGTGCGTGACTCGGGTCGAGCACGTAAGGGAAGGGGATTTCCTGCCGCCCGGGGACCGCGGAGACCTCGACATCGTAATCCTCGATCAGCAGCGTGAGCTGTTCGGTCAGATAATCGGCATAGATGCGCGGCTTGGTGACGCTGATGCGATAGTCGCCTGCTTCCGACAGCCGGCCGAACGAGCGCAACGGGGTCGGGCGATCATGCTCGCCGCGATAAATCAGGCGGATTTCGGGATAGGCGAACGACCCGTCAGTGCGTGACTTGGGGTCGGGCGTCTTGCCGGTGGTGAGATAGGCGGTCAGCGCGTCCTGGAGGCGTTCGACCGAGGCGGAATAGAGCCGATCAAGTTCGGCGACGATATCGGAAGCCTGCGTCATCCGCTGCAGCTAAAGTACAGGGATGACGCTGGCAAGTCGTGGTCGTTACGCGGGCGCGTCAGTTCTTCTTCGTGGCGCCCTTGGATCCCGTCGTCGCCGTGTCGTCGTCCGACAGGAGTTTCGACGCGCCATAAGCCGCGCCGGCTACTGCCGCGGCAGCACCGGCAGCGATCCCGGCAGCCGCGATCGGATGCTCCTTGGCCGCCGCGACCGCGCTTTCAGCGGCATTGGTCAGCGTCTCCTGCGCCTTGGACAGGAATGATTTGGATTCGGTGAGGGCGGTGTCGAGTGCGCTTTTGGCGGTCTCGATCGCGCCGTCGACAAGCGACGAGTCGGCGGCTGCCGCCTTGGTGTCGGCTGCGGTGATGGTATCGTCGGCCATGGGGATCTCCACAAAAACAGAAAAACAGAACGCCGCGAGAACGCAGGGCGATCCCCTAGCGTTCCCGCGGCCGTGTTCATTTGTTTCGGTTACGCGACGATCCGAGTTGATCAGAGCTGTTCGAGCAAATGCTCCGCCGAGCTGACCTTGAACTCGCCCGGCGCTTCGACGTTGAGCTCTTCGACGACGCCATCGTTGACGATCATCGAATAACGCTGGCTGCGCTCGCCCATGCCGAATTTGGAACCATCGAACGTGAGGCCGACCGACTTGGCGAAATCGGCATTGCCGTCGGCCAGCATGGTGACCTTGCCGGCGGCGTCATTGGCTTTGCCCCAGGCGCCCATCACGAACGCGTCGTTGACCGAGGTGAAGGCGATTTCGTCCACGCCCTTGGCCTTGATGTCCTCGGCCTTGTCGAGAAAACCGGGCAGGTGGCGCGCCGAGCAGGTCGGGGTGAAAGCACCCGGGACAGCGACAAGAGCGACCTTGCGGCCGGCGAAGAAATCGTCCGAGCTGACCTGCTCGGGACCATTCTCGGTCGCCTTGACGATGGTGGTGGAAGGAAGCTTGTCGCCAACGGCAATGGTCATGTCGTTCTCTCCTCATAGGCGCGTCAACGCGCCGCGCGCCCGGCACTTGGCATCGCTGCCAGGAAATTCAAGCCGTGACGGCGGCGGTCCAACCGGCTTAGAGTGTCGACGATGGAATCGGCAGCCCCTTTTCTGACCGGACAGTTTCTTCTCGCATTGCCAGGCATCGGCGATCCGCGTTTCGAGCACGCGGTAATCGCGATGTGCGGGCACGATACGGAAGGCGCGATCGGCATCGGCATCGGCGCGACGATCAATGGGCTCGGGCTGCACGACGTGCTCGACCAGTTCGATATCGAGCCCGGCGAGGCGCCGGACGCGCCGGTTCATTTCGGCGGACCGGTCGAACCGCGCCGCGGGTTCGTGCTTCACTCGACCGACTGGTCCGGGCAGGACACGATCGACGTTGCCGGGCGCTGGGCATTGTCGGGCACGATCGACATATTGAAAGCGATCGCCGATGGGCAGGGCCCTAGCCGCTGGCTGGTGGCGCTCGGCTATGCCGGCTGGGGCGCCGGGCAGCTCGATGGCGAGATGCTGCGCCATGGCTGGTTCAATATCGCCGGCGACGAGCGGTTGCTGTTCGACACCGAAGCGGACGACCGCTGGACGGAAGGATTCGAGCGCGCCGGGATCGACCCGCGCCTGCTCGCGAGCCAGACGGGCACGGCCTGACGTTCGTTCGCTCTTGGCGGCCGCCGGAACAATGATTAGCGCCGATCATATGGGGTATGAGCAACTCGCCCGACCGGTTTGGAACGCATTGACGACGCGCTGGGCAGCGATCGCGGAAGGGGATGCGCGCGCCTGGCGGATCGACCGCGACTATGGGGTATTCGGTGCGGCTGCCGACCGCTCGCCGGAAAGCCTCGCCGCGCTGGCCGCCCTGGTGCCCGAACAAGGCGAATTGTGGATGGTCGAGCGCGAGGACTGGCCCGCGCCGCCCGGCACGCGCTTCGTGCGGCAAGCCGAATGCGTGCAAATGGTCTGCGAGAGACTGGCAGCGAGAAAGCCGCCGGCGTTCGAGATCGTCGACCTCAAGGAGGACGATGCGTCTGCCATGTATGATCTCGCGATGCTGACCCGACCGGGTCCCTATGCCGCGCATACCAATCGGCTCGGCGACTTCATCGGCGTGAAGCAGCATGGCGCGCTGATCGCAATGGCGGGCGAGCGGATGAAGATGCCCGGCCTCAGCGAGGTGAGCGGCGTGTGCACGCATCCCGACCGTCGCGGCCGCGGTTATGCCGGGGCGTTGATGCGCGTCGTGGCGGAGCGCATGCTGGCGAAGGGCGAGACGCCCTGGCTGCACGCCTATGCCAGTAATGCGGGCGCAATCGCGCTCTACGAGACCCTGGGCTTCCGCCTTCACGGCACGGTGACCGCGAGCACGCTTGTCCTCGCTTAGGGTCGCGGGTGCGCCGCGCTAGCAAATGGTGCTGCGGAAGAACCTGACCTCGCTGATGTCGCGATTGACGAATGCGTGGGGCACCGCGCTGTCGAACAGATGGCTGCCGGGTTCGATCCGTTTCGCCTCGCCTGCATATTCCAGGGTCAAGCATCCCGAAACCACCACCAGCAGGACGTGCCAGCCCGGGGGGTCGGCGCCCGCATCGTAGCGATCGCCGGGAGCCAGCCGCCATTCCCAGGTCTCGACCTCCCGCCGGGCCTCGACGCTGGACAACAGGATACCCTGGCCGCCGTGCCGTCCGGCCCAGCCCGGTTTGTTGAGGATCTGCGAGCGGGGCAAAGCGGGATCGCTGACGAGTTCCGCCAGCGTGACGTTCAACGCGGCGCCGATTCGGTCGAGCGTCGCCGTGCTGACGCTGGTCGAGCCGCTTTCAACGCCGCCGATCATCCGTGGGCTGACTCCGGACGCCCGCGCCAGCGCCAATTGACTCATGCCCGCCGCGACACGCCGCGCGCGCACATTCTCGGCGACGTGCTGAAGGAATGAAGGGAGCGGTTGACTCGGCAATATTTTGCTGACCTATATGGCAATATATTGCCGATTATCAGGAAATCACGATCCATGCGAGCCTTTGCCCGCCGCGCCGCACGCGGCCTCGCGTTATGGAGTGCGATAGCCTTATGCGTGTCGGCGCTTCCGGCCGGTGGGCAAGCGCAACCGGGCGGCGAGTCATCGGGCCAATTGACGCCGGCGCAGGCGCGCGAGGATTTCGATCTGGTGATCGCAGCAGTCGAAGCCGGGCTGCCGAACATCTATTGGCATCAATCGGCCGAGCATTGGCGTACGGCGAAGGCGCGGGCGAGCGCGGCGCTGGCCCAGGTTCGCGACGATTGGAGCCTCTACCGCCTTCTCATTCCCCTGATGAGCGGGATCGGCGAAGGGCATCTGAGTTTCCAGCCTAGCGAGGCAATGCTTCTTGCCCGCAGGAATTCGCGTCGCTTTCCGCTCGATCTGCACTGGAATACCGAGGGCGTGTTCGTCGTCGCAGGCCATGGCGATGCCGCCGATATCGCCCGTGGTACGCGGCTGCTGTCGATCGATGGCGAAGGGTTCGATGCGCTCGTGCGCGAGATCATGATCGCCTACGGTACCGACGGCTCGATCCCGACCCAGGCGATGCGCGCTGCCGGGGGTGCCGGCTATGCGAGTTTTCGGTACCGGCTGCGCGGTGAAGAACCGGTCTTTCACCTGCGCCTGCGGGTCGCCGATGGATCGACGGTCGAGCGCGACGTCCATCCGATCCCTTATAGCGGTTGCCCGGCTCTTCCCGAAACGACCACGTCGACCCTAGCGACGCTCGAATGGGTCAATCCCGTGACCGCCTATCTTTCGGTGCCGACCTTCAGCAACAAGAGATATCGCGCCGCGGGAGCGAAGTTTCCGGATACGATCAAGGCGCGGTTCACCGAAATCGCGCGCGGCGGGGCGAGGAACCTGATCCTCGATCTGCGCGAGAATGGCGGCGGATCGGAGCCGAATGAGAGTATACTCTTTTCCTATCTGACGTCACGGCTGCTGCACAAATATGCTGCGGTGGAAGCGCGCGGTAGCGCGGTGTCGATCACGAGCAATTCCGGGAAGCACTTCGAGACGACGGTGTTCGACGACGAGGAATTGCGTGGACAGCGCAGGATCAACGGCGGTCGGTTGTTGCGGCTGAACAAGGCACCGGAGGGCCTGATGTCGCGCTGGGCCGTGTTCGCACCGGTCTTTCACGGTCGATTGGTGGTCCTGGCCGGTGGCAGGACCTTCTCGGGCGGCGCCGAGCTCGCGTCGATGCTCTGGCACACCCATCGCGGCGTTTTCGTCGGCGAGGAAGTGGGTGGCAGCGATCAGGGCAATACCAGCGGCTATAGCTGGAACGTCGTGCTGCCCAATTCGGGGTTGCGCTTGTCGGTTCCGCTCCTGCAATTTCGGCTCAACTGGCGTCCGATGCAGGCCGATCGCGGGGTGTTTCCCCAATGCGATGTGCCGCCGGAGGTGATGGAGATCGGCAACCGCAAGGACAAGGCATGGCGCGTCGCGCTGACCCTGCTCGACCAGAATTGGGTGAAGCCAGCAAACGCGGTTTGCCCCCGATAGCGGCAGTCATGCCGGCAGGGTCGGGCAGGCGCGGCGTGCTCAGTGCAACGCGCCCTCCAGGTGCCGCAGCTTGTCCGGATTGCGCATCACGTAGATCGCCTTGATGCGGCCGTTCCCGATCAGTAGCGCGGTGGTCTGGAGTACGCCATCGGCCTCGCGGGTGACGAAGCCAGGCAGGCCGTTGATCCAGGCGAAGCGGATCAGCTCGCCGAAACGGCCCTGGAGCAGGCGCTGGATCGCTGCATAGGTGCGTGTGACCTCTCCCGAGCCGAGCATGATGCGCGCCGCGGCGGGCCGCTTGCCGCCGCCATCCGAATAAAGGCTCACATCATCCGCCAGCATAGCGCCCAGGACGCCGACCTCGCCGCGCGTCGCCGCGAAGAACGCCTGTGCGATCTCCAGGCCATGTTCGCGCTCGACCGGGAAGCGGGGCTTTTCCGCCCGGACATGCTCGCGGGCCCTGCTGGCGAGCTGACGGCAGGCCGCTGCGTCGCGGCCGAGGCTTTCAGCGACGTCGTCGAAGCTTTCACCAAATACATCGTGGAGCAGGAAGGCCGCGCGTTCGAGCGGTGACAGCCGCTCGAGCGCGAGCATGAGGGGGAGAGTGACATCCTCCACTTCCTCGGCCTCGACCACCGGTTCGGGCAGCCATGGGCCGATATATTCCTCGCGCCGCACCCGCGCCGACTTGAGCTGGTCCAAGCATAGGCGCGTGACCACGCGGCGCAGGAACGCCTCGGGCACGCGGACCGCGTCACGGTCGGTGTCGGCCCAGCGCAGCCAAGCATCCTGCACCACATCCTCGGCATCGGCGACCGAGCCGAGCATGCGGTAGGCGACGCGCATCAGCCGAGGCCGAAGCGCGTCGAATTGGGCAGCGGCGTCGCTCACGCCTTCCATCCGAGGCTCGGCTCGAACAGGTGGAAAGCGACCGCCAGGCGGTTCCAGCCATTGATCACGTTGATCATCATCGTGAGCTTGATCTGCTCCTCCTTGCTGAACTGCGCATCGAGCGCGGCATAAACATCGTCCGGGGCGCCCTTGTCCGCGATCAGCGTCAGCGCCTCGGTCCAACCCAGCGCCGCGCGCTCGCGGTCGGTATAGCACGGCGCATCGCGCCATGCCGAGGTCAGATAGATGCGCTGTTCGGTCTCGCCGGCCTGGCGCGCCTCGAACGTGTGCATGTTGATGCAATTGGCACAGCCGTTGATCTGCGACGAGCGGATCTTGACCAGTTCGAGCAGCGGCTTTTCGAGGCCGCTTTCAGCGACGGCGTTCGAGTAAGCGAGGAACGCTTGCGTGATCTCGGGGGCGGCGGTCCAGGCATTGAGGCGGGGAGTCTTCATGATTGGGTCCTTTTCATCAGGGTTGCGCAGACCTGACGAGACAGCGTGGGCCGATGTGACATGGGCCGAAGATTTTTTCCGGCTCACTGATTTTTCGACCGCCATTTAACCACTTGGGAGTGATCCGCGTGGCAAGCATCGTCCCATGCGCTTCGCCGAACTCCTGTTCACATATTTACCGGCCGCGACGCCCTGGCTTTTCTCCTTCGCGTTGATGACCGCGCTTGAATTGCTGTTGCCACGCGACCGCCATTCGCTGCGCGGCCGTCTGCCGGGGATTCTGTTCTGGGCGATCTGGCTGCCGGTGATGGCGGCAACCTATACGGCGTTCCGCGCGATATGGCATTGGCTGGGGTTGGAGCCGATCCTGATCCTGCCGCTCGAATTCCGCTGGGCCGGACCGTTCGCCATGATCCTGGCACCGGTCGCCGGCGCGGCGGTCTATGACTTCTTCTTCTACTGGTGCCATCGCGCCCAGCATCGATGGTTCTGGCGCTATCACGCAGTCCATCATTCGATGCGCGAGATGAACGCGGTCAACGCCTATCACCATATTACCGAGCCGTTCTTCCAGGCCGTGCTCCTGCTGTTGCCGGCCAGCTTGTTCGGCAGCGACACGGGGTATCTGGCGCCGGCGATGGCGGTGCTACTACACCTCCATTCCTCGTTCATCCACTCGCCGACCAGCGTCCATCTCGGGCCGCTCCGGGTGTTTTTCTGCGACAACCGCTTCCATCGCATCCACCATTCGCTCGAGGAGCGTCATTTTGATCGCAACTTCGGGGCATTCACTACCCTATGGGATCGCCTGTTCGGCACCGCGCATTTTCCCGCGGCGGACGAATGGCCCGATGTCGGACTTGCCGAGATCGACCAGCCACGCGACGTGATCGCCTGGGCGACCTTGCCCTATCGCCTTGGCCGGCAGGACGATCCGGCGCGCGCAACGACCGCTCCGGCGAACATATAAAGAAATCTTTATATCGAGATTGCAATCGGGCCGCCGGTTAGGTAGGGGAGCGCGCATCAACCGACTTTTCCGGAGATTTTTGACGTGGCCACCGTGCTCGACCGTACGACCGATTATGTCGTCAAGGACCTTTCCCTCGCCGATTTCGGCCGTGCGGAGATCAACATCGCCGAGACCGAGATGCCGGGCCTGATGGCGCTGCGTCAGGAGTTCGGCGCGTCGCAGCCCCTCAAGGGTGCGCGCATCACCGGCTCGCTGCACATGACGATTCAGACCGCGGTGCTGATCGAGACGCTCACAGCGCTGGGCGCGAAGGTGCGCTGGGCGACCTGCAACATCTATTCGACCCAGGACCATGCCGCCGCCGCGATCGCCGCGTCGGGCGTGCCGGTGTTCGCGATCAAGGGCGAGACCCTCGCCGAATATTGGGACTATGTCGGCTCGATCTTCGATTGGGGCGACGAGACCTGCAACATGATCCTCGATGACGGCGGCGACGCGACGATGTTCGCTTTGTGGGGCGCCAAGCTCGAGGCTGGTGAAACCTTTGCCGAGCCCGAGAATGAGGAAGAGATCGAGATGCAGCGCGCGGTGAAGGAATTCATCAAGCGCAAGCCCGGCTACCTCACCGAGACGGTCAGGAACATCAAGGGCGTGTCGGAAGAGACCACCACCGGCGTCCACCGCCTCTATGCGATCGCCAAGAAGGGCGAGCTGCCGTTCCCGGCGATCAACGTCAACGACAGCGTGACCAAGTCGAAGTTCGACAACCTTTACGGCTGCAAGGAATCGCTCGTCGACGCGATCCGTCGCGGCACCGACGTAATGCTCGCCGGCAAGGTCGCCTGCGTCGCCGGCTTCGGTGACGTCGGCAAGGGTTCGGCGGCGTCGCTGCGCAATGGCGGCGCCCGCGTGCTGGTGACCGAGGTCGATCCGATCTGCGCGCTGCAGGCGGCGATGGAAGGCTATGAAGTGGTGACGATGGAGGAAGCGGTGACCCGCGCCGACATCTTCTGCACCGCGACCGGCAATGCCGATGTGATCACTGCCGATCACATGAAGGGCATGAAGAACATGGCGATCGTCTGCAACATCGGCCATTTCGACAGCGAGATTCAGATTTCGGCGCTGTCCAACTACAAGTGGACCGAAGTGAAGCCGCAGGTCGACCTGGTCGAGTTCCCCGACGGCAAGCAGATCATCATCCTGTCGAAGGGCCGCCTGGTCAACCTCGGCAATGCGACTGGCCACCCGTCGTTCGTGATGTCGTCGTCGTTCACCAACCAGACGCTGGCGCAGATCGAACTGTTCACCAAGGCCGGCGAATATAAGAACGACGTCTTCGTCCTGCCGAAGCATCTCGACGAGAAGGTCGCTGAACTGCACCTCGAAAAGCTCGGGGTGAAGCTGACCAAGCTCACCCAGAAGCAGGCCGACTATATCGGCGTGCCGGTCGAGGGGCCGTTCAAGCCGGATCATTATCGGTACTGAGTGGCCAACGCCGATTAGGTAAAGGAGAGGGCGGTCCTGCGGGGTCGCCCTTTTCGGTTCAGGCAATGTCGTCAGCGTCAAGACCTCGCTGACCATTCGTACGTCGAAGAACCAGCCGGGCTCCCGGTCGGCGAGGAAGCTGCGCCAACCGGATTTGGGGGGGATGCAAGTGGGTAGCCCCGAACCTCTGGGCTATTTAGGGATTGTTACACGTGGCACCGGAATTCCATAATCCCATCGACAGTGCCTCCTTGGCCCTGCCATTGAATCAATCAATTGCGTCTCGTACAAGCAATTGATAGGTCCTGCGCCTAGGTACTCCTTCCAAAAATTAGTAGGAACGCCCCAAAAACAAAAAAAATAACGAAAGCAATGCCAAAGCGGCGGTAGTATTTTAATGCCACCCCGCCTGGGTAGTGCTCCTTGTATTTCGCCATTACATAGAAACCGCTGAAAGGCGGCACGATTTTTCCGAGGATACTGATCTTCTGCAGGGCCTTTACCATAGAATAGAAATGATAGTTCGCCGCAATCATGCAACCTGCGGCGACGGCGAGGAGGACACCGGTGGCGGAAAGCTGCAGAGTTAGCGGCATGGCGCCCTCAGGCTCATCATCACATCGTCCATAGCCGAGGCCGCGGGCGCCCTACCTAATTGGAGTGGTTGCGAATAATAGGTCGTGTTGACGTTGCCCGTCACCGCTCCAATTCCGACCAACTGGCCAATGTTGGCACCTAGTGTCACGTTCGCAACAGTAACGCCGTTGCGGTCGGGCACAAGTCCGCTAAGTTCGCGACCGCCGCCCGTGCCACTATTGCCTGACGCGATCGAGCCACCGATCAGTGGGCCGGACAGCGCGGCGCCTGTAAATCCTTTCGAATAATTGGAATTGTCCGCATTGAGGTTCCATGCCATCCCGGCATAGACATTGCCGGACAAACCGGCGTTCCAACCCGCATGGACGCCGCCATAGGCGGCGGCCCTTTTCGTATCAAGCGGCGAGGTCGCCCAGCGTATCGCGCAGTGGGCCGAGCCATTCGGCATAAGGCTCCCACACACCCAGACCGTCGCGGTTGAGCGGGCGACGGACCTGCTCGCTCGATGGCGTGCGTACGACTCGTTCGTTCCTGTGAAAGTCGTGAATCGCCGGGTCCCAAGGCAGGCCGAGAGAGTCGAGTGCCGCGCGCAATTCGGGCTCGGGATCGGCGATCAGCCGCTCGTAATCGACGTGGTGCACTAAGTCCGGCGCCACCGCGTCGAGGTGCCGCATCATCCGGATATAGTCGATATAGCAGCGCCCGATATCGGTGAGCGCGAACGACGAGGCGTGCGCGTTCGAGAAGGATTGGGTGAAGTTGGAAAAGCAACAATCCATGGCGGACCGTCGGATATCGAGAAAGCGCGCCTGAGGAAGAATTCGCTTCACGAACAGGATGTTGCTCCAATTGTGCGGCAGTTTGTCGAGGAAGAATCGCGTGCCTGCGCGCCGGTGCAGCGCCGCGCGCGCGAGATAGTCTCGGCCCATTGCCGCCGCTGTCGCGCCATCGAGTTGCGCGATGAGTTGCGGTACGGTGACGCGCCCACGTCGCGTCGCCAGCTCCATCGCAGTCCGCAGCAGGGCAGGGACATAGGGCAGCTCTCCGACCGGCTCGATCTCCGCGTGGCTGCCCAGCATCTGTTCGAGCAGGGTCGAACCCGACCGCGGCAGGCTGACGATGAATACCGGCACGATATCGGCATCGGGTGCCTCACCGAGTTTTGCGACGAAGTGCGTATCGACCAGTTGGGCGATTTCGTCGATTTCGGCGGTCAGTTCGCTGGCGTCATAGCCGATCCATTCGGCGCGTTCGGCGTTGCCCTGCGCATAATGGCGGAACGCCTCGGCGTAGAGGCCCCGATCATGAAGCGCGCGGCCGAGTGCGAAATGCAGCGGAGCGCTGTTCCGAACATCGACCGCGTCCGCGGCGCCACGCTGCATCGTCGCGACGTCGTCGTCGGTAAGCACTCGGCTCTTGATGCTGGCCAGCGCCCACCAGGCTTCACCGCACTCATAGTCGTCGGCCAGCGGCGTTCGATAAGCCGTGATCGCTTCGGGAACGCGGCCGGCGGCGCGTAGCGCGTGGCCATACTGGATCCAGAAACGAGTCTTGTCGGGATAGTCGCGCGTCAGCTGCTCGTAGATCGTGATCGATTCGGTGTTACGGCCGAGCTTGTCGAGTACCGCCGCTCGCAGCGCGCGGATTTCGGGATCGGTCGTTTCGCGCTCGAGCTGGGCGAACATCGCATCGGATTCGGCGATGCGCTCCTGCTGATTGACGACCAACGCGAGGAGGCGACGCGTGTCGAAATCGTCGCCGCCGCGCGCGATTGCCTGGCGCAGGAAGTGCTCGGCCTGACCGAGCGCGCCCAGCGCGTTGGCGATCTCGCCCAGCATCGTCAGACCGCGCGGTTCGCCCGGATGCTGCCGCAGATGCGTCATCACGCATTCCGCGGCCTGGTCGAACCGAGCACCGCTCATCAGCCTGCGGGCCTGCGCCAGCTGCGGGAAACCGGAAATCGTGGAGCGAAGCCCGGTCATGTCACGCATAGCCCAGCAGCGCACGCAGACCGGGCGCGTGATAATCGACCAGCGCGCGATGGCGCGGTCCAAGCGTGTCAGGCAGTTCGCGCGCAATGCCTGTCAGGTTCTCGCGCGCGGTTCCGCTCTGGCGGCGGTCGGCACCAACCCGTACGCGCTCGCGCCAGTCGTCTGGCCGGTCGATCGCGCAAGCAGCGAGCAGATCGGCGAAGAACGTCTCCGATGCCGCTGAATCGAGGTCGGTGAGGGCCGCAGACAAATCCTCCAGCCTGACCGGCCAGACGCGCGCGCCGAGCCAAGCAGCGGCATTGAGCTCGTAGGTATCGTTGAGCGAGGGCTCGCGGCCCGGCAGGCCGAAGATCATCATCGTCAGCAGCTCGTCGAGGCTGAGTGACTCCGACTTCAAATGGTCGACATTGCCGACGAATTGCTCGGACAAGAAGAATCGCGCCCGGGCGATCACCCAGTCATAGGGATCGCGGTAGAGCAGGATGCGGCGTGCTGCCGCGGTTTCTATCAGCGAGGCGTCGGCGAGGAACAGATGTCCCCAGCTCAGCATCGGCTTGGCGGGGTCGAAAGCGGCCCGATGCTGCTGCAGGGTCGGCCATTGGACGAAGTCGCGATTCCATTGCTGGTCGACAGGGACGAACATGCGCAAGATATTGCGCAGCAGGTGACTGCCGCTCTTGGGTATGCTGTTGAGGAATACCGGACTGCGCAAGCGAGCCTGCGCGAAACGGCCATTCTCAGCGTCGAGCGTGTCAGCCAGGACGAACACATTGGGCATCACGCTATCCTAGAAGCGACGGCGGGCAGAGACAAACCGGGCGGCATGTCGCCACGCCGCCCAGCCAGTTTCCGGTGTCGGATCAGAACTTCGTCGAAACGTTCACGAAGCCCTTACGACCGACGAAGCTGTATTGCGACGCAGCCACTACCGGACCGAGCATCGAAATCTCGCCGCCGTTCAGCACTGACACGCGCGGTGGACGCTTGTCGAAGATGTTGCTGAGACCGAGCGTGATCGAGAACTTGCCATCGGCGATATCCTGCGTGATCGACATGTTGTGGTAGAACACCGCCGAGGTGGTGAGCACTGGGCAATAGGTGCCCCGTATCGATGAATTGATGCACCGCTGGCCGCCATTGTCCCGCAGGAAGTCCTTCAAATTGGACGTGCCACCGATCACGTTGATTCCGTAGAACAGGCTGAGGCTCTTATTGGGTTGCCAGTTGAAGCGGAAATCGCCCACCCAACGTGGCGACCCCGCCTCGCCATTGTCTGATTCAATCGGAGAACTTGACAATAACTGTTTGTTGTCAATGAACTGCCACGTCATGTCGGCGGTGAAGTTGAACGTGCCCAGCTTGCCCAGATCCTGACGCGCGTTGAAGGTGACGTCGAGGCCGCTATTGTGCTGGCTGGCCACGTTGATGAATTTGTCCTCGACCGTCGAGATGGTCAGCGGCGCGCTGGGAATGCCGCCGCGTTGGAAGAGGCTGCACAGTGGGTCGGTGGGGAAGGTTAGCGAATTGTAGCAGCCCCGGACGATGGTCGACGCCCCGAGTTGGGAGATCTCGCCCTTCACCTTGATGTCGAAATAGTCGACCGCGAGGCTCAATCGCGTGCTTTCCCCGAAGAACGAGAATTTGGGTGTCAGAATCCCGCCGAAGACCATTGCCTTGGAGGTTTCGGAGACTAGGTCGCCAATACCGCCCTGTGCGATCGCGGTCGCCGTGATACTGCCGCCCGGATAGTTGGTCGGGATGCCATCGGCCACGCAATTGTTGTAAGTACGCTGGTTGATGAGACCCGCCGCCAGATTGGCGGCGATCTGGATGCAGGGATCGATGGCACGCTGGCTTGGGAAGCTGGTTTCATTCGCGAGGAACTGCTCGAACAGCGCCGGCGCACGGAACGAGGTGCCATAGCTGCCGCGGAAACGGAGCCAGTCGGTCAATGCCCAGTTGGCGCCCAGCTTGTAGGTAAAATTACCATTGTCGCTAAATGATTTGCCGTCGGATGCTCGCACCGATTTGACATTGGTGACGCGCCCTGCGAGCGAAAAAGTCAGCTCCTTGATGAGCGTGACGTCCTTCAGCAACGGCACGTTGAGTTCGCCAAACGCCTCGTAAGTTTCCTGGCGGCCCTTGGTAATGCCCGAAGTAGACGCCCCCCATGCATTACCCGCGAGGGTGATCGCGCCCGGTACGTCGTTGATCTTGTCCTGGCGTCCGGTGACGCCGAACGCGATGCCGAGCGGGCCGCCCGGCAGCTTGAACAATTCGCCCGACACCGACGCTTCGCCACTCAACTGGGTATAGGTCGTCTTGCCCTCCTCCCAGGAGAACAGGAAGTCGATCTGCTGTTGCGTCATCTGCCCGGCGAGGAAGTTGGGATCGGTCCACGGTAAGTCGATGCATTGCTTCTTCGAGATCGGCGTGATCATGCCGACGCACGAGCCCAGCGAACCGAAGCCCTGCTGCGTGCTGATGTCGTAGACATCTTGCAGGATCTGCTGTGTGCGGTAGCGCCCGACGCTCTTGCTATACTGGCCGTAAGCTTCGTAATGCCATTTGCCGCCGGCACCGAAATCGCCGCGCAAGCCGCCGACGGCACGCCAGTAATCGACCTTCTGGCTGCTGTCGGCCTGGTTGGTGATGCCGGTCGGGCTCAGCAGGTTGACGCCGGTCCAGCCGGGAGCCCAGAAATTGTAGGTGGTGCCAGTCCCGTAAAGGTCGCCGGTAAAGCCGAAACTCCAGAACTGGCGCCAGCCGTTCTGGTAGGTTTTGCGCCGGTTGGCAAGGAATTCGCCGAACAACTCGACCGAGTCCGAGAATTTGTACGCGCCCTCCGCATAGACCGTGTAGAGATCGGTCTTCGGGATGATCGTCTGTTCCTCGACGAACGGGTGATAGGCGTTCTGCGGCGCCAGCGAGGCGGTGTTGTAGCCCGTCGGGTACCAGCCGGGGGGCGTACCAAGGTCGCCAGAATATGCCGGGGCACCATAGGCTGGGATGCCGAGATTCTCGCCGGGATATTGATATTGCAGCAGTACCGTTTCGCCGTTGGGCGAGGTATCGAGGCCGGTGTTCGGACCGCCCGGCCCGTCGAGCTGCATATTGCCGATCAGGTTGTACGTCCAAACATGGCCCCAGCGCAGGTCCTCGCACTTGTACTTGCCGGTGCGCGGATCGATCAGATCGGCGCGGCCGCCGCCATTGGGCTTGAATGTGTACGCTTCGGGGCAGGCGAGGTAACTGCGGTCGCCGCGCCTGAGTTCGTTGGTGTGCTGATAGTCGGCCGCGATCATGAAATGGGCCTTGTTGCCCCAACTTTTTCCCCAGATCGCATTGATGCGATATTCCTCGCCACCGCCGTCGAACGGCTTCGAGACATTACCGTCGAGCTGGAGGCCGTTGGTATCGGTCTTGGTGATGATATTGACCACGCCCGCGACGGCGTCCGAGCCGTAAACCGACGACGCGCCCGTCTTGAGCACTTCGATACTGGAGACGATCGATTGCGGTAGAACGTTCAGGTCGAACGCCGATACCGCTCCGCGTGTACCCGCCGGACCGGCGCGCCGTCCGTTCAGCAACACGAGAGTGCGATTGGCACCGAGCCCGCGCAAGTCGATGGTCTGCGCACCCGGGCCGCCCGCGGTAACGAAATTGGAGGACAAGGCCGACGTAATCTGCGTCGAGCCGGCCGCGATCGGCGAACTCTGCAGCATATTGGCGACATCAAATTTGCCCTCGCGCATGGCGACCTGCGGGCTGATCACCGTGACCGGGTCAGGGCTGTTGAAAGGGGTGACCGTCTTGATGCGCGATCCCGTGACGATAATTTCGTTGGTGCCGTCTTTATCCTTCTGCGCGTCGGCGAGTGGGTCCTTTAAGGTATCCGGAGCCGTTGCACTGATCGACTGATCGTCGGGCGGGGTTGTTTGACCCCAAGCAGCCGACGCTTGGAACAACGCTATGAACGCGACAGAACACAGCGCGCTGGACGCGCGCAGAGACGTTTTTCGCATCGAGGCCCCCTTTTTTTGACCTATTTATGCGAGTGAGACTGCATTGCTGCGCTGCGGCGATCAAGTCCCTAAATTAACGCTACATGAATACATGGTTCATTCAGAAAATATTAGCCGAATTCAGGTGCTAAAGCCCGAAATCGACAAAAATTGTCACGCCGGTGCAGTCAAGCGTTGCCCGCAAGCAACAGCGTCCCAGGAAAGTGGGAGAGGAGCTTGGAAACCGATCAAGCTCGGCCCGAAGCACGTCGATATATTGGCGTGTCGGTCGAGGGGCCGAACGAGCTGGATCATTATCGGTATTGATCCCGCCTGGCAGGATCGACGGACAGGGCTGGCTTTGTCGGCCCTTTTTCGTTCGCGCTTCAGCCGGCCAGCGCAGCCTTCAGATCGTCGAGCCACGGCTCATAGTGGCGCCAGAGATCGAACGCGTCGCGGCTGATTGGCTTGCGGACCTGTTCCGAGCTTGCCGTACGGACTGGCCGCGCATTTTCATGGGGGCGCAAACACGCTTCCTCGAACGGCAAGTCGAGATAGTTGAGCAGGGCACGGATTTCCCGCTCGGGATCGGCCGCCAGCGATTCGTGCTGAACGCGATGTACCAGGCCGGGCAGGATCCTGTCGAAATGGTCCATCGCCCGGATGTAATCGCGATAATAGCTTCCGAGATCCTGCATCGAATAAGCGAAGGTTTGCCCGCGCGAGAAATGCTGACGGAAGTTCGAGAAGCAGCAAGCCATCGCATCGCGCCGCGCGTCGATGATTTTCGCGTTGGGCAGGATCAGATGGATCAGGCCGAGGTAGCGCCAGTTATTGGGCAGCTTGTCGACGAAGAACGGCCGAGAAGTCTTTCGTTTGGAAGCCGAATTCGCGATGTAGCGCTCGCCGAGCTCGCGTAGGTTGGTTGGAGTGAGGCGCTTTATGACGGCCGGGTAGGCTGCCGCACGGTTCTGCCAGTCCTTGGCGACCAACGATTGAACGATGAGCGGGATATCGGGCAGTTCCGACGTGCCCTCGATCTGCGAATGGCTCGCCAGAATCTGTTCGACGAGCGTGGAGCCGGCGCGGGGCATGCCGATGACGAAGATCGGGTCGGGCAGGGGGCAGCCCATTCCGCCATGTTCGGCGAAGAATGCGCGATCGAACAAGGCAATCGAGGCGTCGACCTCATCGGAAATCGCAGCGCGATCATGCGGCTCCTGCTCGAGCCGAAGCCGGTTGCCGTCGGTATAATGGCGGAACGAGGCTTCCCATTCCTTGCGGTCCTCGAACGCCTTGCCCAGGGCGAAATGCAGATAGAGTTGCTTGGTCGGCGCGGTGGCACGCCGCAGCGCGGCCTCCATCTTCGAAAGGTCATCCGCCTCGACCTTGTTGGCCTTCAATTCGGCCAGCGACCACCAGGCCTCGGCGAGCTCGGGCTCGAGCGTCGTGGCACGACGATAGGCAGCGACCGAGTCGGATTGCCGGCCGATCGTCTTCAGGAGGTGGCCGTACCGTAGCCAGACTTCCGGATGGTCGCCGACCGTGTCGAGGAGACCGGCATAGGTCTGTGCCGCCTCGTCATAGCTTCCGGTCTGGGCCAGGATATCGGCCTTGGATGCCGCCGCGCCAACATGCCCGGGATTGTCGGCGATGACGTGGTCGAGCGATGCCAGCGCTTCGTCCAAGCGGCCCTGGGAGAAGAAGACCAGCGCCAGGCTGACGCGCGCGTCGGGATAGTCCGGTGCCACCGACGCAGCGTGCGTCAACAGTCGCTCCGCTTCCGGAAAGATACCCAGGGCGGACGCGATCTCGGCCAGCATCATCGTGGCGACGACGTCGTCGGGCGACCGCGACAATTGCGCTCGCAACAGACGCTCCGCGGAAGCGAGGTCGTTCCCGGCGATCGCGATGCGGGCAGAACGGATGTCGGGCAATCGCAGCGTCGCGTTGATCGCCGCCAGATCGGCCTTGGCGGCCCTCTCTCTTTGACCAAGCTTTCGCAACGCTTGCCCGAGCAAGCGCAGCGCGTCGGGCTGGCCCGGGGTGACTTCAAGGATTGCTGTCGCCTGTTCGGCGGCGCCGACGGGATTGCGATCAAGCAGCCGCATCCCGTTTTCGAGCGCGGCCCGAAGAGAGCCGATATCCTCAGGCATGGCCGAGCGATGCCAGCAAAGTCCGCAATCCGCTACAAAAAAGGGGCCGGGAAAGTCCCGGCCCCTCCACTATTCGATAGAAGCGATGATCAGAACTTGGCGATGACGCCGGCGTAGAAGAAGCGACCGACATTGTCATAAATCGCGCTGCCGAAACCGGCGCCCGTCGTTCCGAGCGGCGGCTGCGTATTCAACAGGTTATCGACGCCGATATAGAAATTGTATTTCTTGGTGACGTCTACCTGAAGGCGCACGTTATGATAGTATTGAGCCGGGTAGTATGTGATATTCGAATAATCCGTCTCTTGCGGCGCTTGCCCATTGACGCTGTGCAGGGCATCCCAGGGCGCGACCGTCATCTTGCCGACATAGCGCAGCTTGTAGCCCAGCGTGACCGGCCCCTTGTTGACGTCCAGATTCCAGCTGAACTCGTCGAACGGGAAGCCCAACGTACCCAATTGCTGCGTTCTGAACGTGGGATCAGTCGCGTCCAGATAAGTGTCGTTCCGGAAATTGTGGGTATAGATCAACCGGGTCGACACACCTGCGATATTGGCGAACTGATGCTGGTAGTTCAGCTCGACGTCGATGCCACGCACACGCAGCTTCGCGTAGTTCAGCGGTATGACGTGGAGGCTGTTCTCCAGGATCTGACCAGGCTCTTCGCCGGCCGGTCCAGTAGTACCCGGCGCGCCGTTGTAGCGCTGGAACAGACCGCAATATTGGTTGTTGATGCTCGACTGCGAATAGCAAGCGTCGAGCACGGCCTGGGCGTCCAGGGTGGCGATCGAATTGTTGACGTTGATGTCGAACCAGTCGACCGTCAACGACAAGCCAGGCACCCAATGCGGGGTGATGACGGTACCGATCGTGTACGAGTCGGAGGTCTCGACCTTCAGGTTGACGTTACCGCCAGACTGATAGCCCAGCGAGTTGATATACTGGTGGTTGAACGTCGCGGGAATCCCTGCCGCGGCGCAGTTGGTTGCGATCTGCGTACCTGGATTAGCCGCATAATTGGCGCACGGATCGGTGACCAGTTCATAGTTCTGACCGAACGGTGTGTAGAGATCGACCAGAGTCGGCGCCCGCACCGCGCGCGAGTAATTGGCGCGCAGACGGATGTCGCGGGTCGGCGCCCATTCGAGATTGCCGTTATAGGCCCAGACCGAACCGGCATCGCCCTTGTAATCGGCGAACCGGACCGCGCCGCTCAGCGTCAGTTCGTGGAAGAACGGCTTGTCCTTGATGATCGGCAGGCGGAGCTCGCCGAATATTTCCTTCACCTCGAACGCCGGCGCGCTGAAATCCGGGATCGCATTATAGAAGGTCAGGCCAGCCTTGGTGAAATCATCCTCATGGTATGACGCGGTTTCCCGCCGATATTCCGCACCGATCGCGATCCCGATTGGGCCGCCCGGCAGGTTGAGGAAATTGCGGGTGTCGCCGCTCAGGAAGGCATTGGCGACGAACTGGGTGATGCGGCCGTTGGCGACCGAGTTTTGCAACAGATAGTTGCGTGCCGCGTCGCTGACATTGCCGACGCCGAACAGATTGACCGGCTGGCACGCCGCGACATCGGCGGCCAGCTGGCTGGCGGCAAAGCCCGGATTGGCGGCATTTTCATAAGCGATGCGCGCCGCCGGATCGACCGTCGCGCGGCAGACGATATTGCCGTTCGCGACACCGGTCGTGTACTTGCCCTGGTCGACGGGATCGATCGCCAGCAGGAAGCGCTGCAGATTGACGTTGCCGAGTATCTCGTTCTTCTCGTCGAACTGGCCGTAATTGCCCGAGAGCTCGTAGGACCAGCCGTCACCCAGTTCGCCGCGGATACCTGCGACGATGCGATAGGTTTCGCGCCGCAGCCTTTCCTGGCGGTTGGTCAGGCTGGTGGCATTCTCGTCGAAATAGAAGGGCTGGTGAGCGTCGTTGGCCACGCCATAGTAGTTCGTCAGGAAGCCGCGAGCCTGCGAACTGAGGTAGGGATTGTCGGTGTAGAAAACCTCGCGCGGGGAGCCTGTCACGCCGCCGTTGAAGAAGAACGGACCGCTGGCGCTGCCGAGAACGTCGGTCCGGACATATTTGGCTTCGATGAACGGCACGAACGCCGGCGAGATTTCGAAATGGCCGATCAGATTGGCGCTGTAGCGATCCTGGTTCGGCATCAGGCCGAGCTGTGTTCCGTCGCGGAAATTGTCGCCGTTACCGCCGATGAAGCTGCCGTACGGCGCGATTCCGACACGTTGACCGGTGACCGGGCTCAGCGAGCCATCGGGTTGGAAGCCGTAGGAACAATAATAGCCACCGCAATTGTTCCCGAGAAATAGACCGCCATTTGAATAGGTCGCGCTACGAATGTTGTTGTAGAAGATGCGATTGGGTTTTCCGTCATTGACGACGTTATCGACCGTAACGAAGCCGCTGGAAATGCTGTAGTTATTACGGTCGCTAGCGTAGAAAGCTCCCTGATGCGCATATTCAAGATCGACCGCGATGTTGCCGCGCCCACCGGCGAAGTTCTTGCCGGCCAATAGGCTCGCGAAATAGGACGGCGCATCGCCATATTGGCTGGTGCCGCCCTGCGAACGGAATTGAAGGCCATCGTAATGGTCCTTCAACACGAAGTTCACGACGCCGGCGACCGCGTCGGAACCATAGACCGCCGAGTCGCCGCCGGTGACGACGTCGACGCGTTCGATGAGATCGGCGGGAATCGTGTTGATGTCAGGTGACGAGGCTTCGTTCAGGATGTCGCCGGCGACGTGGCGACGACCGTTTACGAGGACCAGCGTACGCTGCGTGCCGAGGCCGCGAAGGTCGAGCAGGCTCAACCCTGACGTGCCGAGGAAGCGAGTCGAGTTCGATTGGCTGAACGTGCTGGTCAGCGCCGGCAGTTCGTTGAGCACGTCGCCAACAGAGGTCGTACCCGTCTTGAAGAACTCTTCGCCCGAAATGCTGGTAACCGGAACCGGCGAATCCAGATTGGGCCGTCGAATGCGCGAGCCCGTAACGACGATCTCGCCCGATTGATCGGGAGCCGTCGAACCCGTCGCGGTCGGAGGGCACGGCGCTTCCGGCGTCGGCGTGCTGCCGTCCGGGCATGCTTTTTGACCATCTGTAGCCGCCGTCTGCGCCGAAGCCTGACCGGCATACAGCAAACCAAACGCGAAGACGGCGGAGGTGAGTGCCGTCGACGCGCGAAGACCATTGATGCGCATATAAGCCCCTTTTTGCCCTTTATGACAGGCGTCTTGCCACAAAAAATATGGGATTCAAGAGTAGGGGGAGTTGAGTATCGTCAAAGTGACGAACTGTTTCAAATTGGCCACACTAATCATGCGCGTTACAATTTACGACAGACTGATACAATTTGCGACAGACTGTTACAATTTGTTACAATTTGAGATAGAACCTCCGATGATCTACAAAAGTGCGTAACGTTACGTTTAAGTAACGGTAAGAATCTGCCATCTATTCTTACGGATATTGCTCATTAACTGAGTGATCAGGTGGTATATTTGTCGCAGGTCATCCGCGTCGCGCCCGTCCCCGGATTGAAAATCTGGCTGAAGTCGCGCCGGTCGCGGACGATGAACGAGGCGACATAATGGATGCGCGCCGGGCTGGTCAGCCAGTTGCCGAACAATGGCTTGGTCAGGTAGTTGACTTCGACGAACATCACGCCCGATCCGCCCGGCGCATCGACCTGGGCGCTGGCGTCGCCCATGCCGGTGGAGGTGGTTCCGGCATTGGTCAGGGTGGCGGTGGTGCCCGCGGCCGTGGTGGTCGTGCCGTAGGTCGAATCGTAGCCGGTGCCGCTCTTGGCGCCCAGACATCGTTGCCAGTGGATGCGCTGGACGGCGGCGGTGTCGTAACTCTGCTGGACGTTTTCCAGGCTCGACAGGATGATGCGGCCATTGGTCGTCAGATTGATGCCATTGCCCTGATAGCGAGCGGCGGCGAAGATGTCGTTGACGTCGACCTCGCGCAGCTGCTGCGAGGTAAGCCCGCTATAGGTGCCGACGCGCGACGCATTGTCCGCCAGCGCCAGCGCGATCTGGCTGATGCGCAGGTTGATCAGCGCCAGATTGGCGGTCTCGAGGCCGTAGCAACCGACGCCGAGGACCAGTGGCATCGCCATGGCGAATTCGATCATCGCGACGCCGCTGCGGTCGCGCATCAGGCGGCGATACAGACGGTGAGCGACGGCGCGCGGACGGGCAAGGATCATGTGCACACCGTGACGTTGGCGGTGGTAGTCTGGGTTGCGTAGGGTTGGTTCTTGAGCAACGTAGTCGCGCTCACCGTCTGGGTAGTCGGCCAGCCGAACAAGCCTGCGACCGGGAACAAGCGGGGATAGGTCGCGGTCATGGTATAGACCGTCACCGCGCTGGCGCCGCCCTGTCCGGCCGCGCCGGGATCCTGATCCCACGTTCCGTTGCCGTTTTCGTCGGTGAAGCATTCCCCTGAATCGCGGACGCCGTTGCCATTAGTGTCGGTGAACGGCTCGGGCGCTACCTCGGAGAAGCTGTCATAGCTCTTGCGCGTCGAGGTGAACGTCGCGCCGGGCGCGATCTTCTTGACCATCGTCTGCACCTTGGCGTCGATCGTCGAGGTGCTGGCCGCGCCTCCTTCGATGCCCGAATCGCGCGCCGCCTTCTGCAACTCGCCGTTCAGGATCGACTGGGTGTAGACCTGATAGAGCATGTCGCCCAAGCCCATCAGCATGAGCAGCATGAGGGGCGTCAGCAGTGCGAATTCGACGAGCACGGCGCCGCGCCGATCGTCCCGCAGACCTGGGATGAACCGCGCGCGCATCAGTGCGTCAGCCGGAGCATGGCGAGATGTTGGGCGATGTTCGCGAAGGCGGCGGACAGACCGGTGCCGCTGGTCGTCGCGAGCGCTTGCGCAGAGGTCGTGGCGCAGCTCTGCATCTGGCTCGTCGCGCTGGGCTGGATCGATACCGTCCAGACGTCGATGTTCCGCGCCTTCGCCGCCGAGCAGGCGGCCAAAAACCGCGCATTGTGATAGGCAGTGATGTTGCTGTAGTCGCCCCCGGTTACGCGCTTGTCGAAATATTCGACGCCGTACATGCTGTAAGTGTCCGTGGTCGGCGCCATGAAACCGTCGGTCAGCAGGACGATGACACGGTTGGGCGGCAAGGCGCCGGGACCGGATCCCCAGGGCGCGGTATCCGCCTTGAACAGGCCGGTCGGCGAGATCATCCGCACGCCCCAGATCATGCCGGTATCGTGATAGGTGCCGCCGATTGGCTTGAAATCGGTCGCGTAGAGGTAATTGTAGACGTCGGTACGCTGCCAGGTCGTCAGTCGCCGAACCGGCTTGCCGCACGACAGATAGCCCCATTTGATCATTTGCGCGCTGCCGTAGTTCGGCGCGTTGTTGCTGTCGTCACCGTTGCTGGTGCCGTTGCCGGTGCCGCCATAGTTGTTACGACCATATTCGACGTCACCCCATTGCGGCGCCCAGCGCGTGGCGTCGCTGGTAGGCACGAAATCGGGGTCGATATCCTTGGGCAGGCTGGCGGTAGTGAATACTGTCTGGCCCGCCGAGGTCGAATCGATCCGTTCCTCGAGACAACCCGCCCATTTTGTGGTCGACGAGTCGACCTTGGTCGGGTCGTCGATCGTGTTGCCCGCGACATACTGGCTGACGTCCCACGGGTAGCGCGAATAGGTATATTGCGGGCCCAGCGTCTTGGTCGTGACCACGCATTTCAAGGTGCCGGAGTTCCACGCATAGCTGACCTGCGTTGCCGTTCCGGAGGTCGTATAGGTCAGCGCCGTTGCCGGCGATCGTGTCGTCGTCTGAGCGTTGCACGTCGCCTGGTTCATCGAGTTGTTCGCGGTTGCCGTGTTGCTCGTGTAATCGGCCGTCACCTTGCGAGACTGATAATTGTAGTTCGTCGCCGCGCCGCTGCCACCGAGGACATAGGTCGGATCGAGCGACATCACGGCCTTGCCCGAATTGACCGCCGACGTGTAGGTCACGAAGCCATAACGGACGTGGGTCGACGGGTCGGCATTCGCCGCGAAGGTATCGTAGAAGCTCAGCACGGCCTGGCGCAGTGCCTCGATGCGCGAACCGCTCTTCTCCGGCACGGAGTAACCGGTCGATCCCGAATAGCCCGCGGTTGAATAGGTCGTGTCGGTCGGCCGGGTGTAGGTGCTATTGCCGGCCGAGCCGACATAGCTGTTGCAGGTAGAGTCGCTGTCGCTTGGCGCACAGGCCATCGAGCCGGTCGTGTCGAGCACGAACAGCACGTCGGTATCGGCCACGTCGTAGCGCGCCGTGCAGGTGACCTGGACGGTGGTGTCGGGCGCCGCGAACATCTTCATCACGGTCATCGGGACGACGGCGCTCGCGGTAGCGGAGACCTGACTGTCGCTGGTCTTGGTGGGGACGAATGTGACCGTATTGGTCTTCATCCAGCCCGGGGTGAAATTGTTGTTGAAAAAGGTCGTCGCCTGGGTCGCCGCATTGCTGTCGAGAGTCGTCCCTGACGACTGGATCATGAACTTGCGCCCGGCGAGCACACCGGCGTCGCAGGCCTGTTGCAGACGGACCTTGACGACGTAAAGTCGCGCCATGTCGACACCCGAACCAGCCAAAGCCGCGAGGGGGATGAGCGCGATCGCCATCATGGCGAGCGTGTTACCACGCACATCGCGGCGTAACCGTCCCAGGAAGGTGCGCGCGTCCCCCCGCTTTGCGCCGAATGGTCCGAACATCTGCCCCGATCTGCCCGATATGATCCTACGAACATGCCTCATGCATCTAGAAGGGCTAACCGGCTCTCAATCGGTATGGTTAATGTTACGGTGACGATGGTTACCGATCTCTGGCTTGACCTCGCGCTGAGCTACGCTCCGGGCAGGTCGCGCGGGGCGCTGGACGCGCTGTTCGCGCTCGATGCTGCACTGGGCAATGTGTTGCGCACGACCCGCGAGCCGTTGGTCGGGCAGATGCGGCTCGCCTGGTGGCGCGAGGCGTTGCAGGGGCTCGACGCGTCCGACGCGCCCGCCGAACCCGTGTTGCAGTCCCTGACTGGCGTGGTCCTGCCGCTGGGGATTACCGGGCGCGCGCTCAGTGAGATGGTGGAGGCGTGGGAGCCTTTGCTCGGCGATATCCGTACCCAGTCGATCGACGATCACGCGCGCCTGCGCGGCCGCGCGCTGTTCACGATAGCCGGGATGGCGGTCGGCGCGGCCCCGGAAGACCCGGTTGGAGACGCGGGCGAGGGGTGGGCGCTGGCCGATCTTGCCGCCAATCTCAGCGACGCGGCGCTGGCGAGCCAGGCGCGAGAGCGTGCCGCCACCATGCTCACGCACGCCCGCCGGTCGCGTTGGAGCAGGAACGGGCGGGCGCTGGGAGCGCTGGCGCTGATCGCGGACCGGCGGTTGGGCGGACCGATCCCGCCGACCTTCGTCCTTCGGCTCGCGCGATTCCGGCTGACTGGCAGATAGCACCATGATGGAGGGATTCGGTTTTCTCCGTCTTTCGTGCGCGCTAGCGTGAGGTCAAAAGGAGGATCGAGCGATGTGGCGATATCTTGCGGGGGCGGCGGCCGGCATCTTGTTGGTAGTGGCGGGAATGACGTTGCAGGCGACGCGATCGCCGCCCGCGACGACGCTTGCCGCCATGCCGGTCGCTGCGGCTGAAACCGCGACGCCGGACGGGCAGACGACCAGCCCCGCCGTGCCCGAGGCATTGCCGGCCACGCGCGAGCAGAAGCGGTTCGATCGCTACGACAAGGATCGCAACGGTTCGGTCACTCGCGACGAATATCTGATGGCGCGGCGCAAGGCCTTCGCCAAGCTCGACGTCGATAACAACGGTACCTTGTCGTTCGACGAATGGGCGGTGAAAGCCGAAACCAAATTCGCGCTGGCCGACAAGGACAAGTCCGGCGCGATGAACGCGACCGAATTCGCCACGACGGCGGTCAAGCGCAAGTCCAAACCGCGGCCCAATTGCCGCCCCACGTCAACAGCCCCGGCGCCGGCCGAGGATAATCGCGAGGAGGATTCCTAAGCAGCCAGCCAGCCGGCTAGGGCGGTGCGGGCACGTTCGGTGTACATCTTCTTGCGATCCGCCTTTTTCGTGCGGCCGGTAATGGGTGGGAACAGGCCGAAATTGACGTTCATCGGCTGATAGGTCTCGGCCTCGGCCGCGCCGGTGATATGGTTGAGCAGCGCGCCGAGCGCGGTTTCGATCGGCGGCGGCGTGACGGCATTGCCGCTCAGCTCTGCCGCCGCGAAACGGCCCGCGAGCAAACCGATCGCCGCGCTTTCGACATAGCCTTCGCATCCCGTGATCTGACCGGCAAAGCGAATATTGGGCCGCGCCTTCAGCCGCAGCGTCGGGTCGAGCAATTCGGGCGAGCGGATGAAGGTGTTGCGGTGCAACCCACCCAGCCGCGCGAACTCAGCATTCTCCAGCCCCGGAATGGTGCGGAACAGGCGTACTTGTTCGGCGTGTTTCAACTTGGTCTGGAACCCGACGATGTTCCACAAGGTGCCGATGGCATTGTCCTGGCGCAGCTGGACCACGGCATAGGGCCAACGCCCGGTGCGCGGGTCGTCGAGCCCGACGCCCTTCATCGGTCCGAAGCGCAGCGTCTCCGGCCCGCGCTCCGCCATCACCTCGATCGGCATGCAGCCTTCGAAATAGGGCGTATCCTTCTCCCATTCGCGGAATTCGGTCTTCTCGCCATCGACCAGCGCCTGGACGAAAGCGTGATATTGATCCTTGTCGAGCGGACAGTTGATATAGTCTTTCCCGTCACCCTTGTTCCAGCGCGACTGGAACCAGGCGGTCTCCATGTCGATACTGTCGCGATGCACGATCGGCGCAATCGCGTCGAAAAAGGCAAGCGCGTCGCTGCCGGTGGCCGCGCCGATGCTGGCCGCGAGTCCGGGAGCGGTGAGGGGGCCCGTGGCGACAATCGCGAGGCCATCATCGGGAAGCGCGTCGACGCGTTCGCGAACGATCGTGATGTTGGGATGCGCCGCCAGCCGCGCGGTAACGCCGGCGGAGAAGCCGTCACGGTCAACCGCCAGCGCCGACCCCGCAGGCACCTTGTGACGGTCGCCTTCGCTCATGATGATCGAGCCCAAGGCACGCATCTCGGCATGAAGCAGGCCGACCGCGTTGTTCTCGGCGTCGTCCGACCGGAAGCTGTTGGAGCAGACCAGTTCGGCCAGGCTGTCGGTGTGATGCGCCGGCGTCATATCGCCGCTGCCGCGCATTTCGGAGAGCTTTACGCGCACGCCGGCTTCCGCGAGCTGCCACGCCGCCTCGGATCCGGCGAGGCCGCCGCCGATGATGTGGATGTCATGAGTCATGGGGTCCGGCGATAGCCGCGCCGCGAGCGGATGACAAAGCATGTTGCCGATATCGAATCGTGGGGCCATCACATCGCCATGACCGCGATCCCATTGAGACCCCGCGCGACGTGGCTGCCGATCCTGGCATTACTGGCCGGCGCCAGCTTCTGGTTCTGGCTCTTGTTCGTCTGGTTCGTCGGGCAGCACACCATTCCGACACTGCCCTGGATCGCGTGGAAGGGGGCGGGGGTCGGCCTGCTGACGATCTGGGCAGTGATAAATGCGCGCGGGCGCGATGGCTGGCTGATCACCACGGTGCTGGCGCTTGGAACGCTGGGGGATGTGCTGCTCGAGTGCAGCCAGACCGGCGGCGCGCTGGCATTTCTCGCGGGGCACCTTACCGCCGTCCTGCTCTATCTGCTCCATCGCCGCAGCAAGCCCACGCCGAGCCAGATAGCCTTATCCGTGCTGTTACTCCTCGGGGTGCCGGTGATCGCGTTCCTGCTTCCTGCCGATCGCGGGGCGGCACCTGGTATCGCGCTCTATGCCACCGGCCTCGGCGCAATGGCAGCGAGCGCGTGGATCAGCCGCTTCCCCCGCTATCGCGTCGGGCTCGGCGCGGTCATGTTCGTTGCCTCAGACCTGCTGATCTTTGCCAAGATGGGGCCCCTGGCCGGCTCGCTGATCCCCGTGTTCCTGATCTGGCCGCTCTATTTCGCCGGTCAGGCGCTGATCGCCTGGGGAGCCGTCACCACCTTGCTGCGTTGGAAAGACGATGAAGATCTTCACCATCGGTTATGAAGGCACGACGATGGACTCTTTCCTCGCCACTTTGCGCGAGGCGGGCGTCGAGCAAGTGATCGACGTCCGCGCACTGCCGCTATCCCGCCGCCCGGGGTTCTCGAAGAACATCCTGGCGGCGACGCTGAAGGACAGCGGGATTGGCTATGTCCACTTGAAGGCGCTCGGCACGCCCAAGCCGGGGCGGGACGCGGCAAAGAAGGGCGACTGGCGGACGATGGAACGCGTCTATGCCGGGCAACTCCATTTGCCGGAGGCGCAGGCCCAGGCGGCGCAACTCCGCGACCTTGCCGCCGAAAAGCCGTCGGCGCTGCTGTGCTTCGAGCACGACCCCAAACATTGTCACCGCACGATGCTGCTGCGCGAAGAAGGCGAGGGGTTCGAGGTCGTCGACCTGCTGCCCTGAATTGCCGTCAACCAGCGACGGGCAGCTTCACCGTCCCATCATCGTCCCGCTCGAGTTCGCCATAGGCGATCACGACGTCGAGCGGCATGGCGCCATAGATGTGCGGGAACAGCGCGCCACCGCGCGATTCTTCCCACCGAATGCTGTCGCCCAGCGCCACGAGGTCGATCGCCGCGACCCACAGGTCCGATTGGCCGGTAAAATGCCTGTCCACCGTCTCGGTCAGCTGATCGCGGGTCGACAGGTGGATATAGCCATCGGCCAGGTCTATCGGCGCGCCCTCGAAAGCATCGGCTTCCAGGGCGCGCATCTGATCGGCGGTCAGCACCTTATAGGCAATGTCCGGACGCTCACTCATTCGCCGTCGGCCGGTCCCGCCGCGCTGTCATCGGCGGTATCGGCGCCGGGATCGGGCGCGACCTCGCGCTCTTCTCCCGCGGTCAAATCCGCCTCGGCATCGCCTTCGGTCTCCTCGATCCGCGCGGCGGAGACGACATGTTCGTTCTCGGCCACGTTGAACAAGCGGACGCCTGCCGAACCGCGGCCGATCACGCGCAAATCGCCAAGCGACATGCGGATCAGCTTGGCCTGATCGGTGACGAGCATCAACTGATGCCCCTTGGTCGCCGGGAAGCTGGCGACGACCGGGCCGTTGCGGGCGATATTGTCGATATTGGTGATGCCCTGGCCACCACGGCCGGTGCGGCGATATTCATAGGCTGAGGACAATTTGCCATAGCCGTTGGCGCAGACGGTCAGGATGAACTGCTCCTTGGCCATCAGTTCTTCGTAACGGCTGTCGTCCATCTCGCGCGGCTTGCGCGTGCCCTCGATGTCCTCACCCTTCCAGGGTGCGTGGCGCAGATAATCCTCGCGCTCGTCCTGGTCCCTGACTCCGACCTTGTGCAGGATCGACAGCGAGATCACTTCGTCGCCATCGGCCAGGCGCATGCCGCGCACCCCGGTCGAATTGCGGCTCTGGAACTCGCGCACCTCATCGCCGGCGAAGCGGATCGCCTTGCCCTGGCGCGTGGCGAGCAGCACGTCGTCGCTCTCGTCGAGCAACGCGACGCCGATCAGCCGATCGTCCTCATCCTCGCCCTCGAACTTCATCGCGATCTTGCCGTTCGACGGCACGTTGGTGAACGCGTCCATCGAGTTGCGGCGCGCCGAGCCCTTGGCGGTGGCGAACATGACGTGGAGCTTGCCCCACTCGTTCTCGTCCTCGGGCAGCGGGAGCACGGTCGAGATCGTTTCGCCCTCGGCCAGCGGCAGCAAGTTGATCATCGGTCGCCCGCGCGTATTCGCGCCGCCTTCGGGCAAGCGCCATACCTTCATCCGGTAGACGCGGCCAAGCGTCGAGAAGAACAGCACCGGCGTGTGCGTCGAGGTGACGAACAATTCGGTGACGACGTCTTCGTCCTTGGTCGCCATGCCGGCACGGCCCTTGCCGCCGCGCGCCTGAGAACGGAACGTGTCGAGGCTGGTGCGCTTGATATAACCCTGCATGGTCACGGTCACGACCATGTCCTCGCGCTCGATCAGGTCCTCGTCCTCGATACCGTCGGCGGCACCGGCGATCTCGGTCCGGCGCGGCGTGGCGAATTCGGCGCGCACCGCGGCCAGTTCCTCGCGCATCACTTCGTAGAGGCGCGCGCGATTGGCCAGGATTTCGAGCAATTCGGCGATCGAGGCGGCGAGTTCCTTGAGCTCGTCGCCGATCTCGTCGCGGCCGAGCGCGGTCAGGCGATGGAGGCGCAGGTCAAGGATCGCGCGGACCTGAAGGTCGGACAGGCGATAGCTGTCGCCGGTGACCTCGACATCGGTCGCCTCGACCAGCCGGATATAGCCGGCGATTTCGGCGATCGGCCATTCACGCATCAGCAGGGCGCGCCGCGCCTCGGTTGGGCTCGACGATCCGCGGATGATGCGGACGACTTCGTCGAGATTGGTGACCGCGATGACCAGGCCGAGCAACAAATGCGCGCGGTCGCGTGCCTTGGCGAGTTCGAACTTGGCGCGCCGCGTGATGACCTGTTCGCGGAACTGAATGAACGCCTGGATGAAGTCGCGGAGATTGAGCAGATCGGGGCGGCCGCCGCGGATCGCCAGCATATTGGCCGGGAACGATCCTTGCGCCGGCGTGTGGCGCCACAATTGGTTGAGCACGACTTCGGGAGTCGCGTCGCGCTTCAGATCGATGACGATCCGCACGCCTTCGCGGTTCGATTCGTCGCGAATGTCGCTGACGCCTTCGATCCGCTTGTCCTTGGCGGCCTCGGCGATCTTTTCGACGAGCGCGTTCTTGCCCTGTTGATAGGGGATTTCGGTGAGGACGATCGAGCGGCGATCGCCGCGCCCCTCTTCGAGCTCGTGCCGCGAGCGCAGGATGATCGAGCCACGTCCGGTCTCATAGGCCGACCGCGCCCCGGAGCGGCCGAGGATGATCGCGCCGGTCGGGAAATCCGGACCCGGCACATATTCCATCAGCTCTTCGGTCGTGATGGCGCCATTGTCCATATACGCGAAGCACGCGTCGATCACTTCGCCCAGATTGTGCGGCGGGATGTTGGTCGCCATGCCGACCGCGATGCCGCCGGCGCCATTGACCAGCAGATTGGGGAAGCGTGCCGGCAGAACCGACGGTTCGCTTTCCGATCCGTCGTAATTGGGAACGAAGTCGACCGTATCCTTGTCGAGATCTTCCATCAGGAAGCTCGCCGACTTGGCGAGGCGCGCTTCGGTGTAGCGCATCGCGGCGGCGGGATCGGGATCCATCGATCCGAAATTGCCCTGGCCGTCGATCAGCGGCAGCCGCATCGCCCAATCCTGGGTCATGCGCGCCAAGGCCTCGTAGATCGAGCTGTCGCCGTGCGGGTGATATTTACCGATCACGTCGCCGACGATGCGCGCCGATTTGCGATACGGGCGGTTGTAGAAGAATCCGCTTTCCTGGGCGGAGAACAGGATCCGGCGGTGCACCGGCTTCAGCCCGTCGCGCACATCGGGCAGCGCACGGGCGACGATCACGCTCATCGCATAATCGAGATACGACGACTTCATCTCATCGACGATGGAGATGGGGGTAATGTCCGAGGGGTCGGCGAGGACGGTCTCGTCGGTCAAGTTTTGGGGTCTTTCAGGTGATGTTGCTGTTCGATGACGACCCTAGCGGGTCATGCAACCGATGTCACGCGCGCGCGTACGCGCGAGAGGGCGCAATTTGGCGCGCGCGAGAGCGCAATTTGGCGCATGCGAGGCGCAATCCGGTGCCAACCCCTGCCCGAGTGGCAGCGCGGGTGCAATTCTCCATTCAATCCGCATTCAGCCGGTTTCGGCGATTTGCGCCGCTACGCGCCTTGAACCCCCGGCGCCCGCTGATTAGAGCGGTGGGGATAGGGTTCCCCCGCCCATGAGGAGAGATTGATGAAGAGCATTTCGACGGCCGCCTTCGCCGCGGCGATGGTCGCCGGCGCGACCGGGCTGGCCTTTGCGCCGCCCGCTTTTGCCAAGAAGAAGGAAGAGGCGCCGGCCGGCCCGCAATATACCCAGGCCGTCGCGGTCGCCGCGAACAAGGCGAAGACCGCCTTGCTCGCCAAGGATATGGCGACAGCGGAAGCCGCCGTTGGCGAAGCCGAGGCGGCGGCCAAGACCGACGACGACAAATATATCTCGACCTTCCTGCGCTATGCCCTGGTGTCGCAGAAGATCGCCGATTCCTCCGCCGGGACCAACGGCGCCTTCGATCCGGCACCGATGATCGCCCCGCTCGATGCGCTGATCGTCAATCCCAAGACGCCGCCGGACATGCTGCCCAAGTTCGAGTTCAGCCGCGCGACGATCGCTTACGACAACAAGGATTGGGCGCGCGCGAGCCGGTTGTTCCAGCAGGCGCAGCAGCACGGGTCGACCGAAGCGAACCTGCCGCTCTATCTCGCCAAGTCCAAGGTCCAGGCCGGCGATGCCGCTGGCGGCATGGCCGACCTCGAAAAGGTGGCCGCGGCCGGCAAGCAGTCGGAGGACATCTACAAATACGGCATCGCGCAATCGGCCGCCGCCGGCCTCAAGCCACAGACCATCGTCTGGCTGAAGCGCTGGCTCGTCGCCTATCCGACGTCGAAGACCTGGCGCGATGCGCTCGGCTATTACGCGCTGACCCAGAATCCGGTCGCCAAGCTCGACAAGAAGCAGATGATCGACATATTCCGGCTGATGCGCCAGACCAAGTCGCTCGCCGACCAGAATTATTACGAGGAATATGCGCAAAAGGTGATGGACGTCGGCCTGCCCGACGAAACCAAGGCGGTGATCGCCGAGGGCAAGGCGGCGGGCAAGATCCCCGGCACCGGCAATTCCAACATCCAGGCGCTGGTTACGAGTTCGAACAGCCAGGTCGCGGCTGAGGGCTCTTTCGCCGGGCTAGAAACCAAGGCGGCGGCGTCGCCCAATGGCGCGCTGTCGTCGCAGACCGGCGACGCGTTCCTGGGCCGTGGCGACTATCCCAAGGCGATCGCGCTCTACAAGCAGGCGCTGGCCAAGGGCGGCGTCAACAATGACGAGGTCAACACGCATTTGGGCATCGCCTTGGCGCTGTCGGGCGACAAGGCCGGCGCCAAGACGGCGTTCGCCGCGGTCACCACCGCGCCGCGCAGCGACATCGCCGGCTTCTGGTCGACCTGGATCGACAGCCCGCCGACCAGCTGAGTCGAGGCGATCGAAACGAGAAAGGGGCGGCTGGCGACGGCCGCCCTCTTTTACTCAGCCCCGACCGGAATTCCCGGCTGATTCTTCGACGTGCGGATGGTCAGCGACGTCTTGACGCTCGCCACGTTGGGGGCGGGGGTCAGATGGGTCGTCAATATATCCTGGAACGCCTTCAGGTCGCCGGCGACGATCTTCAGGATGAAGTCGATTTCGCCGTTGAGCATATGGCATTCGCGGACTTCGGGAATCGTCGCGATGTGCGATTCGAACGCGGTCAGGTCGCGCTCCGCCTGGCTCTTCAGGCTGACCATCGCGAAGACGGTGATCGGATAGCCCAGGGTCGCGGGGTCGAGTTCGGCGTGATAGCCCTTGATCGCGCCCGCTTCCTCCAGCGCGCGGACGCGCCGCAGGCATGGGGGTGCGGTCAGACCGACCCGGTCGGCCAGTTCGACATTGGTCATCCGTCCGTCGGCCTGTAGTAAAGACAATATCTGCCGATCGATCCGATCCAACGCCATCGCCGGTTCTCCAAGAATTTTATGCGAGTTAGCCCGATGGCCAACATAATATAATTGCTGGATTGCGCAATCGTCCCACTATGCGACGCGTCAAAATGAACCGTTTGAAGCGCGCCGCACTGCGGTTAAGAAATTCCTAAGGCGCGGCGGCTCCGCGCGATCAGAGGGCGATCATTGCGCTTCGACGACAGTCTCGACACCGTGCTCGGCGCTGATATGGCAACGTCGTTCGGCGCGCAATCGGCATGGCGTCAGCTGACCGATCTGATTGGCCGCCGCCGGGCGGCGCCCGACGCGAAGGCGATCGAGCAATTGCGGGCGATACGGTCGCGGGTCCCGACGCGGACCCGGGCGGCGAGTGCGCGCAGCCTCGCCTTTGCCAACCCACCGGCGGAACTCGTCCGACTGTTCGCGGAGGACGAGCCGTCGGTCGCGGCACCGGTGATCGCGGCGGCGCAGCTGACCGGCGAGGAATGGCGCGCAATGCTGCCCGATCTGCCGCCGACCTCGCGCTCGTTGTTGCGCCATCGTCGCGATCTGCCCGCTGAGACGGTGCGCGCGCTCGACAGTTTCGGGCGGTCGGATTTCGCGCTGCCGCGGCCCGATAACGAGCCGGAGCCGACGATAGCCGCGATCGAGGCGGTCGCGTCCGTTGCCAGCATCGTACCGGATCGGCCGATCGTCAGCGAGATGCCGCAACGTGCCGAAACGCCCGCCAGCACACGGGCCAATGACGCGAGCCCGGCGCCCGCGCCGAGGGGCCCGTTCCAGATCGCCGATCTGGTCGCCCGGATCGATGCCTATCAGCGCGACCATGGCGGCCTGGGGCGCCCGCCGCGAGCAATCGCCAGCGATGGGCCGATCGATCATTTCTGCTTCGAGACCGACGCCACGGGGACGATCCGCTGGGTCGACGGCGCGCCGCGCGAGCCGCTGATCGGCGTGCTGCTCGGCACCGGCTCGGCGCAGGTCGACGGCGTGGTCAGCGGCGCGTTCCGTCGGCGTGCCTCGTTTGCCGATGCGCGCCTTGTCATTGCCGGCGCATCGCAAGCCGCGGGGCAATGGCAATTGTCGGCGACGCCGGCGTTCGATCCGGCCACCGGCCGCTTCACCGGCTATCGCGGCGTGGCGCGGCGACCGCGCGCCGACCAGCGCGCCGAACCGATGCCCAAAACCGGTCCGTCGCCCGAGGCGCTGCGCGCCCTGGTCCACGAATTGCGCACGCCGACCAATGCGATTTCGGGCTTTGCCGAGATGATCGAGGCGCAAGTGCTCGGGCCGGCACCCGACGCCTATCGCGAACGCGCCGCGGCGATTCGTCATGATACGCATGACCTGATCGCCGCGATCGACGATGTCGACACCGCCGCCCGGATCGAACAGGACGCGCTGGTCCTGCGTCCCGGGGTGGTCGAGGTGGCGCCGCTGCTCGCGCGGGCCGCACGCGATCTCGCGCCGTTGATGCTGCTGCGGCAATCGGTGGTCGACATCGATGGCGGCGCGCCGGGTCTGGCCATCGCCGGCGACGAGGTCGCGGTCGCGCGTCTGATCAGTCGGTTGATGGCATTGGCTGTCGGCGCGAGCGGGATCGGCGAACGGATCGCGATCAGGGCGTGGTCGAAGGATGGCCAGGCGCGGATCGCCGTCGAGCGCCCGCGCGCTTTTGCCGCATGGCCGGGCGAAGCCGTGCTGTCGCTGGAGGGCGAAGACCAGGAAGGCACGTTGCTCGGCACCGCGTTCGGGCTCAGGCTGGCGCGCAACCTGGCCGGTGAACTCGGCGGCAGCCTCAAGATCGGCGAGCAGCGCTTGACATTGCGCCTGCCGGCGGCGTTGGATCACGGCGTGGGGCAGCTTTCTTCCAATTGACGTGACCGCAGCGTTCCGTCCGCAACCGCCGGCGGCCGGCGACCTCGTCGCCTGGCCGGACTCGTTCGGCACGCGCTTCGTCGTGTTCGTCGACACCGAGGAGGAATTCGACTGGAGCCAGCCGCTCGCGCGCGAGAACCGGTCGGTGTCGACCGTGGCGGCGCTCCCTGCGGCGCAGGCCCAGTTCGCGGCGGCCGGCGTGCCGCTCGCGCTGATGGTCGACCACCCGATCGCCACCGATCCGCGCGCGATCGACCTGATCGGGCCGTTGCTGACTGGCGGTACGGCGGTGGGGACGCAGCTTCATCCCTGGGTCAACCCGCCGTTCGACGAAGCGCTGACGCCGGGCAATAGCTTCGTCGGCAACCTGCCGCGCGCGCTCGAAGAGGCGAAGCTGGTGGCACTGACCGAAGCGATCACGACGGCCTTCGGAACGCGCCCGATGGCCTATCGCGCCGGGCGTTATGGGCTGGGGCCGGCAAGTTTCGATCTGCTGGCGGCGCATGGCTATCGCCTCGACAGTTCGATGCGGCCGGGTTTCGACTATGCGTCGGAAGGCGGTCCCGATTTCTCCGCGCTCGGCAACCATGCCTTTCGCGTCGGCGGGATCGTCGAACTGCCGCTGACCACGGTCTTCACCGGCGCCGCGCGCTCGGGCGGGATGCCGCTCTATCGGTCGGCAGGACGCATTCCGAAGGGGAGGGCGGTGCTGGCACGATCCGGGCTGCTTCAGCGCATCCCGCTGACTCCGGAGGGCATTCCGGTGCGTGAGGCATTGGAAGCGATTCGTGTCGCGATCGGCGAGGGCACTCGCGTCTTGAGCTTTGCTTTTCACTCGCCGTCGCTCGCTCCGGGCCACACGCCCTATGTGAAGGACGAGGCAGACCTGGTCGCCTTCTGGCATTGGTGGGACAAGGTGTTGGCCGAACTCGATCGGCTTGGCGCCAAAGCGGCAGGTCTGGACGATGTGATCGCAGCGGCGACGGCCGGCGGCGCTGGTGGGCCCGGCAGGACTTGAACCCGCAACCTAGCCGTTATGAGCGGCCAGCTCTAACCAGTTGAGCTACAGGCCCCACCCGTGAGGCGCACGACCCTAGCGGAGCTAGTGTCGAGACGCCGAACGCCGGCCGGCCTCGCGTTAGCGAGGACCGACGACGCGGGATTTACTCCCGCGTCGTCATTTAGCAAGCGACAGGAGCATCGCGCGGAAAAGTGGGCACCGGTTTTCCGCAGAAAGCGATGCGACCCCAGACAGCAAAATACTTCCCCCCCCGTTGCACTCGGGAGTTTTGCGGGCGGGCGTCCGCCGGACGCCCGCTGATTCCGCAAAACTGGTCGGGGAGACAGGATTCGAACCTGCGACCCTCTGCTCCCAAAGCAGACGCGCTACCAGGCTGCGCCACTCCCCGACGCGGGCGTCCTCTAGGCGGCATTGATGCAGGCGGCAACCCGGCTCGTTCACGTCGCGTTTGACCGCCGACGATCAGCCGGAGGGCACGCAAGAAGAAGGGGCAGCTCCCGGAGGAGCCGCCCCTCTATCGTGCCGACGGGCCAGGCCCGACGGTGCGAAGTTACTTCTTGGCCGGGGCCGCGGCGTTTGCCGCTTCGGCGCGGATCGAATCGGCCGCGTTGTTCAGGCTGTCGGACGCATTGCTGACAGCGGCAGCGGCCGTGTTGTTGGTGAGGTCGCTGGCCTGATCCGAGAGATTGTCGGCTTCGGCCGCCAGATTGTCCGCAACCGCGTCGGCATTCGCCGCAGCCGGGGTCTGCGATTTGCAGGCCGCCAAGGACACCAGGCTCGCGGCGGCGAGAACAATGGCGATCTTCTTCATCTGGGTGCTCCCAAAAAGGTTACCGTCGTTTCGCAGCCGGGCCGATCTGCCCTTCGCGAAGCGAGAGGAATAACGGCGACAATGTGGCGGTCAACGACCAAATTGCCCCAACTCCCGGTTTGCGCCGAGCCGCACTCGCCGCTGCGGGCGTTTCACTCGCTCGTATTGGGCGTTACCGGCCCGAATTCCTCGGGCGCGTTGGCGACGATCGACAGCATTGTCGTCCAGGCGGCAACGTTCTGGCGCAATTGTTCCGGGTCGATCTTGTCGAGCGTGTCCTCGGGCGTGTGGTGCCAGTCGAAATAGCGCTGACCCGATTGGGCGAGCGTCACCGCGGGAACGCCGGTCGCGAGCACCGGGCCGACATCGGTCCCGCCACCCGCGACATCCTTGCCGCGGACGATGCCAAGCGGCGCCAGGGCCGCCGCCAGCCGATCGCCGACCGCCTTGGCGCTGTCCGGCAGGTTGGTGTTGAACCGCCAGACATTGTCGGCGCCGAAATCGGATTCGCTCGCCATCGCGAATTTTTCGCCGGCATGCGCCTTGGCATAAGCCGCGCCACCGAACCCGCCGGGTTCCTCGGCGCCGAACCACACGACGCGGATGGTGCGGCGCGGGCGGGGACCGTCGAGCAGGCGCTTGGCCGCCGCGGCGGTGATCGCGATACCCGCGCCGTCGTCGATCGCGCCGGTGGCGAGATCCCAGCTGTCGAGATGGCCGCCGATCAGGATCGTGCCGGCCTTGGGGTCGCTACCCGGCACTTCGGCGACGACATTGCCCGATTCCGCGTCGGGCAGCATCTGCGGGGTGAGGACCAGCTTCATCGTCACCTTGTCCGTGCGTGCGAAGATGCGTTCGAGTTGCTCGGCGTCGGCGACCGATAGCGCGCCAGCCGGGATCGGCGTCACGCCGGGTGCCCAATTGGTCCCGCCGGTATGCGGCCAGCGGCCCTTGTCGCTGCCGATCGAGCGGATGACGGTTGCGACCGCGCCTTTCTTGGCGGCGATGTTCGGACCGATGAAGCGCGCGCCACCATAAGCGCCATAGCCGCTGCCGTCCTGCGTCGCCTTCATCTGGTTGGAGATGAACGCGATCTTGCCCTTCAGGCTGCCGTCGGGCGCAGCGACCAGGTCGCCGAGCGTCGGGAAATAGACGACCGGGGCGGTGATGCCCTCCGGCGGAGTCGCGCCCGAGCGCCCGAGCGCCGCGATGACCAACTTCTGCGGATAGGGACCGACAATCTCGGCCGTCTCCGCGCCGCGCACCCAGACCGGCATCTTGTAGGTTTCGACATGGACGTTCTGGAAACCGAGCTTCTTGAGCCGGATCACTGCCCAGGCTCGGGCGCGCGCTTCGGCTTCGGTCGCCGCCAGCCGCGGGCCGACTTCGGTGGTTAGATCCTCGACGATATCCCAGGCGACCTGATCCTTGAGTGCGGCGTCGCGCGCCTTGGCGACGGCGGGATCGACCTTGGCGGGCTCGGGCACCGCATTGCGTTGCGCGAGGCCGATCGAGGGGAAGGTAAGGGCAAGCGTGGCGACGGACAGCATCAGCGGGATGCGCATAGGTTCAGGTCTCCTGCGACGAACAGCGCCCATGACGCCGGACGGCGCTGGGAGGACCCGTTGCTTAGAGCCGATACGCTCCGCCGAGCAAGCCTAGCGGGGCTTTCCAATCGGCAACCCAATCGCTATCTGGCCGCTCTACTTTTCCGGCAATTTCAAAACACGGAGCAACGTGCCGCCATGGCCGCCCAATACGCATATGTCATGAAGGACATGACCAAGTCCTTCCCCGGCGCCCCGAAGCCGGTGCTGAGCAACATCAATCTGCAATTCTATCATGGCGCCAAGATCGGCATTGTCGGCCCCAACGGCGCTGGCAAGTCGACGCTGATGAAGATCATGGCCGGCATCGACCAGGACTTTTCGGGCGAGGCGTGGCCGGGCGAGAACATCACCGTCGGCTATCTCGCGCAGGAGCCCGAGCTCGACCCGAACAAGTCGGTACTCGAGAACGTCAAGGACGGCGCGCGCGCCACGGCCGACATGGTCGACCGCTTCAACGCGATCTCGGCCGAAATGGGCGATCCCAAGGACGACACCGATTTCGACGCGCTGATGGAAGAGATGGGCGATCTCCAGGGCAAGATCGACGCGGTCGACGGCTGGACCCTCGACAGCCAGCTCGAACTGGCGATGGAAGCCTTGCGCTGTCCGCCGTCGGACTCGCCGGTCACCAGCCTGTCGGGCGGTGAAAAGCGCCGCGTCGCACTGACCCGGCTGCTGATCCAGAAGCCGTCGATCCTGCTGCTCGACGAACCGACCAACCATCTCGATGCGGAAAGCGTCGAGTGGCTGGAAAACCACCTCAAGGAATATGCCGGCGCGGTGCTGATGATCACCCACGACCGCTATTTCCTCGACAATGTGGTCGGCTGGATCCTCGAGATCGATCGCGGCAAATACTTCCCCTACGAGGGCAATTATTCGACCTATCTCGAAAAGAAGTCGAAGCGGCTCTCACAGGAGGAGCGCGAGGAGTCCGGGCGCCAGAAGGCGATCAAGGACGAGCTGGAGTGGATCCGGCAGGGCGCCAAGGCGCGCCAGACCAAGTCCAAGGCGCGTATCGCCAAGTTCGAGCAACTGGTCGAAGCGCAGCAGAACCGCTCGCCCGGCAAGGCGCAGATCGTCATCCAGGTGCCCGAGCGGCTGGGCGGCAAAGTGATCGAGGTCGAGAATCTCTCGAAATCCTATGGCGACAAATTGCTGTTCGAGAACCTGTCGTTCACGCTGCCGGCCGGCGGCATCGTCGGTGTGATCGGGCCCAACGGCGCGGGCAAGTCGACCTTGTTCAAGCTCATCACCGGGGCGGAACAGCCCGACGCCGGCAAGATCGATATCGGCACTACCGTCCGCCTGGGCTATGTCGATCAGAGCCGCGATCACCTAGACGACAAGAAGAATGTCTGGGAGGAAATCTCCGACGGGCTCGATTCGATGAAGGTCAACGGCTTCGATCAGTCGACCCGGGCCTATGTCGGCGCGTTCAACTTCAAGGGCGCCGACCAGCAGAAGAATGTCGGCAAGCTGTCGGGTGGTGAGCGCAACCGCGTCAACATCGCCAAGATGCTCAAGCGTGGCGGCAACGTGCTGCTGCTCGACGAGCCGACCAACGACCTCGACGTCGAGACCTTGGGCGCGCTCGAGGAAGCGATCGAGAATTTCGCCGGCTGCGCCGTGGTCATCAGCCACGACCGCTTCTTCCTCGATCGCCTGGCGACGCATATCCTGGCATTCGAGGGCAACAGCCATGTCGAATGGTTCGAGGGGAACTTCGAATCGTACGAGGAAGACAAGCGACGCCGCCTGGGCGACGCCGCGGATCGTCCGACGGCGCTCGCGTACAAGAAGCTGACCCGCTGAACGATTGAAAAAGGCTCCGCCATCACGTGACGGCGGAGCCTTTTTTGCAGCCCGACGGGGGGATCAGGCCGCTATGCGGTGAACCGCTTGGTAAATCCTTTCACCGGCTGGCCCGCTTCGACATAGGCTTCGACATGGTCGACCCGCGCCAATGGCGGGCCGGCGCGGCATGCCTCGACCAGCGAGGCGACCGCATCCTCCTCCCCGGACGCCAATATCTCGACCGTGCCGTCGTTGCGGTTGCGCACCCAGCCGGTGACCCCCAAGGACTGCGCCTTGCGGATGGTAAAATCCCTGAAGCCGACCTGGTGCACTTTACCCGACACCACGACCCGCTGCATTATCCCCATAAACTACAACCCTTTTGACGCGACCGCGGGGTTGATCCCCACTAATCGCGCCGAGACTAGCACCGGGTGCACCGAACCGTAGCGGTTTGATCCGCAGCCTGGCGTATCAGCGGGGCGATCCGGCGACGACTGCCGCTAATTTGCGCCGAACCGAAAGAGGCAGCTAGGAACACAGGACGAAATCAGGAGGATTTGTGCCGATAATCCCAGCCTTGCTGAGCTGGGCGGTGGCCACGGAAGGCCCGCCGCCGATCGATGGCGCGCTGCTGCCGGTTGGTGATGCTTGCTACACGGTCGCTGCGCCAGAGCAGGGCAAGTCCGCGGGCAGTGTCCTGCGCCGCGTCGAGCGTCTCGACGACAAGCGGCTGATGATCATGGTCGCGTCGCGCTTCAACGGCGGCCCGCTGCTGACCAGCCGGGTCGAAGTGGCGTTCCCCAGCCTGCGGCCGATCCGCACGATCGAGGAGACCGATGGAGAGACGGACCTGTCGGTGCGCTACCGCGACGGCAAAGCGGGCGGGACTGCTATCGGCGGGGACGGGCGACGCCAAGCGACCACCGTTCCATTACCGGGGCCGGTTTGGGACGAGGAGACGCTCGAATTCGTTCTGACCACGCTACCGCTGGCCGAGGGCGCTCATTTCGAACTGCCCGTATTCCATTTCGGCCGCGGACCCGGCGTAGCGAGGATCGATGTCCGACGCTCCATTTCGGCAGAGGGATTCGGCGGCAGCCCAATAGCCGCTTGGGAAATCGAAGGCAGCACGCGATCGGATATGACGATCACCTTCCTGGTCGCGAAAGCCGATCGTCGGCTGCTCGCGGTCGAGGTGGGCGGCGTGCGGTCGGTCCTGGGTGGCGATTGTTCGGGGTTGACCCGGTGAGAAAGCTGGAACCGCGCTTGACGCGCCAGCGGCGCTTTCATAGCTGACGCAACATGACTGTTCTTACTATTCTCGAAGTACCCGATCCCGGCCTGCGCGCCGTTGCCGCACCCGTCAGCGAGGTCGACGCTTCGATCCGCGCCACGCTCGCCGACATGTTCGAGACGATGTACGCCGCGCGCGGCATTGGCCTTGCCGCAATCCAGGTCGGGATCGAGAAGCGCCTGGTCGTCATCGACCTGCAGGAGCCCGAGGAAGAAGACGGCGAGCCCGTGCGAAAGCCTGTGGCGTTCGTGAACCCCGAGCTGCTCTGGGTCAGCGAGGAGATGGCGGTCTATAACGAAGGCTGCCTGTCGATCCCCGAGCAATATGCCGAGGTCGCGCGCCCGGCTCGGTGCCGCGTGAAATGGCTCGACGGCGACGGCAAGCCGCATGAGGAAGAGATGGACGGCCTGATGGCGACGTGCATCCAGCACGAGATCGACCATTTGAACGGCGTGCTGTTCACCGACCATATCTCACGGCTCAAGCGCGACATGATCATGAAGAAGCTGGCCAAGGCGCGGAAGGCGGCTTGATCACCGTCGAAGGCGGCTGTCATTGCGGCCATGTCCGTTTCGAGTTGCGGCTCGAACGCCCTGAGGTCGAACTGCTCGATTGTGATTGCTCGATTTGCCGGATGACCGGCTATCTCCATCTAATCGTGCCCGATGCTCGCTTCCGCCAGACTGAAGGGCGTGGCGATGTCGTGCTTTATCGCTTCAGCTCGGGCCGGGCGCGGCACCTGTTCTGCCAGCATTGCGGAATCAAGAGCTTCTACCGCCCCCGCTCGCACCCCGATGCGATCAGCGTGAACTGGCGGTGTCTGGATGAGGATCATGGCCTGACCGCGACGATCGTACCGTTCGATGGGGTGTATCCGGTTTAGGGCTTACGCCCACTCGTCGCGTTTGGCTGCAGGCCGATGACGGCCGATCTCGCGTGCAGTCGCGTGCGGCAGGCGAGTCTCGAAATGCTTGGCGTAGACGCAGCAGCTATAGTCGCCAAGCCGGGCGCCGCGTCGGAGCCACTGCCGATACCGGAGCATATCCCCTCGATTGAAGTAGCTTATGGCGAGTGAGTGCGCTGCTCTGCCTGCTTCAGGGCCGCCGCGACGCCAAACGCGATAGTAGAGGTTGGCCGCTGTGAGGGGTTCAGCCATCGCATCGAGGTCGTCGGGATTGTTGCCTTCGGTATACCAATGGGCGAGCGCGATCATCGCCCCGTCGTGTCTGCGCAAGGCGAGGCGCTGCATGATTGGAACCCAGAAGCCACGTGCGCGGCCATCCTGGATATCGAGCGCGCGGAGATAGAGACGCTCATCGTCCATCTTCAGAACAACCCCTCGATCGCCCCTGCTGGCCCGATCCTGATTCCCTCCGCGGCAGGTATGCGCGGCAATCCCGGCATGGTCATGATCTCGCCGCAGATCGCGACGACGAACCCGGCGCCGGCGGCCAGGCGCACTTCGCGAACCGGGACGATATGGCCGACCGGCGCGCCCAGTTTCGCCGGGTCGGTGGAGAAGCTGTATTGGGTCTTCGCCATGCAGACGGGGAGGTGCCCGTATCCCGCATCCTCCCAGCGTTTCAGCTGCGCCAGCACGCTCGGCTCGGCCGTGGCGTGTTCGGCGCGGTAGATCCGCGTCGCCACCGTGTTGATCTTGTCGAACAGCGGCATAGCATCGTCGTAGAGCGGGGCGAATTGCGCCCCGCCACCATCCGCCAGCGCGGCGACATGGTGCGCCAGCGCTTCGGTGCCCGCGCTGCCGTCGGCCCAATGTGTGCACAGGATCGCTTCGCAGCCATTGGCGGCGGCGATCTCGCGAACGACGCGCATCTCGTCCTCGGTATCGCTGTCGAAGCGGTTGATCGCGACGACCACGGGAACACCGAATTGACGGACATTCTCGAGGTGCCGCGCGAGATTGACCCCGCCAAGCCTCACTGCCTCGGGATCGGGGGTGCCGAGATCTGCCTTGGCGACCCCGCCATTCATCTTGAGCGCGCGGATCGTCGCGACGACCACCGCTGCGGCGGGTTTGAGGTCGGCCTGGCGGCATTTGATGTCGAAGAACTTCTCGGCGCCCAGATCGGCACCGAAGCCGGCTTCGGTCACGACATAATCGGCCAAGCCAAGCGCGGTGTTGGTCGCGATCACCGAATTGCAGCCATGCGCTATATTGGCGAAGGGGCCGCCATGGATCAGCGCCGGATTGCCCTCCAGCGTCTGGACCAGATTGGGCTTGATCGCCTCGGCGAGCAGCACCGCCATGGCGCCATCGGCCTTCAGGTCGCGCGCGGTGACTGGCTGGCGATCGCGCGTATAGGCGACGACGATCCGGCCGAGCCGCACCTCCAGGTCCTCCAGGTCCTCGGCCAGACACAGGATCGCCATCACTTCGCTGGCGACGGTGATGTCGAACCCGCTTTCGCGCGGGAAACCGTTGGCGACGCCACCCAGCGATTGCGCGATGTCGCGCAACGCGCGGTCGTTCATGTCGAGCACCCGGCGCCAGACGATCCGGCGCACGTCGATATCGAGCGCGTTGCCCCAATGCACATGGTTGTCGATCATCGCCGCGAGCAGGTTGTGCGCGCTGGTGATGGCGTGGAAATCGCCGGTGAAATGAAGGTTGATGTCCTCCATCGGCACCACCTGGGCGTAACCACCGCCGGTCGCACCGCCCTTGGTCCCGAAGCATGGCCCCAGGCTCGGCTCGCGCAGCGCCAACATCGTCTTCTTGCCGATCTGGTTGAGCGCGTCGGCGAGCCCGACCGAGGCGGTCGACTTGCCTTCGCCGGCGGGGGTTGGACTGATCGCGGTGACCAGGATCAATTTGCCCAGGTCGCGGGGCACCGGGAGGTGCTCGCGGATCAGCTTGGCCTTGTATTTGCCATAGGGCTCGACCGCGTCGACCGGGATGCCTGCTTTGTCGGCGATCTGCTGGATGGGGTGAAGGGTCGCGGCCCGCGAAATCTCGATATCGGAGAGCATGGGGGCTTCTTAGCCGCCCCATGGGCTGCCCGTCACCCCGCGCGCGTAACGAAATCAATTCCCCTCCCGTTTACGGGAGGGGCTAGGGGAGGGACTGTTCGTCTAGGCCCGTCCATCGATCGACATGCCCTCCCCCGACCCCTCCCGCAAGCGGGAGGGGAGTTGGAACCGTAACGAAATTGGGGCTGTCCTGGCATCGTCGTTCGATCTATGTTCCGGTCATTGATCGGGTTTCGTGGGTGAATTGTGGTTGAAGTGTTGATCGTCGCGTTGGGAGCGCTTGTCGTCGGGCTAGTGATCGGCTGGCTGTTCGCCTCACGCCGCGGCGTGGCCGAACTGGCGGCCGCCAAGGTGCATGCCGATCAGCATGACATGACGCGCCAGCAGTTGCTGGCCGTGACGGCGGAGCGCGACACGACGATGCGCGCGCTCGACGCACACCAGGCGGCGTCACGTGAGCGTGAGCTGGCGTTCGAGGCGCGGCTGGTCGAAATCGTCGCTGCCAAAGAAGCGCTGGCGGCGCAATTCGCCGAGGTCGGGCAGCGGCTGTTCGACGACGCCCAGACCAAATTCCTTCAGCGCGCCGACGAGCGGTTCAAGGAATCGGAAGCGACCAGCGGCCAACATCTCCGCGCCTTGCTCCAGCCTGTCCACGAACGCCTGCAGCGCTACGAAGAAGGCGTGGCCAAGGTTGAGGCCGATCGCCGCGATGCGTTCGGTACGCTTCACGGCCAGATCGAAGCAATGCGCGTCGGGCAGGAATCGGTACGCTCGGAAGCGTCCAAGCTGGTCAATGCGCTGCGTAACGCGCCCAAGGCGCGCGGGCGCTGGGGCGAGCAGCAATTGCGCAACGTGCTCGAGACGTGCGGGTTGAGCGAGCATGCCGATTTCCAGGCGGAAGTCAGCGTCGACGATGGCGAGGGCGGGCGGCTCAGGCCCGACGTCATCATTCGCGTGCCGGGCGGCAACGCACTGGTGATCGACGCCAAGGTGTCGCTCAACGATTATCAGGACGCGTTCGGCGCGATCGATGACACTGAACGCGCCGCCGGGCTGGTGCGCCACGCGGCGTCGATGCGGGCGCACGTCCAGGCGCTCGGCGCCAAGGCCTATTGGACGCAATTCGACGACGCGCCCGATTACGTGATTATGTTCGTGCCGGGGGAGCATTTCCTGTCCGCGGCGCTCGAACAGGATCCGACCCTGTGGGACTTCGCCTTCGACCGTCGCGTGTTGTTGGCGACGCCGACCAATTTGATCGCGATCGCACGCACCGTCGCCGCGGTTTGGCGGCAGGAGAAATTGGCCGGGGAGGCGCGGCAGATCGCCGAGCTGGGTAAGGAACTCTATGCCCGCCTGTCGGTGATGGGCAGCCATGTCGCCCGGTTGGGACGCAATATCGGGCTCGCCAACGATGCCTATAATGCGTTCGTCGGCAGCCTCGAGACGCAAGTGCTGACCCAGGCCAAACGGTTCGAGGATTTCAATATCGATACCGGCGGGCGGGCAATCGAGTCGCTGCCGATGGTCGAGCAATCGCCGCGCCCGCTGGTGAAGCTTGCGTCGGTCGGTGAGATAGGGGATCGTTCGTCGGAGGGATGATCCTCGTGCCTGTTGGGGAGCGGGTCGATGACGAAAATGGTCGGATTGCTGATTGCCGCGATGCTGACGGCGGTACCAATGGCCGCCGCGGGGCAGGATAAAGACCGCGACTCCGCCGCCGAGGCGACAATCAGCCAGGCTTTCTCCGCGATCCAGGCCGGCGATCCGGCGCGAGCCTTGGCCACGGTCGAGCCGGTCGTCGCGTCATTCGACAAGGAATTTTCGGGCGAGAAGCGCCATATCTTCTGCTCGCAGACGGCCGAACAGGACGGCTATTATCTGACCACTGCCGATGGCGGGGCGGATAATGTTCGGCTCGTGACGGTGGTGTGGTGCGAGGCGTTATATGTCAAAGCGTTCGCGTTGGTCGATCTCGAGCGGCTCGACGATGCCCAATCGGCGTTCGAGAGATTGGTGACTTTTGCTCCGAAACACGCTCGGTATCTCAATGAGTTAGGCTATGTTCTTCTGAAGAAGAAAGAATGGCAGCACTCGATCGACACTTATAGAAACGCCGAAGCTGCGGCGACTTTCACGCCCAAGCGGCGCGATTACGAGCGGTGCGTGTCGTTCCGCGGAATCGGTTACGACCTCGTCGAACTCGGGCGGCTCGACGACGCCGAAGCCGCCTATCGCAAATGCCTGGCGATCACCCCGGATGAGCCAAAGTCGCTGCGCGAGATCGAGTATATCAAGGAGCAGCGCAAGAAAACGACCTGATGTCGTTCGCCTGACTGCGTCTCCGGCGATATGAACGGGGGATCGGGTGATCGCTACAGTCTGAGGCCGTTCAGTCTATGCGGGTCAGCGTGGCGTTGCCTTTGGCGCTCGACAGGGTGAGCGTTCGGTCGCGCAGCGCGACGCGCGCTGGGCCGGCGATGATCGACAGGAACTTGCCTTCGACCTCCATGCCCGGCCCCGGACACGCCATCTTGGTCGAGATCACCCGGCTTGCGCTCAGACTGCCACGATCGATGCGATAGGCGCCGCCAAAGCTGTTGCAGCCGGCGTTCCCGGTGATGCGGTCGCCCTCGAAGCGTATCTCGGTCGCACGGGCGGTGCGGACCGGGCGTCCGTCGATGCTGGCAATCGTCCAGTGCGATCCGTCGAGCGCGGCGGCGTCCAGCACGGGATCGCCGCCACAGCCCTTGACGCTGCGCCGGCCGGTCGTGACGGTGACACGATCGGGAAATTTGCGGTCGCTCATCCCGTCGCTGCACGGCGCGCGGGTAATATCGACGACGATCCGCCGCGTGACATAGCGCCGTCCATTGAAACTGGGCCGCGCCGTGGGCGCCTTGACCCGAATCCGCGTCTTTCCATAATCGCCGGCATAATTGATCCAGCCGCGTTCGATGGTCAGCGTCCAGCCGGGTTCGGTGCCGACCGCGCGATAGGTCTCGGTCCTGGCCGAGGCGGGCAAAGCGAGGAACAGCGCGGGGAGGGCGAGGGTCGCGGCGAGCTTCATGGCATCTCTCCTTTGGCCAGGCTCATAGCCTAGTCCGGCTGAACCGGCCATGTCGGCCATATTCAGCAGCGATGCTGGGCGAGCACTTCATACGCCATTACCGCGGTCGCCACCGCGGCGTTCAGGCTGTCGGCCTTGCCCAGCATCGGTAATTTGACCAGCAAGTCGCATTCCGCCTCATAGGCGTCAGGCAGGCCTTGCGCCTCGTTGCCGGTGAGCAGGAAGGTCGGCGCCTGATACGCCGCACCGCGATAATCGTGGTCGGTCTGCAGACTGAGCCCGACGAGTTGCCCCGGTCCGGAGCGCAACCAGGGCAGGAACGCGTCCCAGCGCGCCTGCACGATCGGCACCGTGAACAGCGCGCCCATGCTCGCGCGTACCGCTTCGACCGAAAAGGGGTCGACGCAATCGTCGACCAGGATGAGTCCGCCCGCGCCGACCGCATCGCCGGTCCGCAGGATCGTGCCGAGATTGCCCGGATCGCGCAGCCGCTCGGCGACCAGCCAGATCGGCGAGGTCGAACGGTCGAGCGCGTCGAGTGGCGTGGTGAATTCGGGGAAGACGCCGACCACCGCCTGCGGGTTGTCCTTGCCCGACAATTTGGAGAGGATGTCGTGACTGGTCTCGATCGCTTCGCCACCCGCGCTTTCCACGGCGCCGACCAGTGCCAGGACCAGCGGATGTCTCGCGCTGTCGGCCGCGAAGAACAGATATTCCGGCAGGCGTCCCGCTTCGCGCGCCTCGGTCAGGATGCGCAGTCCCTCGGCGAGAAACAGACCCTCCGCCTTGCGATGCTTCTTGTCGCGCAGGCTGCGGACGCGCTTGACCAGGGTGTTGGAGAAAGCGGTGATCTCGCGAGGCATGAAGGGTTCCTAGCGAACCCATCACCTGAGCGGAAGCTGTAGCCGTCACCGCAGCGGAAGCTCCAATCGTCACCCCAGCGAAAGCTGGGGTCTTGTGCGGTATTTCCTCCTCATGAGATGCCAGCTTTCGCGGCCATGACGGATTGGGGAGGGGTCAGTCTTCGCCGAACTTGGCCTCGACCAACTCGCACAGCGCGCCAACCGCGGTCTCCGCGCCGTCGCCATCGGCGCTGATCGTGATCGTGTCGCCCATCGCCGCGCCCAGCATCATCAGCCCCATGATCGAGGTACCGGTGACCGCCGGGCCGTCCTTGACCACCTGGATCTCGACCGACTGGGTCGAGGCGAGAGTGACGAACTTGGCCGATGCCCGCGCATGCAGGCCGCGCTTGTTGATGATCTGCACTGTGCGGCTGATCGCCGGCATCAGGCAGCGGCCTCGCCGAGCGCCTCGGATGCCACTGCGATATATTTCCTGCCCGCCTCACGCGCGGCGATCACCGCGTCCACCACCTTCATCGACTTGCGCGCCGACGCCAGGCGAATCAGCATCGGCAGGTTGATTCCCGCGATCACTTCGACTCGCCCGCGCTCGAGCAGCGAGATTGCGAGGTTCGACGGCGTGCCGCCAAACAGGTCGGTCAGCACGATCACGCCCTTGCCGTCATCGACCTTGCCGATCGCCGTGGCGATATCGGCGCGGCGCGCTTCCATATCGTCGTCAGGGCCGATCGCGATCGACTCCACGCGCTCCTGCGGACCCACGACATGTTCCATTGCGGTCACGAACTCGGACGCGAGCCGTCCGTGCGTCACCAAAACCAGACCGATCATGCGTTTGCTTACTATCCCAAACCCGTCCGCGGCGCACCCTCCAAGGAGTCCTGCGGTGCCGCCCCCAGATCTCGATGCGTGACCGTGGGCGAAAACCCGGCGTCGCGCAACCGCTTCGCGACCTGTTCCGTGACATGGACCGAGCGGTGACGCCCGCCGGTGCAGCCGAAGGCTATGGTAACATAGGCTTTTCCCTCGGCCCGGTAGCGCGGCAGGAGGAGCAGGAGCAGGTCCTCGATCTGCTTCATGGCGTCATCATAGGCCGGATCCGCGGCGACATACGTCGCCACATCGGCGTCGAGTCCCGTTCCGGGGCGCAATTTCTCGTCCCAATGCGGGTTGCGCAGGAATCGCATGTCGAACACCAAATCGGCGTTGCGCGGGACACCGCGGGCATAGCCAAACGACATCGCCGACAAAGTCGGTTCGCCCAGACCGTCGCCGCCGAACGTCGCGCGCACCTGTTGCGCGAGCTCGTTCGACGACAGATCGGTCGTGTCGATCAAGCGGTTGGCCCAGCGCCGCAGCGGGGCGAGCAATTCGCGTTCGCGTGCGATGCCGTCGCTCGCCGGGCGGTCGAGCGCGAGCGGATGGCGCCGCCGGGTCTCGGCATAACGCCGCTCGAGCTCGGCGCCGCTGCAATCGAGGAACAACGTACCGATGTCATAACCATGCTCGGCGCGCAGCGTCTTGATGCGTTTGATGATGCTCTCGGGATCGAAGTCGCGCGTCCGTGCGCCGATTCCGACCGCCAACGGCGAATCGCTCTCGGTGCTCTCCGACAAGGGCGTGCTCAGCAGCCGGTCGAGCAACCGCAGCGGCAGATTGTCGACGGTTTCCCAGCCGAGATCCTCGAGCGTCTTGAGCACGGTCGACTTGCCTGCGCCGGACAATCCGGTGACCAGCAGGATCTCCTTGGCGCGAGTCACGCCTTCGTGCCGACCAGGTGCCGCAACGCCAGTTCGACCTTGATCGGCGCCGAGGCCGTATGCGAATCGACCGCGATCTCGCGAATGTCGAGCCCGGCGATGCGGCGGACGTCATCCGCCAGCGGCAACCGCTCGGGCGCATCGGTCAGGCGAATGAGCAGGGCTACCGGGATCTTCTCAACATATGCCGTCTCGAGGAGGCCCAGCCCGCGCACCTCGATCTTGCCGGCGATCGTGTCGGGCGGCGACGCGATCAGTTCGCCGCCGGCGCGCTGAAGCAAAGTGTAATCGTCGCTGATCAGCGTAGCGCCGCGGTCGATCAGGCGCAGCGCGAGGTCGGACTTGCCGGCCCCCGATTCGCCTTCGATCAATACCGCGCGCCCGTCGATGGCGACGCTGGAGACATGTAGGGTTTCAAATGAGAGCCCGGTCGCGATGGCTGCCTCCCTAGCCTGGAGCGAGCGGCAGCCGGACGACGAATCTGGCCCCACTCAGACGGTCTTCACGCGATTCGACCGCGATGGTGCCCTGATGCCCCTCGACGATCGTCCGCGCAATGGCGAGCCCTAGCCCGGAATGCTTGCCGAATTCCTCATTTTCCGGGCGGATAGATTGAAAACGCCGGAACACCGCTTCACGCGCCTCTTCGGGGACGCCCGGGCCTTCGTCCTCGACCCGGATCACCAAATCGTCGTCGGCAAGGGTCGCGGCAACCGTGATCAGGCCATTGTCGGGGGAGAAGGACACGGCATTGTCGAACAGATTCTCGAACACCCGTTCCAGCCGGGCGCCTTCGCCCATCACCAATGCGCCGCCGCGCACGCGATTGTCGAACCGGATGCGCACACTGCGTTCGATCCCGCGCGTGGTGCGTTGCTCGATCAGCGCGGCGAGCATCGCCAGCACGTCGACGGCATCGAACTTGGCGCGGCTGAGCTGGGCGTCGAGCCGCGATGCCTCCGAGATATCGGTGATCAGCCGATCCAGCCGGTGCACATCGTCGCGCACGACCGCCAGCAACCGTTCCTGCAGCGCAGGATCCTTGACGTGCGCCAGCCCGTCGACCGCCGATCTGAGCGAGGCGAGGGGGTTTTTCATTTCGTGCGTGACGTCGGCGGCGAACGCCTCGGTGGCGTCGATCCGTGCCCGCAGCGCCTGACTCATGTCGCTCAGCGCGCGGGCCAGGCTGCCGATCTCGTCACGGCGCGAGGGCAGTCGCGGGACGACGACCTCGCGCGCGCGCCCCAGCCGGACCCGGACCGCGGCGCGCGACAACCGGCGCAGCGGCCGCACGATCGTCCGCGCCAGGAACAGCGACAGGAAGATCGACACCAGGCTGACGATCGCCAGCACGACCCCCAGCCGGAAACGTTCGAGCCGTACCGTCTGGGTCACGTCGCGGGCGTTGACCGTCGTCATCACGACCTCGCCGTCGCCAAGACCCGCCGCCGCGGTGATGACAGGCGTACGGTCGGGCGCGCGCCACACCGTTGCCGGCGCGACTTGAGCGGTGCGGGCCGTGCGCACGTCGGGCCATTCGCTGCCGGCCTTGCGCTCGCGATAGAGCGGCGCGCGCGGGGCGTTGACCACGGTGTCGATGATCGCATCCAAGAATCGCGCCGCTTGCAGCCCCCAACCTTCCTTGTTCGGGTCGATCAGCACGAAATTGCGCAACCCCATCGCGCGCGTATCGGCGATCGGCGTGCCGTCGGCGGCGAACAACCGGATGCGTGTGTCGGTATCGCGGGCGAGGCGCAGCGCCAAATCGTTGCGGTGATCGGCCGGCGTCGACACCATCGCCGCCGCGATCAGCCGCGCTTCGCGACTGGCCTGGGCAGTGCGGTTGTCGAGGATCCGCGTCCGGTACGAGTCGAGATAGAAGAACCCGCCCGCGAGCAGCGCCAACGCGAAGATATTGAGCGCGAGAATGCGCGCGGTGAGCGAAATCCGACCCGACCATCTGAGCGTCAGGTCACGGCCTTCACCCTCCGCCTCACTCCTCCGAGAAGCGGTAGCCGGCGCCATAGAGCGTTTCGATCGCATCGAATTCGGCATCGACCTCGCGGAACTTGCGCCGGACGCGCTTGATGTGGCTGTCGATCGTGCGGTCGTCGACATAGATGTCGTCCTGATACGCCGCATCCATCAGCTGATTGCGCGTCTTGACCACGCCGGGCCGCTGCGCAAGCGCTTCGAGGATCAGGAATTCGGTCACCGTCAACGTCACGTTGTCGCCGGCCCAGGTCACGCGATGCCGCGCCGGGTCCATCTGCAGCCGCCCGCGGTCGATAGCGGTTTCCGCGGGTGGCTCGTCGCTGCCGGCGCTGGCGTGGCTCAATTCGGTACGGCGCAGGATCGCGCGGATGCGAGCGATCAACAGGCGCTGGCTGAACGGCTTGGCGATATAATCGTCCGCGCCCATCGCGAGGCCCAGCGCCTCGTCGAGCTCGTCATCCTTGCTGGTCAGGAAGATAACCGGGATCTGATTCTTCTCGCGAAGCCGCCGCAGCAACTCCAGCCCATCCATCCGCGGCATCTTCACGTCGAAGATCGCCAGGTCGGGCGGATTGTCGACCAGCGCCTTCAACGCGGTTTCGCCATCCGAATAGACCCGGGTCAGAAACCCTTCGGCCTGCAGCGCGATCGACACCGAGGTCAGGATGTTGCGATCGTCATCGACGAGCGCGATAGTGGCCGTCATCGTCCGGACAGATCCCAAAGCATAGCGCGGCTTGCCTAGGCGAAACCTTTGCGCCGGTAAACCATTCGCCCATTTGACGGACGCATGGAGCGGTTCTATGCGCCCGGGATAACGAGGATGCATACGTATGCGGGATCAACCCGCAGCGTGCGATATTCGGAGGAAAAATGATCGATCGAGTCCCTACGCAGGGGCTGGACGCGCAGGGCATTGCTACTGCCGCCAAGCTTTATTGGAATCTGGAAACGGCCGCGCTCGTCGAGCATGCGATCGCCCGCGGCGAAGGTCATCTCGCCGCCGACGGACCGTTGGTGGTCGCCACCGGGCGCCACACCGGGCGCTCGGCGCAGGACAAGTTCATTGTTCGCGATGCCGAGACCGAGTCGACGGTCTGGTGGGGCAAGACCAACAAGGCGATGAGCCCGGAAGGGTTCGCGGCACTGAAGGCGGACTTCCTTGCGGCGCTGGGCGAGCAGGACACGCTGTTCGTGCAGGATCTGTTCGGCGGCTCGCAGCCCGCCAACCGGGTCAATGTTCGCGTGATCACCCAGCTCGCCTGGCACAGTTTGTTCATCCGCACGATGCTGGTCCGCCCGGCGGCGCATGAAATGGCGGGGTTCGAGGCAGAGTATACCATTATCGACCTGCCGAGCTTCCGCGCCGATCCCGAGCGTCATGGCTGCCGCAGCGAGACGGTGATCGCGGTCAATTTCAGCGAGAAGCTGATCCTGATCGGTGGCACGCAATATGCCGGCGAAATGAAGAAGTCGGTGTTCGGCCTGTTGAACTATCTGTTGCCGGTCAAGGGCATCATGCCGATGCATTGCTCGGCCAATATCGGTCCCGAAGGCGGATCGGCGGTGTTCTTCGGCCTGTCGGGCACTGGCAAGACGACTTTATCCGCGGACGCCAGTCGTACGCTGATCGGTGACGACGAGCATGGCTGGTCGGACGACGCCGTGTTCAATTTCGAAGGCGGTTGCTACGCCAAGATGATCCGCCTGTCGGCCGAGGCCGAGCCGGAAATCTACGCGACCACCAAGCGCTTCGGCACCGTGCTCGAGAATGTCGTGATGGATCCGGAGACGCGAATTCTCGACCTCGACGACAACAGCCTCGCGGAGAATTCACGTGGCGCCTATCCGATCGACTTCATCCCCAACGCCTCCGCCGCGAACATGGGACCGGTGCCGCGCAACATCGTGATGCTGACCGCCGACGCGTTCGGCGTGTTGCCACCGATCGCCAAGCTCACGCCCGACCAGGCGATGTATCACTTCCTGTCGGGCTATACCGCCAAGGTCGCGGGCACCGAGATCGGCGTGACCGAGCCCGAAGCGACCTTCTCGACCTGCTTCGGCGCACCCTTCATGCCGCGGCATCCGTCAATCTATGGCAATCTGCTCAAGGAACGGATCGCCAAGGGGGGCGTCGATTGCTGGCTGGTCAATACCGGCTGGACCGGCGGCAAATATGGCGTCGGCAAGCGGATGCCGATCAAGGCGACGCGCGCGCTACTCAACGCGGCGCTCGACGGCAGTCTGAACGACGCCGAGTTCCGCACCGATCCCAATTTCGGGTTCCAGGTACCGGTCGCGGTGCCGGGCGTCGATAGCGCCATCCTCGATCCGCGCGAAACCTGGGCGAACAAGGCCGAATACGACGCGATGGCCGCAAAGCTGGTCGATCTGTTCGTCGAGAATTTCGCGCAATTCGCGGATCATGTCGACGAAGGGGTGCGACAATCCGCGCCCCGGACCCCCGCCACCGCTTGATCCGGCCCGTCATCAGTCGGGCCTCTCCAATTGGAAGCCCGACAATGACCGACCATAAGATCCGTTTCTTTGCCGATGACGCCGCTGTCCGCCATGTGGGGGAGGGGCTGCTCGCGCGCACCTTGCCCAAGGCGGAGTGGACGCATGAAGCGCACCTTGCCGCGTGCCTGTGGTTGCTGACCGAGCGGTCCGATATCGATGTCGAGCGCGACCTGCCGGCGATCATCTCCGGCTATAACGAGACGGTCGGCGGAGTGAACGATGCCACACAGGGCTATCACCACACGATTACGCTGACTTATATCGCGGCGATACGTCGCTTCCTCGGGTCAGTTCGCAGCGACTTGCCATTGGTGGAAAAGGTCAATGCGTTGCTTGCGGCGCCCGAGGGGCGGCGTGACTGGGCCCTCACGCTTTATTCGCGCGACCGCTTGTTCTCGATACAGGCCCGGCTCGGCTATTTGCGTCCCGATCTGGCTTCCTGACCGCACCGCAACCGCGTATCTGACGGGAAGCTGGAGTCGTTTCGTCTCCGGTCCAGTGAAAGGAAGTTCTATGTCGTTGCTCGATGGCATTCTCTCGCAGGTAAGTTCGAACGCCGACGTCCAGAACCTCGCCGCCAAGGTCGGGATCACGCCCGAGCAGGCCGAGAGCGCGATCATGGCGCTGGCCCAATCGCACACCGCGCCCGGCGATACCGTGGAAGGTGCGGCCGCATCGACCGGCCTGGGCTCTGACGTGCTGAGCCAGATCGTCGGCCATATCGGTGGCGAAGGCTCGCTCGGTCAGTTCGCGACCTTGATCAACAGCGGCGAGAATTCGGGTATCCTGGGCCAGCTCGGCGGTTTCGCCTCAAGCCTGTTCGGCGGCGGCAACAAGGCCTGAGGGAAAGAGCTCAGGCGAGCTCGACCGATAAGACGCTCCCGGTGGCACCCGTGATCCGCACGAGTGCCCCGGCGGGCGCATCCGGTCCCGTGGCGCTCCAGGCGCCGTCACCCACCTTGACTCGACCTTCGCCGGCGACGATCGCCTCGCATACCTCGACGGTCTTGCCGATCAGTTTGGCGGTGCGGTCGTTCAATCCGTGCGAAGGGCTGGCCAAGCGGTCGCGATGATACCATCGCCGGCCGATCGCGACGGCAGCCGCGCTGAACGCTGCGAACAATAAAGCCTGCACGATCCAGCCCAGTCCCGGGATCACCAGCACGACGAACCCGGTCAGCGCCGCACCGGCGGCGATGAAGATCATGAAGAATCCCGGCGCGATCAATTCCGCGATCGCCAGTGCCAGTGCGGCGGCGAGCCACAAGGCGCCCAAGCTCCACTCCAATCCGAACAGCGTCATGATGATATTCCTATCGTGTCCGCGGTGCCGAAGGGTTGCCCGGTGAGCCCGCAGGGGTGCCCAGCGCATCGCGCGCCAATTCGCCGATGCCACCCAACGTGCCCATCAATTGCGTCGCCTCGACCGGGAACAGGATCGTCTTGGCATTGGGCGAGGTCGCGAACAGCCCGATTGCCTCGACATATTTCTGCGCGATGAAATAGTTGATCGCCTGGGTGCTGCCGCCTTCGATAGCGTCCGACACCATCTTGGTCGCGGTGGCTTCGGCCTGGGCGGAGCGTTCGCGCGCCTCGGCGTCGCGGAACGCCGCTTCCTTGCGACCCTCGGCCTCCAGGATTTGCGCCTGCTTCTGACCCTCGGCGCGGTTGATTTCGTTCTGACGGGCAGCTTCGGACTCGAGGATCGTCGCGCGCTTTTCGCGCTCGGCCTTCATCTGGCGAGTCATTGCGTTGACGATGTCGGCAGGCGGACGAATGTCCTTCAACTCCACGCGCGTGATCTTGACGCCCCAGGCCTCGGTCGCGTGATCGACCACCGAGAGTAGCCGCGCGTTGATCTCGTCGCGCTTGGACAGCAATTCGTCGAGGTCCATCGAGCCCATCACAGTGCGCAGATTGGTCGTCGCCAGCTGCATGATCGCGACATAGAGGTCGCTGACCTCATAGGCTGCCTTCGCCGCGTCGAGCACCTGGAAGAACACCACGCCGTCGACGGCGACCATGGCATTGTCCTTGGTGATGATCTCCTGGCCCGGAATATCGAGCACCTGCTCCATCATGTTCACGCGGCGGCCGATGCGGTCGAACATCGGCGTGATGAAGGTCAGGCCGGGTTGCGCCACATAAGTGAACTTGCCGAAGCGCTCGACGGTATATTGATACCCCTGGCGCACGACCTTGATCGAGCTGAGCAGGTAGATCACCACCAGCACGCCCGCCAGCAATCCGATGATTGCACCCATTACAACTTCCCCCCAAAGCCCGATCGGCCAACGCCGAACTCGTTGCGATAGTAGCAGATCGCGGGCACCAATATAGCGAAATGCGACTAGCTCTCCGCGCCCCTAGCTTATCCGGCGGCCCGCGTTTACATGGACCGCCAACCCTCGATTCGAGAGATTGGCACTCCCCATGAATATCCGCCTCGGCCTGACCTTTGACGACGTATTGCTCGTACCAGGGGAGTCCGACGTCTTGCCGAGCGGGGCCGACACCAGCACGCGCCTGACCCGTGGCATCGCGCTATCGATCCCGATCCTGTCCTCGGCGATGGACACGGTGACCGAAGCGGACATGGCGATCGTCATGGCGCAATTGGGCGGGATCGGCGTGCTCCACCGCAATTTGTCGGTCGAGGAACAGGTCGCCGCGGTTCGCGCGGTCAAGCGCTATGAAAGCGGCATGGTGGTCAACCCGATCACTATCGCCCCCAATGCGACTTTGGCCGAGGCGCAGGCCCTGATGGCGCATCACCGCATCAGCGGCATTCCGGTGACCGAGGCCGACGGCAAATTGGTCGGTATCCTGACCAACCGCGACGTGCGCTTCGCCGGCAATCCGAAACAGCCGGTGTCCGAATTGATGACCAAGGATAATCTGGCGACTGCATCGATCGGAGTCCGGCACGAAGAGGCTCGGCATCTGCTCCACCAGCGCCGGATCGAAAAGCTGCTGGTGGTCGACGACGATTACAAATGCGTCGGGCTAATCACCGTCAAGGATATCGAGAAAGCGGTCACCTACCCCGACGCGACCAAGGACGAGGCGGGCCGGCTGCGCGTCGCCGCCGCGACCACGGTCGGGGATAAGGGGTTCGAGCGCACCGCAGCTTTGGTCGATGCCGAGCTCGATCTGGTGGTGATCGATACCGCCCATGGCCACAACAAGGACGTCGCCCGTGCGGTCGAGCGCGTGAAGAAATTGTCGAACTCGGTGCAGGTCATCGCGGGCAATGTCGCGACGGGCGAAGCGACGCGCGCGCTGATCGATGCGGGCGCCGACGGGATCAAGGTCGGGATCGGGCCGGGATCGATCTGCACGACGCGCGTGGTCGCCGGCGTGGGCGTGCCGCAGCTGACCGCGGTGATGGATTGTGCCGAGGAAGCGGCGAAGGCCGGTGTCCCGGTGATCGCCGATGGTGGCATCCGCACCTCGGGCGACATGGCCAAGGCGCTGGCGGCGGGTGCGTCGTCCTGCATGATCGGATCGTTGCTTGCCGGTACCGAAGAGGCTCCGGGCGACACCTTCCTGTACCAAGGTCGCGCCTACAAATCGTATCGCGGCATGGGCTCGGTCGGCGCGATGGGCAGGGGATCGGCCGACCGCTATTTCCAGGGCGACATCAAGGACCAGATGAAGCTGGTGCCCGAAGGAATCGAGGGCCAGGTCGCGTTCAAGGGACCGGCGCGCGACGTCATTCATCAGCTGGTCGGCGGCATTCGCGCGGCGATGGGCTATACCGGATCGCAGACGATCGCCGAACTCCAGAAGCGCGCGCAATTCGTCCAGATCACCGGCGCGGGGCTACAGGAAAGCCATGTCCACGACGTGACGATCACGCGCGAGGCGCCGAATTACCCCACGCGATGACGCCGGGTGCACGCCTGGCGGCGGCGATCGAGTTACTCGATGCCGTCATCGCCGCCGCGCGCGAAGGCGGCGCGGCTGCGGACACGCTGATCGCTCGCTATTTCGCGACGCGGCGCTATGCCGGATCGAAGGATCGCCGCGCGGTGCGCGAGCTGGTCTATGAAGCCATTCGCCGTTTCGGCGAGCCGCCGGCATCGGGACGTGCCGCGATGGTCGCGCTCGCCGATATCGATCCGAAGGTCGCCGCGTTGTTCGACGGCTCGGCGCATGCCCCGCCGGCGATCGATCCCGACGAACCGCGCGCGGTCGAAGCGCGCGTGCCGGGCTGGCTGGGCCGGCGATTGGCGGAATCGGGGCTAGATCAAGCCGATATCGACAGTCTGATCGATCGTGCGCCGCTCGACCTCCGCGTCAATCGGCTGCGGACCACGCCCGCCGAACTGGCCGAGCAGTTCGCCGAGGCAGCTTTGGTCGACGGCGCGCCCGATGCGTTGCGGCTCCCGACCGGAACCATGGTCGATCAGATGCCGGCATGGCAGGCCGGGCTGATCGAAATCCAGGATGTCGGCAGCCAGTTGGTGGCCGCGGCAGCGCGCGCGGAACCCGGCATGCGAGTGATCGACCTGTGCGCCGGGGCAGGCGGCAAGGCACTGACGCTGGCCGCCGCGATGGACAATCGTGGGGTGGTGCTCGCGACCGATGTCGATCGCACTCGATTGTCGCGCCTTGCGCCCCGCGCCGAGCGCGCGGGCGTGACGATCATCGAGACGCGGTTGCTTGACGGCGATCGCGAGGCGGCCGCGCTCGAGGATTGGACCGATCGCGCCGATGTCGTGCTGATCGATGCGCCATGTTCGGGCACGGGCACATGGAGACGCAACCCGGAAGCACGCTGGCGCTTGAGCCCGCCACGGATCGCCCGCCTGGCGGCGACGCAGTCCCGCTTGCTCGATCTCGGCGCCACGCTCGTCCGTCCGGGTGGCGCACTGGTCTATATCGTCTGCTCGCTGCTCGACGCGGAAGGGGCAGGGCAGGTCGACCGCTTCCTCGCTGATCACCCCAGCTGGACCGCCGAGGAGCCAATCGAACAGGGGCGCCCGTGCGGCGCCGGCAAACGCCTCACCCCGGCGTACGATGCTACCGACGGCTTTTTTGTCGCGCGGCTGATCCGGCCATGCTAGCCGGTGGCATTGTGCCCCGTGTGGAGACGATCATGCGTTTTTCGCCCGTAGCGCTCGCAATCGCCTTGGCGGGATTGAGCGTTTCGACTTCCTTGCAAGGCCAGCGCGCCGATGCGCAGATCGACCCGCGGTCGATGGCCTTGCTGATGCAGGGCCGCGCCGCGGCCGCGTCGGGAAATCTCGATGGTGCGACCGACCTGATCGAAACCGCGCTGGCGGTCGACCCGCGCAACCGTGCCGCTTTCCTCGAACTCGCGACCGTCGCGACGCGCCAGGGTCTGCCCGGCAAGGCGATCCGGTTGTACCGCGAGGCGTTGACGATCGAACCCAATGACGTGACCGCGTTGCGGGGTCAGGGTGAGGCTTTGGTCGCCAAGGGCGCGATGGAAGCCGCACGCGAGAATCTGACGCGGATCAAGACCTTGTGCGGGAAGAAGCCGTGCCCCGAGGCAACGACCTTGGCCTCGGCCATCGCCAAGGGGCCGCCGCCGAGCGTGGAGGTCGCGACCAAGGTTCCCGACAAACCGGACGCGGAGAAGAAGTAGGGCTTAAAAGCCTTCTCCCGCAAGCGGGAGAGGGTTTGGGTGAGGGTCTTCTTTCTTCTTCCAAGCGTGTGCCGAGACAGAAGAAGAAAGAAGACCCTCACCCTCCCCCCGCCTGCGGCGGCGGGCCCCTCCCTCTCCCGCGCGCGGGAGAGGGTCTTAGCGTTCAGGAAAGGCACCGCGCGAGCGCGATGAACTCTCCGACCGATACCGTCTCCGCTCGGCGTGCTGGGTCGATGCCGACTTTCTCGAGTGCTTCCAATGCCCCGGGCACACTCTTCAGACTCTGCCGCAACATCTTCCGGCGCTGCCCGAACGCCGCGGCGGTCATGCGTTCGAGCTTGGCGAACTCCACGCCGTCAGGCTGCTCGCTGGGCACGATATGCACGACCGCCGACATCACCTTGGGCGGTGGCGTGAACGCCGAGCGATGGACGTTCATCGCGATCCGTGCCGATGACCGCCACTGCGCGAGCACGGCCAGCCGGCCATAAGCGTCGCTGTCGGTGGTGGCGACGATCCGTTCGGCCACCTCGCGCTGGAACATCAATGTCAGGCTTTGCCACCAGGGCTGCCAATCGGCCGACAGCCAGCGGACGAGCAAGGCGGTGCCGACATTATAGGGCAGGTTGGAGACGATATGCGGCCGGCCCGCGAACAGCGCGGGCGCGTCGACCTCAAGTGCATCGCCCTCGATTACCCTGAGCTTGTCCGGATAGGCGACTTCGAGTTCGGCGAGCGCGGGCAGGCAGCGCCGGTCGCGTTCGATCGCCGTGACGCGAGCCCCGGCAGCGAGCAAGGCACGAGTCAGGCCGCCCGGGCCGGGACCAACTTCCAGTATCTCGGCATCGGTCAGGTCGCCGGGGATCGCCGCGATCCGCGCGAGCAACTGGCCATCGAACAGGAAGTTCTGGCCGAGTGCCTTCGACGCCGACAGGCCATGACGCGCGATGACCTCGCGCAGCGGCGGAAGGTCGGGAGTCACGCCGCGACGAGCGCGTCGGCGCGGCGCTGGGCGGCTTCGGCGGCGAGGCGGAGGGCGGCAATCATCGCACCCGGCTCGGCGCGGTCCTGGCCGGCAATGCCGAACGCCGTGCCGTGATCGGGCGAGGTCCGTACGATCGGCAAGCCAAGCGTGATGTTGACGCCTTCGTCGAAATGCAGCGTCTTGAGCGGCACCAGCGCCTGGTCGTGATAGCAGCAGATCGCCGCATCATAGGTTGCCCGGGCGCGCGCGTGGAACATCGTATCGGCGGCCATCGGGCCGGTCGCGTCGATTCCCTGCGCGACCAGCGCTTCGACCGCCGGGATGATCACGTCGATCTCTTCGCGTCCGATCGCGCCTTGTTCGCCGGCGTGCGGGTTGAGGCCGGCAAAGGCCAATCTCGGGCTGGCGATGCCGAAGTCGCGCACCAGCGCCCGGGCAGTGACCAGCGCCTTCGCCACGAGCAGCCCGGTGGTGATCAGGCCAGGCACCTGGCGGAGCGCGACATGGGTCGTCACTGGCACCACGCGCAAGGTCGGGCCGGCGAGCATCATGACCGTCGTGCTGGCGGCGACGCCGACCCGTTCGGCGACGAACTCGGTCTGGCCGGGATGGGTGAAGCCGATCTGATAGAGCTGTGCCTTCGATACCGGCCCCGTGACCAGCGCACCGGCGGCGCCCGATCGGGTCAGCCCGGTTGCCAGTTCGAGCGAATGCAGCGCGCAACGCGCTCCCTCCAGGTCCGGGCGTCCGGGAACGATTTCTCCGCCGTCTTCCACGCTCAGCACGGGCAAGGCGCCGTCGAATGCGGCAAACGCGCCGCTCGGCGAATCGATATGCGCGACCGGGCCGTCCCAGACGCGCGCGATTGCGCGAACGTCGCCGACCGCGAAAAACGGCAGCAACCGTTCCTCGCGCCGGCGCGCCCAGGCCTTGGCGATGATCTCCGGACCGACCCCGGCAGGGTCGCCCATCGCGACTGCCAGCGGGGGAAGGGCGGTCATGTTAGGGCCTCTCCGTCAACGATACTCGACGATGGCGTCGCGCCTGAGGTCGCGCAGGATCTTCTGCGCGCGTTTGTTCACGCGGTCCTGTTCCATCTTATATTGCAGGTCGGCCGCGTTGGGCAGCGTCGGCGCCTTGGCGTCGTCTCGCCCGCACAGCACGAGGACGCTGACGCCCTCGGACGGCGATCCGAACGGTGGCGTCGCCTGGCCGATCTGCATACTCAGGACCATCTGCTGCAAGGCCTGCGGCAAATCGCGTACGGTCAGCGAATCGTTGTCGACGATTTCCGCGCCCATGCCCGCCGCCGCCTGGTTGGCGGCGCCGCAGCCGTTGATCGCCTGGGTCGCCTTGGCGAACTCGGCGGCGCGGCCTTGCGCCTGTTCCTGGGTCGTCCCGGCCGGGAACGTGATCTTGATCTGCTTCAGGCTGAGCTTTGCCGCGAGCGGATCGATCCCGAGTACCTGCCGCTTTTCCTGGAGGAACAGGATGTCAAAACCGCCCGGAAGCTCGATCGGACCGGCAAGCTGCCCCGGCTGCATCTGCGACGCAGCGGTCGCGATTTCGGCGGGCAGCATCGCGGCGCGAACCCAGCCGAGGTCGCCTCCGCTCGGTCCCGTCGTCGTTTCCGACTGCGTCTGGGCGAAGTATCGGAACGTCTGCTTGCCGTCCTTCATCTGCTGCATCATGTCCTGCATGCCGGCGACGACGGCTTGCGGGTTGGTTCCCGCGCTCTTGTAGATTTCGTAGAGGTGATATTCCTCCGTGCCCTTGTCCTTGGTCATGCGGTCGAGGATCGATTGCACTTCCTCTTCGCTGACGTTGACGCGCGGTTCGACCGTGCGGCGAAGATAACGCTGCCAGGCGAGTTCGCCCTCGATCTGCTTGCGCACCGATCGTTCCGACGATCCGATCGAGCGCAGGAAGGCGGCGAACTTTTCCGGCGGCTGGTTGAAATTCTTGGCGACGCGGCCGAGCGCCTGGTCGATTTCTGCCGAGGTGATCGTGATGTCGTTGGTCTTGGCTTCCTGAATCTGCAGCACTTCGTCGATCAGGCCGCGCAGCACCATCAGCCGCAGCTGATCGCGCTCCTGGTCGTTGAGCTGATACTGGTTGGCGGCGATGATCAGCGCCATCCGCTGGTCGACATCGGTGCCGGTGATCACCACGCCATTGACGATCGCGGTCGGCTTGCGAACATTGGGATCGAGCTTGCCGAAGATCTGGAGGTTCTCCGGAATATCCAGGCCGGTTTGCGGCACGCCGCTATCGGGCACGGTCTGGGCGATCGAGGCGCTGCTCGCCGCCATCATCGCGCCGGCACCAAGCGCAAGCGCGATGCGCGCCGAAGTCGAGAAAATTTTCACCTGAAAGAAACCCCATGAACAACCGGGCGCACCCGACAAACCGTTTACGCCTGCCCGATTTCGCATGAACGCATGCTTAGCGACCCAAATTCTTGAACGCCAGCGTCAACAGGAAGCTGTTGCCGGCCCGGGCGTCGCCAGTATCCTGATAGTCGCGTTTCCAGGTCAGGCCGAGGCGCAGGCAATCGTCTTCATATTGCACGCCAAGCCGGTGTCGGATCGGATCGAAGCCGTCGGCTAGTGATTGCGGATCTTCGTTCTTGTCGGTCAGATCGATCGTCGTCGACCCGAAGATCGACCAGAAGCGTGCGAACCCGACCCGCGCGCCGAGACGCAATTCCTCACGATCGCGCAAATCCTCCAGCGTCGGGGCGATATTGCGATTGAGGCGAAGATAACCGAACAGCAAATAGGTGCGCTTGGTGCCGACCGTCGCGTCGACCTCGTTACGGCGGATCGCCAGATTGTCCTTGTCGAGCCGATAGCGGTGAATGAACGAAACGAAGTCGCGGAACCGCACCTCGGTCCGGCCGACGACGTCGGACCAGCGATCGGTCAGACCGGTGCCGTCGGGGAAGATCGTCGGCTTGCTCGACAACCGATAGCTCTGCCCGATCGTCGCGTTGATCGCGATACCCGGCAGATCGAGCGAATAATCCAGGCCGTAGGTGAAACGCGTCGAATCCTCCCACCGGTCGTAACCGGGGAAGCGGTTGAGCGCGAACAGGTTCGAATCCTCGAGGTCGACGGCGCGCGCATCCTCGTTGGGAACCTTGAGGTTTGGAGTCGGTGGCGAGGCGACGACCTGGAACCGCGGCGTCAGTCGCTGCGTGCCGCCGAGGAACTCGCCGATTAGCGGCCATTTGACGTCGAGTGCCAGCGCCGCGATGGCGCGTGCGTGGAAGCCGTTCTGACCGCGATAGCTGATGACCGTGGTCGCGGCCGTGTCGCTGGCATTGTAGAGATCGCCGCGCGCAAAGGCGGTCAGCGTCACTTCCTGACCCCAGGGCGTGATGCGGCGCAAATCCCATTGCGCGCTGACAAAGGCGCGCTGCGTATCCTGCCCAGCGGTGCGCGCGATGCTGAGCGTGTTGGCCTGGAGGTTGAGGCGGCCGCCGAGAATGCCATCGATCCGCCGGCGATAGTCGAATTCAGGCAGCGCGATCGGCTGCAGTCCCTGGCGGTCGCCGAGCCGTAAAGTCTGCACCAGCCAGCCGTTGATCGCGAAATAGCTATTGGCGTCGATCCGCTCGACGCTGAAGGTCGAGCGGAGGCGATCGTCGTTGGAGATTTCGTAGCGGCGCAGGAACGTACGGTCGGTGGTGATCCTGAGCGAGCCGGAGATCGACCAATTGGGATCGAGCTGATACCGTGCGACACCGTCCAGGTAACCGCGGAACGCATTCTCGGTCGTCGCCGGCGTGGGTGTCGCGAGTAGATCGCTTCGCGGCGATACCGTGCCGTAACCGGTGATCTTGAACGCGCCCTTGGTCGACAATTGCTCATATTCGGCCTGGATCATCGGCGCGACGCTGGTGAACAGCCGCGGCGTGATGGTCAGGCCCTTATTGTCGGCCAGCCGGAAATAATAAGGGACGCCGACCTCGAACCCGTTGGTGCGGCTGTAGCGGATATCCGGGCTGAGAATCCCGCTTTGCGCACCGTTGCCGACCGGGGTCGACAATTTGGGCAGCGGAACGGTGGCGAAACCGAACAAGTTGAAGCGCGCGCCGGTGAAATAGATGCGTTCGCGATCGGGGCGATAGACGACCTTGACCGCGGTGACCTTCCACGATGGTTCCTTGGGACATCCGCCGGAATCGGTCACGGAACAGGGCGTATAGGCGGCCTGGCGCAAGGTGACGACGCCGCTCTCGCTACGCTCGCCCTTGACCGCGGCCAGTCGTCCGCCCTGTTCGAGCACGACGAGCATATTGTCGACGACGCCGTCCTTGAGCGTATCGGTCAGGTCGATCTGATCGCCATAGGCCGTGTCGCCTTGGGGATTGGTGACCGCGATATTGCCGATCGCCGTCACTTTGCCCGTCTTGCGGTTCCAGACCACCTTGTCGGCGCGCAACTTGTCGCCCTGGCGATACATCCGCACGTCGCCGGTCGCCGTGACGATCTCGGTGTCGGTGTCGTATTGCAGCGTGGTGGCGGAGAATTGCACCTGGTCGGGATCGGTCGATGCCGGTGCTTCGGACGGCGGCGGCACCTCGACCGGGCGGTCCTGAAGATCTTGCGCGCAAGCCGGTGTCGCGGCCGCAAGCGCGAGAAGAATCGCCGAGCCGGCCAGAAATGCGGAACGCGTGACGATCACCAAACACCCTTTTTCCGGCGACGGTCCCTGACTGCCGGGCCGCCGGTATCGCATCCATGCCGCCGATCCGCAATCGCCGGGGCCGGCCTTTGCAGCCAGCGCAATAGCGGCCTAGAGAGGCGCGTCCAGCACGCATTTCGTGTTTTTGATTGAGGTTGCAGTCCATGAAGATCGAGTTCGCCGCCACACCTCCTGTCGCCGATGCGCTGGTTATCCCGGTGCAAAAGAACGGGCTCGACACGGCGATTGGCGGTCGTACCGGTCAGGAAGTGCTCGCCGCGACCGCCGCGGCAGCGCGGTTCGAAGGCGAAGCGGGCTCGATTGCCGAAGCGTTTGTCGGTGTCGATGGCGCGGTGAAGCGCATCCTGTTGCTAGGGGTCGGCGACGGCAACGAGACGGATTGGGAGCGGGCGGGAGGCGCGGTCACCGCGCGGTTGCTGACCAACGCGATCAGCGCGGCGATCGATCTCGGTGCGGTCCAGCCCAGCCCTGCGGCGGTCGGACGGTTCGCGGGTGCGCTCGCCCAACGCGCGTGGCGGATCGATACCTATCGCACCAAGCTGACAGAAAAGCAGAAGCCGACATTGGCGGAAGCGACGATCGTCGGCGCTCCCGATGGAGCCGACACTGCGTGGCAGCACAATCAGGCAGTCACTGGCGGCCTCGACCTTACGCGCACGCTCGTCGCGGAACCGCCCAACGTCGTCTATCCGGAAACGTTCGTCGAGCGCGTGCTGGCGAGCGTCGAGGGATTGGGCCTCGAAGTCACCGTGCTCGGCCCCGACCAAATGGCTGAGTTGGGCATGGGCGCGCTCCTGGGAGTCGCGCAAGGATCGGCCAGGGAAGGGCGCCTGCTGGCACTCAAATGGAGCGGCAAGGGCGCGGGCGATCCCGATCTCGCCTTGGTCGGCAAGGGGGTGACGTTCGACACCGGCGGCATTTCGCTCAAGCCCGGGCCCGGCATGGAAGACATGAAGTGGGACATGGGCGGCGCCGGTGCGGTGGTCGGCGCGATGAAGGCGCTGGCCTCGCGCAAGGCCAAGGCGAACGTGATCGGCGTGTGCGGCCTGGTCGAGAACATGCCCGACGGCAACGCGATCCGGCCGGGCGACATCCTGACCTCGATGTCCGGACAGACGATCGAAGTGCTCAACACCGACGCCGAGGGGCGGCTGGTGCTGTGCGATTGCGTCACCTGGGTGCAGCGCACGCATCATCCCAAGGCGATCGTCGACCTCGCCACCCTGACTGGGGCGATGATCATCAGCCTGGGCAACGAGCATGCCGGCGTCTTCTCGAATGACGACGCGCTGGCCGATCAGTTGCTCGCTGCCGGCCGCGCCTCGGGCGACCTGTTGTGGCGCTTCCCGATGAGCGACGCGTACAACAAGCTGATCGACTCGCCGATCGCCGACATGAAGAACGTCGGTCCGCGCGGTGCCGGGTCGATCACCGCCGCACAGTTCATCGGACGCTTCGTCGAGCCCGGCGTCAAATGGGCGCATCTCGACATTGCGGGCATGGTCTGGGCCGACAAGGCCGGCAACACTTATGACAAGGGCGCGACCGGCTATGGCGTGCGCCTGCTCGACCGCTTCGTCGCCGACAATTACGAGAGCTGAACGCCGGTCCGACATGCAAGTCGATTTCTACCACCTCACCGTCACTCCGCTCGACCGCGCCTTGCCCAGCATCGCCCAGCGCGTGGTGGCGGGTGGGGGGCGGTTACTGGTGGTCAGCGACGACGCGGCCCAGCGCGCCGCGATCGATCGTCTGCTCTGGACGTTCGCCGCCGACAGCTTCCTCCCGCACGGCCAGGCCGGAAGCGAGGACGACGCGGCCCAGCCGGTGCTGATCTGCGAAGCGCCTGTTCCCACCAACGCCGCACGCAACATCGCGCTGATCGACGGGCGATGGCGCGACGAAGCGCTCGATTTCGACCGGGCGTTCCACTTCTTCGACGGCGACCGCATCGTCGAAGCGCGCGAGGCGTGGAAATCGCTCGCGACGCGCGACGGCGTCGAGCGCAATTACTGGAAGCAGGACGATAACGGGCGCTGGTCGAAAGCTGCCTGATAGTCAGTCGTTTGAAACGTTCATCACCGCGTCGTCGAAACCAGCCGGTCCGTAAGGTTGATCGGCAATCCAGACCGCTTGCCATTTCGGCCAATCCGACGCGGTTTTTTGGGCAACATGACGCACAGCTCTGGCCGAAGTCACCTCGCATTCGTCCGGTTGGGTTTTGTCCGGCTTTGGAATGCGCCTGATGTCCGGATCCCTATCGCCATCCCGGGGGCAATAAAGCGGCATCAGCATCCCACGCGTGACCGGGTCGTTCGGGGACGGCAGGAAAGCGAGATATGCAAAGGCCATTTCAGGCTTCTTGTCGTCAGGCTTGGCGGGTGGCATGTCCATCGTGCCGTCATTGTAGAGGTCGGACGCGCCGGCGCCCATTCGATCTTTGTCGGCTGAGATTTGAAGGATCATCGGCATCCCGTCGCTCGAAACGAGCTTGAGTCGCACCGGCCCTGCGCCGGAAAAGATCCTGATCTCGCCATCCCGGACCTGCGCCGGCTTGGCGCAATCTGGCCAGTCGAAAATATTGGCATCTACCGGCGCGGGGCAATCTTTCGGCTCGATGACCCACAAACCGGGTTTGAGCCTGGCCTTGCCTTGCTCGAACAGCGGATTCTTAGACATCAGCGACGCATCGCATCCGCCGAGCAGCAATGCGGCCGCGGTGGCGATGACCCAAGCAGACCGCATCGATCCTCTCCCCGATATCGACCCTGGAGCAAAGGCTGACACAAAATCCCCCGAGCGGGTAGAGATTACATGTCGCATCCGAGCGCGGGTTGCATCCCGGACGCTCCCCGCCTAGGGAGCCGCCAGTTTTCCACAGCCCCAGCAATAGAGGAGCGAGCGACCGCCATGGCCGCCAACCGCACGTTTTCGATCATCAAGCCCGATGCCACGCGCCGCAACATCACCGGTGCGGTCACCAAGATGCTGGAAGAAGCGGGTCTCCGCGTCGTCGCATCGAAGCGCATCCACATGAGCCGCGAGCAGGCTGAAGGCTTCTACGCGGTCCACAAGGAGCGCCCGTTCTTCGGCGACCTGGTCGACTTCATGATCTCGGGTCCGGTCGTGGTTCAGGTGCTCGAAGGCGAGAACGCCGTGCAGCGCAACCGTGATATCATGGGCGCGACCAACCCCGAGAACGCCGCGCCGGGCACGATCCGCAAGGAGCTGGCCGAATCGATCGAGGCGAACACCGTCCACGGATCGGATTCGGACGAGAATGCCGCGATCGAGATCGCGTTCTTCTTCACGCCCGACGAAATTGTCGGCTGACGCCGGTTGGCGATTGAAGCGAGCGACCGCGGCGGATGCCGCGGCGCTGTCGCTCGTCGCCTCGGCCTGCTTCCTCGAGACGTTTGCCGGGCTCCTCGAAGGGCCCGACATCGTCGCGCATTGCGCCAAGGCCAATCACCTGGACGCATTTCGCGCTTGGGCCCAGGCGGCGGGTAGCCGCGTCGTCGTCGCAGAGATTGCGAGCGGCGGAGCGCCGATCGGCTATTCGGTGCTGACCACGCCCGAACTGCCCGCAATCGAAACGAGTTCCGCAGACATCGAGCTCCGCCGCATTTATACCCTATCGCGGGCGCACGGCACCGGGCTGGGCCCTGCGCTGATGGCTCAGGCGCTGCTCGACGCGCGGGCGATGGGCGGCGAGCGTATGTTGCTCGGCGTCTATGCCGGCAACGAGCGCGCCCGCGCATTTTACGAGAAGCAGGGCTTTATTAAGGTCGGCGAACGGCAGTATCAGGTCGGCGCTACCTTATGCGACGACGTGATCTACGCGCTGCAGCTATGATCGGGTGACGCCGGGTCGGCGGTCAGTGTTCCGCCGGCTTTTCCTTCGCCCATAGGGCATCGAGCCGCGCCGGACTCCCACCGCGTTCGGCCAGACTGGCGCCTTCGAGTTCGAGCTTGCGGCCGCCGAGCAGACGCCCGGCTGTCTTCCATCGGACTTGATAGATTGCCCGGTCGGTCTTCTTGGTGTCGCCATCCCACCAGGTCGCGGTGATCAGTACGGGCAGGCGGCCCTGACGGTCGTCCGCGCCTTTGTCGGTGACCTTGAGCAAGGCGCGTTCGAACCAGTTTGTGTCGATCTGCGGGCTGGACAGTCCGGTCTGCGCGTCCACTCCCAATGCCGGCGGGAAGGCGACGTCGATCTCCTGGATGCGATGATCGGGGTCGTTGAGCGTTAGCACAGTGTTCCCGTTGCGGGATGCGGTGAAGGCGACGAGCGATTTCTCGTTGCTCTCGGTCGCGCGCTCGGCCTGATCGGCCTTGCGATCGGACCAACTCATCCACAAGCCGCCAGCCGATACCAGCAAAGCGGCGATGCCGACCCATTCGGCCAGCGAAATCCAGCGCCGGCGGATCGCCGCCTTCTCGGCGCGCTCGGCCGGAGTTTCGACCGCGGCAGGAGTCGACATGGGCGTCTCTGGGTCGGTCATCGCCCACCGGCCTCCAGCAAGCGGCGCGGCGCCACCATTTCCCAGCTCATCGCGATCCTGTCCTCGACGCGTTGCCAGTCGGTCGCGTCGCCGTTCAATTCCATTCCAATCCAGCCCGACGGGCCGAGATAGGGCGGGATATGATAGAAATCGGGGTCCATCTCGACCAGCATCGCCTGTTCCTCGCGCCCGCTGGTCTTGACCATGACGGCGGTATGCCCGTCGCCGTGATGGTTGTGCCAGAAATAAGCATAGACCTTGCCCTTCTCGATGAAAAAGGCGGGCGATCCATGCGACAGCTTTTCGGCTGCCTCGGGGAAGGTCATGCAGATCGCGCGGATCTGCTTCAGGTCGGCATCGGGATCGGGACTCATCGCGCGGCGAAATCTGCCAGAACCTGGGGGTAAAGGCGATGCTCTTCCGCCAGGACCCGCGCGGCCAGCGTGTCGGCGTCGTCCTCGGGCAGGATCGGCACGCGCGCTTGTCCGAGCACTTCGCCGGCGTCGAGCTCCTCGGTCACGATATGCACCGAGCACCCCGCTTCTTCGTCGCCCGCCGCGATGGCGCGCGCATGCGTGTCGAGGCCCTTATATTTGGGCAGCAGCGACGGGTGGATGTTGATGATGCGCCCACGCCATTCGGCGACGAACTCGTCCGAGAGCAGCCGCATATAACCGGCGAGCGCGATGATATCGGTACCGGCCTCGCGGAGCGCCGCGGAAATCGCCGCTTCATAGGCGAGCTTGCCGATGCCCTTGGGCGACAGCGCGAAGGTCGGGATACCATGCTCGCGCGCCCAGATCAGGCCCGGCGCCTCGGGCTTGTCCGACGCGACCACCACGACTTCGTATGCGGTGTCCGCATTCTCGACGATCGCCATCATGTTCGACCCGCGGCCGGAGATCAGGATGCCGACTTTTTTCATGCGTTCCCCTCCCGCCAGCGGGAAGGGAGAAGTGCCTTATGCATTATGCGTCGCCGTCCAGTCGGCACGCGCGCTCCAGGTGCCGGCTGAGCCGGTCACCGTGCAGCCGCGCTGCCCGGCCTCGATCGCTCCGATTGTCAGCACAGTCTCACCGGCAGCCATTAGGGCGGCCGTCACCGCTTCGGCATCGTCCGCGGCAACCACGACCGCCATCCCGACCCCGCAATTAAAGGTCCGTGCCATTTCCTCGGGCTCGATCGCGCCTTGTGCCTGCAGGAACGCCATCAGCCGCGGCTGCTCCCAGCCATCGGCGTCGATCCGGGCATGCGCGCCATCCGGCAGCACGCGCGGGATATTCTCGAGCAGGCCGCCGCCGGTGATATGCGCCAATCCCTTGATCCGACCCTCGGCGATGAGCGGTAGCAGGCTTTTCACATAGATGCGCGTCGGCGCCATCAGCGCGTCGATCAACAGTGTATCGGCGTCGAACAGGGCAGGGCGATCGAGCTTCCAGCCTCTGTCCGCCGCCAATCGCCTGACCAGCGAATAGCCGTTGGAATGAACGCCTGACGAAGCAAGTCCAAGGATCACGTCGCCGGCCGCAATGTCCTTGCCAGTCAGCACGCGATCGCGCTCGACCGCGCCGACGCAGAAACCGGCGAGGTCGTAATCGCCATCGGCATACATGCCGGGCATTTCAGCGGTCTCGCCACCGATCAGCGCACAGCCAGCGATGCGGCAGCCTTCGGCAATGCCCGCCACCACCCGCTCGGCAACCGCATTGTCGAGCTTTCCGGTCGCGTAATAATCGAGGAAGAATAAAGGCTCGGCGCCTTGCACGATCAGGTCGTTGGCGCACATCGCGACGAGGTCGATGCCGACGCCGTCATGGCGTCCACTGTCGATCGCGAGTTTCAGTTTGGTGCCGACTCCGTCATTCGCCGCCACCAGCAGCGGATCCTTGAACCCGGCCGCCCTGAGGTCGAAGAACCCGCCGAATCCGCCGAGATCGGCGTCCGCGCCGGGTCGACGCGTTGCCTTGGCCAGTGGTCCGATCGCGCGAACCAGCGCGTTTCCGGCCTCGATGGACACGCCCGCCTGGGCATAAGTGTAGGGCTCATTCTCGCTCATACGGACGCGACTAGGGCGCACATTCACCCCTGGCAATGCCCTGGATTGCGCTGGGAGGCGTGCTGGCTAGGAGCGCAGCGCAGTCGCGTAGCCTTGAGCTACGCGCAAGCAAGCGACAACGCCGGTGCGCCTCCCAGCGCAACCGCACAGCGGCGGGCGGATTTTGGCGCAGCGCTGCGTCGCTCGTCGGTCACGATGCATAATGCATCGCTCCCTCCTCGCTTCTAGCCCTGCACCAAAATCCGCTCCGTCCAGGGCATCGCCAGGGGTGAAWGTGCGCCCAAACGACAACACGCTTGGATTTCCACGTCTGCTTCGCCAAAAGGGCGCCGACATGCGCCGCAGCCGTTTCTTCCACGCCTCCGCTTTAGCCGCGGCCCTTGCTCTTGCCGGGGCCGCCGGGATGGTCGCCGCACAAGACGATGGCGGCGACAAGATCGACATGAACCAGCCGATTGACGCGTCGGGCAGCTATCAGGTCGATAATGTCGAGGTCGACGTCAACGGCCCCGATGCCGAATCCGCGCGGATCGCCGGATGGAGACTTGCCCAGCGCAAAGCCTATCAAATGCTGTCGCAGAAATACGGCGGTGGCGGCGGCGTGCCTGCCGACAGCGTGCTCGATTCGATGGTGACCGGCATCGTCATCCAGAACGAGCAAATCGGCCCCACTCGCTATATCGCCAAGCTGGGCGTGCTGTTCAGCCGGGCGCGGCTGGGCGGGTTGATGGGCGCGGTTGGCGACATTTCGCGATCCGCACCGATGTTGCTGATTCCGGTTCAATGGTCCGGCGGCAGCGCGGTCGCGTTCGAACAGAAAACGGCCTGGGCGGATGCCTGGCAGCGGTTCCGGGCCGGAGACAGTTCGGTCGATTACGTCCGCCCGACCGGCGTCGGCGCCGATTCGCTGTTGGTCAACGAGGGGCAAGCAGGCCGGCGCGATCGCGGCTGGTGGCGCAGCGTGCTCGACCAATATGCCGCCGCCGACGTCCTGGTGCCCTCGGTCACGCTCTATCGCCAATGGCCGGGTGGGCCGGTCGTTGGCGTGTTCGAGGCGCGGCACGGCCCCGACAACGATTTGCTGGCGCGATTCGCCTTGCGCGTCGACAGTGAAGCCGGCGTGCCGGCGCTGCTCGACGCGGGCGTGAAGCGGATCGACACGATCTATCAGGACGAACTGCGCAATGGTGCGCTCGGCGTCGATCCCAGCCTCGCTTATATTCCGCCGCCCCAGGCGACGCCGACGGCAACCCCGACACCTACCGATACGCCGACCGGCGAGGCGACGACCGCCGACGCCACGACGGCGATCGCGGGAGGCGCTGCCGTTACCGTCCAGTTCGATACGCCGAGCGCGGCATCGGTCTCGGCTATCGAGGGCGCGGTCCGCGGTGTGCCGGGCGTCAGCGGCGCCAACACCACCAGCATGGCGATCGGCGGTGTGTCGGTGATGCGGCTCAATTATAGCGGCGATCCGGCGGCGTTGGCGTCGGCGCTCGAAGCGCGCGGTTTCCAGGTCGGCCGCAGCGGCGCGACGCTCAGGATCCGGCGGCCGTCCTCGCCGCCGCCGGCCGTCCCGTCGGAAGACCGACCGACCGGATGAGCCAGCAATTCGGCCTGCCGCTGGCTTGGCCGCCCGGACCGGGCGACGACGAGTTCCTCGTCACGCCGTCCAATGCGCACGCCTTTCACCAGCTCGAACATTGGGGAACCTGGCCGGTGATGACCGCCTTGCTGGTCGGTCCGCGCAAATCCGGGCGCAGCCTGCTGGCGCGCGTCTTCGCCAGCCGGAGCGGCGGCAGGATCGTCGATGACGCCGATCTTCGGCCCGAAAAGGAGTTGTTCCACGCCTGGAACGACGCCCAGGCCGCGCGCCGTCCGCAATTGTTCGTCGCCAATGCGGCGCCACCGGTGTGGAAAGTCGGCATCGCCGATCTGCGCTCACGCCTCGCCGCCAGCCCGATCGCGGAGATCGGCGCGCCCGACGACGCGCTGATGCAAGCGCTGCTCGAACGCCAGTTCCTGCGGCGCGGCCTCGATGCGCGGCCCGACCTGATCCAATGGCTGATCGCGCGGCTCGAACGCAGCTTCATTGCGGTGGAACGTGTTGTCGACGTGCTCGATCAGGAAGTGCTCGAACGCCGCAAGCGCTTGTCGATCCCACTGGCAAGGGCCACACTGGCCGAGGCGGGAATCATCGCCCGACCGTCCGCAGCCGACAACGCCGAACAAGGTGAACAATGACTCGCCCCGCTCATATCGCGCGCCTCGCCAATGACGACGATCCGTTCGAAAGCGGGGAGAGTGGCGAACGCTATTTCAATCGCGAGCTGTCCTGGCTAGCGTTCAACCGTCGCGTGCTCGAGGAAGCGTGCAATACCGCGCATCCCCTGCTCGAACGCGTGCGGTTCCTGTCGATATCGGGCTCCAACCTCGACGAATTCTTCATGGTCCGTGTCGCCGGCCTGATGGGGCAGCAGAAGCAGGAGGTTGAACGCCGCTCGCCCGATGGCCTGACTACGCGCGAGCAACTCGCCGTGATCGTCGCCGGCGCGGATTCGCTGGTCGAGGATCAGCGCAACGTCTGGCGAGACCTGCGTCACCAACTGGGCGAGGCTGGTGTCCATGTGCTGGGCTCGCGGCAGATCGACGAAGCAGTCACCGCGGACGAGGCGGCCTGGCTCGAAAAACACTTCCGCGAACAGATTTTCCCGATCCTGACGCCACAGGCGCTCGATCCCGCGCATCCGTTTCCGTTCATGCCCAATAAGGGGCTGGCGGTGATCTTCGACCTGACGCGCGCCTCGGACGGCGAGATGATCCGCGAACTGGTCATGCTGCCGGCGGCGATGGCGCGATTCGTTCGATTGCCCGGCGAGCCGGCGCGCTATGTCGCGGTCGAATCGCTGGTGAAGCGCTTCTCGACCTTGATCTTCCCCGGCTACGCGGTGAACGGCGCGGCTGAATTCCGCGTCCTGCGCGACAGCGATATCGAGATCGAGGAAGAGGCGGAGGATCTGGTCCGTTACTTCGCCAATGCGATCAAGCGGCGGCGGCGCGGCCGGGTGATCCGGCTCGAGCTCGAATCGGGCATGCCCGAGGCATTGGGCGTGGTGTTGCGCGAGGAACTGGCGGGGGGCGATGCCTTCGTCACCGAAAGCGGGGCCTTCCTGGGCGTCCACGATCTCGAAGCGATCATCGACGAGAACCGGCCCGATCTGAAATTCGTGCCGTTCAGCCCGCGCTTTCCCGAACGCATCCGCGAATTCGGCGGCGATTGTTTCGCGGCGATCAAGGCCAAGGATATCGTCGTCCATCACCCCTATGAGACGTTCGAGGTGGTGATTGAATTCCTCAAGCAAGCGGCGGCCGATCCCGACGTGGTCGCGATCAAGCAGACGCTCTATCGCGCCGGCAAGCAGTCGGCGGTGATCAACGCGCTGATCGCGGCGGCCGAATCGGGCAAGTCGGTGACCGCGGTGGTCGAGCTGAAGGCGCGGTTCGACGAAGAGCAGAATCTGCTCTGGGCCTCCGCGCTCGAACGCGCCGGCGTTCAGGTGGTCTATGGCTTTTTCGACTGGAAGACCCACGCCAAGGTCTCGATGGTGGTCCGGCGCGAGGGCGGCGAGTACCGCACCTACTGCCATTTCGGGACGGGCAATTATCATCCCGTCACCGCGCGCATCTATACCGACCTGAGCTTCTTCACCGCCGATCGCGAGCTCGGCCGCGATGCCGCGCAGATCTTCAATTACGTCACCGGCTATGTCGAACCGGTGTTGAGCCAGATCGGGATCTCGCCGCGTGACATGCGCACGCGGCTGACCGCGTTGATCGATGGCGAGATCGCCAATGCCAATGAAGGCCGGCCCGGCGCGATCTGGGCCAAGATGAACTCGGTGGTCGACCCGGCGATCATCGAGAAGTTATATGAAGCGTCCAACGCCGGCGTCGAAATCGACCTGATCATCCGCGGCATCTGCTGCCTCAGGCCCGGCGTGCCGGGCATGTCGGAGAATATCCGGGTCAAGTCGGTGATCGGTCGCTTTCTCGAGCACAGCCGGATCTGGTGTTTCGGCAACGGCAAGGCGTTGCCCAATGATGGCGCCAAGATATTCATCTCGTCGGCCGACTGGATGCCGCGCAATTTCGACCGTCGGGTCGAATATATGCTGCCGATCCTCAATCCGACCGTGCACGACCAGATTCTCGACCAGGTGATGGTCGCCAACCTGATCGATACCGAACAGAGTTGGGTGCTCCACGCCGACGGCACCTATGACCGAATCGAACCGGGGCCGCGGCCGTTCAACCTCCATCGCTACTTCATGACCAATCCGTCGCTATCGGGCCGCGGTGCCGCGCTCGAGGGCGGGGCAGTTCCGAAACTCTCGCTGACGCGACGGCGTTAGCGACGCGATGGCAACCCTTCTTTTCCGCAAACCCCAGGCCGAGCCGGTTGCTGGGCAGCCCCGCACGGGCATCATCGACATCGGCTCGAACTCGATCCGTCTGGTCGTCTATCAAGGGCCGCCGCGGCTGCCCGCGCCGCTGTTTAACGAGAAAGTCATGGCGGGGCTGGGGCGGGGGCTCGGTGAAACCGGGCAATTGGCTCCACAGGGGTTGGAACTCGCGATCGAAGCGCTCGAACGCTTTTCTGCGCTGGCCCGTGAGATGGAAGTCGAAAGCCTGAGGACGGTGGCCACCGCCGCCGTGCGCGACGCTTCCAACGGACACATCCTGCTCGATGCCGCGGCGCGGATCGGGCTTCCGGTCGAATTGCTGTCGGGCGAACAGGAAGCCACCGCGGCCGGGATGGGCGTGCTGTCCGCCATTCCCGACGCTGATGGGATCGTCGGCGACCTTGGAGGCGGCAGCCTGGAACTTGTGCGCGTCAAGAAAGGCGAAATTCGCGATCGCGTATCATTCCCCCTCGGCGTGCTGCGCATCGCGGCGCTCCGTGCCAAGGGCAAGGGAATGATCGATCGCCGCGTCGCCAAGCTGGTCGATCAGGCCGGTTGGTCGGGCAAGGGCAAGGGTCTGCCGCTCTATCTGGTCGGCGGGTCATGGCGTAGCCTCGCGCGGCTCGACATGAACCTGCGGCGTTATCCGCTGCCCGTCATCCAGCATTATGCCATGTCGCCCGCGACGATCGGCCGGCTGGTGCGCAGCGTCAGCCACAGCGGCAAGGGAACGCTCAAAGCCGTACCGGGGATCTCGTCGCAGCGCGCGCCGATGCTTAACGACGCGGCGGCGCTACTCGCCGCGCTGCTTCGCCACCTCAAGAGCGATCGCACGATCGTCTCCAGCTTCGGGCTGCGCGAAGGATTGCTCTACGAAGCGCTCGATGCCGAAACGCGCCTGCAGGATCCGCTGATCGTCGCCACGCGCGAGGAGGGGAGGCGGCTCGGCCGTTTCCCCGAACATGGCGACTTGCTCGACCGCTGGATCTCGCCGTTGTTTCAGGATGCGCCGGCGATGGAGCGGTTGCGCCGCGCCGCCTGCCTGCTTGCCGATGTCGGCTGGCACGCCAATCCCGAATTCCGCGCCGAACGCGGTGTCGAGATCGCGCTCCACGGTAATTGGGTGGCGGTCGATGGGCGCGGCCGCGCGCTGATCGCGCAGGCGCTATGGACGTCGCTAGGCGGCGGCGCCGGCACGCCCGAACCGCTCAATGTGCTAGCGCCGGTGCAAGACCTCAGGCGCGCCGCGCAATGGGGATTGGCGATGCGCCTGGGACAGCGCCTGTCGGGCGGTGTTGCCGGACCGTTGGAGCGTTCGAAACTGGGCGAGGACGGCTCGGCGCTGATCTTGCATCTCGCGCCGGACGATATCGCGCTTTACGGCGAGGCGGTGCAGAAGCGCCACGCGGCGCTTGCCGCCATCTGCGACCGCACGCCGCTGCTGACGAGCTAGGCCAGCGCGGGCGCTAATTGCGCCTTATCGCCTCGCCAATCGCGCAGCGCCGCCGCCCGATCGGCCGCCGCCGCATCCTTCATGCCCAGCGCCTCCTCGGCGTCTGCGCGAATGGACAGCGCGACCGGATCGTTCGATCGCCGCGCCAGGACGCGCGATGCCTGTTTGAGGGCCGCGCGCGGCTTGCCTTGCGCGAGCAACGCGGCGGCGTAGCTGCGGCGCACCGGGTACCACCAGGCCGGCGGATCGCTCAGCGTCTTCATCAATCGCGCTTCGTCGAGCTTGGCGGCGGCGAGATAGGCGCGTGCCGCCACATCGGGCCGCTTGTCGATCATCGCCGCGCGGCCATCGAGCACTAGCTGCGCGATCCGCACGAGTTGCCGGGATTGATAGGCCAGATCGTCCGGCTTGGCGGGAAGCGGCGGCAAGCTGATCTTGGCGCGTTCGGCGCGCACGCCCGCGGCATTGCCCAGTCGGGCCTGCGCTTCGCCGCGCGCATAAAGCCAATATTGCCGGACATAGGCTTGTTTCTCGCCGGGATCGGCCAGGGCCAGCACCTTGGCCGGGTCGGCGAAGCGGCCTTCGGCGAAATAGGCGGTGCCGACTCCCATCTGGAGGAACAGATTGCCGGGATCGGGCAGGTTGGCGGTCGCCGCGATCAGCGGATCGCTCAGCGCGAGCGCCGCTTTGCCGTCGCCCGAGATCAGCGCGCCGCCGACTCCGTACTGCACGTTATGGCCGTGATAGGGGAGCATCCAGACCTGGCCGGGCTTGATCAGTCCTGCGATCCGCGCGTCGCTTTGGCCGAGGTCGACCGCGGTGACGTTCACGTCGGCGGCATCCTGATAGCGGCCGACCCAATAGAAAGTGTGCGATGGCATGTGGATCAGATGACTCGACGCCGGCGCCAGCCTGCCAAGCTTGTCGGCATAGGGTTCCGCACGCTTGGGGAAACCGCTCATCTCGGTGGCATGGATGTAGAAGTGGATCGCGGGCGTGTAGTCCGGGCTGCGCCTGAGCACGCCCTCGAGCAGCGCCACGGCACGCGGCAGATTGGCGGTGCCGCTGGTCAGTGCCGTCGGGATCATCCACGCATCGGCCGCGATCGTCGCGATCTCGTCGTCCTGCGGATACCGCAAAGTCAGCGCATCCATCGCTTTCGCGAAGGCGAGGTCTCCCGCGCCCTTGCCGCCGCCTTCCACATAGCGAAGCTTGAGCGCGGCGATCAGATCGCGCTCGCGCTGCGGCGATTGCGGCGTCAGCAGCTTCTCGGCCGTAAGCACCTTGGCGAGCGCTGCTTTCTGTTGCTCGGCGCCGATCGGGAAATTGATCGTCGGCCCGTCGCTCCACGCAGCCCCCCATTCGCACATCGCGCACTTCGGATCGAGCTTGGCCGCCTCCGCAAAGGCGGCGCTGGCCGCGCCGTGCGCGAAGGCATGGGCAAGCTGCATGCCGTTGTCGAAGAATGCCTGCGCGCGCGTATTGGCGGTAGAAATCGGGAAACCGCCCTTGCCGTACCCGGGATAGAGTTGAGGGGTCGCGCCGACCGGCAACTCGTCTCCACAAATCGGGATGCTGGCGAGCAAGTCGGCGGCGCTCGGCCGCATCGTCGCTTCGCCAACGGATGCCGGGATCAGCGCGAGCAGCGGTAAGGCCAGGAGCGAGAGGCGCATCGTCCATTTCCCCAATCGGAACGCTTGCGCATGATATCGCTGTTCGCATCCGCGCACCATCGGCTTGAGTAGCGCTCGCCTGTCCCCTAAGTCGCGGCCATGACCTCGACCAACGACATCCGCCGCAGCTTTCTCGATTACTTCGCCGCCAACGGCCATACCGCCGTGCAATCGGCGCCGTTGGTACCACAGAACGACCCGACGCTGATGTTCGTCAATGCGGGCATGGTGCCGTTCAAGAATGTCTTCACCGGCCTCGAATCGCGGCCTTATTCGACCGCGACGTCGAGCCAGAAATGCGTCCGCGCCGGCGGCAAGCACAACGATCTCGACAATGTCGGCTACACCGCGCGCCACCACACCTTTTTCGAGATGCTCGGCAATTTCTCGTTCGGCGATTATTTCAAGGAGCGCGCGATCACGCTCGCCTGGGGGCTGCTGACCAAGGAATGGGGGATCGACCCCAACCGGCTGACCGTCACCGTCTATCATACCGACGATGAGGCGTTCGATCTGTGGAAGAAGATCGCCGGCCTGCCCGACGAACGAATCATCCGTATCGCGACCAAGGACAATTTCTGGGCGATGGGCGACAATGGCCCGTGCGGCCCGTGCTCGGAAATCTTCTTCGACCATGGCGACCATATTCCCGGCGGCCCGCCGGGATCGCCGGACGAGGATGGCGACCGCTTCGTCGAGATCTGGAATTTGGTGTTCATGCAGTTCGAGCAGGAAGCCAATGAGATCGTCGGCAACCTGCCCAAGCCGTCGATCGACACCGGCATGGGGCTCGAGCGCGTCGCCGCGGTGCTACAGGGCGTGCATGACAATTACGACACCGACACGTTCAAGGCACTAATCGCCGCGTCCGAGGCGCTGACCCACACCAAGGCGGTCGGTGAGCAGCAGGCGAGCCATCGCGTGATCGCAGATCATTTGCGCTCGTCGGGTTTCCTCGTCGCCGACGGCGTGCTGCCGGCCAATGAAGGCCGCGGCTATGTGCTCCGGCGCATCATGCGGCGCGCGATGCGGCATGCGCATCTGCTGGGAGCCAAGGATCCGCTGATGCACAGGCTGGTGCCGGCGCTCGTCGCCGAAATGGGCGCCGCTTACCCCGAACTGATCCGCGCGCAGCCGCTGATCGAGGCGACATTGCAGCAGGAAGAGAAGCAGTTCCGCCGCACGCTCGACAAGGGGCTCAAACTGCTTGACGAGGCCACCGCGGGCATGGCGCAGGGCTCGACCCTGGCCGGCGAGACCGCGTTCAAGCTCTACGACACGTTCGGCTTTCCCTATGACCTGACCGAGGATGCGTTGCGCGCCCAGGGCCTGCAGGTCGACCGCGAAGGCTTCGACGCCGCGATGGCCGAGCAGAAGCGCGCGGCGCGCGCCGCCTGGAAGGGATCGGGCGAGAAGGCGTCGGACGAGCTTTGGTACGATCTGGTCGAGGAAAAGGGCGGCACCGAATTCATCGGCTACACGTCGGAGGAAGGCGAGGGCGAAGTCGTCGCCTTGATCAAGGACGGCGCGCGCGTCGACAAGGCGGCTGCCGGCGACGAGGTCGACATTGTGCTTAACCAGACGCCGTTCTACGCCGAGAGTGGCGGGCAGGTGGGCGACGCCGGGCTCGCGACCAACGACAAGGGACTGAAGGGCCGCGTATTCGACACACAGAAGCACCTTGGCCGGCTCTGGGCGCATCGCACCAAGATTGAGGCGGGCGAAATCGCGATCGGCGATGCCATCCACCTTGTGGTCGACGGCGAGCGCCGCAACGCGATCCGCGCCAACCATTCGGCGACCCATTTGCTTCACGCGGCGTTGCGCGAGCGGCTCGGCACGCATGTCGCGCAAAAGGGATCGCTGGTCGCGCCCGAACGCCTGCGCTTCGATTTCTCGCAACCGACCGCGATCGATCCGGCGCGGCTGGCCGAGGTCGAGGCCGATGTGAATGCCTATATCCGCCAGAACGACGCCGTCTCGACGCGCTTGATGACTCCTGAAGAGGCGATCGAGGAGGGCGCGATGGCGCTGTTCGGTGAGAAATATGGCGACGAGGTCCGCGTCGTGTCGATGGGCCGCGACGGGCAGAAGATCTACAGCCTCGAATTGTGCGGCGGCACGCATGTCAATGCGACCGGCGATATCGGGCTGTTCAAGCTGGTGAGCGAGGGCGCGGTGTCGTCGGGCGTTCGCCGCGTCGAGGCGCTGACCGGCGAAGCGGCGCGCGCCTATCTCGCCAGCCGCGACGAAAAGCTGCGTGAGACGGCCGCCGTGCTCAAGGCCACACCCGATGAAGTGCCGGCACGTGTCGCGGCATTGGTCGAGGACCGCCGCCGGCTGGAGCGCGAACTGGCCGAAGCGAAGAAGGCGCTGGCGCTGGGCGGCGGAGGCGGTGCTGCCCCGGCTGGGCCCGAACAGGTCAACGGCATCAACTTCGTCGGCCAGGTGGTCGAAGGACTGGAGGCCAAGGGTCTGCGCGGTGCGGTCGACGAGACCAAGGCGCGGATCGGGTCGGGTGTCGCGGTGCTGGTCGCGGTCAATGACGGCCGCGCCTCGATCGCGGTCGGCGTGACCGACGATCTGACCGGCCGCTTCAACGCGGTCGATCTGCTGCGCAAGGCAGTCGAGGTGCTGGGCGGCCAGGGCGGCGGCGGCCGTCCCGACATGGCGCAAGGCGGTGGTCCCGATGGCAGCAAGGGTGATGAGGCTGTCGCGGCGATCCGGGCGGCGCTGGCTGGCTGATGCTGCGGATCGAGCCCGTTTCGGCGGAGACGCTGGCGGGCTGGGTTCCGTTGCGCGTCGCTTTATGGCCTGATGAGGAGGCCCTCGACAAGCAGGCAGCCGAATGGCTGGCGGCCGCCGATCCGGAGCAGTTCAACATCGTCGCGCGTAGCGATGACGGTGCTGTGATCGGGTTCGCCGAAGCGACGCTGCGCCATGATTATGTCAACGGCACCTCAACCTCGCCAGTGGTGTTCCTCGAAGGCATTTTCGTCGCGCCGGATCACCGCAAGCGGGGCGTCGCCGCGGCCCTGGTTGAGGCAGTGGCCGATTGGGGCCGCGCCAAAGGCTGCACCGAATTCGCCTCGGATGCGCTGATCGACAATCTCGACAGCCACGCCTTCCACCGCGCGATCGGTTTTGCCGAGCAGGAGCGGGTGGTGTGCTTCAGCAAGCCGTTATGAGGGGTCGGGCCTCCTGACGCGCCGCAGCCGCGGCTCGCGATCGAGCCCAGCTTCTTCCTTGATCGACTTGCGCAATTCGTCGCGCTTTTCGTGGATCGAGGCGATCACGGGGCCCATTGCGACGCCCAGTTCGACCAGCACCGCCTCTGACAATTGCAACGAGCTCTCGAGCGTTTCGGGCACGGCGTCGGTGACGCCCGCCCGATACAGCTCCGCGGCATGGGACGCATCGCGAGCGCGGGCGACGATCGTCAGGCTGGGAACCCATCCGCGCACGCGCTTGGTCAATCGCGCCGTCAGCACCGGATCGTCCATCGTCAGCACCAGCGCCTTGGCACGGCCGAGATTGAGGCGATCGACCAGCTCGCCGCGCGATACGTCGCCGAACAGCACGGTATAGCCTTCGTGCCGGGCCGCATTGACCGCATCGATGTCGGCCTCGACCGCGATATAGGGTTGGTTATGCTCGCGCAGCATGTCGGCGACCATCCGGCCGACGCGCCCGAAGCCGATCACCACCGTGCCTGGTCCTTCTTCGGCCAGCTGGAGGTCGGGCGCGAGGCGCTCGCGCGCTTCCAGACGGCGTGATACCAGGCGGCCGATCTCGGCAAGCGCCGGCGTGATCGTCAGCCCGAGCGCGGTAACCGTCTGCCAGAAGGCCGCATCCTGTGGTGCGATGAGCCCGGCACCGGCGGCCGTGCCGAGCACGATCAACGTCGTCTCGGATGGGCTCGACATCAGGAGGCTGGTTTCGGCGGCGACGCCGTTGCGCGCCTTGGACAGTTTGAGCAAAGCGAAGGTGACGATCGACTTGGCCGCGACCACGCCGAGCAAGGCCAGCACGAAATCGCCCCAATGATCGATCAGCGTGTCGAGGCTCAGGCTCATCCCGACAGTGATCAGGAACACGCCGAGGGCAAGCCCCTTGAACGGCGCGGTAATGACCTCGACTTCGTTATGATATTCGGTTTCGGCGATCAGCACGCCCGCCAGCAGCGCCCCGACGATCGGCGACAGGCCGGCGGCGGTGGTGGCGAGGCTCGCGACGATCACGACCAAGAGCGAGATCGCCAGGAAGAGCTCGGGGCTCTTGGTCCGTGCGGCCTGGGCGAACAGCCGCGGCAGCACGAACCGGCCAAACAGGAAAATCGCGGCGATCGCCACAGCACCCCAGGCCAGGACGCTGACAATGTCTCCGCCGCGCCCGCCCATCGCGCCCAGGCCGAAGATGATCGGCACCAGCGCCAGATCCTCGAACAACAACATCGCGAAGGCGATTCGACCCACCGGACTGGTCGTCCCTGCGATCGGCAGCACCAGCGCCGTCGACGACAGCGCCAACGCCAGGCCAAGGCCCAGACCCGCTCCCCAGGGATTTCCGGTGACCAGCAACGCCACGCCGATCACCGCGGCACAGCCCAGCAATTCGGCGGCGCCAATCCCGAACACCGCACCGCGCATCGCCCAGAGCCTTTTCAGCGAGAGCTCGAGCCCGATCGAGAACAGCAGCAACGTGATGCCGAACTCCGCGAACGGCTCGATGGCATGCGGGTCGGAGATGGTGATGTGGTAGAGCCACGGCTGCTGTCCGACCAACGCGCCCAGGCCAGCGGGACCGACCAGCATGCCGACCAGGATGAACCCGATCACCGGACTGACCTTGAACCGCGCGAACGCCGGGATCACGATGCCTGCGGCACCGAGAATCACCAGCGCATCGCTGAACCCTTTATTGTCGAGACCAATCGCCATGCCGGCATCAAAGCAGGCCGAAGGGAGTTTGTCAGGTCATGACTGAAACGGATATCTGCATCATCGGCGGCGGGCCGGCGGGAATGGTGGCCGGGTTGCTGTTCGCGCGCGCCGGGCTGAAGACGATCGTGCTCGAAAAGCACAAGGACTTCCTGCGCGATTTTCGCGGCGACACGGTCCATCCATCGACCCTGCGCATCTTCAGCGAACTCGGCCTGCTCGACGAGTTGCTCCAGCGCCCGCATCAGAAGATCGAGCGGCTGAGCGCACGGATCGCCGGTCGCGACATGCAGATCGTCGACCTGACGCATCTCCACGTCCCGGCACCCTATGTCGCGCTGATGCCGCAATGGGATTTCCTCGATTTCGTCGCCGATGCGGCACGGCGGTATCCAGCGTTCGACCTGCGGCAGAGCTGCGAAGGCGTCGACTTGATCGAGGAAGACGGGCGCGTCCGCGGGGTCAGGACAGGCGAAGGCGAAGAAATCCGCGCACGATTGACGATCGCTGCGGACGGCCGCGATTCGCGGCACCGCGACGGCTTGCCCACGACCGTGATCGGCGCGCCGATGGACGTCTTCTGGTTTCGCATCCCCAAGATCGCCAATCCCGACAACGACACGATGGGCGTGTTCGACACCGGCACCCTGTTCGTCCTGATCGACCGCGGCGATTATTATCAATGCGCCTTCGTCTTCCCCAAAGGTGGCGCCGAGAAGATCAGGGGCGAGGGTCTCGACGCCTTCCGCGCCCGTGTCCGTGCGATCGGACCGGAAACCGCGACGGTCGATCAAAGCGTGACGAGCTGGGACGACGTCAAGCTGCTCACCGTGACGGTCGACCGTCTGGACAAATGGGACCGCCCGGGCTTGCTCGTGATCGGCGATGCTGCGCACGCTATGTCGCCGATCGGCGGCGTCGGGATCAACCTGGCGGTGCAGGATGCGGTCGCCACCGCGAATGTCCTCGCGGCGCCGATGGCGGCGGGAGAGGACCCCGATCCCTTGCTGCACAAGGTCCACGACCGCCGCATCCGCGCGGTCAAGCTGACCCAGGGGATGCAGAAGATGGTCCAGGACACGATCATCGCGCCACTGCTCGCCAGCACAGAGCCGATGGACGCCCCGCCATTGGCAGCGAAGCTGCTCGATCGCATCCCGCTGTTGCGGCGCATTCCCGCGCAGATCATCGGCATGGGCTTCCGCCCCGAGCACGTTCGGTCGCCCGAGGCAAAGTAGCAGGGGACAACTCGCCCCGCCGGTCGCCCGCCTCAAAACAGCTGCGACGAATCCAGCACGTACTGCTCCTTGATCGCATTGGCGGAGCGCTTGCGGCCGCTTTCAGACATCGCGATCAGGCCATGTTTGGCGAGCGGGCCGTTGGGGTCCCACATCGACGCGTACGTGTCGAGGAAGGCCTGGAGCTCTGGTTTTGGCTTCAGATGCTTCTTCTTGACGTAGAGGTACAGTGTCCGGACGCCGGGATATTTGCCGCTGGAGATAGCGTCATAGTTGGGGGCGACGCCATCGATCGGCACGCCATGCAACCGGCTCGCATTCTGTTCGAGGTAGGAATAGCCGAACAGGCCAAGCGCGTTCGGATTGCTTTCCAGGCCCTTGACGATGAGACTGTCGTTCTCGCCTTGCACCACGTACGGGCCGTCGCCGCGGATCTGGCGGCACATGCGATCGAAGTCGGCCGGGTCGCCCGAGGTCTGCATCGCCTTAGCGGTCGGCACTGCCTCGAAACAGCCCGGTTGGAGAAGCAGTTCGACGAACGCGTCGCGCGTGCCGCTGGTCGTGGGTGGGCCCAGCACCTGGATCGGGATCGCCGGGAGCTTCGGATCGACGTCCTTCCAGGTCTTGGCGGTGTTCGGCTTGCCCATCGGATTTGCCGCCAGCGCGAGATAGATTTGTTTGCGGCTCAGCTGGATCTTGGGTCCCTGGTTCGATTCGGCGAGCGCCAGGCCATCGAGGCCGATCGCGACCTCGATGATGTCTCCCACGCCGTTCTTCTGGCAGCGCTCGAATTCGACGCGCTTCATCCGGCGCGAGGCGTCGGCGATATCGAAGGAAACGGGTCCCGCGCTTTCGCAGAAACGCATGATCCCGGCCTGGGTCCCGGTCGATTCAACGACGGGCGCCTTCCGTCCGCTCTTCGCCTGAACAAAGGCGTCCGACACGGCCTTGGTGAAGGGATAGACCGTCGAGGATCCCGCTGACCGGATTGGATCGGACTCGCTGCCGCAGGACGCCAGGCCGAGGGCTGGAAAGGCCGCGAAGGCCAATACACCAAGTCGACCACGCATCGTCATTCCCCCATCCAGCTACCTGTATGACAGGTAACGCGATCCCGTTGCCCGCGTTCTGCGCCTTGGGCGTGACCGCTGTGTGACAGGCTTTGTGGGGTGTGCGTCGCCAGGGGAGCCTCCCGGCGAGCGAAATAGTCGGGATATAAACCCTCTCCACCTTACGGGCGCATCAGGTCGGTCATGCCCCGGCATGACCTAAACAGCGCGGGGCGCTGTTTACCTGATGCGGGAGGGGCCCGCTCGGCGGAGCCGAGTGGGAGGATAAGGGGGCGAGCCAAAGGCTCGCGCGGCGCTGAAGCGCCGCTCCCCTCATCCAAGCTGCGCTAGGCGGCACGCCGCCAAGCTTCGCAATCCTTCTCCCACAAGGGGAGAAGGATTGGGCGTCACCTCACGCCCAGGTCGCCATCCGCGTTTCGAGGTTCTCGCGGACCGCTTCGAAGAACTGTTCGGTGGTCATCCACGCCTGATCGGGGCCGATCAGCAGCGCCAGGTCCTTGGTCATCTTGCCGCTCTCGACGGTCTCGATGCAGACCTTTTCCAGTTCCTCGGCGAAGCGCGTGACGTCCGGCGTGCCGTCGAACTTGCCACGATATTTCAGACCGCCGGTCCAGGCGAAGATCGACGCGATCGGGTTGGTCGAGGTCGCCTTACCCTGCTGGTGCTGGCGATAGTGGCGCGTGACGGTGCCGTGCGCCGCTTCGGCCTCCACCGTCTTGCCGTCGGGCGAGAGCAGGACCGAGGTCATCAAGCCGAGCGAGCCGAAGCCCTGCGCGACCTGGTCCGACTGGACGTCGCCGTCGTAATTCTTGCAGGCCCAGACGAACTCGCCCGACCATTTGAGCGCGCTGGCGACCATGTCGTCGATCAGGCGATGCTCGTAAGTGATGTTCGCTTCCTTGAACTTGTCGGCGAACTCGGCCTCGAACACTTCCTGGAACAGATCCTTGAAGCGGCCGTCATAGGCCTTGAGGATGGTGTTCTTGGTCGACAGATACACCGGCCATTTCAGGTTGAGGCCGTAATGCATCGAGGCGCGGGCGAAATCGCGGATCGAATCGTCGAGATTGTACATCCCCATCGCGACGCCCGACGAGGGGAATTGGAACACTTCCTCTTCGATCTTGTCGCCATTGTCGCCGACCCAGGTCATGGTCAGCTTGCCGGGGCCGGGAACGCGGAAGTCGGTCGCGCGATACTGGTCGCCGAAGGCGTGGCGGCCAACCACGATCGGCTTGGTCCAGCCGGGGATCAGGCGCGGAACGTTTGAGATCACAATCGGCTCGCGGAACACGACGCCGCCCAGGATGTTGCGGATCGTGCCGTTGGGCGACTTCCACATCTTCTTGAGGCTGAATTCCTCGACGCGCTGCTCGTCGGGAGTGATCGTCGCGCATTTCACGCCGACGCCGTATTTCTGGATCGCCTTGGCGCTGTCGACGGTGACCTTGTCGTCGGTCGCGTCGCGATGCTCGATGCCGAGATCGTAATAATCGAGGTCGATGTCGAGATAGGGCTTGATCAGGCGCTCGCGGATCCATTCCCAGATGATCCGCGTCATTTCGTCGCCGTCGATCTCCACGACGGGCGTCTTCACCTTGATCTTCGCCATATCCGCTTTCCTGATGGGGTTTGGTCGGGCCTCTAGGGTGAAGCGGGGAGGAGGGTCAAGCGCCGTACCCTTGTGCCGCCCAGGGAGCCTGACCTGCTTCCCGCGCATTGTACCGCACAAGCAACACGGTTAGACGGCGCGCATGCCTTCACTCGATCCGCCGGAAATCGGCACGACCACCGTCAAGTGGCGCTTTCCGGCAATGCACCCGGAAGGGCGCCGCTATGTCATCATCGCCGCCGTCGCGACATTGCTGTCGTTGGTCATCTGGAAAGTCCTGTTCTGGCCGCTGGCGTTCCTGACGCTGGGTGTCGCCGCCTTCTTCCGCGATCCGATCCGGGTCACGCCGCGCGACGACAGTCTGGTGATCGCGCCCGCCGACGGCCTGGTGACGATGATCCAGCCTGTGGTGCCGCCGGCGGAGCTCGACATCCTCGGCACGACGCCGCTGATCCGCGTCTCGATCTTCATGAGCGTGTTCGACGTCCATGTGAATCGCACGCCGATCCAGGGGATCATCCGCCGCGTCGTCTATATCTCGGGCAAGTTCCTCAATGCCGACCTCGACAAGGCGAGCGAAGAGAATGAGCGCCAGCACCTCGTCGTCGAGGGCAAGGACGGCCGGCTGATCGGCTTCACCCAGATCGCCGGCCTCGTCGCGCGCCGGATCGTCGCCTTCGTCAAGGAAGGCGATATGGTCGCGCCTGGCCAGCGCATCGGACTGATCCGTTTCGGCAGCCGGGTCGATGTGTTTCTGCCCGCCGACACTGCCTGCCAGGTGATCCTCGGTCAGCGCACCATCGCGGGCGAGACGATCATCGGCCGGATCGGTGGCGAGACGATGAGCGGCGTGACCCAGTGAAACCGCCGCGCCCGCGACGGCTGAGACGGCCGGCCACGGGCCTGCCGCTCAGGACGATCACGCCCAACGCGCTGACCGCGTTGGCGCTAAGTTCGGGGCTGACGGGCGTGCGCTTCGCGATTGCCGGCGACTGGCAGATGGCGGTGGTGATGATCCTCGCCGCCAGCGTGCTCGACGGTGTCGACGGGCAGGTCGCACGGATGCTGCGCGGGACGAGCCGGTTCGGCGCCGAGCTTGATTCGCTCAGCGACGCCATCTCGTTCGGGGTAGCGCCGGCGCTGATCCTCTATCTCTGGTCGCTAACCGACGCGCCGCGCTTCGGCTGGATCTGCGCCTTGCTGTTCGCGGTGTTCTGCGCGTTGCGGCTGGCGCGGTTCAACGCCCAGATCGATGCCACCGAACAGCCGCGCAAGGCTGCCGGCTATCTGACCGGTATTCCCGCGCCCGCGGGAGCGATCGGCGCGATGCTGCCGCTCTATTTGTGGTTCATCACTGGCGAGCAGTGGCTGCGCTCACCTTGGCTGGTGGCGCCGTGGATGGCCTTTATCGCGTTCCTGATGATCTCAAGCATCGCGACTTATGGCTGGTCTTCGCTCAGGCTGAGGCGCAACATCCGCTTTGAGGCGTTGGCCGTGATCGTCGCGATCGGGGCGGCGTTGATTTCTGCCCCATGGCCGACATTGGTTGGGCTCTGCCTGGTCTATCTCGGGCTGATCCCGTTTAGCGCGCGCAATTATGCCCGAATCAGGCGGCAGCGCGCCAATATCTCGGCTGCGCCGAAACCGAGCGCACCGTCACCCTGATCGTCGTCGCGGCATGACGCGGCGGCAGTGGCGGAACGATCGACCCGCGCCCCTTGCCAGCAAGCGCGGCCTGGATGCTGGGCAATGCCGGGACGACGGTCGAATAAATGGTCGCGCCCGCCGCGACCAGCGCACCGGCGAACATCAGGACAGCAACGAGCGTGAACATTGCGACTTCCCCTTTGGACGGAGCGCGATCCAGGTTGAACCAACCGTCCGGCGATTCAGATGTTCCGCGTCCTGTGGATGACCGCTGTATGTTCTGTTGATGTTCCGGTCGTCAAGCGAAAAATCGGAACATAGCGTGAATACAGCTGTGCGGGCCGACCCAAGTCCGGCGAGCGTGCGCCTGAGCCGCTTGCCTTTGTCCGGACTTTGGACTAGGGGCCGCGCCTCAAACCCGCATGGGAAGCATCATAACCCGGTGCCGGACCTGCCTCCGCCATGATTGGCGAGGGGACTTACAGGATTTTCGGTCCCCGCTTCCCAGAGGAACAACCGGAAGGAGTTATCCCTATGGCGGCACCTGTCGTCACCATGCAGCAATTGCTCGAAACGGGCGCACATTTCGGCCACCAGACCCACCGCTGGAACCCGAAGATGAAGCCGTATCTGTTCGGCGACCGCAACGGCGTTCACATCATCGATCTGTCGCAGACCGTGCCGCTGTTCGCGCGTGCGCTCGAATTCGTCAGCTCGTCGGTCGCGTCGGGCGGCAAGGTCCTGTTCGTCGGCACCAAGCGCCAGGCGCAAGAGCCGATCGCCGACGCCGCGCGCCGCGCCGGTCAGCATTTCGTCAACCACCGCTGGCTGGGCGGCATGCTCACCAACTGGAAGACGATTTCCAACTCGATCAAGCGCCTCAAGAGCCTCGAAGAGCAGCTTTCGGGCGACACGCACGGCCTGACCAAGAAGGAAGTGCTCCAGCTCACCCGCGAGAAGGACAAGCTCGAGCTCTCGCTCGGCGGCATCCGCGACATGGGCGGCGTTCCCGACGTGATGTTCGTGATCGACGCCAACAAGGAAGAGCTGGCGATCAAGGAAGCCAACACGCTGGGTATCCCGGTCGTGGCGATCCTCGATTCGAACGTTTCGCCCGACGGCATCGCGTTCCCGGTTCCGGCGAACGATGACGCCGCTCGCGCGATCCGCCTCTATTGCGAGGCGATCGCCATCGCCGCGACTCGTGGCGGCCAGCAGCGCCAGGCCAATGCCGGTGTCGATCTGGGTGCCCAGGTCGAAGCGCCGGTCGAGGAAGCGCTGACCGGCGAACCGGCCCCGGCCGAGGAAGCCCTCAACGCCGAGCCGGTCGTCGCCGACGCGGCGCAGCAAGCCGACTTGGCCGCCGAGGGCGAGCGTCAGATCGACGCCTGAGCCGTCGCCTAACCGTCATGCGGGCGGGGTAGGGCGACAACGCCCCGCCTCGCCCGCAACTACATTCTGACTAGAAGGATCGAAGACATGGCCGACATCACGGCAGCAATGGTCAAGGACCTGCGCGAGAAGAGCGGCGCGGGCATGATGGACTGCAAGAAGGCGCTTGGCGAAGCCGGCGGCGACATGGACGCCGCGCTGGACTGGCTGCGCACCAAAGGCCTCGCGGCCGCCGCCAAGAAATCGAGCCGCACCGCGGCCGAAGGTCTGGTCGGTGTCGAGGTTTCGGGCACCAAGGGTGCTGCGGTCGAAGTCAATTCGGAAACCGACTTCGTCGCCAAGAACGATCAGTTCCAGACCTTCGTCCGCGACGTGACCTCGGTCGCGCTCGAACTGGGCGATGACATCGCGACGATCAAGGCGGCATCTTTGGGCGGCAAGACCGTCGAGGAAGTGCTGACCAACAATATCGCGACGATCGGCGAGAATCAGACGCTGCGCCGCGCAAAGAAGCTCGAAGTGTCGAAGGGCGCGGTCGTGCCTTATGTCCACAACGCGCAGGCGCCGGGCCTGGGCAAGATCGGCGTGCTCGTCGCGCTCGAGAGCGAGGCTCCGGCCGACAAGCTCGAAGCGCTCGGCAAGCAGCTGGCGATGCACATCGCGGCGGCGTTCCCGCTGGCGCTCAACGAGGAAGACCTCGACCCGGCAGTGATCGAGCGCGAGCGCGCGATCGCCCAGGAAAAGGCGTCGGAAAGCGGCAAGCCCGCCGAGATCGTCGCCAAGATGGTCGACGGCGCGATCGCCAAGTATCGCAAGGAGAATGCCCTGGTCAGCCAGCTGTTCGTGATGGACGGCAAGACCAAGATCTCCGACGTGGTCGCCGCGGCCGCCAAGGAAGCCGGTTCGCCGATCGCGCTGAAGGACTATGTCCGTTTCCAGCTCGGCGAAGGCATCGAGAAGGAAGAATCGGACTTCGCGGCGGAAGTCGCGGCGGCGTCGGGCGTGCCCCAGCCGGCCTGATTCGACGTCTCGAAGGAAGAAGGGGCCGCGTCGTGAGGCGCGGCCCTTTTTCGTATCCGCTAACCGCTTGGCTTCGGAGCGCAGCGCTCCTAAGGTCCGCGCCACTTCACGACCCCGAAGGTGTAGATGTCCAGCCCCGCCTATAAACGCATCCTCCTGAAACTCTCGGGCGAGGTCCTGATGGGTGAGGGGGGCCTGGCGATCGATCCAGAGGTGACCGCGCGCGTCGCCGGCGAGATCAAGGACGCCAAGGACGCGGGGCACGAATTGTGTGTCGTGGTCGGCGGGGGCAATATCTTCCGCGGCCTGTCGGCCGCAGCGAAGGGCATCGAGCGGGCGACCGCCGATTATATGGGCATGCTGGCGACGGTGATGAACGCGCTGGCGGTGCAGAACGCGCTCGAGCAGGTCGGCGTCGATACGCGGGTGCAGTCGGCGATCCCGATGCAGTCGGTGTGCGAGCCGTTCATTCGACGCCGTGCGATGCGCCACCTGGAAAAGGGACGAGTGGTGATCTTCGCCGCCGGCGTCGGCTCGCCATTCTTCACGACCGACAGCGGTGCTGCGTTGCGCGCCGCCGAAATGAATTGCGACGCGCTGTTCAAGGGCACGTCGGTCGACGGCGTCTACAATGCCGATCCCAAGAAGGATCCGGCGGCAAAGCGTTACGAAACCGTGAGTTACGACACGGTGCTCGCGGACAATCTCAAAGTCATGGACGCAAGCGCGATCGCCTTGTGCCGCGACAACAACATTCCGATCGTGGTGTTCAACATCCGCGAGCCGGGCAATCTCGCCTCGGTGTTGCGCGGAGAGGGCGTCTCGACGGTGGTACAGAAGGAAGGATGACACATGGCCGCCTATGACAAGGCCGATATCGAACGCCGCATGGCGGGTGCGGTCGAAGCGCTGAAGCACGATCTCGGCGGGTTGCGCACCGGCCGGGCGTCGACCGCGTTGCTCGATCCGGTGACGGTCGAGGTGTACGGATCGAATATGCCGCTCAACCAGGTCGCAACCGTCTCGGCGCCCGAGCCGCGGATGCTGTCGGTCCAGGTGTGGGACAAATCGAACATCGGTCCGGTCGAAAAAGCGATCCGGTCGGCTGGTCTGGGGCTGAACCCGATCAACGACGGCAATACGCTGCGCCTGCCGATCCCCGATCTGACCGAGGAGCGCCGCAAGGAACTCGCCAAGCTGGCCGGTCAATATGCCGAAAAGGCGCGGATTGCGGCGCGCAACGTTCGTCGCGACGGAATGGATTCGCTCAAGACCGATGAGAAGAAGGGCGTCTATTCGGAAGACGAGCGCAAGCGGCATGAGAACGACGTGCAGAAGGTGACCGACAGCACGATCGCCGACATCGACGCGGTGGCCACGGCCAAGGAAAAGGAAATCCTGAGCCAGTGACGCCGGTGGCCGTCACCGATATGGCGCCGGCCGCTTCCAGCGCGGTGCTGCCGCGCCATGTCGCCATCATCATGGACGGCAATGGGCGCTGGGCGAAGAAGCGCCATTTGCCGCGTATCGCGGGGCATCGCCAGGGCGTCGAGGCGGTCCGCAAGGTCACCCGCGCCGCTCGCGCGATGGGGATCGAGGCGATGACGCTCTATGCCTTCTCGTCGGAGAACTGGCGCCGCCCCGAGGAAGAAGTCGGCGATCTGATGGGATTGCTGCGGCATTTCATCCGTAGCGATCTCGACGAGCTTGTCCGCGAGAATGTGCGGCTGAGGGTGATCGGCGATTATCGCCGCTTCTCCCCCGATCTGGTCGCGATGATCGACGACGCGACCGGACGTACTGCGGCGAACACCGGCCCGTTGCTGGCGATCGCGCTCAATTACGGATCGCAGGCCGAACTAGCCGGTGTTGCCCAGGAACTCGCGCGTCGTGTCCGCGACGGCGCCATGGCGATCGAGGAGATCGATACCCAGGCGATCGAAAGCCTGCTCGACACGCACGATCTGCCGCCGCTCGATTTGTTGATCCGCACCTCGGGCGAGCAGCGACTGTCGAACTTCCTGCTGTGGCAGGCGGCCTATGCCGAATTGCTGTTCGTCGACACGCTGTGGCCCGATTTCGATGCGGAAACGTTGAGCGAGGCGATTGCCGCTTTCGGGCGGCGCCAACGTCGTTTCGGAGGCCTGTGAGCGACCGTCGCACGCGCTCGTCGAAGCGCCCTCCCGAATTGCTGATCCGCGCGGCGGTGGGCCTGGGCCTGATGGCGCTGGCGCTGGCCGCGGTGGTGCTTGGCGGATGGATATTCTGGCTGGTCGTCGCGGCGATGGCGATGGTCATGATCGCCGAATGGGCGGATTTGGCCGGCGCCACGGCTCGCGACAAGCGCGGCGCGATGCTGACCCTGGTTGTCCCGCTGACCGTGATGTCGCCCGCCACCTGGGGGCCGGGCTGGTTCGCTTTAGGAATCGTCGGTGCGGCGACTGTGTTCGTCACCGCGGTGTTCAAGCCGCGCGCGCTTGGGCTCGGCATTATCTATGTCGGCGTGCCGGTCCTGGCCTTGCTGGTCATTCGCGAAAACCGTGAGTTCGGGCTGATCTACACTTTGTGGACGCTGGCTTTGGTCTGGATGTGCGACATCGGAGCCTATTTCGCGGGCAAACATATCGGCGGGCCGAAGCTCGCGCCGACGATCAGCCCTAACAAGACCTGGGCCGGCCTGATCGGCGGCATCGCACTGGCGACCGCATTCGGGTGGTTCCTCCATTGGCAATACGGCCTCGCGGTGCGGTTGACGCTGGCGACTCCCTTCCTGGCGTTGCTCGCCCAAGGCGGCGACCTGTTCGAAAGCTGGCTCAAACGCCGAGCCGGAAGGAAGGATAGCGGGGCGTTGTTCCCCGGCCATGGCGGCGTGCTCGACCGGCTCGACGGGCTGGTGCCGGTAGCGCCGGCCGCCGCGTTCCTGATCGTCATCGTTCCTCTGCTCTACGTCTGGCGCCCGTGAAGACCGTTACCATTCTAGGTGCGACCGGGTCGGTCGGCACATCGACGCTCGACCTGATCGAGCGTGAGCCCGATCGTTTCAGCGTGCGGGCGCTGACCGCCAATTGCGACGTCGAGCGCCTTGCAGCGGCAGCGCGGCGAACGCGCGCCGAATTGGCGGTGGTCGCGGACGAGAGCTGCCTACCGGCCCTGCGCGAGGCACTACGCGGCACCGACACCAACGTCGCGGGCGGCGTGCTAGCGGTGTGCGATGCTGCGCGGTCGGGGGCCGATCTCACCGTCGGGGCGATCGTCGGCTGCGCCGGGCTGCAGCCGGTGATGGCGGCGGTGGAGCAGGGCGGCACGGTGGTGATCGCCAACAAGGAACCGCTGGTTTCGGCAGGAGAATTGGTGGTCGACGCAGCGCGGCGTTTCGGTGCGACGCTGTTGCCTGCCGATTCCGAGCACAATGCGATCTTTCAATGTTTCGATCGGGCCCAGGCGAAACACGTCCGCCGCATCATCCTGACCGCCAGCGGAGGGCCGTTTCGCGATTGGAGCCTGGAGCGCATGCGAGACGTCACGCCGCAACAAGCGGTAGCGCATCCCAATTGGACGATGGGCGCCAAGATTTCGGTCGATTCGGCGACGATGATGAACAAGGGTCTCGAACTGATCGAGGCGGCACGGCTGTTTCCGGTCGATCCGGACCGTATCGAGATCATCGTGCATCGCCAGTCGCTGGTCCATTCGCTGGTCGAATATGCCGACGGATCGGTGCTCGCGCAGCTCGGGCCGGCCGATATGCGCACCCCGATCGCTTATTGCCTCGCCTGGCCCGAACGGATGGCGACGCCGATGGCGCCGCTCGACCTGGTCGCGGTCGGCAGGCTGGATTTCGAAGCGCCCGACGACCGGCGTTTTCCGGCGCTGGCGCTGGCGCGGCGCGCGCTGACCGCGGGCGGCGCACGCCCGGCGATCCTCAACGCCGCCAACGAGATCGCGGTGGCGGCTTTTCTGGCCGGGAAAATCGGGTTCCTCGAAATTGCCGCAATCGTCGCCGATACGCTCGACGGCTACGATCCGCCCGCGCCCGAGACACTGGACGACGTACTGGCTATAGATGATGAAGCGCGTACCATCGCGGGCGAGCGTGTAGAGGATTGCGTTACCTGATGCAGAGTCCCAGCCTGATCCTGTACATAGTCGGCTTCGCGCTGTTGCTGGGGCCGCTCGTCTTCTTTCACGAGCTTGGTCATTACCTCGCCGCTCGGCTGTTCGGCATCAAGTCGGAAGTCTTCTCGATCGGATTTGGCCCGGAGATCACCGGCTGGACCGACAGAAGCGGGACCCGCTGGAAGCTGAGCTGGATTCCGCTCGGGGGCTATGTTCGCTTCGCCGGCGACATGAACCCCGCAAGCCAACCGGACCCCGCCTGGCTGGCGCTACCGCCCGCGGAACGCGCCCGTACCTTCCAGGCCAAGCCCTTGTGGCAGCGCGCGGTCGTCGTGCTGGCCGGTCCGGTGACCAATTTCTTCCTCGCTTTGCTGATCCTGATGGGATTCGCGCTGGCCTATGGCGACAATCGCACGCCTTCGACCGTGGCCGGTGTGGAAGCGGGCAGTGCCGCCGCCGCCGCGGGCTTGAAGGCGGGGGACAAAATCACTGCGTTGGGTGGACGCGCGGTCGAGACTTTCGAGGACTTGGCCTATTACGTCCAGCTTCGCGCCGGCGAGCGGGTCAGAATCGATTTCGATCGCAACGGCGTCGCGATGGCGAGCGACACGGTGATCGGCAAGCGACACGTCAAGGACAAGTTCGGCAACGAAGGCGATATCGGGATGCTGGGGGTTCGCGCCGCCCAGCCTGTGTTCGTGCGAGTCGGCGCGCTGCAGGCACCGGGTGTCGCTGCCAGGGAGCTTTGGGCGCTGGTCAGGCAGACCGGCCAGGGCCTTGGCCAGCTGATCTCCGGCCGCCGTCCGATTAAGGACATGTCAGGCGTCGTCGGCATGGTGAAATTCTCCGGCGAGCAGCTCAGCATGGGCTGGCCGGACTTCATCTGGCTGGTCGCGATCATCTCCATTAATTTGGGGTTCATCAATCTCTTGCCAGTCCCCATGCTCGACGGAGGGCATTTGCTGTTCTACGCGATCGAGGCTGTGCGGCGGCGTCCGGTGACGCCGGCGATCCAGGAATGGGCTTTTCGCGGCGGGCTGGCGGCGATCCTGTGCTTGTTCCTGGTCGTGACGTTCAACGATCTGGGCAAGGTGGGCTTGTGGCAGCATCTCGCCGGGTTGATCGGCTGAAGCGGTTAGGGCAGGGCGGGCGCGCCCGTAAATCACGCGACGGCAATGTCTCCGGCTGGGGTGGAATGGTGAAAGTTATCAATACGTCGAAGTTCGGAACGCGCGCCGTGACGGTGTTGCTCGCGGGAACAATGCTCTCGGGGGTCCCGGTGGCAGCTGCCGCCCAGACCGCCGCTGCGCCCGCCGCTCCCACACCCGCCGCTGCGGCACCGCAGACTGCTCCTGCCACGCCGCAGACCGCGCCCGCTGCGCCGACGTCGCCGGCTGTGGCGCCGCAGCGCGTCATCCGCTCTCTCCGCGTCGAGGGCTCGCAACGGATCGAGCCGGAAACGGTGCTGTCCTACACCAAGCTGCGCGTCGGCCAGGCCTATACCAACGAAACGCTCGATCAGGCGCTGCGCGACCTGCTCGCCAGCGATCTGTTTGCCGACGTGTCGATCGCCGGTGTCGAAACCGGCGAGATCGCGATCCGCATTCGCGAGAATCCGATCATCAACCGCGTGATCCTGGAGGGTAACAAGACTCTCAAGTCGGACAAGATCACCAAGGAAATCAAGCTCGCCCCGCGCCAGATCTTCACCCGCACCGCGGTGCGTCAGGACGTCGCGCGGATCGTCGAGCTCTATCGTCGCCAGGGCCGCTTCGCCGCGCGGATCGAGCCCAAGATGGTCAGCCTGGACCAGAACCGCGTCGACGTCGTGTTCGAGATCGATGAGGGACCCAAGAGCAAGGTCCGCGCGATCAACATCATCGGCAACAACGTCTTCTCCGATGGCAAGCTGCGCGAGCAGATGGTCACCAAACAGGCGCGGCTGACCCGCTTCATGTCGTCCAACACCTCATACGACCAGGATCGCCTGGCCTATGACCAGCAGAAACTGCGCCAATTCTACCTGACCCAGGGTTACGCCGATTTCCGCGTGACCTCGGCGGTGGCCGAGCTGACCCCGGACAAGAAGAACTTCATCATCACTTATGTGGTGGAAGAAGGTCCGCGCTATAAGTTCGGCAACGTCACGGTCGACAGCGATATCCGCGATTTCGACGACAACAAGCTGGCCACAGGCCTGGGGATCAACAAGGGCGATTGGTACAATGCCAAGCGCGTCGAGGATTCGGTCGACCGGCTTAACGAGACCGCCGGGCTGTTCGGCTATGCGTTCACCGACGTGAACCCGGAGTTCAACCGCGACCCCGACAAGCTGACCATGTCGATCAACTTCCACATCGCGGAAGCCAAAAGATCGTACATCGAAAAGATCGACATTACCGGCAACCGCAATACCCAGGACAAGGTCGTTCGCCGCGAAATCCGCCTGGCGGAAGGCGATGCGTTCAACAGTTTCCAGGTCAAGCGCTCGCAGGATCGCATCAACAGCCTGGGCTTCTTCCAGGACAAGTTCGAGATCAAGCAGGAGCAGGGTTCTGCTCCCGACCGCGTCGTGCTCAACGCGAATGTCGAGGAAAAGGCGACCGGCGAATTGTCGCTGTCGGCGGGCTATTCGAGCCTCGAGCGGTTCATCATCCAGGCCGGAATCACGCAACGCAATTTCCGCGGCAAGGGCCAGGAACTGCGCGCCAATGTCGATTATTCGGTCTATTCGAAGTCGGTCTCGCTGGGCTTTACCGAGCCGTATCTGTTCAACAAGAACGTCGCCGTCGGCGTCGACCTCTTCCGCCGCGACTATAACTCGTTCAACTATCTCGGCGACCAGCGTCAGACGACCTATTCGCAGGTTTCGACCGGCTTCCAGGTGCGTACCGGCGTGCCGATCACCGAATATTGGTCGCTGTCGGCGCGCTACGGCCTGACCTATGATGAAGTCGGACTCGACAAGTCGACTTATTATTCGGACACGAACGCGGACGGTATTCCGGATACCTGCGATCCGCTCAAGGCGGGGCGTTATTTGTGCGACGCGATCGGCAACCGCTTGTCGTCCGTTCTCGGCTATTCATTGGTCTATGACAGTCTCAACAGCCGTCTGAGGCCGACCGCGGGCAAGCGCCTGGTGCTGAGCCAGGACTTCGCTGGGCTCGGCGGCGACGTGCGCTATGTCCGGTCGCGCATCGAAGCGTCGAAATACATGAACCTCGGCCATAACTGGATTTTCTCGATCAGCGGCGAGGCGGGCTACATCGCCAGCCTGGAAAAGAGTCGTGGCGCTGGTATCGACAAGGTGCGCATCACCGATCGTTTCTATCTCGGCGAGCCGCAGATCCGTGGGTTCGACATTCGCGGCGTCGGCCCGCGTGTCCGTCGTATCAATTACCTCAATACGACCGACGCGAACGGCGTCGTCACCGCCCAGACACTTGATCCCGACAAGAAGAATTATATCGACGACGCCTTGGGTGGTCGGGCCTATTATCTCGTGCGGTTCGAGCTTCAGCCTCCGCTTTCGGGCGGCGTGCGCGAGCTGGGGCTTCGTCCGTCGATCTTCCTCGACGTGGGCGCCGTCTGGGGTGTAACCAAGCCGCAGCTGACGACATTCCCGTCCCATGTCGATGCCAGTGGGAAAACGATCTACGACCCGATCGTTACACCGGTGCGCAACGGCTCGGGCCAGTTGCTCTATAGCTACACCGATTCCACCGGCACACCCGTGTCGACGACCTGCGCGACCGGTATTCCCGATGCGAGCGGCAATTGCGTCGGCGGCACCGCCAACAACGCACTGACCACCTCGGCCGGACCGTTCCTCGAGCAGTTCCTCGGCGACACGCCGCGGCCGCGCGTCTCGATCGGCTTCGGGGTCAATTGGAATTCGCCCTTCGGGCCACTTCGCATCGACATCGCCAAGGCGCTTCTGCACTCGCCTGGCGACGATACAAAACTCATCACATTCAACGTAGGGACCCAATTCTGATGAATAGCATGACCAAATATCTCGGCATCGGCGCAGTGGCGCTGACGACCGGCCTGGCGCTGGCGCCCGCCGCGTCGGCGCAGTCCGTCGCCGTCGCCGACCCGCAGACCGCGATCCTGAAGACGGCGGCGTTCACCAATGCGATCGGCCAGATCAAGACCACCTACAAGACCGGGCTCGATCAGGCCGAAGCGATCCGCAAGGAGCTCGCGCCGCTGGAGCAGGCGTTCGACGCCAACAAGGATGGCCAGCTCGACGAATCCGAGCTCGCCAAGCTGCGCGCGTCGCCCAATTTCGCCTCGATCCAGCAGAAGGAACAGCAGGCTTCGACGGCGGAAATGCCTGCCCTGCGCGCCCGCGCTTACGCGATCGAACAGATCTCGGCCAAGTTCCAGCAGGCCTATGCCACGGTCAAGACGACCAAGCGCGTCAGTCTGGTGATCCGTCCGGAAGCGGCGCTCGATTTCGACGCCAATGCCGACATCACCGACGACATCACCGCCGAGCTCAACAAACTGGTGACCACGGTCAGCATCACCCCGCCGGCCAATTGGCAGCCGGGCGGCAACCCTGCCGGTGCTCCGGCGGCGCCGCGCGGCAATCCGCCAGCGGGCGTCCCTGGTGGCGCGCTGCCGCCGGCACCGACGCCCGCACCGTCGACCGGCAAGAAGCCGTCCGGACGGTGAGCGAAGAGGCGACGGCAGCCGCTTCCATCGGTCCGCTCGATATCGGGCGGGTGATGGCGGCGCTGCCGCACCGTTACCCGATGCTATTGGTCGACCGTGTCGAGGAATTGATCCTCGACCGATCGATCGCGGCGATCAAGGCGGTGACGATCAACGAAAGCTTCTTCCAGGGTCATTTCCCTGGACGTCCGATCATGCCCGGCGTGCTGATCGTCGAGGCGCTGGCGCAAGCGGCCGGCGTGCTGGCGGTCGAGAGTCTGGGCCTCGCGGGCTCGGGCAAGCTGGTCTATTTCATGGCGATCGACGAAGCCAAGTTCCGCAAGCCGGTTGAACCCGGCGTGCTGCTTCGGCTGGAAGTCGATTTCGTTCAGAAGCGCTCGTCGGTGTGTAAATTTGCGGGCCGGGCGCTGATTGATGGGCAATTGGCCGCGCAGGCGAACTTCACCGCGATGATCGCCGATCCACCAGCGGCGGCCTGACGCACCGGCCCCATGCGCCGCATATTATTGAGGGCATTTTCCGAGATAGTTGCGTCGCGCGGCACCCTCTGCTAGGCGCCGCGGCTTCGCTGCCGGTCGGAAACCGGCGGCTTTCAAAAGGATTTCGCGACGTGAAGAAAGACGCTCATCCCGATTACCACATGATCAAGGTCCAGATGACCGACGGCACCGTGTACGAAACGCGCTCCACCTGGGGCAAGGAAGGCGACACGATGACGCTCGAAATCGATCCCTTGTCGCACCCGGCCTGGACCGGCGGCCGCGGCCAGATGCTCGATGCGGGCGGTCAGGTGGCGCGCTTCAACAAGCGTTTCGGCGGGCTCTCGCTCACGAAGAAGTAAGCCGCGCCGCTTCGGCGGCTGCGTGACGTTCGACGCCGCGTTCCCTGCTGGGAGCGCGGCGTTCGCGTGTCGGGAGGGGGGCGTCCTTAACGCTGTCTTAGGCATCGCGTGCCTAGACTTTCCGTCATGGAAGCCAGGCAGATCAATATTTCGGCGGAATTCGAACCTGCGGTGATGAACCGCCGGCGGTCGCCGCGCGCACCCGTGTCGCTGGACGCCAAGCTGGGCAGGAGTGGGCTGGACCGGACATTGTGCCGCGTAACCGATTTGTCGCCCGAAGGCGCGCGCATCTCGACCTATTCGGCGCTCAAGAAGGACAGCGTGATCTGGCTGACTCTGCCCGGTGCCGGACAGATCGCGGCGACGGTCCGCTGGGCCGACGATTTCCAGGCGGGTTGCCTGTTCCACCGCACATTGCCCGACCATCTGTACGAAGCGCTGGTAGAGGTGGGCGCCGCCTGATCCGAAGGGCTGGGCCATCAAAAAGTAACCACGATGCGTTCTTGGTTAATGGAAGACGCTGAGAAATCTGATAAGTCGCTGAGATAATATCATGCGTCGCAAACCAGGCACCTCGCTCTACCATCCTCCCGCCCGCAAGCCGACGGTGATGCGCCGCTATGGCGCATTCGCCGGAATCGGGCTGCTGGTCGGTGCGGTGGCGGGACTGGGCTTGACGCAGATGCCCGTCGGCCAGGTCGCCGCCGTCACCTCAACCGCCGACAAAGACTGTGACCAGTCGCGCCGAGCCGCTCGTGCGAAACGTTGCGATGCGCAGCAATCGGCCAGTCATTGCGCGCCCAAGCCGCGCTGCGATCGCGGGGTTGATGAGCCGCGTCAGCGCGTCGCTAATCGATAAACGCCGCCAACTCGTCGGGCGAGCCGCTGGGGAACGCCTTTTTCAGATACGCCAGGAACGCGGACACGCGCCCGCTCAGAAGCCGGGCCGACGGATATAGCGCCCACAAGCTGGTCTCGGGCTCATCGACATCGGCCCATGCCACCAGCCGGCCGGCCGCCAGGTCATGGCTCACCAGCGAAAGCGGGAGGCGGCCAGCACCGACGCCTTGTCGAACCGCGTCGCGGGCCATCACCATCGACGAGAGCGACAGGATGGGATCGATCGCGATCGTCGACTGTCCGCTCGTCGTGATTACGTTCCAACAGCCCGTTAGATCGGCCGATCCACGCACGACGGCGCGAACCGCAGAACCGTCAATCGGCCGAACGAGCGCGGGTGCTGCCACGACGACCAGCCGGTCATGCAGGAAAGCCCGGCCGATCAGGCTCTCATCGGGTCGTGGGTTGACCCGTATGACCAGATCATAGCCCTCCTCGATCATGTCGACTGCGCGGTCCTCGGGCGTGACTTCGAGCCGGACCTGCGGATATTCGAGCACGAAGCCGGCGGCGAGCCTGCCCATCGCGATTTGCGAAAAGAGCGAAGGAGCGCTGATCCGCAGCCGGCCGCGGGGCGTGTCGCCGCCCGCCGCTATCGCCGCCGCCGTCTCGTTGAGCTCGGTAAGCAGCCGCGCGGTGCGTTCATGCAGCGCCCGACCTTCCTCGGTGAGCTTGAGATCGCGCCCGCCGCGCTCGAACAACCGCACCCCCAGGCCGGCCTCCAATTCCGACACCCGTCGGGACAGGGTCGCCTTGGGGCGTAGCGCCGCCCGCGCGGCGCGTCCGAACCCGCCATGCCTGGCGACTAGGTTGAAATCGGCGAGCGCGAGAAGGTCCATGTGTTCCACCAACGAGACGGCGTGTCCAGATATAGCGTCTATTGGCTCAAGTGTGGATCACTAATTTCAGAGGCGTCAATCACGACACTTCAGGAGACACATCATGACCATTCTCGTTATCGGCGCGACCGGCCGCGTCGGGCGCCATGTCGTCGATCAACTCGTCAACCGTGGCATCGCCGTGCGCGTGCTCACCCGCGATCCGCCGAAGGCGGATGTCCCCGCCGGGGTGGAGGTCGTGCAGGGCGACCTGCTCGATATCGACGCGCTGCGCGAGGCCTTCACCGGCGTCGATGCATTTTTCCTGCTCAACGCGGTGACCGGCGATGAATTCACCCAGGCGCTCATCGCGCTCAACATTGCGCGAGAAATGGGCGTCGATCGCCTTGTCTATCTGTCGGTGATCCATGCCGATCGGTTCGTGAATGTGCCGCACTTCGCGGTGAAATTCGGTGCCGAGCGGATGATCGAACAAATGGGCTTCAGCGCCACGATCCTGCGCCCGTCCTACTTCATCGACAATGAGCATATGAGCAAGGACGTCATTGTCGGCCACGGCGTCTATCCCATGCCGATCGGCGGCAAGGGTCTCGCCATGGTCGATGCGCGCGACATCGCAGAAGTCGCGGCGATCGAGCTTATCCGCCGTGCGCAGGCGCCGGATAAGCTGCCGGTCGAGACGATCAACCTCGTGGGCCCCGACACGCTGACCGGTTCGGACGTGGCCGCCATCTGGTCGGACCTCCTAGGTCGCCCTATCGTCTATGGTGGCGATGACCCCAGCGCGTTCGAGCAGAACCTGGCGAGCTTCATGCCGAAATGGGCAGCCTATGAGATGCGCCTGATGGCCGAGCGCTTTGTCAGCGACGGCATGATCCCGGAAGCCGGCGACGTCGAGCGTCTTACCCGGTTGCTGGGTCGCCCGCTTCATTCCTATCGCGACTTCGCCGCGGCGCTCGCCGCCTCGAAAAAGGTAGCGATGGTCTGAGACGTCGTTGAAGACGATCGGCGGGGCTGCTCTTGGAGAGCGGCCCCGTTGCGATCGAAACCTGCGCGGCGCGCCACGCCCGATGAGGATGATGAGTACTACGAGATCGTTATAACCGACTGATGATTATATGGATATTCTGTGTTATGCGGCTATCGGCGGGTTTCGGCGGCCTTTGGGGCTTAACGACGGCCATTTCGGTTTTTGGTCGGCGCCCGCATATCCCCTCTATCCTCCGCGCGCCCATCTCATCAAAGGGCAAGGGCTTGTTTCCTGGGTTGGCCCTGGGCGGCATTCGAAGCATCTTCCCAGGATTCCCAGACGGCAAGACGCTCAGCATAGGCCGCGCGCGCCATGGGTAGCCCTTCGGTGCCAAGGAAGAAGCGCAGCGGCGGCTGTTCCGAATCCACCACCTTGAAAAGGGACGTCGAGGTCGCGGCAGGATCGCCGAAATTCGTGGTTGCGCCGCCGGCAAATACCTGTGCTCGCGTCTCGGAATAGGCATCAATGCCCGTGGCGAGCTTCAGTGAGGATTGGCTCGAAAAGTCTGTTGCGTACGGACCGGGCTCCAGGAGCGTTACTTTGATGCCGAACTGCGCGACTTCCTTCGAAAGGCTCTCGTGGAGCGCTTCGAACGCCCACTTAGACGCGTGGTAGAAGCCAGTGATCGGGCCAGCATAGACCCCCGCGACGCTCGAGACGCCGATGATATGGCCGCCCTGCTGCGCACGCAGAAGTGGAAGGGCTGCCTGGATGACAGTGAGAGGACCAAATAGGTTGGTATCGAACTCGGCGAGAACCTCGGCCTCGCTCGCTTCCTCGATCGCGCCGACGAGCGCATAGCCGGCATTGTTCAAGACGATATCCAAACGGCCGAAATGCGCGTGAGCATTTGCGATGACATCGGCAACCTGGTCGCGGTTAGTCACGTCCAGCGCCAGAGGCAGGACGGCGTCGCCGAACTCATCGGCGAGGGCGCGATGTCGGCCAGCGATCGCGCGGTAGCAACGACCTTGTCACCCCGCTTGAGAGCGTCTTCAGCCCAGATGCGGCCAAATCCGCGTGAGGCCCCCGTGATGAACCAGACTTTCTCCGACATATGATCACCGTTTCCGTTTGAAGAGTAAGACGCGCGGCGCAATCCCGCACCATGAGCAAAATCAGACCGCCGGGAGGCCGGGATCGATTCCTGTCATCATCATCGAGACCTCCCACAGCCGCTTCGCGAGCGCTGGATCTTCGGCATGCGGCGCGCGCTTTGCTTCGCCGGCGACACCGCGAATTCCGCCAAAGCCGGTGGGACCGTAATAGCCTCCGGGCTTCACCTTGCCGGTCGCGGCCAGAAGTGCCGGCCACGCGCCCTTGTCAGCGCTGTTGAGTAGCAGGCCGACGATCGGGCCTGCGATCTGGGCAAGTCCCATGTGACGACCAAGGCTCGTTGCGGCGATGCCCGGGTGGACGCCGATCGCAGTGACGGGCGTCTTCGCCGCGCGCAGGCGACGATCCAGTTCGAAGAAAAACAACGCACTCGCCAGCTTGCTGGCGCCGTAGCGCTCGGTCTTGATGTAGTTCTTGTCGGCGTTGAGGTCGTCCCAATCGATCCTGGCTTTCAAGTGCGAGATGCTCGACGTTACGACCACGCGCGATTCCGGCGTCTGCGCGAGCTTGGGCAGCAGCAGATTGGTCAGCGCGAAGACTCCGAGATGGTTGACGCCGAATTGCAATTCGAACCCCTGCTTGGTCCGCATCAACGGGGGATTCATGACGCCGGCATTGTTGATCAGGCCGTCGAGGCGCGGTTCTTTCCCAGCAATTTCGACTGCCGCTCGCACGGAGTCCAGATTGCTAAGATCGAGCGGCAACCATGCTAGGTCGCTGGCGGGCGCGACCTTTCGGATCCGGGCGATCGCGTCTTCCCCCTTTGCTTGATCGCGGCAGCCAAGCAGAACACGTGCGCGCCGGGCGGCGAGGACACGCGCGATCTCGAAACCGACGCCGGCATTGGCGCCCGTAACGATGAAGGTCTTGCCGGACTGGTCCGGAACATCGGCTTCGGTGAAGCCCTTAGTTTTCGGCATGGCGGTTTCTTTCAAATGAAGGTGCAGATGGCTGCTTGGGGGTTCGATGGGTCGACCGTCCCGCAAGCCAGCTCTTCGTCGTATGCCCACAGCCCACGGGATCGGTCACGAATGGAGCGCACCTGGCCGCTTGCGGTGATAGGTTTGCATGGAACGGTCGGTTCGATGGCCGGCCTCTGAACATCGGTCATTGTTTTGGCTGCACCCATGGATTAAGTGGAAAGCTGATCCGTTTATATATATTCGGAATAGCGTTCCGTTTATCAAGGCCTATGTCAGAAAAATTTTCACCCCGCGCACGAAAGCTGCGCACCGATGGTCTCCGCAATCGCGATCTGCTGCTTGAAGCGGCCAAGGCGGCGTTCGCGGAGATGGGCGTTGACGTACCGCCAGGCGATGTAGCGAAGCGCGCGGGTGTCGGCATCGGTACGCTCTATCGCCATTTCCCGACCCGAGATGCTCTCGTGGCAGGGGTTTATGCACGCGAAGTCGAACAACTGAGCGAGGCAGCCATTACGTTGCTCGAAAAGCATCCGGCCGATGAGGCTTTGGCGCTGTGGCTGGATCGGGTGATCGACTATGTGGCGGCAAAGCGAGTGATCGCCGACATATTGCGGGCCGATACACAAGGCGCACAACTCCACGGCAGTTCGGAGGCCACCTTGTCCGAAGCACTGCGTCGTCTGGTAGATGAGGCGCGGGCGGCGGGTACGATCCGCGCGGAAATCTGTTTTGAGGACGTTGCCCGTATGATGGCCGGCATCTGCAGCGGCATCGATCAGCCAGACTGGGAAGGCAGCGCGCGGCGTCTGCTTGGCGTGATGATGGCGGGGCTGCAGGCAACGCTTTAGCCCTAATGCGCTGACAACGTTGCGGATCACCGTTTTAGAAACGACCAGACAGTCATCGTCCTGGCAGCATTGACGTTATATTCGACAGGAAAGCGGGAGTCGGCGTGCGCGTCGCCGTCCAGCCCTCCACATTCCTGCTGTTGAACAGAGGCGAACCGGCCTTTGGCGGATATTGGCCTCGCGAGCGAGGCGGCGGCGAAGCCTAGCGGAAGGAGCGCCGAGAATTCACCATGAGCAATCAGGCCCGGGCAGCGGCAAAGCGTCGGCGCCGCAACCATGCCATCGCCCAACGCGGATCCGGTGACCGGAGCGCCGCGAAGGAACCGTCGCCCGCTACCGCCTGAATGCCAAGAAGCGCCAGCCAGACGAGCGGCAGTTCGGCTCCAGCCTTGGTGAAAAAGAAGCCATTGCGTGTCATCCAAAAGTGAGCCGCGCCGAGCATCATCGGCATGGCATAGCCGGCGACATATCTGGTCAGGACGCCCGGGATCAGCAGCAGGGCGCCGGCAAGCTCTGCCGAAAGGACATAGGCAGGAACGAAGGACGGATATCCCGCCTTGAGCAGATTTCCCCACCAGGCATCGAGCCCGCCGGGCAAAATCGCGAACTTCCAATAGAGATGCGCAATAAAGAGTGACCCCAGGAGCAGTCGGAGCAGTAATGCCGCTCTGCCGGAGGCCGACGCGCCTCGCGCTGGTGCATTCCCCATGTTCCGCTCCCCGGCCGCGCATCCCCGCAGTCGCCAGATAGCGCTGTTGGACGACTATCCGCAACGCGTGGTGCGAGGCCAGATTGGCTAACTCGTTCGCAAGTTGGGTGGGCGCCTTCGCCATAAGGGCTCAGCCGCCTCGTATGCCGCGCCGAACTGTAACGACGTCATTTCCTGGTGGTTCGGAGCGATGATCTGGAGGCCGATCGGCAGGCCGGTGCGGCTGAACCCTGCCGGAACCGCCAGCGACGGCGTCCCCGCGAGCGTGACGAGACAGACGCCTTTCATCCATTCGTGATAGGTGCGCATCTGCTTGCCGGCGATTTCGGTCGGCCATGGCTGGGCGATGTCGAACGGAAAAAGCTGCGCGGTCGGCGCCACCAGCACGTCGAACTGCTCGAACAAGCGGCCGAACGCCGCGCTCCAGCCGGCGCGCACCGCCGAGGCTGCCTGGATATCGCTCGGGCTCAACCGGCTGGCGAGGTCGAGCTCGAACAGGGCCTGCGTATTGAGCTGCGCGCGTTTCGCCGGGTCGCGCGCAATATCGGCCAAGGGCGCTGCCGACTGCCAGGCCCTGAGCGTCACGAACGCCTGCCATGCCCTTTCGATGTCGAAGGCGGGCAGGGCTTCGCCAATGGTGCAGCCGATTGCCGCGAATCGACCCAGCGATGCGCGGCAAACCGCCAGAACTTCGGGTTCGGACGTGATGGCGCCGCCGAAATCGCCGAGCCAGCCGACGCGTTTCCCGCGGAGGTCGGCCTGCAGCGAGCCTGCGAACCGGGCGCCGCTGCTCTCCATCGACAGCGGCGCGCGCGGGTCATAGCCGGCCTGGACCGAGAGCAGCATCGCCAGATCGGATACCGTCCGCGCCATCGGCCCGGCGACGCCCATGGACGGCAGCCATGCGTCGGGGCCGTCCAGCGGCACCCGACCAAAGCTCGTCCGGAACCCGCACACATTGTTCCAGCCAGCGGGATTGCGCAGGCTGCCGCCATAATCGGATCCGTCGGCCAGCGGCAGCATCCGCAGAGCGAGCGCCACGGCGGCGCCACCGCTGCTGCCACCCGCGGAACGCGAAGGGTCGTAGGCGTTGTGCGTCGGGCCGAACACGCGGTTATAGGTATGCGAGCCCAAGCCGAATTCGGGCGCGTTGGTCTTGCCGATGAAGATGACCCCGGCAGCGCGAAGTCGCTCGGTCGGCAAATTGTCCCGTGTCGCGATCCGATCTCGGAACAGCGGCGAACCGCCGGCCGTGAACCGAAAACCCTTTAAGGACGCGAGGTCTTTGACGGCGTGGGGCAAACCGCATAGCAGCCCGACCGTCGCCCCGCTCGCCAGTTCGGCGTCCCTGACCCGCGCTGCGCGCAGCAGTTCTTCGGGCTCGCCCATCGACACGACGGCGTTGAACCTGCCGTTCGACAGGTCGATCTGGCGGAGGCAGGCTTGCATGACCTCGACACACGATACTTGCCTGGTTCGGATAAGCTTCAGGAGTGCCCGCGCCTCGAGCCCCATCAGTTCGGATGTTTGCGTGGCAGCTGCGGAACCGCCCGCGGCGGCCAAGGCGAACCCGCTTGCCGCCCAGCCGAGAACGGTCCGGCGGTCCGGAGTCGTGATCGATGATGACATTTCAGCCCCCGCCGGTTCCCATCCAGAATACAGCAGACCATGAAAATGGCAGCTTGCGCCATCTCTAAGTTCGACGTTCTTCGCGCCCGGTTGTCCGCGCGCCACTCGGTCAACGTAAAACGGCTTCTATCCGAATAGCTTCCGGCCATTCATCCGCCCTTCGCATCGGGCGTTGAAACGGGCTTATGGTGGAGGCTCGCCGGCGAGGGCGGTTACTGCCTGTCGAATACCAGCAGCTGCGCGAAAGCCTGACCCTTTCTGTTGGTGCCCTTGTCGGTGATGGTTAGCACCTTTCCGTCCCGCGAGACCGTCCGCACGGCAACGCCAACCGTTTTGCCGCCCCGTTTTTCCTCTGACCTGACGGTCCAGGCGTCGATGCGCACGGCGGTCAGCGTGTCGTAGCTTGCCGAGCCGAGCATCGGATAATCGTTCCCGTCATAGGCGTAGGCGTAGCTGACCTGCATCTTCTCGCCTTTGGCATCGACGCCCGTCCAGGTGACGGCAACCCCTTCCGGCGTGGCCTGATATGTCCGGACCTGGCTCTGCCATCCCGGACCGGGGGTGAATTGTGACTTCGCCACGTTCAGCCGCCACGTCCCCAGGACCGGATCGTCGGCGGACGCCGCGTGCGCCGACGACAGCGATAGCCCGACAATGAATCCGACGATGATCGCTAGAAGACGTTTGCTCACGGTGTTTCTCCTCCAAGCCAGCGACTGATTGCAGGGGGGGGCGGATGCCCTATCGGGCTATTGTGGGTATTCTTTCCAAGAGCCAAAGTGCCGTGAAGTTCGCACCGTTCACCGGCTCGCATCCAGCACCGGAGGCGGCCCAAAGAAACCCGTAACGCGACGGATAAGGCCGTCTGGTGCGAGCTCGTAGAAATCCATCCCCTGCGTCGGCCTCTTGCCGTTGGGTTCGAGCAGCAACCAGGTTACGCGCATGGTGCGGTGATGGATTTGCGGAGCGCTGCACCGAAACCTCGCGCCTGGATACTGCCGCTGAAACCTCCCGATTTCGTCGCTCAAGGCGGCGCGGCCGGTGACATAGGTCGGCGTAGGATCGCTATAAACGCCGTCGCGGGCAAATACTCGCCTCAGCAGGATGTCTCGTTTCGTGCGGTCTGTTGTGTTCCACGCCGCACAATGGCCCGCAACCGCCGCGGCTGGCGTCAGACGCGATGCGGAACCGGTATCCTTTATTGCTGCCGCCATCGTTACTGGGGCCATGGCGGCCAGCAAGATTGTGCGCGGAATGGCCCTTGGCCCTATCGACATCGCTGGCGCTCCCCAAAACCAGGCGGGATGCTACCAGAGATTGCGGGAAGCCGCATCCAAACATGGGTACAGTGGGCGCGGGCGCCTAGGCACGGCTTCTGGACATCAAACTGTGGCGCTGGCGGAGAGGGTGGGATTCGAACCCACGGTGGGCGTTAACCCACGGCGGTTTTCAAGACCGCTGCCTTAAACCACTCGGCCACCTCTCCGCGCGCGAGCAGCGCTTTGCGCAAGGGCGGCGATTTGTGCAAGTCGTGCGACGATGGGATTTCACCTTTGCGGCGCGCTGTGGCACGGTCTGCCGATGCGCGGACGGGGTATGATGGGGCGAATGGCGGCGGCGATCACGCTGGCCGCCGGGTTGTGGCTGGCGACAGGGTCGGCGAACGCACAGGACGATGCGGCGTTTCAGGCCTATCTGCAAAGCGTGCGCGGCCACGCGATTGCCCAGGGAGTGAAGCCGTCGAGCGTCGATTCGGTGCTGGCCGGGCTCACTTTCAATCAACGCGTGATCGATCTCGACCATGCCCAGCCGGGAGGCAATCCGGCCAACCCGACCAATAGCGCGTCGCCGCCTTTCGCGCCTTATTTGCGCAGCCATGTCGATGCCGCCCGAATCGGGCAGGGCAGGGCGAAGTACCTCGCCGAACGTGCGCATCTGCGCAGCATCGAGACCCAAACTGGGGTTCCCGAATCGATCATGGTCGCGATCTGGGGGCATGAGACCAATTACGGTCGGATCATGGGCAATTTCGACCTGCCGCGCGCCTTGGCGACCCTGGCCTATGACGGCCGTCGCCGCTCGCTGTTCGAAGGCGAATTGATCGCCTCGATGAAGATGGTCGATCGCGGTGTCGCGCGCAGCCAACTTATCGGCAGCTGGGCGGGCGCGATGGGCGGGCCGCAATTCCTGCCGTCGGTCTATCTGCGCATGGCGCGCGATGGCGACGGCGATGGCCGCGCCGACATCTGGAACAGCGACGCCGATACGCTCGCCTCGATCGGCAATTATTTCTACAATGCCGGCTGGCGACGCGGGCAGCCTTGGGGCCTTGCCGTCTCGGTACCGGCGACCTTCGATCGCTCGGGTGTCACCAACAAGCTGATCTCGCCGCGCTGCCCCAAAGTGTTCGCTCGACAAAGCGGCTGGCGATCGATCGCCGAATGGCGCGCGCTGGGAATCGTGCCGCAATCCAAGGCATGGCCGGCGGCCAACGTGCAGGCGACGCTGATCGAGCCGGACGGGCCGGGCAAAACGGCCTATCTGCTGACCGGCAATTACCGGGTCATCCTCGATTACAATTGTTCGAATTTTTATGCGTTGAGCGTGGGGCTGCTGGCGGATGCGGTTGAATAAAGGGGCGTTCGGGACCGGACTTGGGGCATGCCTGGTCCGGATGGGGTGCGTGGGGAGCGGTGGGTCTGGCGACGGACCGCGCCTGCCCGATCCGGCCTATGGCAATGTGCCGCAGGGCGGTTATCCACAGACCTATCCACCATCTGTTCCACAAGCGGCGGCGCAGCCGACACCGCTCTCCGCCGACGAAGCCGATGCCGGGCCGCCATCATCGGATGGCCCCCGTGCCACGTCGGGACGCGGCGAGTCGCGCTACGATGAAGTCGGCTATGCCACCTGGTACGGCGACGAGCTGGCCGGCGGGCGCACAGCATCGGGCGTTCCGTTCGATCCCAAGGGCTTCACCGCGGCGCATCGCACGTTGCCGCTCGGTTCCTATGCCGAAGTGACCGCGCTCGACACGGGGCGCACGATCCTGGTCCAGATCAACGATCGCGGGCCGCGCCAGAGCAATTTGCTGATCGATCTCTCACAAGGTGCGGCGCGGACGCTGGGCATTACCGGACGTGAGGCTGTACGCATCCGCGCGGTCACTGCCAGCCCGTCCGACCTCGCAGCGCTGCGCGCGGGCGAGCCCGGGGTGCCGCGGCTGGATACGCCGCCGTCGTTGCTCTCCGGGCTCCGCCAGCGGCTGACTGGCCCTCCGGCTCCCGTCGCTGGGCCACCGAAGATCCAGCCGCGCCCACCGCTTGTCCGTATCCCACCCGAACCCCAAGCGGCCAAGCCGCCGGTCAGGAAGCCGATTCCGGCCGCCCCGATCGCCGGTGGATTCTACGTTCAGGTGGCAGCCTTTTCGAGCCAACCGCGCGCCGCCGCGCTCGCCAGGAGCCTGGGCGGACAGATCATGCCCGCCGGCCAGCTATGGCGCGTGCGGATGGGCCCCTATGCGACGAAAAATCAGGCCAGCGAGGCACGTGACGCGGCAGCGGCGCGGGGCTATGGCGATGCTCGTGTGGTCCGCCAGGACTGATCTTACCCCTGCTTTAGCGTACGGACTGTTGTCACCATGACCTTTATGCCCAAGATGATCCACCTGAGCGCTGCCTCCGCTCTGGTCCTGGCCGCCATGCCGGCCACTGCCGCCGCGCCGACCTTCGATACCCCGGCGCCCGTCGCCTATATGGTCGACCTGTCGTCCGACGCGGTGCTCTACGCCAAGGACATCGATCACCGCATGCCGCCGGCGTCGCTGGCGAAGATGATGACGGTCTATGTCGTGTTCGACATGCTCAAAAAGGGGCAGCTCAAGGCCGACCAGCAATTCACGATGAGCCCGGAAACCTGGAAGAAGTGGCACAGCCAGGGATCGACCATGTTCCTGAAAGCCGATGAGAGCGTCAGCGTCGACAATCTGCTCAAGGGCATCGTCACCTTGTCGGGCAACGACGCCTGCGTCGTGCTGGCGGAAGGTGTCTCCGGCACCGAACCGGCGTTTACCGACCGGATGAACGAAGCGGCGAAGAAGCTCGGCCTGACCAACAGCCATTTCGGCACGTCGAACGGCTGGCCGGACAATGGCGTGACCTATGTGACGGCGCGCGACCTCGCCAAGCTGGCCGAGGCGACGATCCGCGACTTCCCGGATCTCTACAAACGCTATTACGCATTGCCGAATTTCACCTGGGGCACCCAGATGAACGGCTCGGCGATCGATCAGGCCAATCGCGATCCGTTGCTCGGCATCGTTGCCGGCGCCGACGGGCTGAAGACCGGGCATACCGAGGAAGCCGGCTACAGCTTCGTCGGGTCGGCGATCCAGAACGGCCGTCGCCTGGTGATGGTGGTCGCCGGGTTCACCGGCTTCAACCAGCGCAAGGAAGAATCGGTCAAGTTCATGAACTGGGGCTTCCGCGCCTGGCAATCGCATCCGATCGTCGCCAAGGGCAAGCAGATCGCCACTGCCGAGGTCCAATTGGGATCGTCGAGCAGCGTCGGGCTGGTCGCGGCGGACAATCTGGCGATGACGGTGCCGTCGGGCACCACGCCCAACACCAATGCCAAGGTCGTCTATGACGGTCCGCTCAAGGCGCCGATCAAGGCGGGCGACCATGTCGCCGACCTGGTCGTGACCTCGCCTGGCATGCCCGATCAGCGCTTCCCGCTGGTCGCCGACAAGGATGTCGGCCAGGCCGGGTTCTTCGGCCGCGCCTGGACCGGGTTGATGCAGTTGTTCGGCGGCTGACGCACACATGGCGCGCGGCAAGTTCCTCTCGATCGAGGGCGGCGAGGGCGCGGGCAAGTCGACCCAGGTCCGCCGCCTCGCCGACGAACTGCGCGCGCGAGGCCTCGACGTCATCGTCACGCGCGAGCCGGGCGGCAGCGAAGGCGGGGAAGCGATCCGCGAGTTGCTGATGCAGGGCGAGGTCAAGCGCTGGAGCTCACATACCGAGGCGTTGCTGTTCGCAGCGGCGCGCGCCGACCATGTCGAAAAGGTAATCCAGCCGGCGCTCGGTATCGGCACCTGGGTGATCAGCGATCGCTTCATCGATTCGTCGCGCGCTTATCAGGGCGTGGCAGGCGGCATCGACGATGCGGCGGTGCTCGCGCTCCATGCCTTCGGATCGCGCGGACTATTGCCCGATCGCACGCTGGTGCTCGAGGTTCCGCCGGAGATCGGTGCGGAGCGCGCCGCGGCGCGCGACGGGGCGGCAGCCGATCGCTTCGCCGCGCGCGAACGGGCTTTCCACGACGATGTCGCGGCGGCGTTCCGGCGCTTCGCGGCGGCAGAACCAGATCGCGTGCGCTTGATCGACGCGGGGGGCGACGTGGACACGGTAGCGGCCGACGTGATCGAGGCGATCGCCGACCTGCTGCCATGACGCCACTCTATGGTAACCTTGCGGCGCGGCAGGCTTTTTCCGCCGCGATCGATGGCGGATCGCTGCATCACGGCTGGATCTTCGCCGGCCCCGAAGGCGTCGGCAAAGCAAGGTTCGCGATGCTCGCCGCGCGCCGGCTTCTGGCCGGACCTGGGCAGCCAGACGATTTCGAGATTCCGCCCGGCGATCGCACGCAGCAACTGATCGATGCCGGATCGCATCCCGATCTCAAGCTGCTGCAACGATTGCCACGCGACGAGAAGAAGCCGGAACAGGGATTGGCGCGGTCGATCCGCGTCGACCAGGTCCGCGAACTCGACCATTTTCTCGGCGTGAAGGCGACCTATTCGGATCGTCGCGTGGTGGTGATCGATACCGCCGACGATCTCGAACGGCCCGGCGCATCGAACGCCTTGCTCAAGAATCTCGAGGAACCGCCCGCCGGTACGGTGTTCCTGCTGGTAAGCCACGCGCCGGGTCGCTTGCTGCCGACGATCCGCTCGCGCTGCCGAATGCTTCGGTTTGAGGCGCTAGACGATGCGGAAATGCGTGCCGCGCTGGTCGATGCCGGTGTCGCGTCGAACGAGATCGACGAGCTGATTCGGGTGGGGCAGGGGTCGCCGGCACGCGCTTTGGCGATGGCCGGCCTCGACATTTCCGGGCTGGACAAGGCGCTGGAGGAGCTGGCGCAGGGGGACGCCAGTAATGCCGTCCGCGCCGAACTTGCTCGCGCGCTGTCGCTCAAGGCGGCGCAGGAACGTTATGAAGCGTTTCTCGAGCGGGCTCCGAGCTTCATCGCAGCGGCGGCCCGTACGCGCTCGGGTGAAGCGCTGCGGACCGCGCTCGATGCGCACGATGCGGCACGCAATCTTTCGGCAAGTGCGCTTGGTCTCTCACTGGACGCGCAAGGGACGGTGTTCGAGATGGCCGGACTCGTCGCTCGGCTGGCGACGCGCTGAGGCTCTCAAACCTTCTTCTTGGGGGAGAAGGTTTAGGGGAGGGAGGTTCCATCCGTGCGGGACCTGCACTAGAGGGCAGGGCATGGCCGAACCCTATTATATCACGACCGCAATCAGCTATCCCAATGGCCGCCCGCATATCGGCCATGCTTATGAAGCGATCGCCGCCGATGCGATCGCGCGCTATCATCGCCAGGCAGGGCGAGACGTCCGCTTTCAGACCGGTACCGACGAGCACGGCCTCAAGATGGTCCAGACCGCGCGCGACCGCGGCGTCGAAACGCGGGCGCTTGCCGACGAGATGTCCGGATATTTCAAGGCGATGGATGATCGTCTTAACATTTCTTATGATCGCTTCATTCGGACCGTCGAAGCCGATCATCACGCCGCCAGCCGGGCGATCTGGGAAGCCATGGCGGCCGCCGGCGATCTGTATCTCGATCGCTATGAGGGCTGGTATTCGGTCCGCGACGAGGCGTTTTACGACGAGAAGGAACTGGTCGAGGGGAAAGGGGGCGAAAAGCTCTCACCACAGGGGACGCCGGTCGAATGGACCGCGGAGGAGACGTGGTTCTTCCGGCTGAGCAAATATCAGCAACCGTTGCTCGACCTCTACACGGCCAATCCGAACTTCATTCAGCCCGACGCTCGGCGCAACGAGATGATCGCCTTCGTGTCGGGCGGACTGTCCGATTTGTCGGTTTCGCGCACCAGCTTCGACTGGGGCGTCAAAGTGCCGGGCAGCGACGGTCATGTCATGTATGTCTGGGTCGACGCGCTGACCAATTATCTGACCGGCATCGGCTACCCGGATCTCGACGGCCCGTTGGGTAAATACTGGCCCGCCGATCTGCATCTGATCGGCAAGGATATCGTGCGATTCCATACCATTTACTGGCCGGCTTTCCTGATGAGCGCGAACATCGCTTTGCCCAAACAGGTATTCGGCCACGGCTTCCTGCTCAATCGCGGGGAGAAGATGTCGAAGAGCGTCGGCAACGTCACCGACCCTATTGAGCTCGCCGACCGGTTCGGGGTCGATCCGCTACGCTATTTCCTGTTGCGCGAAGTCAGCTTCGGCCAGGACGGCAGCTATTCGGAAGAAGCGATCGTCACGCGCTGCAACGCCGACCTCGCCAATAATCTCGGCAATCTCGCGCAACGCGGCCTGTCGATCATCGCCAAGAATTGCGACGGACGCGTGCCCGAACCGGGCAATGCGACAGCGGCCGAGGAAGCGCTGGTCGAGAGCGTGAAAGCGGCCGAGGCCGGCATGCACGCCGCGATGGGCGAGTTGGCGATCCATACCGCGCTGGAGGCGATCTGGTCGGCCGCGCGTGATGCCAACCAATATTTCGCGGATCAGGCGCCATGGAGCGTGCGCAAGACCGATCCCGCGCGCGCCGACACGATCCTTTATTACGCCGCTGAAGCGGTGCGGCGGATCGCGATCATGGCGCGCTGGGCGATCCCGGAAAGCGCTGACAAATTGCTCGATCTGCTGGGGCAGGGCGCGGACCTCCGCAATTTCGACGCGCTCAATCGGCCGATCGAGGCGGGGACCGCCCTGCCGGCACCGAGCGGCGTGTTCCCGCGGCTCGAAATGGCGGTGGACGCGGCATGAGACTCGCCGACAGCCATTGCCACCTCAATTACAAGGGCCTGGCCGAGCACCAGGGCGACGTCCTGCAGCGTGCGCGCGACAGCGGCGTCGTGGCGATGCTCAACATCTCGACGCGCGAGCGCGAATGGGATGACGTCATCGCCGTCGCCGAGCGCGAGCCTGACGTCTGGGCAACGATCGGCGTCCACCCGCATGAGGCCGACCAGCACCCCGATGTCGACACCGCCAAGCTGATCGAGCGGGCGGCGCATCCGCGCGTCGTCGGGATCGGCGAGAGCGGCCTCGATTATTATTATGACCATTCGGATCGCGAGCGCCAGCGCGCCAGTTTTCGCGCGCACATCGCCGCGTGCCGCGAAACCCAATTGCCGCTGGTCGTCCATACCCGCGACGCCGAGGACGATACCGCGCGGATCCTGGCCGAGGAAATGGAGCAGGGGGCCTATCCCGGCGTCATCCATTGCTTTACCGCGAGCGGCGATTTCGCCGACAAGGCCTTGGAACTTGGCTTTTATATCTCCATTTCCGGAATCGTGACGTTCAAGAACGCCAAGGACCTGCAGGAGACGGCAGCGCGGCTGCCGCGCGAGCGCTTGCTGATCGAAACCGACGCGCCGTTCCTCGCCCCCGTGCCGCATCGCGGCAAGACTGGCGAGCCCGCTTTTGTCGCCGATACCTGCCGCTTCCTGGCGCAATTGCGCGGCGAGGACGCCGACGAGCTGGCCGACGTGACGCGCGCCAATTTCCACCGTCTGTTTGCCAAGACGCTGGCGTGAAGGTCCGGGTCCTCGGTTCGGGAACGTCGTCGGGGGTGCCGCGGATCGGCAATGATTGGGGCGCGTGCGATCCCGCCGAGCCCAAAAACCGCCGTCGCCGCGTATCTATTTTGGTCGAAACCGCGACGACGTGCATCCTGGTCGATACCGGGCCCGATTTGCGCGAACAATTGCTGTCGGCGAACGTCGATCGCGTCGATGCGGTCATCTGGACGCACGATCATGCCGATCACACGCACGGCATCGACGATCTGCGCCAGTTGTTCCACGCCGCCGGGCGGCCGGTGCGCGGCCTCGCGCGGCCATCGACGGGCGCGGTCCTGACCGAGCGCTTCGGCTATGTCTTTGCCGGGCGCGACGGCTATCCGTCGACAGTGACGCTCGAAGCGCTGCCCGACCAGCTGACGATCGGCGATGTGTCGATTGCGATCACCGATCAGCCGCACGGCACGATCAGTTCGGCCGGCCTGCGCTTCGAGGCCGACGGTGGCGCGATCGGATATGCTACCGATTTCAATGTCATGACCGACAGCATGCGCAGCCTGTATCAAGATCTCGACCTGTGGATCGTCGACGCATTGCGACGTCATCCGCACCCGAGCCATCCGCATCTGGCCGAAGCGCTCGCCTGGATCGAGGAGCTTTGCCCGAAACGGGCCGCGCTGACACATCTCGATCAATCGATGGACTATGCGACCTTGCTCGCCGAACTCCCGAACGGCGTCGAACCAGCGTATGATGGGCTCGAAGTCGAGGTGGCGCGATGAGCGATATGACCGGAAACGTGATTTTCTACGTGCTGCTGCTCGTGCTGCCGCTATCGGCGCTGTTCGCGCGCCGCATGCCCCTGAGCCGCGTTGCCGTCATGACGCTGGCCTGGATCGGAATCTTCGCCACCGGCCTGGTCGTGGTCGCGATCGTCAATCAGAACCAATGGCTGATCTCCGGCACGCGGACGCTATTCTACGGGCCCGATCAGTCGGTGGTTGGCAGCGAGGTCCGCATTCCGATGGCCGATGACGGTCATTTCTGGGCACGCGCGACGATCAACGGTGTCGAGCGCGTCATGCTGGTCGATAGCGGCGCGACGGTGACCGCGCTGTCCACGACGACCGCCGCGAATGCCAAGATCGATCTCGACGGCATGGCACCGCCAGCGGTCGTGTCGACCGCCAACGGAACGGTGACCGGCAAATCGGCGACGATCGCGACGCTCAAGGTCGGCGGCATCACCGCGACTGACTTGCCGACGATCGTCGCGCCCGAATTCGGCGATCAGGACGTGCTTGGGATGAATTTCCTGTCGCGGCTCAAATCCTGGCGGGTTGAGGGGAAGACGCTGATCCTCACCCCAAACCCCAAGTGAGTTTTACATAATGTATATTATCAATCTTGAAGATGGCCGAGCGGGGGGCTCCCCCCTCGCATGAGCAGCGTCGATATCGAGCGTCTGGTGGCGATCATGGCGCGGCTGCGCGACCCGGTGAGCGGCTGCGAATGGGATAATGTCCAGACCTTCGCGACGATCGCGCCGTACACGATCGAGGAAGCTTATGAAGTCGCCGACGCGATCGAGCGCGCCGACATGGCCGATCTCAAGGACGAACTCGGCGATCTGCTGCTCCAGGTCGTGTTCCACGCGCGCATGGCCGAGGAAGCCGGCGATTTCGCGCTGAACGACGTGGTCGCGGCGATCTGCGACAAGATGGAGCGCCGGCACCCGCATATCTTTGGCGACGCGGCCGAGGGTGGCCACTACCTCTGGGAACAAATCAAGGCCGCGGAGCGGGGGGCCAAGGGCGCCGAAAGCGCGCTCGACGGCGTCGCGATCGGCCTCCCCGCCCTTCTGCGTGCAGAAAAGCTCCAGAAGCGCGCCGCGCGCACCGGTTTCGACTGGCCGGATGCGAGTGGCCCGCGGGCGAAGATCGCCGAGGAACTCGCCGAAGTCGAAACCGCCACCAGCGACGCAGAGCGCGAGGAAGAGGTCGGCGACCTGCTGTTCGCGGTGGTCAATTGGGCGCGCAAGCTCAACATCGATCCGGAAGCAGCGTTGCGGGCCGCCAACGCCAAATTCGAACGCCGTTTCAAAGCGATGGAAGCCGCCGACGAGAGTTTCGCTTCGCTCGATTTGGACAGCAAAGAACGCCTCTGGATCAGCGTTAAAAGCGCGGAATTCAGCTGACACCCCCGAAGATGTCGCGGTGCCGGGCCACATATTCTTGGCTCGGATGAAGCGATCGATCCGAAGGGAGTCGGATCGACTCGCCCGCCGGGGGAAAAAGTTGCTTCAGCTCGGAGGGCACTTTGTTGTCCGAAACCAGGAGCCGATAGTTTTCATCGAGGCTGATCAAATGGCGATCGAATAGCCAATGAGCAGTGGCCGACAGCGCTATGCCATTTTGGACGGTGTCCGGTCCGCCGTGCGCAACTGGCCAGATATGAGCAGCCTGCGCTTCCGCACGCCCTCCCCCATTTACAATTCTCAGACGCGTGACCGCGCACCTGTTGTCGTAGGCATCGAGCACCTGCCGACGAAAACTCGCATCGCGAATTTTCCGATTGATCAGCATTGCTTCGATGCGCCGTTCGGTCGGCGGCTCGCTTAGCTGCCGGGCGGTCTCGTAATCGATTTCCGTGGCATCGAGACCAAGCTTGATGCGGTTTGCAAGACTGAGCGTGTCAGACAGCCCCTGATCCACGATCTCCACAAAGTCCCTTGCCTGCAACTCCCGAACCGACCCGCCCCTTAATGTACGGCCGGCATCCGAGGGCCGATCCAAGTCACGCAAGAATTGCTCGGCAAATCTGCCAGTTGGGTTGCGGTAGGGAATTGGGCGATCGAACTTTAGATATTGTGATATCCGTGCGTAGAAGTGCTTAGGGTCCGAGGGGTCGGGATCAATTCGATCTACAAACCCAACGCCGGTATAGCTCATGCTACCGCCTGCCGCGCGCGTTTCTCGATATACGATCCAATCGCCGACCAATTGCTCCGCGATCTCCTTATACCGGCCACGGTTGGGAAAATGATAGCGACTCGATATTTCGTCGTCGTAGCGCGAATTACCGCTGACCTCGAAGACGCCCTTCACCGATCTATCTCTGGCCGAACCGCTCAAAATCGCGCGGCGCCATTCGCACGTCGTAGGTCGCGCGATCGCCTTCGAGCTCCTGTCCCAACACTTCGCCATGTTGATGCAGCCAGGCAGCGCTCGATCCATCGGCGGCATCGAGCGTGATCGAGTATCGGCGATGCCCGGCGGTCAGCCGAGCGGCGACCTTGAGCTTCAGTTCCTCGACCCCTTCCCCGCTCATTGCCGAGATCGCGACCACGTCATCGCGCCGGCTGGCCTCGAGCAGCGCGTCCTCGCGTTGATCGCCGTCGAGCAGGTCGATCTTGTTCCATGCCTCGAACCGCGGCGTCGTGTCGGCGACGCCGATCTCGCGCAGCACGTCCTCGACATCGGCGCGCTGCGCTTCGGTATCGGGATGCGCGATATCGCGGACATGGATCAGCAGATCGGCCGAGACCACTTCCTCCAACGTCGCCTTGAACGCGGCGACGAGCTGGGTCGGCAGTTCGGAGACGAATCCCACCGTGTCCGACAGGATCGCCTTGTCGATTCCCGGTAACTGGATCTGGCGCAGCGTCGGGTCGAGCGTCGCGAACAGCAGGTTTTCCGCCATGACGTCAGCACCGGTCAATCGATTGAAAAGCGTCGATTTTCCAGCATTGGTATAGCCGACTAGGGCGATCACCGGCCAGGGCGCGCGCTGGCGCCGGTCGCGATGCAGCCCGCGCGTGCGGCTGACCTGGTCGAGTTCCTTGCGCAGCCGCGCCATGCGGTCGCGGATCAAGCGGCGGTCGGCTTCGATCTGGGTTTCGCCTGGGCCGCCGAGAAAGCCGAAGCCGCCGCGCTGACGTTCAAGGTGAGTCCAACTGCGCACCAGCCGGCCCGCCTGATAATCGAGATGCGCTAGCTCGACCTGCAATCGCCCCTCGGCGGTCGCCGCACGTTCGCCGAATATCTCGAGGATTAGCCCGGTGCGGTCGATCACCTTGCACTCGAGCGCGGTTTCCAGGTTACGCTGCTGCACCGGCGTCAGGCCGGCGTCGAACACGACGAGCTGCGCGTCTTCCATCCGGACCTGTGCGGCGAGTTGCTCGACCTGGCCTGAGCCGATCAGCGTCGCGGGCTTGGGCTGGCGGACGCGATAGGCGATCTTTTCCGCCACCTCGACACCAATGGCTGCGGCAAGCCCCGCCGTCTCCGCGAGCCGGGCATCGGCATCGCGGCTGGCATTGCCCTGGTCGGGCAACACGACGATCGCCCGCGCACCGCGGGCGAACTCGTCGCGATCGCGTTCAAATCCTGTGGTCAATCCTCGTCAGAACCGTTTGATTCTTCGGCAAGATTCAGCGGACGCGCCGGCTGAATCGTCGACACGGCATGTTTGTAGACCAATTGTGCCATGCCTTCGCGCTCGAGCAGCATGCAGAACAGGTCGAACGCCGCGATATGTCCCTGAAGCATGACGCCATTGACCAGGAACATGGTCACGCTGTCTTCCGACTTGCGCACCGCGTTGAGGAAGATTTCCTGCAGCAGCGGCGATTTCTTCGAATCCGAGCTGATGGCGTCGGTGATCGCCGCGATGTCGATCGGGTTGGACGGCATGATCGTCGAGATGGCGTGCTTGTAGATCAGCTGCGATTGGCCGTCGCGGCGTAGCAGGACGGAGAAATTGTCGAACCAGGTGACGATGCCCTGGAGCTTCACGCCCTTGACCAGGAACATGGTCACCGGCGTCTTCGATTTGCGAAGAGCGTTCAGGAACAGGTCCTGGAGCGAGGTCTGTTTGTCGGCCATATGGCGATCCTTGGTCTTGGCGGGCCTTGACCCGCATGGCGCCGTTCTCTGGCGTCTGAAGCGCATGCCCACGCGGCACACGCGATCCGTTATATAGGTGAGGCCCTGCCCCTGCGTCCAGCGCGCTTGCGATGCTCACACGGGACACATCACGGGCGTCCGGTTTTGTTTCAGCTGAGCTGAAACAATTGCGGTGCCGGCCCGCTCCCCCACCCGGCCTCCCATATCATACCCTGTTGGGGGGCCGGCACCGTCACATCGAAGCTGAAAACGACTCACCCTATTCGTCGCGGCTGTCGGTGATTCCCAGCAGCTTGAGCTTGCGGTGCAGCGCCGACCGCTCCATCCCGATGAAGGTCGCGGTGCGCGAAATATTGCCCGAAAAACGCCGGATCTGGACCTTGAGATATTCGCGTTCGAACGTCTCGCGCGCTTCGCGCAACGGCGCCCCCATCATCGCCGAGGCACCGGCCCCCTCGCCCGCGCCGCCCAGCACATCGGCCGGCAACAAATCGACGTCGATCCGCCCGATGCGATCTCCCGGAGCCAGGATGATCGTCCGTTCGACCACGTTCCGAAGCTGGCGGACATTGCCCGGCCATTCGTAGCTTTGCAGCGCTACCATGGCGTCATCGGCGACTTCTGGCGTTGGCACGCGGCGTTCGGCGGCATAATGCGCGACGAAATGGTCGACCAGCGCAGGAATGTCCTCTCGGCGATCGGCCAAAGGCGGGATCGTGACCGGCACGACATTGAGCCGGTAATAGAGGTCCTCGCGAAACCGGCCTTCGGCGATTTCGCCCTGGAGGTCGCGTGCGGTCGCCGAGACGACGCGGACGTCGACCTTGACCGTGCGCGTGCCGCCGACCCGGGTGAAGCTCTGATCGGTCAGCACGCGCAGGATCCGGCCCTGCGTCGCGATCGGCATGTCGGCGATCTCGTCGAGGAACAAGGTCCCGCCATGGGCCTGTTCGAGCAGGCCGGTGCGTACCAGGTCGCCCGCTTCCTCGACGCCGAACAATTCCTCTTCGACCCGCTCAGGGATCATCCGCGCCGCGCTGACGACGATGAACGGCCCCTGGGTACGCTGGCTCCAGCTGTGCAGCAGGCGCGCGGCGACTTCCTTGCCGACTCCGGCCGATCCCATGATCAGTACGCGGCTGCCGGTGCCCGCGACACGCTTGAGCGTCGCGCGAACCGCGTTGATCGCGGTCGAGGTGCCGGTAAGATCGGTGTCGCGCCCGGTCGCCGCGCGCAAGGACGCGACTTCCTGGCGCAATTGCTCGGTTTCGGTGGCGCGGCCGACCATCAGCAGCAAGCGATCGGCGTTGAACGGCTTTTCGATGAAATCGACCGCGCCGCGCCGGATCGCGGCGACCGCAGTGTCGATATTGCCATGGCCGGAAATGACGAGCACCGGGATCGAGGCGTCCCGCCGCTTGATTTCCTCGAGCAATTCGAGTCCGTCGAGCCGCGATCCCTGCAGCCAGACGTCGAGCAATACCAGACTCGGCCGGCGCGTGGCGATCGCTTCCAGCGCGGCGTCGCTGTCGGCGGCGGCGCGCGTCTCATAGCCTTCGTCCTGCAGGACGCCGGCTACGAGTTCGCGAATGTCTTGCTCGTCGTCGACGACGAGGATGTCCAGGCTCATGATTTTTGTCCGGTACGGGTAAGCATCGCCAGCGCGCCTTCGCCCTTGCTGGTTTCCGCGGGGTCACGATTGTCTTCGAGCAGGGCGTCGAGTTGGAGGGTGTCGAACACGATCGTCACGACCGTCCCGCCGCCAGGGCGGTCGGCAAAGGCGATCGTGCCGCAATGTTCCTCGATGATCTTCTTGACGATCGCCAGGCCCAGGCCGGTGCCGCGCGCGCGCGTCGTCATATAGGGTTCGACGATGCGATCGCGCTCGAGCGGCAGTCCGATGCCGTTATCGCTGATCGTCGCGGTCATCAGACGCTCGCCATGATCGAGCGTGACGTTGATCTCGCCGGGCGGCGCATCCTCGCCGCGCGCCTCGATCGCCTCGACCGCATTCTTGATGATGTTGGTCAGCGCCTGGCCGATCTGGCGGCGATCGCAGACCAAAGGTGCGGCCTCCGGCGTATCGAGCCGGAAAGTGATATCGGAATGCGCGACTTCGTGCAGGAACACCGCCTGCCGCGTGAGGTCGATCAGCGATTCGGGGTGGAAGACCGGCTTGGGCATGCGCGCGAAGGACGAGAATTCGTCGACCATCCGACGCAGATCGCCGACCTGGCGCACGATCGTGTCGGTCAGCTGGGCGAACACGCCGTCCTTCTCGTCGATCGTCTTGCCATAGCGACGTTGCAGGCGCTCGGCGGCGAGCTGGATCGGGGTCAGCGGGTTCTTGATCTCATGCGCGATACGCCGCGCGACGTCGGACCATGCGGCGCGGCGCTGATCGAGCAATTGCTGCGTGATGTCGTCGAACGTCAGGACGCGGCCGTCCTCATCGGCGGTGATGCGCACCGCCAGCGTCCGCGGCTCGCCGCCCGTGGTCAATTGCACGATCGACTCGCGCGGGCCGCCCTCCAGCAACTCGGCGAGCTCGGGCGCGACGGCGACCAGTTGCGCGCCGACCGCCTCAGCTTCGTCGAGTTTCAGCTGGGCGACCGCGGAGGCGTTGAGCAGCCGGATCGTTCCGCCGCCATCGACCGAGATCACGCCGGCCGAGACGCCCGACATCACCGCCTCGATCAACGCGCGCCGGCTTTCAAGCGCCCCCGTCTGTTCCTGCAGTCTGAAGGTCATGCGGTTGAACGCATTGGCCAATGTGGCGACCTCGTCATCGGTGCGTGGATCGGGAACACGCGCAGTAAGGTCGCCATCGGCGACCCGCCGCGCGGCCGCCACCATTTCGCCAACCGGGCGGACCAGACGATCGGCGACGACCAACGCGATCCACACCGCGATCCCGACGATCAACAGTGCGACGATGAACAAGGCCGCGTTGAATTGCAGCTGTAGCGCACGGGCGCGCGCCTGAAGCGCCCGGAAATCGGCGACAACATCGTCGAACCGCTGCAATTGCCGGTTGGCCCCGCCCCCTTCGGTCACTCGGCCAGCGTAGAGCAATAGGCCGTCGACGCCCGGCACTGGCGCAACGACGCGGATACGATCGCCCTGGACGGTGACGACGCTGCGTTTGTCGCGCTGGACTGACGCTACCGCTACCGGGTCGATCTGCTTTTCGACACTGCCATATTCATCGACTCTGGTTAGGAACTGAATCTGGTTGTTGGCCTCGACCCGGAATAGCGCACCTTCGGACAATTGTCGGTTATAGAGTTGTAATGTTAGATAGTTGGTTAGTGTGTAACCATAAGGATCACGCTTACTGACGACGTTCTGCGGCGTTGCGGTGCGCAGCCATTCGGGGGTCCAATGCGCGGCGATATCATCGGCCGCCTGCAGCGCGTTGGCGTTCCAGTTGGAGAGTGATTGCTCGTAAGATTCCTGCGCCAATGTGGTGGCGTTCTTGAGCACGTTGCTGACGCGGTCGGACAGCCAGAACTCGACGCCATATTGGAACATCACCGAGGCGAAGATAACCGCGAGCACCGTCGGCACGGTGGCGATGGTTGAGAACAATGCGACCAGCCGGACGTGGAGCCGCCCTTCCCCGCCCGTGCCGGATTTCGCCACGCGGCTCTTCGCGATGCGGCGGCCGAGCAGCATGATCAATGCGACGCAGGGGCCGAGATTGACCACCAGCAACAAGGCAACGAGCGGCGGTGTCAGCAAGCGTTGCGGTGCGGCGCCGGCGCGCACGACGAAATAGGTGGCGACGGCGACGGCGATCGCCAGCACGAGCACGGTCAGCTCGAAAGCTGGGGTAATTCGGGGACGCCCGTCCCAGAAACGCCGGGGCGCGGCCGTCATGCTCTCGCCACTCATCGTTGCAGGAATACAACGGTTGCGTGGCAAGGAAAACACATATTTGACGTCAAACCGTCGTGGATCAGCCCCCGTCCGCCGTGCCGCCCGGATCTATGCCGAGCGTGTCGAGGCGTTTGCGCAGCGTATTGCGGTTGATCCCCATCGCGCGCGCCGCCCGCAATTGGTTGCCGCCATGGCGCGCCAGCATCGCCTCGATCAGCGGCCGTTCGACTTCGGCGATAATACGCTCATAGATCGTGCCGTCGTCGAGTTCGCGCGGATCTTCGCGCGCTATACGATCGAGGCGCGCTCGCACCGCTGAATCGAGATCTAGGGCGCCGACCGGCACCGCCGCCGACGGCATACCGATGACGCTACCCAGTTCGCCGGCGCCGATTACCTCGTCGCGACTCAGCACCGCCAGCCGCCGCATGATGTTTTCGAGCTCGCGGACATTGCCGGGCCAGTCATGTGCCTCGAGTGCGACGATCGCCGCCTCGTCGAGGCGCTTGCGCGGAAGGCCGTTCTCGGCGGCGCGGTCGAGGAAGTGACGCGCGAGCAGCGCAATGTCCTGACGCCGTTCGCGCAAGGCAGGAAGAGTAACCGGTACGACATTGAGACGATAGAATAAATCTTCGCGAAATTGCCCCGACTGGACCAGCGCGTTGAGGTCGCGGTTGGTCGCGGCGACAATCCGCACGTCGGCCCTGATCGTCCGCGCACCACCCACCGTGGTGAACTCGCCCGATTGCAGCACCCGCAACAGCCGCGTTTGCGCCTCGAGCGGCATGTCGCCGATCTCGTCGAGGAACAATGTGCCCCCGGCGGCCTGCTCGAACCGACCGGCCGATCGCGCCTGCGCTCCGGTAAAGGCACCGCGTTCGTGGCCGAACAATTCCGCCTCGATCAGCTCGCGCGGGATTGCCGCCATGTTGATCGCCAAGAACGGCGCATGCGCGCGCGGACCGAGATCATGGATGGCGCGCGCGACCAGCTCCTTGCCGGTCCCCGACTCGCCCGAGATCAACACGGTGAGGTCGTTCGAGATCACCCGCGCGATGACGCGATAGACGTCCTGCATCGCCGGCGATCGCCCGATCAACGGCAGCGCGCGATCGGCGTCTTCCAGCGCTTCGGCGGTGCCGCCACCCTGGCGAGCGAGGGCACCATCCACCGCGCGGGTCAGATCGTCCAGATCGAACGGCTTGGGCAGATAGTCATAAGCGCCGACCTCGGTCGCGCGCACCGCGGTCGTCAGCGTATTCTGCGCCGACAGCACGATCACGGGCAGCTGCGGATAGGCCTGGACTAACCCCGCCACCATATCGAGGCCATTGCCGTCGGGCAGGACGACGTCGCTCACCACGACATCGGGCATCGCGGCGCGCAATTCGCGGTTGAACTCGGCCAGGCTCGCAGTCGTGGTGACGCGGTGTCCGGCACGGCGCAGCGCGTGCGCGACCACGGTGCGGATCGCCGAATCGTCGTCGAGCACCAGGATATTGCCCGATCGGCTCCCCGGTCGACTCATTGAGCGCGCGCCAGCAGGATACGGAAGATGGTCATTTCAGGCGCCCCTTCGCGCGAATATTGCACGACGCCGCCCATATCGCGCACCAATTTGTCGACCAACGCGAGGCCGAGCCCTTGCCCTTCGGGCTTGCTCGACACGAACGGACTGAACAAATGGTCGGCGATGTCGGCGGGTGCGCCGGGGCCATTGTCGATCACGCATAATTCGATCGGCAGACCGCGGCGCGGCCGGCCGGGACCGGCATCGACCGCCAGGCCGTGGCGATAAGCGGTTGAGATCAGGATGCGCGGCTTCTTGACGTCATCGAGCGCTTCTGCCGCGTTTTTCAACAGGTTGATGACAATCTGCAGCAGCGCGTCATTATCGGCGAGGACTGGCGGTAGCGACGGATCAAAGCTCTCCTCGATGGTGATCTCGCGCGCGAAACCGGTCTGGGCGACGCGCCGAGCATGATCGAGCAGTGGGTAGATGTTGGTCGGCTGCGGATTGACCTGGCGCCCGGTGAAATCCTGCATCTTGTCGATCAGCGCGGCGATGCGGTCTACCTCGGTGGTGATCAACGTGGTGAGTTCGGCGCCGGCGCCTTCCGCCGCAAGCAATTGCGCCGCGCCGCGAATGCCCGAGAGCGGGTTCTTGATCTCGTGGCCAAGCATCGCCGCCGCGCCGATTACCGCGCGCGCACCGCCGCGTTCGGCCGACTGGCCTACCTTGCGCGTTCCGCTGATGGCGTGGAGCGCGATCGCCCGCCATCCGTCATGGTCGGCGACCGGCGTCTCATAATAATCGACGCGCAACCGGCCGGTGCGGTCGGTACCGATATCGAAGTCGAACGCCGACACCGCGCGCCCGTCTCCCGCGCCGGGCGGTGGCGTCAAGACATCGCCAAGCGGCAGGCCGCGCATGGCGCGTTCGGACTGGTTGAGCAGCAACTCGCATTCGCCATTGGCATTACGCACCAGTCCGTCGGGATCGACCACGAGGATGGCGATCGGCAGTCCGGCGAAAAGCTCGGCGAAATTGGGCGAGTCAGGCAGCGGCGCGGGCTCGCCAGGGCGCATAGAAATCAGCCAGCATCGCCTTGACGCGATTGGCGTCAGGTTCCTGGTTCACCTTGTTGCGGAACTCGGCCGAGCCGGGCAGGCCCTTGGTGTACCAACCGATATGCTTGCGCATCATGTTGACGCCGGTTTCGGTGCCATAATGGTCGAGCATATCGTCATAGTGCCCTGCAATGACGTTATATTGTTCGTCGATCGAGGGCTCTGCGACTGCCCGGCCCTGTTGCAGGTACGCCATCACCTGTGCCAGCAGCCATGGTTTGCCGTACGACCCGCGGCCGATCATCACGCCGTCGGCGCCCGACAGCTCCAGCGCCTTCACCGCGTCTTCCGACGAGCAGATGTCACCGTTGACGATCACCGGCACTTTGATCGCTTGCTTGACCGAGCGGACGAAGCTCCAATCAGCCTCGCCCTTGTACATCTGGTTGCGCGTGCGGCCGTGAACGGTGACCATCTGCACGCCGAGATCCTCCGCAATCCGTGCGAGTTCGGGGGCATTGAGGCTGGCATGATCCCAGCCCATCCGCATCTTGAGCGTAACGGGGACCTTCACCGCCTTGACACACGCCGCGACGATTGCGCTGGCAAGCTTGAGGTCGCGCATCAGCGCCGACCCGGCATCGCCATTGGTCACCTTGCGGACCGGGCAGCCCATATTGATGTCGACGATCGCCGCGCCCTTGTCTTCGGCGAGCTTGGCCGCCTCGCCCATCTCGAACGGCGTGCAGCCGACCAACTGCATCGAGACCGGCTCCTCGATCGCGTCCCACATCGCCTTCTGGATCGACTGGCGGGTTTCGCGGATCGCAGCCTGGCTGGCGATCATCTCGGTAACGTTGAGCCCCGAGCCGAAGCGCCGCACGAGCCGACGGAACGGCAGATCGCTCACGCCCGTCATGGGTGCGAGGATCACCGGGGTCTCGATCCGGACGGGACCGACCTGGATGGGCGCGAGCTTGGTCATGTGCTTAAAAATCGGGCAGCGCATAGCTCGGCGCGATGGCGCTGGCAAGGTCGCGCGGGCTGCGCTAGGCGCGCGGCCATGTCTGCCGAAACCATTGCCCTGATCGTTGCCGCCGGAAAAGGCGAGCGGATCGGTGGCGATACACCCAAGCAATTCCTGCCGTTCGCGGGCCTGCCATTGGTCGAGCACAGCCGGCGCGCACTTGCCGCGCATCCGGGGATCGATCGCGTCGTGACGGTAGTTGCGGCAGGCAATGAGACGTTGGTCGAGGGGCAGACCGCAATTGGCGGCGCGACCCGGCGCGAGTCGGTACTGAACGGCCTCGAGGCAATCGGCGCGGCGCGACGAGTGCTGATCCATGACGCCGCGCGTCCGATCGTGCCCGCGGCGGTGGTCGACCGGCTGCTGCTCGCGCTCGACAATGCCAAGGGCGCGGTCCCAACTCTTCCCGTCGCTGACACGATCGCGGGCAAAGGCGATTGTCTCGGCAACATCGTCAATCGTTCGGCGCTGGTGCGCGTGCAGACTCCGCAGGCGTTCGATTATGCCACCATCCTGGCCGCACACCACGCCTGGCCCGTCGGCGAGGAAGCGACCGACGATGCGCAGATATTGCGCCGAGCGGGTCATAACGTCGCGATGGTCGCTGGCGACCCCCTGCTCGACAAGATCACCTATCCCGGCGACATCGCGCTCGCCGAGGCCCGGTTGGGAGCCACTATGCGCGTCAGGACCGCGACCGGATACGACGTCCACCGCCTCGTCGCCGGCGAGCGTTTGTGGCTGGGCGGCGTGCTGATCCCGCACGACAAGGGTCTGTCGGGGCATAGCGACGCCGATGTCGCGCTCCACGCGATCACCGATGCCGTGCTGGGCACGATCGCCGCGGGCGATATCGGCCAGCATTTCCCGCCGAGCGATCCGCAGTGGAAAGGCGCCGAATCGGGGCAATTCCTCGAACACGCCGCGTCGCTGGTGGCGGCCAAGGGTGGCATGATCGATTTCGTCGATCTGACGATCATTTGCGAGGCCCCGAAGATCGGCCCATATCGTGACGCGATCCGCGATCGCGTCGCGGCGCTGTTGCGGGTGTCGCGCGAGCAGATTAGCGTCAAGGCGACGACGACCGAGCGGCTGGGGTTCACCGGCCGTGGCGAGGGGATTGCCGCACAGGCGGTGGTGACCATCAGGATCTAAGGGACAGGCAATGAAGATGTTGACGGGCGCGGCTATCGCGCTGTGGATGGGCATGACGGCGACGACCGCGCAGGCGACGGCCGAGGCGGCGCAACCCTGCCTGACCGAGACGGAGGCGCAATCACTGATCACTGCGGTGCTGCCGGACGTGTTCCAGCAGCTCGGCCGGACCTGCAGCACTGTACTGCCCGAGAACGCGACGCTGCGTGGCGGTCTGCCGCCGCTTGTCGCGCGCTACCAGGCGCCGGCGGATCTCGCCTGGCCGCAAGCGATGGCCGCGTTTGGCAAGATCGGGGGCAAGGATATGGCAGGGATCGATCCCAAATTGCTTCGTCCGATGATGGGGCCGATGATCGGAGGCGCGATTGCCCAGGACATCAAACCGCGGGATTGCCCGACGATCGACCGCGCGATTAACCTGATGTCGCCGCTGCCGCCCGCCAATACTGCCGGTCTGATCGTGCTGTTGGCCTCGGTCGCCGGCGGCAAGGATAAGAAGGACAGCCCGTTCTCGATCTGCCCGGCTGCTGCGGCGCCGGCAGCGATCCGCCCGTGAGCATCGACACCGTCCTGCCCGTCGAGCTCGTTACCCTGGCGCGCAAGGTCGTCGAGGCCAACAAGGCGCTCGGCCGCAAATTCGCGCTCGCGGAGAGCTGCACCGGGGGGTTGGTTGCCGCCGCGATCACCGAGATTCCCGGGTCGTCGGAAGTTCTGCTCGGCGGGTTCGTGACCTATTCGAACGAGTCGAAGGTGGATATGCTCCGAGTCAGCCATGACGTGCTCGACACGTTCGGCGCGGTGTCGATCGCGACCGCCTGGTCGATGGCGCAGGGCGCGCTGGAAGCGACCGACGCCGATCTCGCGGTAGCGATTACGGGTATCGCCGGTCCCGGTGGCGGCAGCGAGAAGAAACCGGTCGGCACCGTCGTATTCGCGCGTGCCGAGCGCGACGCGGATCCCTCGGATGTCGTTGCCGACCGCAAGGATTTCGGCGATCTCGGCCGCGGCGGTGTCAGGCTTCAGGCGGCGCTGGTCGCGCTCGAATTGCTGATGCCGCGCGGATCGGACGTGCCCGCACCGTAGAGCTGGGCGGCGCGCATCTCGAACGCGCTGGTCATCCGGGTTAGCGCCGATGAGAAGACCTGGCCGGCGAGCATCTCGAACACCCGGTTCCGGAACGCGAAGTCGACCGAGAAATCGACCTCACAGCCACCCGGCGCGGCACGGAAATGCCAGTCGTTGCTGAGGTATTTGAGCGGCCCGTCGATATAATCGACATGGATCGTGGTCGGCCGCTCCTTCTTGACCTTCGACGTGAAGGTTTCGCGCAGCCCTTTGAACCCGACGATCAGGTCGGCGACCATCTCCGTCCGCGTATCGCTGCGCAGCCGGACCGCGCTGACCCAGGGCAGGAATTCCGCATAACGACCGACATCGGCCACCAGGTCGAACATCTGTTCGGGTGTATAGGGAAGGAAGCGGGTCTCGGTATGACGAGGCATCAGGCCCTCTGAGCGAGCCTCGCGTCGCGGTTCGCCTTCATCTTCGCGAAATCGTCGCCGGCGTGATAGCTGGACCGCGTCAGCGGCGACGAGGCGACCAGCAGGAAGCCCTTGGCGCGCGCGATCGCGGCATAAGCGTCGAACGCCTGGGGTGTGACGAAATCCATCACCTTGGTGTGGCGCGGAGTCGGTTGGAGATACTGGCCCATGGTCAGAAAATCGACATCGGCGGAACGCATGTCGTCCATCACCTGGTGAACCTCGAGCCGTTCCTCGCCCAGGCCGAGCATGACGCCTGACTTGGTGAAGATCGACGGGTCGAGCTTCTTGACCGATTCGAGCAGGCGCAGCGACGCATAATAACGCGCGCCAGGGCGGATCGTCGGGTAGAGCCGCGGCACGGTTTCGAGATTATGATTGTAGACGTCCGGGCGCGCCGCCACGATCGCCTCGACCGCCGCTTCGTGCTTGTTGCGGAAATCGGGCGTCAGGATCTCGATCGTGGTGGTCGGATTGGCCTTGCGGATCGCCTCGATCACCCGGACGAACTGTTTCGCGCCGCCATCGGGAAGGTCGTCGCGGTCGACCGAGGTCACCACGATATGCTGCAGCCCCATCTGCGCCGCCGCATCGGCGACATTCTGCGGCTCCATCGGGTCGACCGCGCGCGGCATGCCGGTCTTGACGTTGCAAAAGGCGCAGGCACGCGTGCAGGTGTCGCCCAGGATCATCACCGTGGCGTGCTTCTTCGACCAGCACTCGCCGATATTGGGACAGGCCGCTTCCTCGCACACCGTCGTCAGGCTTTTCGCGCGCATCAGCGCACGCGTCTCGGCGAAACCGGCCGAGGTCGGCGCCTTCACCCGGATCCAGTCGGGCTTGCGCTGGCGCGGCTCGCGCGCGACGGGAGTGATCTCGTTCATAACCGCGCAGATAGCGATGCCGGCGCGCGCTTGCCACCCCCTCGTCATCTTGGCAAAGGCCGCGCATGGCCGACTTCGCAGACCTCATCACCGGATATCGTCGTTTTCGCCAGAATGGCTGGTCCCGCCAGCACGAGCGCTGGGCCCAATTGCGTGAGGCACAGAGCCCGCGCGTGATGGTCATTGCCTGTTCGGATAGCCGAGTCGATCCGGCGCAGATTTTCGATGCCTCGCCCGGGGAAATCTTTTCGGTCCGCAACATCGCCAACCTCGTCCCGCCGTTCGAGCTCGGCGGCGGGCGCCACGGCGTGTCGGCCGCGCTCGAATTCGCGGTGACCCAATTGGAAGTCGAAGAAGTCGTCGTGCTCGGCCACGGCTCATGCGGCGGCGTCGCCGCGGCGTTGTCGAAGGCATTTGCGGGCGCTCCTCCCGGAGCAGGCGGCTTTATCGACCATTGGGTCGACATGCTGGATGAGGCGCGCGACCGCATCGTCGCGGAATACGGCACCGGACCCGAGGCGATCCGTGCGCTCGAGCTGGAAACGGTGCGAGTATCGCTGCGCAACCTGCGGACTTTCCCGTGTATTCCCGAGCGCGAGGCGGCAGGCACGCTCAAGCTGCGCGGCGCCTATTTTGCGATCGCCGACGGCGTGCTCCACGTCATGGACGACGAGGGCAGCTTCGCACCCGCCTGACGATCAAGGTCAGCCCGCGGCGGCATTTCCGATCGCAATACCTTGCCGGTAGTGATCCCAGTTGCGCTCCGCAGACTGGATCGCGACGACGAATGTTATCGCGAGCCCGATCAGTGACACGCTGACCGTCCATTGGCGGCTCGCCTGATCGAGCAAGTCACGACGAAACAAGCGCACGCCCTCGACGAAAGTCGAGATGACCATGAGCCCCCAGAATATCGCAACGACGGTGAGGAACATCCGCACCGTCAAGCCGGCCGCGAAGAATTTCAGCCCGACGGCGCCGAGTAGGATTGATAGCGGGATTGCGACCCCGAGGCCGTATTGAGACGAGGCAAGCCAGATAGCCAATGCCCAGAAACCGATGGCGAAAAGAATTCGTCCCACGCTTTGCCCTTTCTCGCCAAGGGCTTAATTGCGCGCAGTTAATAAGGAGTGAGGGTCGTCAGAGCCCTTCCCAGCCGACCCATTGCGCGTTGGACAGGCGCCGCGCGAGGTTCCAGGTCTGCTGCCGGATGTCAGGCACCGCGACGATTTCCCAGAAGGCGCCGCGCGTCATCGGCCCAAGCGCATAGAGCCAGTCGTTGCTGGTGCCGTCGGCGGCAATCGTTTGCGCGCGCGAATCGACGTCGAGCCCGAGATGCGCGGGATCGGGTCTGATCACGCCGCGCTGCTGCAACGTCGCGAGCAACGGCTCGGTCGTGCGGGTCAGATCGCCTTGCGGGCCGGTGCAGTTGATGATGCGCTGCGCGGTCAGCGTTTCGGGCGAGTCGCTGCCGCGGCGACGCCAGCTCACGTCGATGCCGCCGGCATCCTCGACCGCCGAGATCGTCTTGCCGGCAACGATCTCCAGTTGCCCGCGCGCCTGCATCGCGGCCAGGCGATCGGCGACGCTCGGCGCCAGGCGGTGGCGGTGCACGTCCCACCAGGGACGAAGGTGGCGGAGGAAACGCGCACGATCGGCATCGCTGCCATTCGCCCACATCGCCTGAGTATAAGGGCGCAACTCGTCGACCGCATTGCGCCATCCGATCGCATCGCCGCGCTCGCGGACCCTGCGGACCAGGTCGGACGGCGGCGCGACCGGACGCTCGGCGAGCTTGGGGACCATCGGGCCGGGCGAATCGTGGCGATGCGGCACCAGCCCGCGCCGTGACAGCGCGACGATCCGTCCCTTGAACCCACTTGAGTCGAGCAGCAGCGCGATGTCGACCATCGTCAGCCCGGTACCGATCAACAGCACCGTGTCGTCGTCGCTGAGCCCGAGCGGCACGCTGCGATCCCAGGGATCGCTCTTGTAGCGCTCGTCCGACAGGCCGGCTCCGGCAAAGCCAGGCGGATCGTGCGGCGGCAGGTTGCCTACCGCGAGCACCGCTGTGTCGGCGGCGATCGTCGCGCCATCGGCCAGCGAAACGCGCGCGCCGTCGCCCGATCGCACCACATCGGTGACATCGCCGTGCACGACCTTCAGGCGGTCGCCGCCACTGGCCAGCGCCCTTGCCAGCAGGTCACGCAAATAGGTCCCATAAGTGACGCGCTGGACGAAGGTCGCGCCAGCGTCGCCCTCGCCATTCTCGGCGAGCCAGCGGACGAAATGATCGGGATCGTCGGGCAGCGCGCTCATATTGGCGGCGCGCACGTTGAGTACATGGTCGGGATAGGCCGCACCGTAAGCCAGCCCCTCCCCCGGCACGGGCGCGCGTTCGATCAGCGTTGCGCTGGGACCGTCGTGGCGCAGCAGGTTGATCGCCTGCAATGTGCCCGAAAAGCCCGCGCCGACAATGGCGACGTGGCGGATCATGTCAGATCTCGTATTCGAGCTGCCAATCGGGCTCGGTAAAGGCCGGCGGCCGTTGCTGATAAGCGGGCTGACGCGACTTCATGCGCCCATAGAGCGCCTTGACGGTGTTACTCGCGGTGCGGGTGAACAGCGCCGGCACGATCCCATGGATCAGGCAGGCGCACCCGCCTCCGATCATCCGGAGGCCGAAGCTGAACGCGGTCGCGGCATGCTCGGGATAGGATTCGCCGATGCTGCGGGGGTGGCTCAGGAAGATGCGGTCGAACATGCGCCATGGTAACGCCGACATGCCGCCGCGTGAACCGGGTGATTTCAGATCCCCAAAGCCTTGCGCGCCAGCTTCTCAAGTTCCGGGTCGAGCGGTGGCGGGTCCATCGGGACGTGCGCTTCCAGCCGGTCGGCAATGGCGTCGAGCGCGGCGATGCGTGCCGATTGCTTGTCATTGCCGTCGATCGCGATCCACGGTGCCCAGCGCGTGTCGGTGCGGCGGAACATCTCCGCCATCGCGTCGAGATAGTCGTCTCGCTTGTCGCGGTTGCGATAGTCCTCGGCGCCGGTCTTCCAGCGCTTCCAGGGATGTTCGAGCCGCGCCTTCAGCCGCTCGTCCTGTTCCTCCTGCGTCACATGGACGAACAGTTTGACGATCGTGGTGCCCGAATCGGATTGCTGCGCCTCGAACTCGTTGATCTCGTCATAGCCGCGGCGCCATTGCGCCTCGGTCGCGAAATTCTCGACCCGCTCGACCAGCACGCGGCCATACCAGGAGCGGTCAAACACGCCGATATTGCCGTCTCCGGGCAGGCGTCGCCAGAAACGCCAAAGGAAGTGGCGCGCCAGCTCCTCCGCGGTCGGTGCCTTGGTCGGCCAGACCTGGAAATTGCGCGGGTCCCATTCGGCGGTCAGGCGCTGGATGATCCCGCCTTTGCCCGCCGCGTCCCAGCCTTCGAGCAGCACGACCGCGCGGCGCTTGTGCAGGATGTGCGCGACCTGAATATGCGCCAGTCGCTTCTGCACCTTGGCGAGATCGTCGGCATAGTCGCCGGCATATTTCTCGCCTTTCTCGAAATCCTTGAGATCGATCGTCATGCGGCCGTTCTAGCCCCGCCGAACCGCCTCCGTCGAGCGGCGTTCAGGATGCGACGGCGAAACGCTCACGATGATGCCGGGGCCTCTCGATCTCGTCGGCCATGGCGATCGCATAATCGACGAAGCTGATAAAGCTGTTGCCGTCCTTGTCGGTCAGCAGGTCGTCCTTGCCGGTGCGATACGTCCCCGTCCGCGGGCCAGTGTCGAACACCATGGCAGGTGAGAGAAACGTCCAATCGGGACCGGCGCTGGCCTTGAGCGCATCGAGGAACGCGATCCCCGCCCCCGCCTCGGCACGATAAGCGTCGGGAAAATGGGGCGAGTCGAACAAGCGCTTGCCGTCGCCGGTCTTCAGGCCGGCCGCGCCGCCCACGACGAGGAAGCGCGGAACGCCCGACGCCGTGACGGCGGCGATCAGCGCCTGCGCGTCGGTATCGGCGAAGCGCATCGCGCTGACGACGGCATCCTGGCCCCGCAACGCGGTGGTCAACGCCGCCGAATCGCTCGCGTCGAGCGCCAGCGGCGTGACATGATCGGCGGCCGGACCCGGTTTCCGCGAGATCGCCAAGACGTCATGGCCACGCCGCGCGAGTTCGGCGGCGATCTCCGACCCCGCCCTGCCCGTCGCTCCCAATATTGCGATCTTCATCGTCCGATCTCCGTCTATCCGGGCACGACCCTAGGAGAGGGACGCCGGCGCGGAAAGCGGATGATCGGAAACGCTGGGTTGTCGCGCGCTCAGCCCGCAGCCGGATCCACCGCCTCGGTGACCGGCGAAGCCTTGGAGGCGCTCGGCTGGTCGACCAGGCGGATATTGAGTTCGCGCAACTGCTTCGCGGTGGCGAAGTTGGGCGCGCCCATCATCAGATCCTCGGCCTTTTGCGTCATCGGGAAAACGATGACTTCGCGGATATTGGGCTCGTCGGCCAGCAGCATGACGATGCGGTCGACGCCCGGCGCCGACCCGCCGTGCGGCGGCGCGCCGAACTTGAAGGCGTTGATCATGCCGGCGAAATTGGTGTCGACATCCTGCTGGGTGTAGCCGGCGATCTCGAACGCCTTGTACATGATCTCGGGCCGGTGGTTCCGGATCGCGCCCGACGACAGTTCCACGCCGTTGCAGACGATGTCGTACTGGAACGCCAGGATATCGAGCGGATCCTTGGTTTCCAGCGCCTCCAACTCACCCTGCGGCATCGAGAACGGGTTGTGGCTGAAATCGACCTTCTTGGCGTCCTCGTCATATTCGAACATCGGAAAGTCGACGATCCAGCAGAATTCGAAGCGCTTGTCGTCGATCAGCTCGAGTTGCTCGGCAACGCGGGTGCGCGCCAGGCCGGCGAGCTTGGCCGCCTGCGCTTCCTTGCCGGCGGCGAAGAACACGCCGTCGTCGGGGCCGAGCCCCAACGCCTCGGCGATCTTCGCCATGCCTTCCTCACCATGATTGTTGGCGATCGGCCCGCCGAATACGCCGCCCTTGCGTGTCGCATAGCCGAGACCGGCAAAGCCTTCCGACTGTGCCCAGCTGTTCATGTCATCGAAGAATTTGCGGCTCTTTTCCGCCGTACCGGGCGCCGGGATCGCGCGGACGACGTCGCCCGCCTCAACGATCGAAGCGAAGCGGCCGAAGCCCGAGCCCTTGAACAGTTCGGACACGTCGGTGATCAGGATCGGGTTGCGCAAATCGGGCTTGTCATTGCCGTATTTCAGCATCGATTCCTTGTACGGAATGCGCTTGAATGGCAGCGGGCTGACGGTGCGGCCCTTGCCCTGCCAGTTGGCGAATTCCTCGAACACGCCGTGCAGCACCGGCTCGATCGCGGCGAACACGTCGTCCTGGGTGACGTAGCTCATCTCGAAATCGAGCTGGTAGAACTCGCCCGGGCTGCGGTCGGCGCGCGCATCCTCGTCGCGGAAGCACGGCGCGATCTGGAAATAGCGGTCGAAGCCGGCGACCATCAGCAGCTGCTTGAACATCTGCGGCGCCTGGGGAAGCGCGTAGAATTTGCCCGGATGGACGCGGCTCGGGACCAGATAGTCGCGTGCGCCTTCCGGGCTCGAAGCCGTCAGGATCGGCGTCTGGAACTCGGTGAAGCCCTGATCGATCATTCGGCGGCGGAGCGACGAGATGACGTGGCTGCGCAGCATGATGTTGGCGTGCAGCCGCTCGCGCCGCAAATCGAGGAAGCGGTAACGCAGGCGAATATCCTCGGGATAGTCGGCCTCACCGGCGACCGGCATCGGCAGTTCGGCAGCCGCCGACTGAATCGTCACGGCGCGCGCGAATACTTCGATCTCGCCGGTCGCCAGGTTCGGATTGGCGGTACCCTCGGCGCGCGCCTTGACCACGCCGTCGATCGTCACGACCGATTCCGCGCGCAGCGCTTCCAGGATCGGCAAGGCCGGCGAATCGCTATCGGCGACCACCTGGGTGATGCCGTAATGGTCGCGCAGATCGACGAACAATACGCCGCCATGGTCGCGCTTGCGGTGCACCCAACCCGACAGGCGGACGTCCTGGCCGACATTGGCGGCAGTCAGTGCGGCGCAATTGTGCGTACGATAGGCGTGCATGTGTAATTCTCTGACTACGTCGCCCCAGCGAAAACTGGGGTCTCAGGCCACGAGCGAAACGGTTGTGGCACGAGATCCCAGCTTTCGCTGGGATGACGGTTGATGGAAAGCCGCGCGCATTCCCTTCACACAGGCCTTTGTCAAGCGCGCGAGCCTCGCTATGGGGTCAAGATGCATATCCATGGCCTGATCGAGGATAACGCCGCCCTCGCCAATCTCTGCGCGCGAATCTCTCAATCGAACTTCGTCTGCGTCGACACCGAGTTCATGCGCGAAAGTACCTTTTGGCCTGAGCTCTGTCTGATCCAGATCGCCGACGCGAACGAGGCGGCGGCGATCGACCCGATGACGCCGGGCATCGACCTCAAGCCCCTGCTCGACCTGCTGGTCGACAATGAGGACGTGCTCAAGGTGTTCCATGCCGGCGGGCAGGACATCGAGATCATCTACAATCTCACCGCCAAGACCCCCCATCCGCTGTTCGATACGCAGATCGCGGCGATGGCGCTCGGCCAGGGCGAGCAGATCGGTTATTCGAACCTGGTCGACAGCTGGCTGGGGATTCAGGTCGACAAGGGCGCGCGGTTCACCGACTGGGGGCGCCGCCCGCTCGAGGAACGCCAGATCGTCTATGCGATCGCCGACGTGACGCATCTTGCGGAAATCTTCCCGCGGATGCTCGACAAATTACGCAAGACCGGGCGCGGCGCCTGGCTCGACCAGGAAATGGAGCGGCTGGCCGATCCGGCCAATTACGCCAACGATCCCGATCTTGCCTGGAAGCGCGTGCGCATCGCCGGCCGCAAGCCCGACGTGCTCGGCCGGTTGAAGGCGCTGGCGCGCTGGCGCGAGATGGAGGCGCGGGGCAAGAACCTGCCGCGCGGTCGCATCGTCAAGGATGAGACGCTCGCCGACCTCGCCAGCCATCCTCCGCGTAAACAGGCTGATCTGGCACGCGTGCGCGGGCTATCCGCGACCTGGGCGGGCAACGATATCGGCGCGCGGCTGATGGCGGCGCTCGACGACGCCAAGCCGATGACCAATGACGAAATGCCGCCGCGCGACGACCGCAAGCCCGGCCTCGGCAAGGAAGGATCGCTGGTCGCCGATCTGCTCAAATTGCTGCTCAAGATCCGCTCGCGCGATATCGATGTCGCATCCCGGCTGCTCGCGCGGTCGGAGGAACTGGAAGCGCTGGCAGCCGGGCAACGCGACGGGCTGTCGATCCTGACCGGCTGGCGCTTCGATCAGTTCGGCCGCGACGCGCTCGACCTGGTCGAAGGCCGCTTGGCGTTCGCGGTCAAGAACGGCAAGCTTCGCATGACCCGGACGGAGGATGCGCAATGAAGAAGAGCCTGATCGTCGCTTTTGCCCTCACCATGTTCGTCGTGGCTGCTTGTGCACCGGTCGCACCGCTGCCCGGCGTGCCGACTGGCGAATGTTCGGCCAAGGGTCTGGGAAATCTGGTCGGGCACATCGCTACACCCTCGTTAGTCAACCGCGCCAAGCGGCGGTCGGGCGCATCGGTTACACGCGTGCTGCGACCGGGCCAAATGGTGACGATGGAATATCTGAACGGTCGTCTCAACGTCAATGTCGACGAGAAGAACCGGGTAAAGAGTTTCAGCTGCGGCTGAGTTTGCCCTCTCCCGCTTGCGGGTGCACCGGGTCGGTCATGCCCCCGGCATGACCTGAACAGCGCGGGGCGCTGTTCACCCGGTGCAGGTTGGGTGAGGGTCTTCTTTCTTCTTCCAGGCGGTTGGAGCCAAAAAAGAAGAAAGAAGACCCTCACCTTCCCACCGCTTCGCGGCGGGCCCCTCCCTCTCCCGCAAGCGGGCGAGGGAATTAAGGTCGCGAGCAGGTGGCTGCCGCCGCCCGTATGACTACCGGAACGGCGCGTCGATCGAGACAGGCGGTTCGCTGAACCATTTCGGCCCGGTGTCGGTCATGTGGAAGCAATCCTCCAGCCGCACGCCGAACTTGCCCGGAATGTAGATGCCAGGTTCGTTGGAGAAGCACATGCCCGGCGCGAGCGGGGTCGTTTCGCCGCGCACCAGATTGACCGGCTCGTGCCCGTCGAGGCCGATGCCATGGCCCGTGCGATGCGAACAGCCGGGAAGCTTGTAGCCCGGGCCATAGCCGAAACTCTCATAGAGCTTGCGGATCGCGACATCGACACTGCCCGCCGGCACGCCGAGCCGCGCTGCGGCGAGCGCGGTCTGCTGGCCCTGATGGACCTGGTCCCAGACCAGGCGCTGCTCCTTACTGGCCGCCCCGTAGACGAAGGTGCGCGAGACGTCGGATTGATAGCCCTGCACGGTACAGCCGCAATCCATCAGCACGATCTGGCCGGCATCGACCTTGTGCACCGCTTGCGTGCCATGCGGATAGGCCGCGGCCTCGCCGATCAGCACCAGGCTGAACTCCGGGCTGCCGCCCAGCTTGCGCGTCGCGGCGTCCATGACCGCGCCGATGTCGCGCCCGGTCATGCCCTTTTCGACGCGCTTATAGGTCCAGCGATAGGCCGCGATCGTCACATCGGTAGCCAGCTGCATCAGGGCGAGTTCGGCCGGCGTTTTGATCATCCGGCAGCCGCGAACGACCGGGTTGGCCGAGACGATCTTCGCGCCGGGCATGGCGTGCGCGAGCATGTCCGGGATGAAGAAGCGGACGGTTTCCTCGATTCCCACCGGTCGCGCCGCGAGCTTGCGGTCCTTGAGGAAGCCCGCGACCACCTTGAGCGGATCCTCGTCCTCCTGCCACACCCGCACCTCGGCCGGAATCGCGAGTGTCTCGCGCATCCGGGGTTCCTCGAAATAAGGCGAGACGATGCACGGCTCACCTTCGACCGGCAGCACGGCGAGCAAGGCGCGCTCGCTGCGACCCCAGCGGATGCCGGTGAAATAGAGCAAGGACGATCCCGGCTCGATCAATACCGCGCCGATGCCGTGTTGCTTCATCAGCGCCTGTGCGCGGTCGAGCCGGCGACGGCGTTCGTCGGCGCCGATCGGCACCGCGCCCATCGTCATGTCCTGCAACTCGGACAGATCGGGCTCGGCAGCGCGGGCCGCAGCTGAGACGAACAAGGGAGCGGCGGCAGCCGCAGCGAGCACCGCGCGGCGGCCGGGTAAAAAGTGGGAATTGGGCATGGCTGTAACGATAGGGTTCTTGACCGCGGCCTCGCAATCCCCTTTCCCTGCGTCACCAAAATGGGGAGAGTTATTTTGGCCAAGCGCCTGACGACCTACATCCTGATCGCCTTGGTGCTGGGCCTGATAGTGGGCTGGGTCACGAATGCTGCCTTCGGCGGCAGTCATCCCACGCCCGATCAAGCCGCCACGCTGGCGACCATCGCCAAATGGCTGGGCCTGATCACCACGATCTTCCTCAAACTGATCAAGATGATCATCGCGCCGTTGGTGTTCGGCACCCTGGTGGTCGGGATCGCGCATATGGGCGACACTGGAGCGCTAGGCCGGGTGGGGTTGAAATCGCTCGGCTGGTTCGTCTGCGCTAGCCTGTTGTCGCTCACCCTTGGCTTGGTCCTCGTCCACATCCTCCAGCCGGGTGCCGGGCTCAACATGCCGCTGCCGGCGATCAACGCCGCAACCGACATCGACAAGAGCAAGTTCGACCCGATCCAGATCATCGGCCACATCTTTCCCAGCTCGATCGTCGATGCGATGGCGCAGAACGACATCCTTCAGATCGTGATCTTCTCGGTGTTCTTCGGCGTCGCGATCACTGCGGTCGGCGAGCGCGCCGCGCCGCTGGTCAAGGCGGCCGAGGCGCTGACCAAGGTCATGCTGCAGATCACCGATTATGTGATGCGCCTCGCACCCCTCGCGGTGTTCGCGGCGGTGGCAAATGCGCTGGTCGAGCGTGGGCCGGAAGTGATCGGCAAGCTCGGCTATTTCATGCTGTGCGTCTATATCGGCCTGGCATTGCTCTGGATCATGCTGGGCCTGCTCGCCTGGCTGTTCGTCGGACGCCGTTCGGTGTCGCTGTTCCGTTATATCCGCGAGCCGGTGCTGGTCGCGTTCTCCGCAGCGTCTTCCGAGGCCGCCTTCCCGCGCACGCTGGAGGCACTCGACCGGTTTGGCGTGCCGTCACGGATTTCGAGCTTCGTGTTGCCGCTGGGCTATTCGTTCAATCTCGACGGCTCGATGATGTACATGACCTTCGCCTCGCTGTTCATCGCGCAGGCCTATGGCATCCAGCTCGATCTCGGCACGCAAATCTTCATGCTGTTGACGTTGATGATCACGTCGAAGGGGATTGCCGGCGTCCCGCGCGCCAGCCTTGTGGTCATCGCCGCGACGCTGAATCAGTTCAAACTGCCCGAGGCAGGGATATTGCTCGTGCTCGCGGTCGATCACTTCCTCGACATGGGACGGTCGGCGACCAACGTCGTCGGCAACGCGATCGCGGCAAGCGTGGTGGCGCGTTGGGAAGGCGCGCTCGATCCCGAAAAGCCCGCCGAGATCGAGCCACCGCACGCGCCCAGCCACGGGCTGAGCGGCGAGCGTTAAGCACTCAGGCGTAGGCGTAAGGACCGCCCTTTTCGAGCGCCACCTGATAGGCCGGGCGCGCATGCACCTTGTCGAGCCAGGCGATCGTCGCGGGGCGTGATGGGCCAAGTCCTGCCCGGCTTCGTGCCGCTTCGAGCGGAAAACTCATCATGATGTCGGCGGCGGTCATCTCGTCGCCGGCGAACCAGGGCCGTTGCGCCAATTCGCTTTCGACATAATCGAGATGGACGTCGATCATCGGCTGGATACGCTTCGCCGCGGTCTTGCCCATCACCGGAATGCGGTTGACCACGAGCATCACCAGCAACGGCGGCATCATCGATCCTTCGRCATAGTGCAGGAACTGGCGATAGCGCAGCACGTCGTCGCGATGCGCGGGCGGCCCCAGCCGACCATCGCCTTTCTCGACCAGATATTCGCAGATCGCCCCGGTCTCGACGACCATCCGACCGTCATCCTCGAGCACGGGCGACTTGCCGAGCGGGTGAACCTTGCGCAGCGCCGGCGGCGCGAGCATCGTCTTCGCGTCGCGCTGATAATATTTGATCTCATAAGGTAGCCCGAGTTCCTCGAGCATCCATAGGATGCGCTGCGACCGCGAATTGTTGAGATGATGGACGATCAGCGTCACGATGTTCCTCCCGGCCCTATTTATGAAATTCTCAGACGGGCCGGCACGACCATATCCAAGCCGAGGCGGGGAAATCCACCGTGTCGTTGCGGAGGCGCGTCGCCAGCGCATCGCGCAACCGCTCGCGACCGGCTTCCCGAGCCGCGTCATCGAGCCCGCGAAGCTGAGCTGCCGCGGGTCCGATCCGGCTGAAAAAGGCGAGCGCCTCGTCGACTGCGTGGCCCCCCTCGCCTGCCCGATACGAATAATCGACCGGCTGCGCATCGCCGGTCCAACCGCTCGCTTGCAGAATGGCGCGGACACGATCGGCGTCCGAGAAGGCGAAGGGCCCCGGCGATGTTCCGGGTTTTTGCGGCGCCGCGCCGGTCACCGCAGTCGCGGTCTCGATCGCCCATGGATTGTGCGTCACGTCGCGAAAGCAGGAGAAGACCAGATGCGCGTCGGCCGTTACCGCACACCGCAGCCTGGCGAAGGCGGCAATTGGATCATCGAAGAACATCACGCCATGCCGCGAGAACAGAAGGTCGGCGGTGATGTCGCCCAACTCGCTTGCGTCTCCGACCTCGAAGCGGAGGTTGGGATAAGCTGCTCCTCGCCCCCGCGCTGTCTCGACGAGGTTCCGCGAAAGATCGATCCCGAGCACCGTTAGAGCGAGGCGAGCAGCCGCCAGCGCGATCGCCGTACCGCCAGCGCCGCACCCTATATCGACCGCAGTGCCGGTCTCCGGCGCAGCGTCGAGAATCGCTGCGTTCAGATGGGGCGATAAATTGGCGAAGCTCAGATCGGTGCGGCGCCATTCGTCCGCCCAGGTATCGCCGACCCGCCCCGCCCAATCATACGCCAATGTCATTCGACTCTCCCGTTTTGATCCCCACCTGCCGCAGCGATGGATCATCCGCGGCGCTCTATGCACCGCAACAGTGGAGAGCCCAACAATATCGGCAAGCGGAAGCCCAAATATGAAAGGCCCGCCAACGTGGGCGGGCCTTTCCGGGAGTTGCGGCGGAGGGGGGAATCGCCGCTGGGGGTTGTGCCGGTAACGAAACAACTGCGAGTTGGTTGCATTGCAGCAAATTTTTTCCGCGCTGCCTCGAAAGTCGTATCAGAGTTCGTCGTCGCCGCTGTCGTCGTCCAGGCCGCCGACCATCATCTCTTCGGCAACTTCTGCCGTACGATTGCGGATGGCGCGTTCGAGCCGCTCGGCGACGTCGGGGTTTTCCTTGAGGTAATTCTTCGAGTTCTCGCGGCCCTGGCCGATGCGGATCGAGTCGTAGCTGAACCAAGCACCCGACTTCTCGACCAGCCCGGCCTTGACGCCGAGATCGAGGATTTCGCCGATCTTGGAAATGCCCTCGCCGTACATGATGTCGAATTCGACCTGCTTGAACGGTGGCGCGACCTTGTTCTTGACGACCTTCACCCGGGTGGTGTTGCCGACGATATCGTCGCGATCCTTGATCTGGCCGGTGCGGCGGATGTCGAGGCGGACCGAGGCGTAGAATTTGAGCGCGTTGCCGCCCGTCGTCGTCTCCGGATTGCCGTACATCACGCCAATCTTCATGCGCAGCTGGTTGATGAAGATCACCATGCAGCGCGAGCGGCTGATCGATCCGGTCAGCTTGCGCAGCGACTGCGACATCAAGCGGGCCTGCAAGCCAACATGGCTGTCGCCCATCTCACCCTCGATTTCGGCGCGCGGCACCAACGCTGCGACCGAGTCGACCACCAGCACGTCGATCGCGTTCGATCGCACCAGCGTATCGACGATCTCGAGCGCCTGCTCTCCGGTATCGGGCTGCGACACGATCAACTCGTCGATATTGACGCCCAGTTTCTTGGCATAGACAGGGTCGAGCGCGTGCTCGGCATCGACGAACGCCGCCGTCCCGCCGCCACGCTGGGCTTCGGCGATGACATGAAGCGCGAGCGTCGTCTTGCCCGAGCTTTCCGGTCCGTACACTTCGATCACGCGGCCGCGCGGCAAGCCGCCGACGCCGAGCGCGATGTCGAGGCCCAAGCTGCCGGTCGAGATCGATTCGACCTGCATCGTCTCTTTGGATCCCAGCCGCATCGCCGAGCCCTTGCCGAACGCGCGATCGATCTGAGCCAGCGCAGCTTCGAGTGCTTTTTGCCGGTCGGTATTTTGCGATGCCATGCCGTCGATAACTTTCAGAGAAGCTGCCATTGATAAGGCCTCCGCGCTAGCCGGGTTAGCACCGGCGTTCAATCGTGTTGGAGAGCATGTATCGTATTTGTTCTCATGGAACAATAGTGGAACATGAACTTTTTTCGCACCGAAACGGCGCTTTCCCGATATTTCTTGCCCGAGCCCCTGCCCCGCTTCATGGTTTGCTTATGCAGAGCGACCTCGACGCCTTTATCACCGGCCTGCCCAAGGCCGAGCTCCACCTTCACATAGAGGGCAGCCTGGAGCCCGAGCTGATGTTCTCCTTGGCAGAGCGCAACCAGGTCGAGATTCCGTTCAAATCGATCGAAGAAGTGCGCGCCGCCTACAGCTTTTCCAACCTGCAGGACTTTCTCGACATCTATTATGCCGGCGCCAACGTGCTCCGCACCGAAGCGGATTTCCGCGATCTCGCCCTCGCCTATTTTGATCGCGCGGCGGCGGACGGCGTGGTCCATGCCGAAATCTTCTTCGACCCCCAGACGCACACCGATCGCGGCATCCCCTTTGGCACCGTGATCGAGGGACTGCTCGCGGGAATGGCGGAGGCGGAGGCAAGACATGGCCTGACGTCGAAACTGATCCTCTGCTTCCTACGCCACTTGAGCGAGGAGGCGGCGTTCGAAACGCTTGGCCAGGCCGAACCCTGGCTCGATCGCATTGCCGGGGTCGGACTCGATTCGTCGGAAGTCGGCCATCCGCCCGAAAAGTTCGCGCGGGTGTTCGCGGCGGCGCGCGAAAAGGGCCTTAAGCTGGTCGCCCATGCCGGCGAGGAAGGCCCGCCCGATTACGTCCATCAGGCACTCGACCTGCTCGCGATCGACCGGCTCGACCATGGCAATCGCAGCCTGGAAGATCCCGTGCTGACCGCCCGGCTGGCGCGGACCGGGATGACGCTGACCGTCTGTCCATTATCCAACGTCAAATTGTGCAACGTCGCCTCGATGGACGCCCATCCGATCGACCGGATGCTCGACCTCGGGCTGCGCGCGACGATAAATTCGGACGATCCCGCCTATTTCGGCGGCTATATCGGCGAGAATTATCGCCAAGCGGCGGCGGCGCGCGGGCTTGGCAAGGATCAACTCGTCACCCTCGCGCGTAATTCGTTCCTCGGGTCGTTCCTGAGTGATGACGATGTCGCTCGCCACACCACCGCGCTCGACGCCTATGTAGCGGAGCACAGCTGATGCCGACCTTCACGCCGATCCCGCACGATGCGTTCGAAGCGCAAGTGAAGGTGCTTGCCGCCGACATCATCGACAGCGGCTGGACGCCGAGCTTCATCATCGGGATCGGGCGTGGCGGGCTGGCGCCGGCAGTCTATCTCAGCCACGCGACTGGCCTGCCGATGTTGTCGGTCGACCATTCGTCGCGCGTCGAGGATTTTTCCGACGCGCCGCTGATCAAACTGGCGGCGCGCACCCGCGACGGCGAGCGGCTGCTGTTCGTCGATGATATCAACGATACGGGCGCGACGATCGGCAAATTGCGCGCCGCATTGGCCACCGCGGGCGCAGCGCGCGACCATGTCCGCTTCGCGACCCTGCTCGACAACAAACGGTCGCGCGAACAAGTCGATTATCGTGCCGAGGTGATCGACCGTGACGAGCGCAAGGACTGGTTCGTCTTCCCCTGGGAAGCGGTCGCACCGCAGGCCTCGCTCGATGCCGATGCGGCGGAAGTGCCCGACCGGATCGCCTGATCGACGATCGTCGACAGCGCGACCGCCGCGGTCAGAGTTCCGCGAGCGCCTTGGCGACGTTTTCCATCGTGTAAGGCTTCACTAGCCGCGGGCGAGCGGCATGGGCCGGCGTGTCTTCCCCACCGCCGGTCGACAGGACGAAGGGAATGTTGCGCGCCGCCAGCGCGTCGGCAACTGGCCAGCTTTTCTCGCCGCCCGACAGATTGATGTCCAGGATCGCCGCATCGGGACGTTCGGCGTCGATCACGGCAAGCGCGGCCGTCACACTGTCGCACGTTGCGATATGCGTCTTGTTCAATGCCTCGAGGAAATCCTCGAGCATCATGGCGATCAGGGGTTCGTCCTCGACGATAAGGATACGCTGCGGCGATGCCATGACTCGCCTTAGTCTCCGCCGCTGCCGGACGCCATGCCCGGCGCACCATGATGGAGCAATTCGCCCACTGAGACCGCGCGATAGCCTCGCTCGCGTAGTCCGGCCAGGATCAGCGGCAGCGCGTCCCGCGCGGTCCCTCGCGATTGGTACATTGCGTGGACCAGGATGATCGAACCTGGCTTGACCTGACCCAGCACGCGATCGGCATAGGCGCGGGGGTCGTGCGCGCTGTCGGGATCGGCGATGTCCCAGGTAACCATGCGATATCCCGTCTGCTCGACCGCCATCGGCAGTCCCGTGAGCTTCTTGCCGAAAGGCGGGCGGAAAAGGGTCGGCCGGGCGCCTTCGGCGCGCAATAGCGCGTCGGTCTTGCGGATCTCTTCGACATAGCCGCCGGGGAAAAATCCCCACATGCGACTGTGGCTATAGCTATGGTTGCCCACTTCCTGCCCGGCCGCCAGCAGCCGCCGGGCCTCGCCCGGATGCCTGACCATCTCTTCGCCGATCAGGAAGAAGGTGGCATGCGCATCATAGGGTTTGAGCGTGTTCAGGATATAGGTCACGCCGTCCGGCGTGGGGCCGTCGTCAAAGGTCAACGCGACCAGCTTCTCGTGCGTATCGACGTGGCAGATCGGCGTGCCGACCAACTGAAAGCACAATGCCCGGCTGATCCGAAACAGGCCGATGGCGATGACGAGAATGATTATCACCGCCACCGCGGCGACCATCACGCGACGTCGGGTCATTGCTCGACCACGGACGAGGTCAGCATGTCGCGCGCCGCTTCGGCGAGTTGCTGCACTGAAAAGGGCTTGGGCAGGAACGCTACGTTGTCGAGGTCGATCGACTTTCGCAGCTGTTCCTCGGCATAGCCCGACATGAACAAGATCGGCAGATCGGGATAGCGCTCGCGGGCGTGGCGCACCATCGTCGGGCCGTCCATCGACGGCATCACGACGTCAGAAATAAGCAGATCCGGCTTTTCACCTCGCGCCAGCAATTCGAGCGCCGCTTCGCCATTCTCGGCGGTCAGCACGGTATAGCCCTGCCGCGTCAGCGCGCGCTCGGCGACTGCCCGGACCATATCTTCATCCTCGACCAGCAGGATCAAGCCGGTTCCCCACAGATCGACCGGCTTTTCCTTGGCGGCGACCTTGGCGATCTTGGGCGCCTCGGCGGCGTGGACGGGAAAATAGATCGAGAAGGTCGCGCCCTGGCCCGGTTTGGAATCGGCGAAGATATAGCCGCCCGACTGTTTGACGATGCCATAGACGGTCGACAGACCCAGCCCGGTTCCCTTGCCGATTTCCTTGGTGGTGAAGAACGGCTCGAAGATCTTGCCGAGGATTTCGGGTGGGATGCCGGTGCCGGTGTCGCTCATCTCCAGCGCCGAATAATCGGCGATTGGCAGGATGTCGGATCCCATCTTGCGGACCTCCGCCGCGCTGACCGCCCGGGAAGTAATGGTCAGCGTTCCGCCGCCATTGGGATCCTTGGACAGCATCGCATCGCGCGCATTGACCGCCAGATTGACGACGACCTGCTCGAGTTGTCCGGGGTCGGCGCGCACCGCCCCCAGGTTGCGTCCGTGCCGCACTTCGAGCTTCACCGTCTCGCCGAGCAGGCGCTTGAGCAATTGCGATACTTCCGAGATCACATCGGGCAGCTGCAGCACTTGCGGCCGCAACGTCTGCTGGCGCGAAAAGGCCAGCAATTGGCGCGTCAGGCTGGCTGCCCGGTTGGAGTTCGCCTTGATCTGCTGAATGTCGTCATAATCGCTGTCGCCGGGCGAATGGCGCATCAGCATCAGGTCGCAATGGCCGATGATCGCGGTCAGGATATTGTTGAAATCGTGCGCGACGCCACCGGCGAGCTGGCCGACGGCCTGCATCTTGGTCGCCTGCGCGACTTCGCGCTTGAGCCGGGTCTCTTCGCCATTATCCTTGAGGCTCAGCAGCACGGCGGCATCGCCCAGCCCGCGCGCGCCGGCGATGGTCAGCGCGACCGGTTCGTCGGGATGGTCCTTCAGGCGGATCGCCATGTCCATCGAATGGGTCGCGCCATTGGCGAAGCGGCGGATCGCATCGGCCACCGCGGCCTTGTCCTCACGCACCACCAGGTCGCCGGGATAAAGCGGCGGCTGCGCCTGATCCACTTGTGCCGCGCGGACGAACGGATCGTTCATCTGGACGAAGCGCCCGTCGCGATCGACCAAGGCGAGCCCGACCGGAAGCAGCGAGATCAGGCTTTTGACATGCGCCGCAGCCGATCCGCCGATCGCCGGCTGGCCATGCTCCTCCTCGTCGAGCAACACGACCAGGATCGGCGCATCCTCTCCGTCGAGGAACGGGATCTGCAGGATGCGGAGCGGGGCGCCGCGCGGGCCCTCGCGCTCGAATCGCACCTGGCCTTTGTCGTCGGCGATCAGGAAGCGCGCGAAGTCGCGGCCGACGACGACGCTTTCCTCATGCCCCATCGACCGCTCGCGCAACACGCGATTGGCAGCGAGCAGGCGACCATCGGGCGCGATCAACGCGGCCATGATGCCGGCCGCGGCCAGCCGGTCGCCTGTCGGTCCGGCGATGATCGACTGCACATTGGTGGCGAGATCGAGCCCCTGCGCCTCATGAAAGCGCCAGACCAGCATGTCCTCGCCCTCGCCCGCGCGCTCGATCGCCACCGCGAGCGGCGCGCCGCGCGTGGTGATGCGGTCGAGCTCGGCCGACCCGTCGCGCCAGGCGATGCGCCCCGCCGCCGCCAGCTCGCCCGGGCCATTGTCGTCGAGCGGCAGGCCCGGAGGCGTCGGATAGCCGGCAAAGCGCGCGCGATAGCGCTCATTGGCGCAAATGAGCCGCCCAGCCCGGTCGGTCACGGCGATCGCATCGTCGCTTGCCGCCGCGAGCGCGCGCGCCACGCTCCAGTCGGTTTCGCCGGGTATGTCGGACGCCGCCGGCGCGAACCGCGACCAGACGATAACGGCGCCGACCAGCAACAGCATGGCGGCCGCGAATCCCCCTGCAATGGCGAAATTGTGGAGAGTCATCAGCGCGATCAGCGCCGCCCCCGCACCGCACGTCGCCGCGACGATCAGCGCTTGGCGCTGACCGGGGGCGCGTGCATCGTTTGGAACAGGTCGGGAAGCCATCAGCCCCTTGTGGCGCGGTGGCTAGGCAGGTCAAGCATCGTCGGGAATCCCCGACCCGCGCCGGCGCCTCTCCGCCGCATCAGCCGATGCTATTTCTTGTCAGGGGTGCTCGGGCTGGCGGTGCTAGGCGTCGCGGGAGCGTCGGTATTGCGCTTGGGAACCGAGAAGACGCCGGTCACCCGGCCGCCCGACTTGCTCGTGCCGACCTTCCCGCCGGAATCGAGCGACGCGCCGTTATTGTTGAGATTGATCACCAGCCGTCCGCCGCGAACCACGTTGGCGCCGCGATTCAGCACGACATTGCCGATCATCGTGATGATGCGCTTGTTGAGATCGTAGATCGCATAGGAGCCCGAGGCTTTCTCCCCGGGCCGGGTCACGACGACATTGCCCGACGCGCGGATCTGCGAGATTTCCGGCGGCGCACCGCTCGAGCTCATGAGGCTCGAGGAATAAAGTACTTCGGCCCGGTCGGACGTTACCGTCATCGCTCCCTGGCGGGCGCGGACGTTGCCCTGCGCCAGCGCGCGCTGCACCTTGTCCTGGATTTCGAGATGGTCGGCATCGACGCTCAGCGTCTCGTTTCCGCCCGACTGGAACGCCGAAACGCGCGCGCCGAGCAAGGTCGCGGCGCAAGCGAGAAGGATGAACGTGGTACGCGGATGAGCCATGATTTTGCCTACAACAAGGTTTCGCGCGTTGAAAGCACCCAACCACGCCAAAAAATACCATTGAACTCCTGGCGATGAACCAAGGCTGATGAACCAACGCCGCCGGCGGGATATCCGCCGGCGGCGCCATCGATCATCTACGCCAAAAAACTACCAGATGCGGACGCGGTCGGCCGGGGCGAGATACAGTTTCTGCCCAGACTGGACTTTGAACGCGGCGTACCACGGGTCCATGTTGCGGACGATGCTGGCGCGCGCTTCCGACGGCGCATGCGGATCGGTGCGCAGGCGCTTGAGCAATTCGGGCTCGCGATAGCTGCGCCGCCACACCTGCGCCCAGCCGAGATAGAAGCGCTCGTCGCCCGAATAGCCGTCGATCATCGGCGCGGGCTTGCCGCCCAGCGCCTTGTGATAAGCGTCATAGGCAACGGTAAGGCCGGCGAGATCGGCGACATTCTCGCCCAGGGTCAGCTTGCCCTGGACATGCTGGCCGGGCAGCGGCTCGTATTTGTCATATTCCGCCGCCAGCGCGTCGGTGCGCGTCTTGAACGCCGCGACATCGGCGGGCGTCCACCAGTCGGTGAGCTGGCCGCTCTTGTCATATTTGGCGCCCTGATCATCGAAATGGTGGCTCATTTCGTGTCCGATCACCGCGCCGATCCCGCCATAATTGACCGCCGGGTCGGCATTGGGATCGAAGAACGGCGGCTGCAGGATCGCGGCGGGAAAGACGATCTCGACCATGCCGAAATTGGCATAAGCGTTCACTTCCATCGGGGTCATGCCCCATTCCCAGCGCTGGAGCGGCTTGCCGAGATGGGCGATATTGTCCTTGCGGCCCCATTCGTTGGCGCGCCATTCGTTACCGAAGGCATCGCCCTTCACGATCTTGAGCGCGCCATAATCGCGCCATTGAGACGGATAGCCGATCTTGGGTCGGAACGCTGCCAGCTTGGCATGCGCCTTGATTTTGGTCTCGGCCGACATCCAGTCGAGCTTGTCGATCCGCGCGTTCATCGCGGCGATGATGTTCTTGACCAGCTGGTCGGCAGCCGCCTTGGTCGCGGGCGGGAAATATTGCTGGACGTACAATTTCGAGACGTCGTCCTCGATCGCGTTGGTGGTGAATTCCACCCCGCGCTTCCAGCGCGCTTGCTGCTCGGGAGTGCCCGACAGCGTCTTGCCGTAGAAGTTGAAATTCTCCTCGTCGAACGCCTTGGGCAGGACATCGGCGTAATTGTCCAGGCTGCGGACGATCAGTTGATCCTGCAGTACCGTCATCGGCGCCTCGGCGACCAGCTTGACGATCCCGGTGATCGCAGAGGGCTGCGCCACCAGCAACGTATCGACCGGGGCCCCGATCCCCTTGAAATAAGTCGGGAAGTCGAAGCCCGGCGCCTTCGCCTGCAGGTCGGCGACCGACAATTTGTTGTAGCGCTTGTTGGCATCGCGGCTATCGATCCGCGACCAGCTGACCGCGGCGATCTGCGTCTCCAGATCGACGATCGCCTTGGCCCGGGCGTCGGCATTGGCTTCGCCCGCCAGGGTCAGCATCTTGGCGATATGCGCCTGATATCCGGCCTTGGCGTCGGCGAATTTGGGGTCGCTGTAATAATCCCGATCGGGCAGACCCAGTCCGCCCTGGCGCAAGCCCAGAATATAGGTTTCGGGCGCCTTGTCGTCCTGGCCGACGCCGGCCCCGAACGGACCGCCGATCCCACCCATCGACGCTTCGGCCAGCAATGCCGCGTAGCCGGCCTTGTCGGTCGACTTGACGCGATCGAGCCACGGCTTGATCGGCGTCAGCCCCTTCGCCTCGATCGACCCGGTGTCGAGAAAGGTCGCATAGGCGGTGCCGATCTTCGAATTCGGATCCGTCGCGGCTTTTTCGAGGATCCCCTTGGTCCGCGATTCGGACAAATCGGCGAGCAGGTTGAACGCGCCGTAATTGGACTTGTCCGACGGGATCGGCGTGGTCTTCGCCCAGGTGCCATTGGCGTAATTGTAGAAGCTGTCGCCCGGCGCGACCGACTTGTCCATGCCGGCTTCATCCATGCCGAAGGTGCCGAAGGTGGGCTTGCCGGAGGACGCGGCCACGGTCTGCTGGGTGAACGCCGCGGCGCCGAGCGCCGTCGCCGCAAGAAGTGCGAACGCGAAGGGTTTCATCTGGGGAGGGTCCTTTCCGAAGCGGAGGAGCGGACGTTCGCGTGACAGACCGGAGCCGTCATGTTCCCCCTTATTGATGGTGCGTGTTCTACCCCGGTGACACGCCTAGTCAATCGCGTCAGCCGTGGTCCCGCATGATGCGTCCGGCGTCGCGTTTCCACTCGCGTTCCTTGATATGCTCGCGCTTGTCATGGGCTTTGCGGCCCTTGGCCAGGGCCAGTTCGACCTTGGCGCGGCCGCGCGCGTTGAAATAGACCGTGAGCGGCACTAGCGTCATGCCGTCGCGCGCCACCGCGCCATGCAGCTTGTTGATCTCGCGTGCATTGAGCAGCAATTTGCGCGGCCGCTTGGGCTCGTGGTTGAAGCGGTTGCCGTGGCTGAATTCGGGGATGTTCGAATTGACCAGCCAGACGCCGCCGTCCGCCAACACTTCGGCATAGCTTTCGGCGATCGACCCTTCGCCGGAGCGCAGGCTCTTCACTTCGGTCCCGGTCAGCGCGATCCCCGCCTCGAACGTCTGCTCGATGGCATAGTCGAACCGCGCGCGCCGGTTCTCGGCGACGATCTTCTGCTTGTCGAACGTGAGGGGCTTGGGACGGGCCATGGGCCGGGCGATGTAAGCGCCCGCGTGCCGGAAGGGAAGCTTTAGTGGAAGGGCGGCTTCAGCGGATCGTCGCCGAAGCGGTTGGGGCCGACCGTTCCCGGCAGGACCAGGAACACGATCATCATCACCAGGATCGCGAAGCCGAGGATGTTGACCAGCGACATCAGGGTCATCGACTGCATCGCCTGCTGGAATGCCGGATTGTTGAAGTCCGGCGGGCTGCCGGGTTTCGCCGCGGACATCGACGCCATCATCGAAAAATAACGGGGAAAGAACGACGCCATGAAAATCGGCGAGACGATCTGCATCGCGTAATAAGGCGCCGACCACCAACCCGAGCGGTCGCTGTCATGCAGCCGACGCACAACCGCCGCGCCCGACAGAACGAAGAACAGCACGGCGCTCACGACGGTCATCGTGATCATGTTCTGCATCATCGGCATCATCAGCTGAATCATCGCCTGCGGGTCGTTGTCGAACCGATGCGGATCGCCCTGCATCATTGGCATCATCTGGTCGAACCACGACGTCATCAGCGGAATCATCGCGATCGCCATGACGACGAACTGGACGATGTAGACGATCAGGATCCACAGCCAGAAGGGCTGACGGTTTTCCCTGCCCTGGAAATCGACGATGCCGGTCAGATGCCTGGTCAGCAGGTTCATGGCGAATACCCCCTCGCTATGTCGGCTCAGCCTAACGCCGGCGAGCAGGATTGAAAGTCTTTGTCCTCGCCTGGCGGTTTTCGCGGTTCATTCTGCGCCGGCTCCGACCGCCAAACCCCAGCTTTAGCACCGACTAGCGCATCTACATTGACCGTTTTATATCCTATCAAGATGATGGGAATAACGGATCGAGAGGGAAATGGTCGTCCCTCTGGCGAACGCCACCGACAGGCCCGCGGCTTTTGATGGGATGCAGCTTGCTCCGCGTAACCAACGGCTAAAGCGCGATGCAGGGCTGCGTGACGCCCGGCTTCGTTGTCCCCGAGTGAAGGGAATGAAACGATGCGATGTCATGATTCCAATTGTCCGATCGGCTGATCGACTGCTCCTGATCGCCTGACGACTACGCCGACCGGCAGCGCCGGCGGCGCACGCCCGAATTCCATCGAACGCACGTGCCCTGCGAGGGCGCGGCCGGAGGCGATTGCCTGCGGCAAAGGGGACCCCTTCGCCTGATGACCAAGTATCTATTCCTGACGTCTCTCAGCCTGACGACGCTGGCGTCCGCTCTTCCGGCGACTGCCTTCGCCGACGATAAGGTGGCGCCGCCAGCCGCGACCAGCGCCGTCCCCAACGCCGTCGCCGATACCGATGCCGATCCTGAAGGTGGCGGCGACATCGTCGTTACCGCGCGGCGCCGGGCGGAAAGCGCACAGGACGTGCCGATCGCGCTCAGCGTGGTCGACGACAAGGCGCTTGCCGCGACCGGCAATTATTCGCTGGCGCAGATCCAGCAACTCGTGCCCAGCCTCCAGGTCTTCAGCTTCAACCCGCGCAACACCAACGTGAACATCCGCGGCCTGGGCTCGAACGTCGCGCTGACCAATGATGGGCTGGAGAACGGCGTCGGCATCTATATCGACAATGTCTATTACGGTCGCGTCGGCCAGTCGCAATTCGACCTGGTCGACCTGCAGCAGGTCGAAGCGCTGCGCGGCCCTCAGGGTACGCTATTCGGCAAAAACACGACAGCGGGTGCGATCAACATCACCACGCGCGCGCCGAGCTTCGATCCCGAACTATCGGCCGAGGCGTCGCTGGGCGACTATGGCTATCGCCAGTTTCGCGCCTCCGCCTCAGGCGCGCTGATCGGCGATGTCGTCGCCGCCCGGCTGAGCATCGCCGACACCAGGCGCGATGGCTTCCTGACCAACGTCCATGACGGCAGCGATTCGGCCAATTATTATAATTTCAGCCTGCGCGGGCAGCTGCTGATCAAGCCGAGCGACCGCCTTTCGATCAAGCTGATCGGCGATTATTCGCACCAGAAACAGCACCATGTGCTCCAGGTGCTGTCGGGCTTCTTCGGGACCTATGACGACGGTACGCCGATCGCCAATAATTTCCTCAATCGCACCAGCCGGGCCGGCTACATGCCCCTGCCCTTCACCCCCTTTGCGCGGCTCGGCGATTCCGACAGCCCGTACCAGGCCAACATGAAGAGCTATGGCGCATCGGGGCAGGTCGACTGGGACCTTGGCGCCGCGTCTTTGACCTCGATCACCGCCTATCGCTGGTGGGATTGGGATCCGGCTAATGATGGTGATGCCACCGGCCTGCCGGTGGTGACAAAGTCGCAACAGGCCAATCACCAGCGCCAGTTCAGCCAGGAAGTGCGGCTGGCGTCGAAGGGTGACAATCGCATCGATTACGTCATCGGCGCTTACTATTTCTGGCAAATCATCAGAGGAAATGGCGCAGTCGCTTATGGGTCGGCGGCGCCGAATTGGTACCTCCCGACCACCGCCGCAGCGGTCGCCAATGCCGCGCTAAACGGCTTTGAGGCGGATTCGACCTCGACGCCGACGACCCACAGCGCCGCCGTGTTCGGCCAGGCGACGTGGAACGCGACCAGCCGCCTCAAGCTGACTCTGGGGTTGCGCTACACGCACGAGAAGAAAGAGGGTGCGTATAACCAGTTCTGGGTCGCGGGCACCGATCCCTCGACCCTGTCTCCGGCGGCCGGCGCCGCGGTGATCGCGATCCGTAACCAGTTCAACCCGGTCACCTCCTATTCGACCAGTTTCACCGACGACAGCCTCTCGCTGCTGGCCAATCTGTCGTACAAGATCGCGCCCGACGCGCTGATCTATGCGACCTATTCGAGGGGATCGAAGTCCGGCGGCCTCAACCTCACGTCGCTACCGGCCGGCGTCACTCCCGATGTGCGGCCAGAGCGGGTCAATGCCTATGAAGTCGGGCTAAAGGCGCAAGCGCTCGACAAGCGGCTGACCGCGAACCTTGCCGCATTCTGGACCGACATATCCGATTACCAGACCGCGATCACCGAACAGGCGCCGGGCGGCCTCACCTATCGCCAATATATCTCCAACATCCCCAGCGTCCGATCGCGCGGTGCCGAAGCCGATCTCAGCTTCGCACCAACCCGCCTGGTCAGCCTCAATGCCTCGGCTTCCTATACCGACGCGGTCTATATCGATTACCCCAACGCACCGCAGGCGCCCGAGCGGCTCGACCTGGGATCGATCCAGGACCTCAGCGGCAAGCCGCTCGCCGGCGTTCCCAAGTTCACCTACACGCTGGGCGCCGATATTGCCCAACCGGTCGGCCGCATCGCCGGCCAGGCTATCCAGTTCTACGGCCATGCCGATTTCGCGCATCGTTCGTCGCTGAACACGTCGTCGACCAATTCGCGCTATGCCCAGGTGCCCGGTTATGGCGTGCTCAACGCGCGGATCGGCGTGCGGCCGGAAAGCGGCCGCTGGGACCTCTCGGTCTGGGCCCGCAATCTCATCAATACCAAATATTTTCAGACACTTGCTGCTGCCAACACCGGCGTGATCACCGCGTTGCTCGGTGATCCGCGGACGGTCGGCGCCACGCTCCGCATCAAATTGTGAGGTGAACCATGGCTAGCCTGTTCCCACCCCGACCATTGTCCTTCACCGCGCCGACCGACGACGGCGCCGGGCCCGACCGCCCGACCGCGTGGCGCCTGATGGCCCTGTCGGCAGTCGCGGTGCCGGTCGCGGCGGCCGGGCTGCCGCTCGCGGTCTATCTGCCGCCGATCTATGTCCAGAACCACGGTCTGTCGCTTGGTGCGATCGGCCTGATCTTCCTGATCGGGCGGTTGTGGGACGCCTTGCTCGATCCGCTGGTCGGCACACTGAGCGATCGCACCCGCACCCGCTTCGGCCGACGGCGCCCCTGGATCGCCGGAGGTGGCCTGCTATTCGCGCTGGCAGCGGCGTTCCTGTTCTTCCCGCAGGGCCAGGTTTCGGTCGCCTATCTCGCCGCGACCTTGTTCGTCTTCTATCTAGGCTGGACCGCGATCCAGATACCGCTGCTCGCCTGGTCGGGCGAGATTTCGGGCCGCTATCACGAGCGTACGCGGATCGCGACGTTCCAGACGGTGGTGACCGCGTCGGCGCTGTTGCTGACCCTGATTTTACCAACGATCGCCGATCAATGGCGGCCCGGCGACGGCAAGCTGAAGCTCGCGCTGATGGGCGGACTGGTGCTGGCGACGATCCTGCCCGGGCTCGCGCTTACCCTGACCGCTTTCCCCGAGCAGCCGCTGCCCGACGCGCCAGCACGCCGCCGTCCGATCGGCCAGGCGATCCGCACCGTGCTCGCCGACCCGTTGCTGTTGCGCGTGCTCGGCTCCGATTTCGCGGTGACGCTCGGTCAAAATATCCGTGCCTCGCTGATCGTCTTCTATGTCAGCTTCTTCATGCACCGGCCCGATTGGGCGGCGGGTCTGTTCCTGTTCCAGTTCGTGTTCGGAATCCTGGCCGGGCCGATCTGGCTCAGGATCGGCTATCGCCTGGGCAAGCACCGCACCGCGGTCACCGGCGAGATCGTCCAGGTCATCGTCAATCTGGGCCTGCTGCTGGTAACGCCGGATCGCTTCGGCTTGCTGCTCGCATTGACCTTGGCGCAGGGGCTGGCCCAGGGTTCGGGCAATCTGATGCTTCGCGCGATCGTCGCCGACGTCGCCGACAAGCACAGACTCGATCATGGCGAGGACCGTACCGGGCTCTATTTCTCGGTGTTCAGCCTAGCCGGCAAGGCCGCCACCGCGGTCGCGGTCGGGATCGCCCTGCCGCTCGTATCCTGGCTCGGTTTCGACCCCAAGACGGTCAACAGTCCGGCCACGCTGCAGGGGCTCGCCATCGTCTTCGCGATCGGTCCCGCCATCGCCCACGCCTTTTCCGCCTGGCTCGTCAGCGGCTTTCCGCTCGACGAGGCGGCGCATGCCGAAGTCCGCCGCGCGCTGGACGCCCAGGGGGCAGCCCTCGCCCCTGCCGAATGACCCCCATCAACCCCGAAGGAGACGTGCCATGACCAATCTTACCCATGAATTCGTGAATGCGCGGGACGCCGACGCCCTGCTCGACATCGTACCGGTCGCGGGCCGGATCGGCGCAGAAATCCGCGGCGTGAGGCTGTCCGGCGAGCTCGATCAGGTCGCCATCGCCGCGATCCGTGCCGCGCTGGTGCGCCACAAAGTGATCTTTTTTCGCGACCAGGATCATCTCGACGATGCGGCGCAGGAAGCGTTCGCGAAGAAATTCGGCAAGCCGATCGCGCACCCCACCGTGCCGGTTGTCGACGGCAGCAAATATCTGCTCGAGCTCGATTCGAAGGAAGGCTATGCGGCGTCCAGCTGGCATACCGACGTGACGTTCGTCGATGCCTATCCCGAAGCATCGATACTGCGCGCGATAACCATTCCCGAGGCCGGCGGCGACACGCTCTGGGCCAATGGCGTCACCGCCTATCAGGAATTGCCCGAGAGCCTGCGCACGCTGGTCGACGGCCTCTGGGCGCTGCACACCAATCTGTACGATTATGCCGGGACGTTCGGCGAGGCCGACCGCAAGCGGGTCGAGGAGCACCGCAAGGTGTTCGCATCGACCGTCTATGAAACCGAGCACCCCGTTGTCCGCGTCCATCCGGAATCGGGCGAGCGCGCGTTGTTGCTCGGCCATTTCGTCAAGCAGTTCGTCGGGCTGAACGCGGCGGATTCGCAGCGGCTGTTCTCGATCCTGCAGGACCACATCACCAAGCCCGAAAACACCGTGCGCTGGCGCTGGAAGCCGAACGACGTAGCGATCTGGGACAATCGTGCGACCCAGCACCGCGCGATCGCCGATTTCGGGCCGCAGCGCCGCACGCTGCGCCGCGCGACTGTCGCCGGCGACGTGCCGGTGGCGATCGACGGCAGCCGCAGCAGGGTGATCAAACCCGAACTGGTCGCCGTTGCCGCCTGATCGACTTGGCTGGGGTAGCGGCCGCTGCCCCATCCTGGCGCCGCGTCCGTGTCACGCCGGACGCGGCGTCGAAATCATCGTTGCCGGTTCACAGCCCCGCCGTCGCCATCGCCGCGTCGACCGCGGCGCGGCTGGCGTCGTTAGGCTCGGTCATCGGCAGGCGGAGATGCATCGGCCAATCCGGCTTTATCTTGCCGAGCGCGTATTTGACCGGCCCCGGCGAGGCGTCGGTGAACATCGCAACGTGCAACGGGTAAAGGCGATCGTGGAGCGCCAGCGCTTTGACATGATCGCCCGCGGCCCAAGCGGCCTGGAATTCGGCGCACAAGCGCGGCGCTACGTTCGCGGTGACCGAGATGCAGCCGACTCCGCCCATCGCGTTGAACGCCAGCCCGGTTTCGTCATTGCCCGACAATTGGACGAAATCCGGGCCGCAGCCCAGCCGCTGCTCGGTCACCCGGCCGAGGCTGCCGGTCGCGTCCTTCACGCCGATAAAGACCTCGGGGAACGCCTTGACGATCCGCGCCATCGTCGCCGGCTGGATGTCGGTGACGGTGCGCCCAGGCACATTGTAGAGCACGATCGGCAGCGGCGTTTCGCGCGCGATTGCCTCGAAGTGACGGAAAATGCCTTCCTGGCTCGGTCGGTTGTAATAAGGCGGCACCATCAAAGCGGCATCGGCGCCCGCTGCCTTGGCGGCATGGACATTGGCGATCGCGACGCGGGTATCGTTCGACCCGGCGCCAGCCAGCACGGGCACGCGGCGGTTGGTCTGTTCGGCGCAAACGCGAACCGCATAGAAATGCTCGTCGGCTGTCAAGGTAGCGGCCTCACCGGTCGTCCCGACCGGTACCAATCCGGCCGATCCTTCGGTTATTTGCCACTCGACGAGTTCGCGATACGCGTCCTCTGCGAAGGCGCCATCCGCCGCGAACGGCGTGACCAGTGCGGGGATCGATCCCGAAAACATGCTTAAACGCTCCCGCGTGGCGGCGATCCGCCGTTTTTTCGTTGTTTTATATCCTGACAGATAGGGCGCGAGAGCATATCCTGTCCACATGCTTGCGTCGTGGTTCAAAAGCGGGGTTGCCGCCGCCGCCCTTTCGGGGATGGCGGCGACGGGTATGGCGTTCCAGGATCAGCTCGAATGGGCCAAGTCCAAATTGATGGGCGCACCAAGCGCCGACCCCAGGTCGGTCAGCGCCTTGTCGGCGGCGATCACCGAGTGGCGGTCGCTCAGGCAGACCAATAGCGCCCCGTTTGAAAGCTATGCCCGTTTCCTGCTCGCGCATCCGGGATGGCCGGGTGACGTCGCGATGCGCCGCGCCGCCGAAGCGTCGCTGGCGATGCCGGGCTGGTCGCCGTCGACCGCGGTCGCCTTCTTCCGGCGCTATCCGCCACAAACCGGCACGTCCTGGGTTCGCTTTGCGGAGGCGCTGACCGCCACGGGCTCGATGGATGACGCGCGCACGGCCGCACGCAATGCCTGGGCTCAGGGCAGTCTGACGCCAACCGACGAGAGCAAGGTGCTGACGACCTGGCCTGACGCGCTGCTCCCCAAGGACCAGGATGTGCGGATGGACCAGTTGCTGTGGCAGGGCCAGACCGCCGCCGCGGCGCGCCAACTCGCGCTCACCGGCGCCACGCGGCGTCCCCTGTTCGCGGCGCGACTCGCGCTGCGCACCAATGCGCCCGATGCCGGCACTGCCGACGCGATCGGCGCCGGCGATCCGGGCTATCTGGCGGACAAGGCGATCTGGCTGACCAATTCGGGCGCCGCCGGATCGGCGCGCGCGTTGTTGGCTCGACCGCACAATTTCTCCAGCAAACCGCTCGATGTCGACCGCTGGTTCGACCTGCTGCTGCGCAATGCTCGGGCTGCGGTCGACGCGGGCGACTATTCGACCGCGTACAATATCGCCAGCCAAGTCGACGACGCCTATCCCACCGGTACCGACATCGCACTTCGCCCCCTGGCCGAGCGCGACCCGTACACCGATCTCGTCTGGCTCGCCGGGCAGACCGCGCTCAAGCGGCTGGGCCGTCCATCCGACGCGATCGGCATGTTCGTCCGCTATACCGGCGGCTCGCGGTCGACCGCGCTCAAGGCGAAGGGCTTCTACTGGGCGGGGCGGGCCGCTCAAGCCGCCCGGCAAAGCGATGAAGCGACTCGCAACCTCACCGCGGCGGCACGCTATGGCGATCAATTCTACGGCCAGCTGGCAGCCGAGCGCCTCAGTCAGCCTTTATTGGCGCCGGCCGAGCCGACGCCGCCGCCAATCCCGCCCGCAGAGCGCTCGGCCTTCTACAATAACGAGGTGGTCCGCGCGGCGCAGTTCCTCGGCACGGTCGGCGCGCATGAGGATCAGAGCCTGTTTCTGCGCCAGATCGCCAACCTCGCAAGCACCGTCGACGACCATGTGCTGGCCGACGAATTGGCCCGGACGCTGGGGCGACCCGATCTATCGGTGATGGTCGGCCGCAGCGCGCTGTTGAACGGCGTCACCGATTACACCCGTTCGGGATTCCCGACGGTCAATATCCCGGCATCGTCAGCATCGAGCTGGACGATGGCGCATGCGATCATGCGCCAGGAGAGCCAGTTCGACCGCTCGCTGATCAGCCGCGCCGGCGCGCGCGGAATGATGCAGCTGATGAACGGCACCGCGCGTGAGCAGGCGGGCAAGCTCGGGCTCGCCTGGGATCAGGGCATGCTGCTCAGCAGCACCGACTATAACATCCAGCTCGGCACCGCCTATTTCCAGCGCCTCTACAATCAATATGGCAGCTATCCGCTGGCGATCGCCGCCTATAATGCCGGCGCCGGCAACGTGAACAAATGGCTGGCGGCGAACGGCGACCCGCGCACCGGTACGGTCGACTGGATCGACTGGATCGAGGCTATCCCGTTCGACGAGACCAAGCGCTACGTTCAGCACGTGCTGGAAAACGCGGTGGTTTACGACCTGATCAATCCGCAGCGCGCGCTATCGACCGGCAATGCGCGGTTGAGCTGGTATATCGGCAACAAGCGGCCGGGCTGACGACCTGCCCGTCACCCCCGCGAAACTCCCTCCGTCACCCCAGCGAAAGCTGGGGTCTCAGGCGAAGGCGCGATACGGCTTGAGACCTCAGCTTGCGCTGGGGTGACGGGCAGGCTGGGGTGACGGAAGGAGTTTCGCCCGGGCGACGGATGGGGCTATCGAGGCGCGGTGAACGACCGACCCAATTACATCACTCCAGCCGGCTTCGCCGCGCTACGCGCCGAATATGAACAACTGTTCGCCGAGGAACGCCCCAAACTCGTCGAAACGATCGCCTGGGCGGCCGGCAATGGCGATCGCTCGGAGAACGGCGACTATATCTACGGCCGCAAACGGCTGCGCGAAATCGATCGTCGGCTGGGCTGGCTGTCGAAGCGGATGAAAGCGGCGAAGGTGGTCGATCCGGCGCAACAGCCCGATACCAGCCGTGCGTGGTTCGGCTGCACGATCACCGTCGCCGACGAGGAAGACAACCGACGCGTTCTGACCCTGGTCGGCGACGATGAGACCGACGCCGGCAAGGGCCTGATCGGTTGGAGCGCCCCACTTGCCCGCGCCTTGCGGGGAGCCGCGGTCGGTGACCTGCGCCGCGTGACCTTGCCCGCGGGCGAAAAGGAATATGAAGTGATGGCGGTCAGCTATCCCTCCGCCGATGCGACCAAAAAATAACGGCAAAACGTAACGGACCGTTTCTTGCGCGTGGCTGGTCGGTGGTCGTGATAGGCTCTAGATCGATCGCGTAACGAACAGGAGGTCATCCATGCCCATTCCCGCCAGCTGGTCGTCTCAGCTCCAATCGCTGCTGCGTATCGTCACCGCGCTCGGTTTCATGCAGCACGGCGTGTCCAAGTTCTTCGGTATCCCGCCCTTCCCGATGCCGCTCAATCCATTGCTCTACGCCGCGGGCACGCTCGAACTGGTCGGCGGCGGACTGTTCCTGCTCGGCCTGTTCACGCGGCCGGTCGCGTTCATTTTGTCGGGCATGATGGCAGTCGCCTATTTCATGGCGCACGCCCCAAAGAGCGTCTTCCCGGTGGTCAATGGCGGCGAGCCGGCGATGCTCTACGCCTTCATCTTCCTCTTCTTCGCCGCGGCGGGTGCCGGATCGTGGAGCGTCGACGCGCTGCGCAACCGGCCGGCTGCCCGATAACCTCACCCGTGCGGGCGTGATTGCGCTGGCCGCATCGCGCCCGCTACACCGGCGCCATGACCGACGAGACTCATGCCCGCAACATCGCGTTGCTGATCGACGCGGACAATGCCTCGTCGAGCACGCTGGACCCAGTGCTGACGATCCTGGCCGAACTCGGCACGGTCAATATTCGCCGGGTCTATGGGAATTGGTCCAAGCCCGCGCTCAAGGGCTGGCGTGATCAGACGGTCCGCTACGGGATCGAGCCGCAGCAGCAATTCGACCTGACCAAGGGCAAGAACGCGACCGACATGAAGATGACGATCGACGCGATGGACCTGCTCTATCGCGGCCGCGTCCATGGGTTCGGCATCATGTCGTCAGATTCGGACTTCATGCCGTTGGCGATGCGGATCCGCCAGGATGGCCTGCCCGTTTACGGGTTCGGCACGTCGAAGACACCCGAGGCGTTCCGCCAAGCCTGCACCCGATATATCGACGTCACCGCGCTCCGCCAGGCCCCTGCTCCGGAGACCATCAACGGAAACCACGCTGCCGCCGCCAATGGCAAGGCCGAGGTGGACCCGGAACTGCTCAAGCTGCTGGTCGATGCCTATGATGCCGTGAAGCGCGACGAGCGCGGGTTCGTCAACCTGTCCGAACTTGGCGAGCGGGCGGGCAACCGTTCGAGCTTCGATGCGCGCAATTACGGCTATAAGCGCCTGTCCGACCTCATCGAGGCGGTGCCCAATTTTCAGACCGAGCGCCGCGACGGCGGCCGCATCTACGTCAAGCGGGTGCGCTAGCCGCTTGCGCCTAGGCGGCAATCGCCATCAACCCACCGGCCGACGCGCCCGCATTGCCTGAGCGAGCGTACCCTCGTCTAGATAATCGAGCTCGCCACCAACCGGCAGGCCGTGCGCTAATTGCGTAAGCCGCACCGGAAAGCGCTCGATCCGCTCGGCGATGTAATGCGCGGTGGTCTGCCCTTCGAGCGTGGCGTTCATCGCCAGCACGACTTCGTCGATCCCGCCCGCTTCGACCCGGCCGACCAGCTTGGCGATCGCGAGGTCTTCCGGCCGCACGCCGTCGAGCGCCGACAATCGGCCGCCCAGCACGTGGTAACGCCCCGGAAACAGCCGCGAGCGTTCGAGCGCCCAAAGATCGGCGACTTCCTCGACCACGCACAAAGACCGCTGGTCGCGGCGCGGATCGGCGCACACCGCGCACGGATCGCTGGTATCGACATTGCCACAAGTCGAACAGGTGGCGAGCTTCTGGTCCACCGCCTCCAGCGCAGCGAGCAACGGCCCCAATGCCGCCTCGCGCTTCTTGAGCAGATGGAGCACCGCGCGGCGCGCCGAGCGGGGCCCGAGTCCGGGGAGCCGGGCCAGCGCTTGAGTCAGCGCTTCGATTTCCTGCGATGCCATGGGGAACAAATAGGGGGTTGCGTGCCCCCCTGCCAAGGGGCGAAAGGCGTGGCCCATGCGGATCGTCTTCATGGGAACTCCCGATTTCGCCGTTCCGGTGCTCGATGCACTGATCGACGCGGGTCACGACGTCGTGGCGGCATACAGCCAACCGCCCCGCGCCGGCGGGCGGAGAGGCAAGGCGCTGACCCCCTCCCCGGTCCAGGCGCGTGCCGAGACGCTGGGGATCGAGGTGCGCACGCCGCTGTCTTTTCGGAAGGAACCGGGCGCGACCGAGGCTTTCGCGGCACTGGCAGCCGATGTCGCGGTGGTGGCGGCCTATGGGCTGATCCTGCCACAAGCTTTGCTCGACGCGCCGCGATTCGGCTGCCTCAACGTCCACGGTTCGCTGCTGCCTCGCTGGCGTGGCGCCGCGCCGATCCAGCGCGCGATCCTGGCGGGTGATGCCGAGACTGGCGTTGGGATCATGCAGATGGAGGCGGGACTCGATACTGGGCCAGTGCTGCTCGAGGAGCGTACGCCGATCGATGGCAAGACGTCAGGTATCCTTTCCGCGGAATTGGCGGCAATGGGCGCGCGGTTGATGGTGCGCGTGCTCGACGATCCCGCCGCTTTTCCACCCCGGCCGCAGCCCGAGGACGGCGTCACCTATGCGTCAAAGATCGACAAGGCCGAGGCGCGGATCGACTTCACCCGCTCCGCCGTCGAGGTCGAACGCCAGGTCCGCGCGTTCAACCCTGCACCCGGCGCCTATTTCGAATATGCCGGCGAGCGCATCAAGGTGCTCAGCGCCGCCGTCATGGAGCTGTCGGGTGCGCCGGGTGAAGTCCTCGACGGCCAGCTGACCATCGCCTGCGGCAAAGGCACGATCCGTCCGCTCGCGGTGCAGCGCGCCGGACGTGGGGTCATGACGTCAAACGAACTTTTGCGCGGCTTTTCCATCGACATAGGCACGCGCCTGTGACGCGGTTCGCGCTTGCGGTTGAATATGATGGACGCCCGTTCATGGGCTGGCAGCGACAGGACCACGGACCCAGCGTACAAGCCGCGATCGAGCGCGCGGCCAAGGACATCCTCCAGGAAGATGTGACCGCTCACGCCGCCGGCCGCACCGATGCCGGCGTTCATGCGCTGGGCATGCGCGCGCACCTTGACGTCACGCGGGCGATCACGCCGTTCCGCTTGATGGAGGCGCTCAATGCGCGCCTCAGGCCCGATCCGGTGGCGATCCTCGATTGCGCAATCGTGCCCGACGATTGGCATGCACGGTTCTCGTGCCTCGCCCGCCATTACGAATATCGCATCATCTGCCGCCGCGCGCCGCTGACCTGGGAAAAGGGCCTGGCATGGCGCGTACCGCAGGACCTCGATTCCGACGTGATGCATGATGCCGCACAGATACTGGTCGGCCGACACGACTTCACCACGTTCCGATCGGCGCATTGTCAGTCGGACAGCCCGGTCAAGACGCTCGACCGCCTTGACGTCATCCGCAATGGCGAGCGGATCAGCATATTCGCCTCGGCGCGGTCATTCCTGCATCATCAGGTGCGATCGATGGTCGGGTGTCTGGAACTGGTCGGCCAGGGCAAATGGTCGAAAGGCGACCTGAAGGCCGCGTTGGAAGCGGCCGATCGCGCGGCTCTGGGGTTCAACGCACCGCCCGATGGCCTCTATTTCCTGCGCGCCGACTATCCGCCTAGCGGCTGAATCGCGCCGCAAGCTCGACATGGGTCGACCAGCGGAATTGGCCGACCGGCTGTACCCAGTCGAGGCGGTAACCACCTTCGCAAATTATCTGAGCATCGCGTGCGAAACTACTGGGATTGCATGACACATAGGCGATTACGGGAGTCGTTGCCAGTGCCAGCCCGGCCGCCTGGTCACGCGCCCCTGCACGCGGCGGATCGAGTACTACGGCACCAAATCGTCCGAGTTCCTCGACCGTCAGCGGGCGGCGGTAGAGATCGCGATGGTCGGCGAACACCTGCCGTCCCGCACGCCCGGCGGCGGCCTTCAACGACATTATGGCGTCACGCCCTGCTTCGGCGGCATAGACCCGCGCCGGCGCCAGCGAGAGCGCGAAGGTGCCGAGCCCGGCGAACAGGTCCGCGATCGTGCCTGCCTGCCCCACGGCCTCGCGCACTGCGGCAATCAGCGCCGCTTCGCCGTCGCGCGTCGCCTGGAGGAAGCTGCCCGGTGGGAACGGCACGGCGACCCCGCCCAAGGTGATGGTGACAGGATCGGGCTCCCACCGCGTTTCGGGACCCATACCGTCATCGGTCGCGAAGCGGGCGACATTGTGCTGCTGGCAGAAGGCGATAATCGCTTCCGCGGCTTCGAGCCCGTCGAAGCTCGCGCCTATCAGCAATTCCACGCCCTGATCGCATGACGTCATCTGAATATCGGCCCGGCGGCGTTTCAGTCCCAGCCGCGCCAGCAGCTTGCGCAACGGTGCCACCAAGGCGAACAATTCCGGCGCAAGTATATGACATTCCTGAATATCGACGATCGCGTGACTGCCTGACTCGGCGAAGCCCAATCTTATCCGCCCGCCCTTTGCCTCGGCGTGGAGCGAGGCCCGGCGCCGCGCATTGGGCGGCGACACGATCGGTGCTCGGATGTCGGTTTCCAACTCGTGCGCGGCGAGCGCCCCCGCGATGCGGTCGGTGATGAACGCCGCATAGCTCGCATCGTCGAGATGCTGGAGCTGACACCCACCACAGGTCGGGAAGTGACGGCAAGGCGGTATCTGGTGATGCGGGCCTCGCGTGACCGAGCCATCGGCGTTGAGCACGTCGCCGGGCGCCGCCAGCGCCGCATGACGCCCATCCGCCGTGACGCCCTCGCCACGCGCGGCGACGCGGATGATCGTGTCGACAGTCATCGCAGACACTCCGCGATCGCGCGGGGAAGGCATGGGATCAGATCGTCGGCGGCAAAAGCCGGCCCCGCGAGCTGGGCGGCGCGGCCGTGAAGCCATACGGCCGCCTCAGCCGCTGCGAGTGGCGCCACGCCTCCGGCCAGACGCGCGCCGAGCAGGCCGGCGAGCACGTCGCCGGTGCCTGCCGTCGACAACCAGGACGATCCGCCGGCATAGACCCGCACATCGCCTTGAGGCGTCGCAATGACCGTGTCCGCCCCCTTGTGCACGATGACCGCTCCGGCATCAGCCGCGGCCGCGAGTGTACGATCGATCTTGCTCCCCTTCCCCTCACCAAACATCCGGTCGAACTCGCCGCTATGCGGAGTCAGGCAGGTCGGCGCGGCGCGACTGCGCAGCCGGCCGACATCGCGCCCGATCAGGCTCAGCGCGTCACCATCGAGCACCAGCGGACGCGCCGAGGCGATCGCCGCGTCCAGCCTCTCCCTCACATCTTCTTCCCGACCTAACCCAGGGCCGATCACCACCGCCCCCGTGCGTTCGTCTCCGAGCAGCTTGTCGAACTCCGTTATCGGCCGATGGACGATGGCGTTCGGTCCGTGGCGGTCATCTTCGCCGACCCGGACGACATAGCCGGCGCCGCCATGCAGCGCCGCGTTCGACGCGAGCCTGGCCGCACCAGGCATGTGCCCTTCCAGCACGGCCACGAGGCCGCGAGTATATTTGTGGCTGTGCGGCCCGGGCTCGCTCAGTCGAGGCATCGCGACCGTCCGCCAGGTCGTGGCGATCGGGATACCGATATCATCGAGCAGGAGCTGGCCGCAGCGGTCGAGGCCGTCGCCGAGCAGATGTGCGGGCTTGAGCGCACCCAGCGCAAGCGTGACCATCGCGCCGGCCGCCCCTAAGTCGCGGCCGAAATCCGTGTCCATGCCCGAGGGCAGATCGATCGCAAGGGTGAAGTGGGCCGCAGTCACCAGTCGCTGCAATTGGCCGACGACGTCGGGCGCCAGCGGACGAGTCAGGCCCGTTCCGAATAGCCCGTCGACGACGATTGGCCGCGCCTGTGCGTCCGCAAGGTCGCTAACAGCGCCGCTCCATTCGGCGCGCATCGTGGCGGCAACGCCTTCCTTTGCCTGTCCGAGCGCGGCAACCGTGACGTCATGCCCGCTCTTGGCCAGCAGACGCGCGGCGACCCAGGCATCACCGCCATTATTGCCGGGACCGGCCAGCACCAGCACCGGCCGCCCCATCGCAAAGCGCGCCGTCTCGCGCGCCACGGCGGCCCCGGCCCGCTCCATCAATTCGGCTTGCGGAACGCCGCCGGCAAACACCGCTTCCTCCGCCGCGCGCATCGCGGCGGCGGTGACGATCGGTAAGCCTTCAATCGGAATCATTTGGCGCTATTAGCGCCCTTGCCCTTCATCGTCGCGGGCAAACGGAAGCGGTCGCCGCCGATCGCCACTTCGATCTGGTGATCGGCGATGATGGTGACCTTGGCCGCCTCGGCACCGTCAGCCGCGACCACACCACGCCCGTCCTTGACCACCAACAGGCGGCGGAACCCGCCATCGGGCTTATGCACGGTCAGGATCAGCCCCTCGGTCGATTGCACGCGATCAAGCGTGCATTGGCGCGAGAAAGCGGCATTGCCCGCGGGTGCGCAGACGATGCGGCCATYGTCCTCGGCATCCGCACTCGCCTGGGCGAGCGCGTTGTCGAATTCGCTATTGCCGTTGCCGGCCGACGATCGCGGGTCGGCCGAACAGGCAGTGAGAATCAGGATCGACCCTATCGCGAGCGCGCTAGATATCCGCGTAAACATGAGTTTCGGCCGCCGCTCCAGGATGGGTCACGGCGCCCTTATAGGCAGGGCCGACATTCTGCGCATAGCGCCACAAAGCGCCCGACCCATAATCGGACACCCGCGCTTTCCACGCCTTGCGGCGCTCGGTCAGCACATCTTCCGCGACGTCGAGATCGATCGTACCCGCCTCGGCGTCGATGCGGATCATGTCGCCGTCCTCGACCAGCGCGATCGGGCCGCACTCGGCGGCCTCAGGCCCGACATGGCCGATGCAGAAGCCGCGGGTCGCGCCCGAAAAGCGCCCGTCGGTGATCAGCGCGACTTTCTCGCCCATGCCCTGGCCGTATAGAGCCGCGGTGGTCGATAGCATCTCGCGCATGCCCGGGCCGCCCTTGGGGCCCTCGTAACGGATGACGATGACCTCGCCTTCGTTGATCTGGCGCGCCTCGACCGCGGCGAAACACTCTTCCTCGCAATCGAACACCCGCGCGGGACCGGCGAATTGCAGGTGATGGAGACCGGCGACCTTCACGATCGCGCCATCGGGCGCCAAGGTGCCGCGCAGGCCGACAACGCCGCCGGTCGGGGTGATCGGCGTCTTTGCGTCATAAATGACCTTCTGGTCGGGGTTCCAGGTGACCTGATCGATATTCTCGCCCAAGGTCTTGCCGGTCACCGTCAGGCAATCGCCATGCAGGAAGCCTTCGGTCAGCAAGGTCTTCATCAGCATATAGACCCCGCCGGCATCGTACATGTCGCGCGCGACATATTGCCCGCCGGGCTGGAGGTCGGCGCAATAAGGCGTGGTCTTGAAGATCTCGGCGACGTCGAAGAGGTCGAACTCGATCCCCGCTTCATGCGCCATCGCCGGCAGATGGAGCGCGCCATTGGTCGATCCGCCGGTCGCCGCGACGATCCGAGCGGCGTTCTCGAACGCCTGCCGGGTGCAGATGTCGCGCGGGCGGATATTCTTCGCCAGCAACTCCATCACCTGGGCGCCCGCCGACACCGCGATCTGTTCGCGCGTCGTGTAAGGAGCCGGCACCATATTGCTGTTGGGCAAGGATAATCCAATCGCCTCACCGACGCACGCCATGGTGTTGGCGGTATATTGTCCACCGCACGCGCCGTGCCCGGGACAAGCGACGCGTTCGAGCTCGTGCACTTCGGAAAGCGGGCAATTGCCGGCGGCGTAGCGGCCGACCACCTCGAACACATCCTTCACCGTGACGTCACGGTCGTGAAAGCGCCCGGGCAGGATCGATCCGCCATAGACGAAGATCGACGGGATATTGAGGCGTAGCATCGCCATCATCATCCCCGGCAGCGACTTGTCGCACCCGGCAAAGCCGACCAGCGCGTCATAGCAATGGCCGCGCACCGACAGTTCGACCGAATCGGCGATGACCTCGCGGCTGACCAAAGACGCCTTCATCCCCTGGTGCCCCATGGCGATGCCGTCGGTCACGGTGATCGTATTGAACCGCCGCGGCATGCCCCCGCCCTGCTCCACCCCGCGCCGCGCGGCATCGGCCTGCGCGTCGAGCGTGGTGTTGCACGGTGCCGAATCGTTGCCGGCGGAGGCGAGCGCGACAAACGGACGCGCGATCTCCTCCTCGGTCAGGCCCATGGCGTAATAATAGCTGCGGTGCGGGGCGCGCTCCGGACCGACCGAGACATGGCGGCTGGGGAGTTTCGATTTGTCGAATGTGTGGGTCATGGCGCGACGCCTATGTCGCGAGAAGGTCCGTTTGCGCAAGACTATTGCTGAGAAAGGTGTGGCGGGGAGCGGCCGAAGCCGCTCCCACGACCGATGACGTCCGGTTTTGTGGCCGGAGACCATGCGCGGGCGCGGCGTGGAGACGGACCTGCGTAGCTGTCACCCAGCAAGTTGGGGGCCAGTTGAGGACTCGCGCGGCTGACGATGGTTAAGCGCGGTTCGGCGGTCCCGCCCTGGTACGCAAATCTGTCACGCGAGTGTCGATTCGAGACACCACCAATCGGGTTGGACGGCGGCGATCGCGTGGCGCGCTGCGGTGCGCGCGATCTGGCTATCGAACAGAGCGAAGCAGGTGGCGCCCGATCCGGACATGCGGGCGAGAATGACGCCGGGTTGTGCGGCGAGCAAGCCGACCACGGCTTCGATCACAGGAGCGATTCTGCGCGCCGGAGCTTCGAGATCGTTGCGACCCTCGATTGCAACCCCAAGCCATTCCGTCATTCCGGGCTCGTCCCGGCATCCACCGTGCAACACAGCCCCGGCGCTGGGGTTTTGCGGCACGGTGGACCCCGGCACAAGGCCGGGATGACGGGGGAATAGAGGGCCGCGATCGATGTCGTCCCAGCCACGGAACACCGCACCGGTCGAGACGGCGACCCCGGGGTTCACCAGCAACACGGGAATGCCCGACAACTCGTCGATCAGCTCAAGCCGCTCGCCTCGCCCGCCTCCGATCGCGCTTTTGCCGAGCAAGCAGGCAGGAACATCCGACCCAAGTTCGAGTGCGATATCGGCCAGATCTGCCGGATCAATGCCCTTCAGCCGCGCCAGCGCTCGCAACGTGGCGGCAGCGTCGGCCGACCCACCACCGATTCCCGACGCCACGGGCAAATTCTTGTCGAGGGTGATCGCGAGCGCGGGCAACGGCCCGTGCACGGCCGCGAAGGCATCGCGTGCGGCAAGCACCAAATTGCCGCTCTCGCCGGCTAGCGCGGGGCCGAACGGGCCGGTCAGCGCGAAGCTGTCGCGATCGGCCTCTTCGATCGACACGCTGTCGCCATCGCGCAGGAACGCGAACAATGTCTCGATCTCGTGATAGCCATCGGCGCGCCGGGCGCGAACGTGGAGGGCGAGATTGATCTTGGCCGGAGCCGCTTCGACGATGGTCACGAGCGTTTCGTGGCCGGGCCGTTGAGGATCTTGGCGTCGAGTCTCGCCGTCGCTCCGGGCGTCGCCACCACCCGCGCAGCTTTCCAGGCGTACCGTGCCTCGTACCGGCGCCCGACAGCCCAATAGACGTCGCCGAGATGCTCGGCGATCTCGGCATCGGCGGGGGCCGCGGCCCCGGCCGATTCGAGCAGGGGTAGCGCGCGGTCGGCGTCGCCGCGCCGGAAATAGGCCCAGCCGAGCGAATCGGCGATGGCCGGCTGGTTCGGCGCCAGGGCATTAGCCTTTTCGAGCATCGCGAGCGCGCGCACCGCGTCGCCGCCATGCTCGATCAGCGAATAGCCGTAATAATTGAGCGCGACCGCCTGATCAGGGCCCAACGCCACGGCGCGTTCGAGCGCGGCTCGGGCCAGTTCCCAACGGCCGGCCTTGTCGTACGCCGATCCGATCTGCAGCCAAACCGACCAGCCGGCATCGTCGCCCAGCCGGTCGCGCGCCTTCTCATACGCCACCGCAGCCTCGAGCGGACGGTTCGCGATCAGCAGCATGTTGCCGAAATGCTCGGCGCTATCGGCATCGCCGTCGGGGGCTTCTGCGAGCGCCTTGGCGGTGGCGATTGCCCCCGGCATGTCGCCCTTGGCCCGCAGCACCTCGACGCGGATCGACTGGGCGAGCGCGCGATAGGCCGTGCCCGGCGCAATCTCGCCCAACACGGTCAGCGCGCGGTCGTGCGCGCCCTGACGTTCGAGCGCGGCGGCAAGCAACAGGCGCGCGCGTCCGTCATCGGGATCGAGGATCAGCGCCGAGCGCGCCAGCGTGATCGCGATCGGGGTCGTGCCAGGGTCGGTCAGATCGGCGGCAAGGCGCGTGTAGAGCCGCGCGATACCGATCATCGGCGTCGCCTTGACGGCACGAAGGTGACGTCGCACCGTCGCCACTTCGGGATCGGGGCCGCTGAGCAGGTCAGCTGCGAGAGCGTCACTGCCCTGCCCCATCAGCAATTCCGCTGACGAATAGCGCAAATCGAGGCCCCCGCTGCTGCCGCGCAATTCCGCCGACAGCGCCTTGGCGGCACCCGGAATATCGTTCCGCGCGATCAGGATCAGCGCGCGCTGTTCGAGCAGGATATGCTGGACAGCGCCGGTGCGGTCGGTCGCGGCGAGTCCGGCGGTGGGATCGCCACCGCGGCCGAATTCCTGCCAGGCGCGGACCGCGGGCACGAAGAAATCGAACGGCGTCTTGTCGAGCGACGCCAATGCCTTGTCGACGGCGGCGGGACTGCCGCTCTTCAGAGCATCGGCGAGGAGCAGCAGTTTGGCATCGTTCGGCGCGTCGGCGCCCAAAGCTGTCACCGCACGACGCGCGAGCGCCAGGTCGCCCGCCGCCATTGCCTGGCGAAACGCACGGTTGGCGACGGTCGGATCGCCGGGAGCATTGGTCAGCGCAATGCCATATTGCTGGGCCGCCACGCCGACATTGCCGTTCGCCGCCGCAATCCGCGCGCGGCCGAACGCGCCATAGTCGTCGGCCTGCGCGCTCGCCGGAACGAAGGCTGACGCCAGCGCGGCGCAGGCGACAAAAATGGGCTTACATATTGGGATAGTTCGGTCCTCCGCCGCCCTCCGGCACCACCCAAACGATATTCTGGGTCGGGTCCTTGATGTCGCACGTCTTGCAGTGGACGCAATTCTGCGCGTTGATCACGAAGCGCGGATTGCCTTCTTCCTGCCCGACGATCTCGTAAACGCCTGCCGGGCAATAACGCTGCGCCGGTTCGTCATACATCGGTAAATCATAGTCGACCGGGATGTCCGGGTCCTTCAGCGTCAGGTGGACCGGCTGATCCTCCTCGTGATTGGTGTTCGACAGAAACACCGAGGACAGACGGTCGAAGGTCAGCACGCCGTCGGGCTTGGGATAATCGATCGGCTTGACCAGATCCTTGCGCCACAGGGTCGTGTGATCGGCATGGTGCTTCATCGTATAGGGCATTTTGATGCCCCAGCTTTCGAGCCACATGTTGATGCCCGACAGGATCGTGCCGAGGAATTCGCCATATTTCTCGACGAGCGGCAGGACGTTGCGGACGACCGACAGCTCCTTCTTCACCCAACTGGCATCATAGGCGTCGGGGTAAGCGGTCAACTCGTCACCCTCGCGTCCCCCCTGGACCGCCTCGAACGCGGCCTCGGCGGCCATCATCCCCGTCTTCATCGCGGTATGCGTGCCCTTGATCCGCGGCACGTTGAGAAAGCCGGCGGAGTCGCCGATCAACGCCGCGCCCGGCATCACCAGCTTGGGTACCGACTGAAAGCCGCCGTCGCTGATCGCCCGCGCGCCGTAGGACACGCGCTTGGCGCCCTTGAGGATCTCGGCGATCGCTGGATGCGTCTTCCAGCGCTGGAGTTCGTGGAACGGCGAGAGATACGGATTCGAATAATTGAGCCAGGTGACGAAGCCCAGTGCGACCTGCCCGTTCGCCTGGTGATAGAGAAAACCGCCCCCGTCCGATCCGCTCTCGCTGAGCGGCCAGCCCTGCGAGTGGATCACGCGGCCGGGGACATGGTTCTCGGGATCGATATCCCACAATTCCTTGATGCCGAGACCATAGACCTGCGGCTCGCAATCGGCGCGCAAATTGAAACGGTCGACCAATTGACGAGTCAGATGCCCGCGCGCGCCTTCTGAAAAGAACGTGTATTTGGCGTGGAGTTCGAGCCCCGGCTGGTAATCGGGCTTGTGCGAGCCGTCGCGCGCGACGCCCATATCGCCGGTGGCGACGCCCTTCACTTTGCCGTCGTCACTGTAAAGGATTTCGGCCGCGGCGAAACCGGGGAAGATTTCAACGCCGAGTTCTTCGGCCTGCCCCGCCAACCAGCGGCACAGATTGCCCAGGCTACCGGTATAGGTACCCTTGTTGTGCATGAAGCCCGGCGAGATGAACTCGGGCAGCTTGAAGCGGCGCTTTTTCGTCAGCACCCAATGCTGGTTGTCGGTGACCGGCGTCTCGGCCATCGGGCAGCCCTTGTCGCGCCAATCGGGGATCAGCTCGTCGAGACTTCGTGGGTCGACTACGGCGCCCGACAGGATGTGCGCGCCAACCTCGGAGCCCTTTTCGAGCACGCAGACCGAAATCTCCGCGCCTTTTTCGGCCGCGAGTTGCTTCAGGCGGATCGCCGCCGACAGGCCCGCCGGCCCGGCGCCGACGATCACCACGTCGTACGGCATCGACTCGCGTTCGCTCATCCCTTTTCCTCCCTTGGGACCTTTTTGAGACCAGTCATCGTAAGACGACAACGGTCCGTCGGCGAATGCGGTGCCAACGAATTGACCCCGCGGTCAAGCTGGGACTCTATGCCGGCAGCTATGGGGGCTGACCAGAATCACGATTGGCGGGCAAGTATCGCCAGTGCGCTCGAATGGTGGCGCGACGCGGGAGTCGATTGCGAGATCGACGATTTGCCGCGCGACTGGCTCGCGCGCGCGCCCGCTCCATCCGTCGTCGAGCGGCTGCCCGGGCAAGTAGCGGAAGCCGTTGCCGCGCCGCCCACGCTGCCGGCGACTTTGGACGAATTCGCCGCCTGGCGGCTTGGCCCCGCGGCGCCCGAAGCGGGCTGGCCGGGCCAGGCGCTCGGCACGCAAGGCGACGTCGCGAGTGGGCTGATGATCGTCGTCGATATGCCCGACCGAGAGGATGATGCCGCCGGCTCATTGCTGTCGGGCAATGCCGGTGCGCTGTTCGACCGCATGCTCGCCGCGATCGGCCGCGACCGACAGTCGATCTATCTCGCGGCACTCGCGGTAAAGCGTCCTCCGGCCGGCCGCGTGAGCGAGGAAATGAGCCAGAAACTCGAGGCGTTGATCCGCCATCACCTGTCGTTAGCCCGCCCTAAACGCGTACTCGCCCTAGGTAATGCGGCGAGCCGTGCCATCACGGGGCTGGATGTCGCCCATGCCCGTGGAAGTTTACGTCAGGTTAACCTTGATGGCGGGACAAGTGAGTTAGTGGTAAGCTTCCATCCTCGTTTCCTGCTGGAGAAGCCTGTCGCCAAAGCCGATGCCTGGAAGGACCTCAGAGTGTTGATGGGGGGATTTGAGTGAAAATCGCGCGTTTTCTCGTCGCTTCGGCGCTGGTGTTCGCCCCTGTGCTGCCCGCTTTTGCCGCYGGCGAGCCACCTGCATCCACGACGATGGCGCGCGGCATTCCGGCCCAACTCGATACCGATCAGCGCACCGGCTATGCTGCGGTGTTCAAGGCGATCCACGAAAAGCGCTGGGACGATGCCCAGTTGCAGCTGACCGCGATGAAGCCGGGCCCGCTCCATTCGATCGCGCTTGCCGAACTCTATACCGCCAAGGGCTCGCCCAAGGCCGAAAACGACCCGCTGGTCGCGGTGATCACCGCCGCGCCCGAACTGCCCGAGGCACCGAGCATCGCCCGTATCCTTGCCGCGCGCGGCGTGGTCGCCCCGACGCTTCCCTATCAGCAGCGCCTGATCTGGGCCAATGGCGCTTCGACTCGCGGCCGCGCCAAAGCGACCAAATACGACCTCGCCGCGGCCGAGCTCGCGCTCAAGATGCAGCCGCTGATCAAGAGCGATGACGGCCCCGGGGCCCAAGCATTGCTCGAATCGACGACCGGCCTCACGCCCGATGCCCAAATCGAGTGGCAGCAGCGCGTTGCCTGGATCTATTATCTTCGGGGCGACGACACCAATGCCCGGATGATGGCAACCAAGGCGCGCGTCGGCGCCGGCGACTGGGCAGTCCAGGGCGAATGGGTCGGCGGACTCGCCGCCTGGCGCCAGGGCGATTGCACCGAGGCGGCGCGCGCTTTCATCAACGTCGCGGCACGGGCGAGCGATGTCGAACTCCGTGCGGCCGGGCTCTATTGGGCAGCGCGCGCCGACATGAAGTGCGGCCGGCCGCAATTGGTCGAGGCACGGCTCAAGAACGCCGCCCAGCTCGATGAGACCTTTTACGGCATGCTCGCGCGCCAGCAGCTAGGCATCAAGGAAAAGCCCCCGGTTCCGGACGAGCTGATGCTCGCCGATTGGGCCAAATTGCAGAACCGTCCCAATGTCCGCGTCGCCGCCGCTCTGGTCGAGATCGGCGAGACTGGCTTGGCCGATGATGTGCTCAAGCAGCAGGCGAAGATCGGCCCCAAGGACGAATATGCCTCGCTGGTGCGCCTGACCGAGACGCTCAATCTGCCCGAAACGGTGATGTGGCTCGGCAATAATTGCCCCGAGGGAACCAAGGCGCCGACGATCGCCCGCTTCCCCGCGCCGAAATGGGCGCCAGCCGGCGGCTGGACCGTCGACAAGGCGCTGGTCTACGCCCACGCGCTCCAGGAATCGCGCTTCCGCAAGGATGTGATCAGCCCGGCGGGCGCCTATGGCCTGATGCAGATCATGCCCGCCGCCGCGGTCGACTATGCCCGCGAACGCGGCATCACCGTCGATCGCGGCGCGCTGTCGCTGCCCTCGGTCAACATGGCGGTCGGGCAGCGCACGCTCGAGCGGTTGCGCGACCAGAGCTTCACCGGCGGCTATCTGCCCAAGGTGATCGCCGCTTATAATGCAGGCCCGGTGCCGGTCATGGAATGGAACGGCATCGTCAAGGATGGCGGCGATCCCCTGCTCTATATCGAATCGATCCCTTATTGGGAAACGCGCGGCTACGTCACCACGGTGCTGCGCAATTACTGGATGTACGAGGGCAAGGACGGCCGGCTGAAATCGCCGAGCCGCGAGGCGCTGGCGCAGGGCATGTGGCCGAAATTCCCGGGCCTGTCCGGGCCGAGCGCGGTCAGGCTGACGTCCAGCCGGTAACTATCGCGTTCTAAACGCCGCGGACCTGTCGAGTCTCCTCCCCGACGGAACGGCGATCTCAGCTCCGGGCATAAATCCGCCCCGTCATCCCAGCGAAAGCTGGGGTCCCGTGGTTACGAAGCGCTCGCGCCGTCGCTTGAGATCCCAGCTTTCGCTGGGATGACGGTTTGGGGTTAGGTATCAGCGAATCAACGCGGAACGGGAGCGGCGAGTGCCGATTGATGAAAACCGGGACTTCGTACCAGTCAGGATCGCGGTCCTGACCGTTTCCGACACGCGCGGACCTGCTGACGACAAATCGGGCGACACGTTGGTCGAGCGGCTGACAAGCGCTGGCCATGTCCTCGCCGCTCGCACGATCGAGCGGGACGATCTCGACACGATCGTCGAGCGCCTCGCTCAGTGGATCCAGGATCCCGAAATCGACGTCATCCTCACTACCGGGGGCACCGGCGTGACCGGTCGCGACGTCACGCCCGAGGCAGTCGAAGCCGTCGCGGAAAAGATGATCCCCGGCTTCGGCGAACTGTTCCGTTGGCTGAGCTATCAGACGATCGGAACCTCGACGATCCAGTCGCGCGCCTGCGCCTGCGTGGCGGGCGGCACGTACATCTTCGCCCTGCCCGGCTCGACCGGCGCGGTGAAGGACGGCTGGGACCTGATCCTCAGGGACCAACTCGACAGCCGTTTCCTTCCGTGCAACTTCGTCGAACTGATGCCGCGGTTGACGGAGCGATAGCTATTTCGCCGCGGTCGGCGCCGCCGCCTTGCGACGCTCGGCGACGAACTTGACCAACTCGGCGTCGGTCGAGCCGTACCAGGCGACGTAATCCTTGAAATTGTCGTAGGTCATTTTGCCGATGGTGGAGATGTAGGCGTATTCGGACAGATCGCCGTCCGAATCGATCGCGACCTTCAGGAAACGGTGATTGGCGTTCCATTCGTTCGCCATTTCGGTGGAGAAGAACGGCTCCTTCTTGAACCAGCTGTAGAAATCAAACGAATCGCAGCCGACCTTGTTCTTGCAACCGTAAAACAGAACCTGAAAATCGTTTCCGCCGATCGCGCTCTGGATATACGGGTCGCCGTCCTTGCCGACCTTGATCTCCGCTCTGTACCCCGCCTCGCGCAACAACGCGGCGACGCCATCAACGCTGCTCACGTCGACGATCCGATCTGCTGCCAAGGCCGGCGCCGACACGGCCATGGCGGCAGCGACAGCCAAAATCTTGCCCCACATGTCAATTCCCCCTTTTGCGTGCCGCGATCCTAAGGCCCGCTCTGCTGGCCGCAAGACCGTTCAGTGCGAATCCGCCTGCATCGCGGCCAATTCGTTGCCGTTGGGATCGCGAAAGTGGAAACGGCGGCCGCCTGGAAAAGCGAAGATCGGCTGGGTGATCGTTCCGCCCGCCGCCTTCACCGCGTCCTCGGTCGCTTCGAGATCGTCGACCTGGATCACCGCCAGGGGCGCCGCGGTCCAGTCGGCGCGGTCGCCTTGCAGCCCGAGATCGGTCTGGCCGCTCATGGTCGCCGCATAGGTCGGACCGAAATCGGTGAAATCCCAGCCGAACGCGGCGGCGAAGAACGCCTTGGTGCTCGCGACGTCCTGGACCGGCAGTTCGACATAATTGAGTTTCGCCATCTCATCTCTCCATTGTTCTTGATATGTTCTACATCGTGGCGTAGACTGGGGCAATGGCAAAAGCCCGTCCGGTCCGCGGCGCGACGGTCAATCGCGAAAGTAGCCGCTTCAGCCTGCCGGAGCGTCTCGCCGATGGCGATTGGCTCGACGCGCTGGAGGAGGTGGACGGCGCCCTACCCCCCTTGCGGACCAGCGTCACGGTCGAGACCCCGCGCACGATCATCACCCGCAACCAGTCGCCCGACATAGGATTCGACCGCTCGATCAACCCGTATCGCGGCTGCGAGCATGGCTGCATCTATTGTTTCGCGCGGCCGACCCATGCCTATCTCGATTTGTCGCCGGGGCTCGACTTCGAATCCAGGCTGTTCGCCAAGCCGACCGCACCCGAACTACTCCGCGCCGAACTGATGAAGCCTGGCTATAGCTGCCGGCCGATCGCGTTCGGCACCAATACCGATCCATATCAGCCGATCGAGGCGGAGTGGAAGATCACACGCGGCTGTATCGAGGTGCTGGCGGAGACCGATCATCCGCTGACCATCACCACCAAATCCGACCGTGTGGTCCGCGACATCGACCTGCTCGCGGCCATGGCGGCGAAGGGGCTAGCGGCGGTCGCGCTGTCGGTGACCTCGCTCGACGCCAAGGTCGCGCGGACGGTCGAGCCGCGCGCGCCGCACCCCGAGCGCCGGCTGACCGCGGTGCGGCGCCTCGCCGACGCCGGCATCCCGACGATCGTGTCGATCGCGCCGGTCATCCCGGCGATCACCGATCACGAGATCGAGCATATCGTCGAACGCGCGGCCGAAAGCGGGGCGCGGACGATCAACTACCTGCCGGTCCGGCTTCCCCACGAAGTCGCGCCGCTGTTCCGCGCCTGGCTCGACACGCATTTTCCGGACCGCGCCGGCAAGGTGATGGCGATCATCAACTCGATCCGTGACGGGCGTGACAATGATCCCAATTTCTTCACGCGGATGCGTGGTTCGGGGCCATGGGCCGACCTGCTCCGCACGAGATTCCAGATCGCGATGAAAAAGCACGGGCTCAACCGCGAACGATTGAGTGTGCGGACCGACTTGTTCCACCCGCCACGCGGGCCGCAGGGGGAGTTGTTCTGATTTATCTCCCCGCCCGCTTGCGGGAGGGGAAGCGTCCTAACCCCGCCGGCTCTTCATCAGCGGCTGGATCTTGGTCCCGAAATCCTCGACCCCTTGGACGAAATCATCGAAGGTCAGCAGCACGCCGCCGGTATTGGGCACCTCAGCCATCTCGTCGAGCATCCGCGCGATGCTGGCATGGCTGCCGACCAGGGTTCCCATGTTGATGTTGACCGCGCCCTCGGGCGCGGCGAGCTGGCGGACATTGGTGGTCGTATTGTGCTTATCGGCCGCGCCCTGATCCATCAGCCAGGAAATGGCGGCGATATCGACGCCGTCATTGTACGACTTCCACTTCGCCATCGCTTCCTCGTCGGTGTCGGCGGCGATGATCATCACCAGCACAAATACCGACACGTCGCGCCCGGTCTTGGCGGTGGCGGCCGCCAGCCGGTCGTTATTGGAAGCAAACGCGGTCGGCGTATTGACGCCCTTGCCGAGACAAAAGGCATAATCCGCCCATTTGGCCGAGAAGGCGAGGCCCTCGTCCGATGAGCCGGCGCAGATGATCTTCATGTCGCCGTCGGGCTTGGGCCGGACAAGGCAATCGTCCATCTGGTAATACTCGCCCTTGAAGTCGCTCCGCCCGGTTTGCCATAGCTCGCGCAGGATGTGAGCATATTCATCGAGCATCTTGTATCGGTTACGAAAATGCTCGTCCCCCGGCCACAACCCCATCTGGCTGTACTCGGGCCGCTGCCAGCCGGTGATCAGGTTGAGCCCGAACCGCCCATGGCTGATTGAATCGATCGTGTTGCACATCCGCGCGGCGAAGGCGGGTGGAATGACGAGCGTCGGGCAGGTCGCGTAGATCTTGATCTTCTCGGTGACGGCGGCGAGCCCAGCCATCAGCGTGAAGCTCTCCAGCCCATATTCCCAGAATTCGGTCTTGCCGCCGAACCCGCGCAGCTTGATCATCGACAGCAGGAAATCGAGCCCGTGCTTTTCGGCCGATTGCGCGATCGTCTTGTTGAGGTCGAACGACGGCATGTATTGCGGCGCGTTCTCGCTGATCAGCCAGCCATTGTTGTTGATGGGCACGAAAACGCCGACCTGCATCGCATTCACTCCTATTGGGGCATCACGCCCGTCATCCAGTCGACCAGAAAACCGTTGAAATTGTCCGCATCGGTGACGTTGACCGCGTGGCCGCCATAAGCTGGCCGACCGATCCCCGACTTGGCGATTCCCATCGCCAGCGCCTCACCCGCGCGCGGCGGCACCAGCATGTCGTCCTGGCTGGCGATCACCAGCGTCCGCGTGGCGATCTCGCCAAGCCGATCGGCGATATCGAACGATCCGAGCGCGAGGATGCGCTTTTCCATCGTGTCCGTGCCGGGAAAGGTCTCCATTTGGTGCGGCAGCTCGGCGTCGATGTCTTCGTCGTGGCTCGATACCCAATCCGGGGGGTAGAGAAAGATCGGCTGGGCACGCAGATACGCCCTGGGGCCGGCCAACCGCAGCAACGCGAGCCGAATCTCGAAGCAGCGCAGAAAATGCGGATCCGGGCTGGCCCAGCCATTGACCACGACAAGACGATCGAGCCGCTCCGGCGCCTTGAGCGCGAGCGCGAGCCCGGCGACTCCGCCCGCGGCGTGGCCGATCAAATGGGTGCGATCGAGGCCCAGCGCGTCCATCAGCATCAGGATATCGTCGGCAAAATCGTCGACCGACACCCGCGCCGGCAAGGCGCGGTCGCTGCGTCCGGTGCCGCGATGGTCATAGGCGATGACCCGGAAATGCTCGGCCAGCGCGGGGATATTGGGTGCCCAATAGCTCGCCGACCCGCCCAGGCCAGAAGACAGGATCACCGGCGGGGCGTCGGGCGCGCCGTGTTCCTCATAATAGAGGCCTGCCGCTTCCGGCATCAGCGCGCTGCTCCCGTCACCCCAGCGAACGACCACTCCGTCACCCCAGCGAAAGCTGGGGTCTTGTTGTTACGGCGCGCTCGCGCCGCCGCATGAGATCCCAGCTTGCGCTGGGATGACGGAAGAAGCTGGGATGACGGGTTGGGTCCGGGCATCAGACGATATGCGCCACGCTGGCGATCTCTACCAGGCAATCGGGCTTCACCAGCTCCGCCTTGATGCAGTAGCGCGCCGGCTTGTTACCTGGAAAATACTCGGCATAAACTTGGTTGAAGACCGGATAATCGTCCAGGTCCTTCAGAAAGATGTGGTTCATCGCGATATCGGACATCGACGCACCGGCCGCCTCGAGCGTCACCTTGATCACCTCGAGCACATGCCGCGTCTGCTCCGCGGCGTCACCGACATGGAGCACAATGCCGCCCTCGCCCAACGCGAGCACGCCAGAGACGTAGACGACGTTCCCCGCCTTGGCGCCGGCCGAATAGGGCGCGATCGGGGTCGGGAATTGCTGCGGGTTGATGGGCTCGAACGCCATGACGTCAGTCCTTGCTATCTGATTGAGGAAGCTGGCCAAAACTGCCGCAGAAATCGGCTGTCGTCGAAACCCAGCCGAAGAATTTCTCGACGTTATAGACGGTAGCCTCCTGCATCATCGGCGGGCCGAGATGGTGCGTCGCGTCCTCCAGCATCACGCCGAAATATTCGAGATGGAAGCCGTCGCGCAGCGTGCTTTCGACGCAGACATTGGTGGCGATGCCGACGAACACGATGTTGCGAATGCCGCGCGCACGCAGCGTCGAATCGAGCTGCGAATTGAAGAAGGCGGAATAGCGCGTTTTGTGGAGCGTGATATCGCCCGGCTGCGGCTTGAGCGCGTCGACCAGGTCGTAATCCCAGCCGCCACGCGCCAGCAGTTGGCCGGAAAGCTCCGGCCGGGCGCGCATCGTCTTCAAGGCATTGGACTTGTGCCAATTGGGCGAACCCGGACCGCCGGCTTCCTGGTACTCGGCGTCCCAGCCATTCTGCAGGAACACCACCTGGACGCCCGCTTTGCGCGCAGTGTCGAGCACGGTAGCAATCTTACCGATCACCCCCGCCGCACCCGAAATGTCGAACCCGGCGAGATCGACATAGCCGCCCTCGCTCGCATAAGCGTTCTGCATGTCGATCACGACGACCGCGGTTTCGTGCGGGGCGAGGCGCAGCGCTTCGGGTCGGGCCGCCAGCGTCACGCCATTTTCACCAGCGGAGCCGGTCGTCACCATGTCCATTCAGCGCAGCCTGCCGCCGCGCGGGACGAAAGGCAAGTCAGGCGTCAAGCGGCTGACGTCAGGCGGTATTCCTTATATTGTTCCCTCAACACCGTTTTGAGCAATTTGCCTGTCGCGGTGTGCGGCAGATCGTCGACGAACAGGATCTCGTCCGGCAGCCACCATTTGGCGACATGCTGGGTCAGATGCTGAGTGATCTCCTGCGGAGTCACCGCGCTGCCAGGCTTGCGGACGACAAGCAGCAGCGGGCGCTCGTCCCATTTGGGGTGATAGACACCGATCGCCGCCGCTTCGCCGACGCCGGGGCAGCCTATCGCTGCGTTTTCCAGGTCGACCGAGCTGATCCACTCGCCTCCCGACTTGATCACGTCCTTCGAGCGGTCGGTGATCTGCATCGTGCCATTGGGGTGCAGCACCGCGACGTCGCCGGTATCGAACCAGCCGTCGGTGCTCGCGGCATCCTGCTCTGCCTTGAAATAGCGCTTCACCACCCAGGGCCCGCGGATCTGCAACCGGCCCGACGTCTCGCCGTCGCGCGGCAATTCCCTGTCCTCATCATCGACGATGCGCAGTTCGACCCCGAACGGGATCGATCCCTGCTTGCAGACGATGTCGAGCTGTTCGTCGCGGCTGAGGTCGTGCCAGTCCGGCCCCGGGGCGAGCGCGGTCGCGATGGGCGAGGTCTCGGTCATCCCCCAGAGGTGGAGCGGCTTGATCCCCATGTCCATGAACCGCGCCAGCATCGCGCGCGGCGCCGCCGACCCGCCAACGGTGATCTGGCGCAGGAAACGCGGTTCTTCACCGGTCGCGTCGATATGCTGGAACAGTGCCAGCCAAACGGTCGGCACACCGCTGCCGATCGTCACTTTCTCGCTGTTCATCAGTCCGCACAGCACGGCCGCGTCATTGGTCTGCGAATAGACGAATTTCGTGCCCGCCAACGCGCCGGCAAACGGCAGCCCCCAGGCCGCGGCATGGAACATCGGCACGATCGGCAGGATGACGTCCGACGCCGACAAGCCCATCACCCACGGCTCGGCGGCGTGCATTGCGTGCAGCACGGTCGAGCGATGCTCGTACAGCACGCCCTTGGGATTGCCCGTCGTGCCGCTGGTGTAGCAGATCATGCACGGCTCGCGCTCCGGGCCTTCGTGCCAGGCATAGTCGCCATCCTCGGCGTCGAGCAGCGCCTGAAAACCGTCGGGGCCGAGGTCATCGAACGCTACGTAGCGCTCGATCGAGGTCCAATGCGGCTTGAGCCGGTCAACCAGCGGCTGGAACTGTTTGTCGTAGAACAGCACGCGATCTTCGGCATGGTTGGCGATGTAGATCAGTTGCTCGTCGAACAGGCGCGGGTTGATCGTATGGATTACCCCGCCCATCCCCATCGCGCCATACCAGGACGTCAGATGATGCTCGTGGTTCATCGCCAGCGTGGCGACGCGATCGCCCGGGGGGATGCCCCATTTCTCCAGTCGCTGCGCGAGCTTGCGCGCGTTGCGATGGATGCCGGCCCAGTCGTTGCGAGTCTCGCGCCCATCGGCCCAACGCGTCACGATCTCGCGGGTCGGATGCTCGCGAGCGACATGGTCGAGCAGCCGCATCACGCGGAGCTCGAAATCCTGCATCGCACCCACCTGCATCCCACTCTCCATACTCTATGTTTGAAGAGTGTTATTCCGCCCCAAGCGGTCGAAGTCTAGGGGCCGTGTCCGCTGCCTCTAGCCAACCAATGCAAGCCGTTGCGGCGGCGCGATTGCGACCTCGGCCGATCGCACTCCCGGTAGCGTGGCAATGCGGTCGGCAAGTTCGGGATCGAGCAGGAAATCGCGCCCGATCAGGATCGTTGCCGTTCCGCCCGCCGGCAGCGGAACAACGAGGCGTGCTTCGCCGCGCGCGCCGCGTGCCTCTGACAATAATGCACCGATCGCCGGGATCGCGACCGCATCCTCGATCTCGATATCGAGATTCATCCGCGTCGCGCTGGCCAGTTCGTCGAACGGCTGGATACGCTTGACCGTTACCCGCGGCTGTTCTTCGCCCGCGCGGCGGTCGAGCTCGACCGTGATCAACCCGCAACCGCCGTTGCGCGCCGCCTCCTCCAAGTCGACCGCGACCGAATCGTCGAAACAGGTCGCGACGAACTGGCCCGATGGGTCGGACAAGGTCGCCATCAGATAGCGCCGCCCTTTGGCCGACGTCCGCCAGCGCGTATCCTCGACCATCGCCGCCATCACCGCACCGGCGCGACCGCTCTCGGGGATCTGCAGGTCGCCGAGATCGGCATAGCGTCGCGCACCGTGCATCCGTGCGAGCTGCGTGAAGCGATCGACCGGATGCGCCGAGAAATAGAAGCCGAACGCTTCTTTCTCCTGCTCCATCCGCTCGGCCAGGCTCCATCGCGCCGACTGCGGCAACTTGATATGCGTACCCGACGCCTCGCTCTCGCCGAACAGACCACCCTGGCCGCTATTCTTCTGGTCATGGACCCGCGCCGCGGTCGCCAGGATGGTTTCGGCGCAGGCGTAGATACCGGCGCGGTTGGGGTCGATCGTATCGAACGCTCCTGCCGCCGCCAGTGTTTCAAGCTGGCGCTTGTTGAGCAGGCGCGGGTCGACGCGATGGGCAAAGGCGTCGAGGCTGTCGAACGGCCCGGACGCGTCACGTTCCTCGACCAGTTTCTCCATCGCGCCTTCGCCGACCGATTTGAGTCCGGCCAGGGCGTAGCGGACGGCAAGCTGTTCCGTCTCCCCCTCGGAAGCAGAGCCGATTACCTCGACGTCGAACTCCGCCAGACTGCGGTTCACATCCGGCGGCAGGATGGCCACGTCCAATCGCCGCATATCGTCGACGAAGATCGCGAGCTTATCCGTCAGGTGGATGTCGTAGCACATCGACGCGGCATAGAATTCGTGCGGATGATGCGCCTTCAGCCAGGCGGTCTGGTAGGCGAGCAGCGCATAGGCTGCGGCGTGCGACTTGTTGAAGCCATAGCCGGCGAACTTGTCGATCAAGTCGAACAGCTCGTTGGCCTTGGCAGCATCGATCTTGTTGTGGGTCGCGCAGCCCTCGACGAAAGTAGCGCGCTGCGCGTCCATCTCGGCCTGGTTCTTCTTGCCCATCGCGCGGCGCAGCAGGTCGGCGCCGCCGAGCGAATAGCCGGCCAGCACCTGGGCGGCCTGCATCACCTGTTCCTGATAGACGAAAATGCCGTAGGTCTCGGCCAGGATCGGCTCGAGCAGCGGATGCGGATACGTGATCGGTTCCTGCCCGTTCTTGCGCCGGCCGAACGACGGGATGTTGTCCATCGGGCCCGGGCGATAGAGCGAGACGAGCGCGATGATGTCGCCGAAATTCGACGGCCGCACGGCGCTCAGCGTGCGCCGCATGCCTTCCGATTCCAGCTGGAACACACCGACCGTGTCGCCCTTCTGGAGCAATTTGTAGACGCCCTCATCGTCCCAGGTCAGCGCATCGAGGTCGCAGGCGATGCCGCGCTTGGCGAGCAGTTCGACCGCCTTCTTGAGCACCGACAACGTCTTCAAGCCGAGAAAGTCGAACTTCACCAGGCCTGCGCCTTCGACATATTTCATGTCGAATTGGGTGACCGGCATGTCCGATCGCGGATCGCGATAGAGCGGGACGAGATCGGCAAGCGGACGGTCGCCGATCACCACGCCAGCGGCGTGGGTAGAGCTGTGGCGCGGCAGCCCTTCGAGCTTCATCGCCAGGTCGAACAGATGGCGGACGTCCTTGTCGCCGCGATATTCGGCCGCGAGTTCGCTGACGCCGTTGAGCGCACGATCGAGCGTCCAGGGATCGGTCGGCAGATTGGGAACGAGCTTGGCGAGGCGGTCGACCTGGCCATAGCTCATCTGCAGCACGCGGCCGGTATCCTTGAGCACCGCGCGCGCCTTCATCGTCCCGAAGGTGATGATCTGCGCGACCTGATCGCGGCCATACTTCGCCTGGACGTAGCGGATCACTTCGCCACGCCGGGTTTCGCAGAAGTCGATGTCGAAGTCGGGCATCGACACGCGTTCCGGGTTGAGGAAGCGTTCGAATAGCAGCCCGAGCTTGATCGGATCGAGATCGGTGATGGTCAGCGCCCAGGCGACCACCGAGCCGGCGCCCGACCCGCGGCCAGGCCCGACCGGGATATCGTGCGCCTTCGCCCATTGGATGAAGTCGGCGACGATCAGAAAATAGCCTGGGAACCCCATCTGGATGATGACGTCGAGCTCGAATTCGAGCCGGTCGCGATAGGGCTGTTGCCAATCGCCTTCGCCCGCATTGCCGAGCTCGACGATGCGATCGAGCCGCTTCTGCAAGCCCTCTCGCGCCGCCTCACGCAGCGCCTGCGATTCGCCCTCACGATCGCCGGCCAGGCTAGGCAGAATAGGCTTGCGCTTCGGCGCCGCCACCGCGCAGCGCTGGGCCACGACCAAGGTATTGGCGATCGCCTCGGGCAGATCGGCGAACAAGGCGCGCATGTCCTTGGCGGGCTTCATCCACGCATCGGGCGAGCTCTTGGGCCGGTCGTCGCTGGCGACGTAGGAAGAATTGGCGATGCACAGCATCGCGTCATGCGCTTCGAGGAATTCCTCATCGGCGAAACAGCACGGATTGGTCGCGACGATCGGCAAATTGCGCGCATAGGCCAATTCGAGCAATTCGGCTTCGGCCTTGGCCTCGACTGGATCGAAGCGCCGCGCGATCTCGATATAGAGCCGGTCGCCGAAAATCGCCTGCAGCCGGTCGACATAGGCATTGGCGCCGTCGGGTTGATCCTCGGCGAACAACCGGGCGACCCCGCCCTCGCCGCCAGCGGTCAGCGCAATCAGCCCCGCCGAATTGGCTTCGAGCGTGGCGAGATCGACATGCGGATCGAGGTCGAGCGGGCGACCGAGATGCGCCTCGCTGACCAGCCGGCAGAGATTGAGATAGCCGGCCTCATCCTGCGCATAGAGCGCGATCCAGTCGGTCTGCACCGCCTGGCCCTCGGGCAGATCGGGTCGTGCCACCCCCAGCATCGTGCCGATGATCGGCTGCACCCCGGCATCGGCAGCCGCGCCCGAGAACGACATCGCCGCGAACAGCCCGTTTCGGTCGGTCACCGCGGCGGCAGGGAAGCCCAGCTCGCGCGCGCGCTTGGCGATCGCCTTCGGCTCGATCGCGCCGTCGAGCATCGTGTAGGACGAAAAAATCCGGAGGGGCACGAAGCCGGAATGGGGCATGGTGCCAACCTAAGTCGCTCGCCCCGCCTTGGCCACCCCGGCGGCGAGCTTACCCACAACTTTCGACGGTACGCGCGTTCAAAGCAGCTTTTCGATATCCGCCGCGATCTCTTCGGGCTTGGTCGTCGGCGCATAGCGTTCGACCACCTGGCCGTCGCGGCCGACCAGGAACTTGGTGAAGTTCCATTTGATGCCCTCGGTACCTAGGAACCCCGGCGCCTGCTTCTTGAGTTCGCCGTAAAGCGGATCGGCGCCCGAGCCGTTGACGTCGATCTTGGCGAAGACCGGGAAGGTCACGTCGTAGGTCAGCGAACAGAAGTTCGCGATTTCCTCGGCATTGCCCGGCTCCTGCGCGCCGAACTGGTTGCAGGGGAAACCCAGCACCTCGAACCCGCGATCGGCATATTTGCGATGCAGCGCCTCCAACCCTTCATATTGCGGCGTGAAGCCGCATTTCGAGGCGACGTTGACGACCAGCAGGACCTTGCCGGCATAGGCCGAGAGGTCGGCGTCGCTACCATCCGCCGCCTTGACGTGAAACTCGGTGATCGCGGTCATGCGCCCTTCCCCTCATAACGGGCCATCAAGGCGGCGATATTGCGCTTCACCCCCGGCCATTCGTGTTCGAGGATCGAATAGAGCACGCTGTCGCGATAATGGCCATCGTTGAGGATGAGATGGCCGCGTATCACCCCGTCCATCCGCGCGCCCAGCCGCTCGATCGCCGCGCGCGATTGGCGATTGAGGAAATCGGTGCGGATCTGGACGCAAAAGCAGCCGAGCGCCTCGAACGCGTGGGTCAGCAGCAGCATCTTCGCCTCGGTGTTGAGCCCGGTGCGCTGAACGCGCGTGGCATAGACCGTGCCGCCGATCTCGACCCGGCGGTGCTGCTTCGCCATGCGCAGGAAGCGCGTGACGCCGGCGATCTCTCCGGCGGCATCGCGGACAGTGAACGGCATCGCGCGCCCGGCCTCGAACTCGCGTTCGAGCCGTTGGTACCAAGCCTCGACCGTGGACGAATTGGGTATGGTGGTGTGAAAGGCGCCCTCCAGGCCAGAGGCGAACGCCGCGAGGATGCCCTCGCGATCGCCACGCGTCAGCGGCGAGAGCGTGACGTGTCGGCCGTTCAGCGTCGGAATCGTCCGCCAGGGATCGCTCATCACTTTCCGCTACCGGCTGAAGTCGCGGGATCGCGGCGGTCGATCGGTCTCGCCATGCGCCCTTTGACCTTCGACCAGGCGATATAGTCGATCACGCCCAACACCTGCTCGATCGGCACCATCCCGACCCCCATTTCATCGACAGGTGCTCGGCTGTCGGCTGCCTGATCGCGGTTATCGCCCAGCACGAACAGCGTGCCGGGCGGAACCTTGGCGGCGGGCATATCGTCGAACGGACCCGGGATCGTCATCCTGATAACGCGATGCGAGCCGCGTTCACCCGGCAGCCGCTCGGCATAGAGCAGGCTCCGAGTATTCCCGTCTAACGTCGGACCGGCCCCAAGCTCGCGCCGCCGGGCGGCCACGCCATTGATCCAGGGAAAGCCGCCGCGCATTTCGATCGTATCCCCGCCCACGGCGGCTACGCGGGCGACGCGCACCTCGTCCGGCGTGCGCCGATAGACGATCACCTCGCCCCGTGTCGGCTCGCCCGGTTGGCGACGGCGCGGCAGAACCCGATCACCCGGGATGAGGTTCGGCATCATGCTTTGCGATGGGATCGAATAATAGCGCCCGGTGCGCTGACCGTCGAACATTAGACCAACCACCGGCCAGCACAGGTAGAGCAATGCTCCGATGACGAGCGATCCGATGACGAACAATCCCGCGACGATCCGCATCTGGCGGCGCGCGGAAGCATTCATTGAAGGTGCCCTTCGTGCAGGCGCAGGACGCGGTCCATCCGCGCGGCCAGCCGCTCGTTATGAGTCGCTACCACGGCCGCCGACCCTTCCTGCCGCACCAGCCGCAGGAATTCGCCGAACACGATCTCCGCGGTCGCCTCGTCGAGATTGCCGGTGGGCTCGTCGGCGAGGATCAAGGCGGGCCGGTTGGCCAGCGCGCGGGCGACCGCGACGCGTTGCTGCTCGCCGCCCGACAATTGGCTCGGCCGATGCGTCAGGCGATGCCCCAGGCCGAGCGTCGTCAACAGGTCGGCCGCGCGAGCGTCGGCATCTGCGCGCGAGGCCCCCTTCACCAATTGCGGCAGCACGACATTCTCGATCGCGTTGAAATCGGGCAGCAAGTGATGGAATTGATAGATGAAGCCCAGCATGTCGCGGCGCGTCGCGGTACGCTCCGAACTGCTCATCTGCGCCGCTTCGGTGCCGGTGATGCGGATCGACCCGCCGAACCCGCCTTCGAGCAGGCCGACTGCCTGGAGCAAGGTCGATTTGCCCGAGCCCGAGGGGCCGAGCAGCGCGACGATCTCACCGGGCGCGATCGACAAGTTCACCCCGCGCAGGACGTGGATCGTCTCCCCGCCTTGCTCGAAGCTGCGGGTCAGGCCGGTGGTGGCGAGGACGGCGTCACTCATAGCGAAGCACCTGGACTGGGTCGGTGCTGGCGGCGCGCGACGCCGGGTACAGCGTCGCGAGGAAGGTCAGCAGCAAGGTGATCGCGACGACCATCGCGATCTCGATCGGATTGGGCTTGGATGGCAGTTCGGTCAGGAAGCGGATCGAGGGATCCCATAGATTCTGCCCCGACACTTTTTGCACGAAGTCGACGATCGGCTGGCGGAAATAAAGCAGGACGAATCCCAGGATCAGCCCCGCGATCGTGCCGAGAATACCGATCGTCGTGCCGACAGTGATGAAGATCCTGACCATCGCGGCGCGCGGCGCGCCCATCGTCCTGAGAATCGCGATGTCGCGCGTCTTGGCGCGGACCAGCATGATCAGCGATGACGCGATGTTGAACGCCGCGACCAGGATGATGATGCACAGGATCACGAACATCGACACTTGCTCGATCGCCAGCGCCTCGAACAATTGCGCGTTCATCTGGCGCCAATCGCTTACGGCGGCGGTCTGGCCAAGCGACGCGCGCAGCGGCGCCAGGATCGGCCCGACCTGATCGGCGTCCCTGGTGTTGACCTCGATCATCCCCACCGTGTCGGGATCAAGCAGCAGCAGGGTCTGCGCCTCCTCCATCGGCATGACGACATAGACCTTGTCGTAATCGTAGACGCCGATCTCGAAGATTGCGCCGACCGTATAGGACACCATCCGCGGCACGGTGCCGAACGGGGTCGATTGTCCCATCGGGCTCCAGATCGTGACCTGACTGCCGATATCGACGCCAAGCGTTTCGGCCAGGCGCGATCCGATCGCGATCCGGTTGCTGCCGGCGGTCACGCTGTTGAGGTCGCCGGCGACGACATGACCGGCAATCGTCGGATTGCCGCGGATATCGGGCACAGTCAGCCCGCGCAGGCTGATCGGCTCGGCGCGACCATTGTTGGTCATCATCAACGGCTGTTCGATCATCGGCACCGCGCTGGTGACGCCTGGCGTCGCCTTGGCGCGTGCAAGCAATTGCCGCCAGTCGTTGAGCGGACGGCCGCCATAGCCCTGGATCACGGCATGGCCGTTCAGTCCGACGATCTTGTCGAACAATTCGGCGCGAAAGCCGTTCATGACGCTCATCACGATGACCAAAGCGGCGACGCCCAGCATCACCGCGCCTAGGCTGAACCCGGCGACGAGAACGATGAAGCGCTCGCCTTTGCCGGGCAACAGATAGCGCCCGGCAATCATGCGTTCGTAGCTCGACAGGAGAATCAATCAGGCCTCGCGATCCGCCCCCGGAATGTCGGGTGCTTAGGGTCTGTACTCAATAGCGGCGGGGATCGAGATTGCGTTGTGGAGCCCGTCGGCGAGGAGCGCAGCGCAGTCGCGTAGCTTGAGCTACGCGCAAGCAAGCGACGACGTCCGGCGGGCTCCACAACGCAACCTCATCGGGGCGGGCGGATTTTGTCGCGTGGAGGGCGTCGCTCGTCGGTCACGATGCATAATGCATCGCTCCCTCCTCGCTCCTACCCACGCGACAAAATCCGCTCCGTCTCGACCCCGTCGCTATTGAGTACAGACCCTAAGGCGTATCGCGATTACAGGCAACCAAGGCGGTGCTGTGGCGGATTCGACACATGCGCGCCGCAATCGTGCGGCGACCCGTTGTTTGGCGATGACAAGACACCAGTCGCCGCTTAGCAGTTTGCTTCGCGAAACGCAGGTCAATGGCCGTGGTTCGGGGATCGCTTCCAGCTCCGCCTTAAAAGAGGCGTGCGGGCGGAAGTTACAAGGGGGCTGACGAGCAATCGTCACGCAGGCGCCCGGGTCGGAAACGGCCCGGGCGTTTGTCATTTGGGGCGAWGGCGAGCAGCGAAGCTGCAAGCCGGTGCGCGAAGAGCATCGCCCCAAACGGCCGCCGGTCCGCAACGCGGCCCCAGCGACGGCGGCTTCGCCGACCGGCGCTTCTCTCCACGCTTCCTTCTCCCACTTTCCTCTCCCGCTTGCGGGAGAGGAGCGAGACTTGGTGAGCGAAGCGAGCCTAGTCGCAGCGGTGAGGGTCTTCTTTCTTCTGCCGAGCGGGTGTCGAGATAGAAGAAGTAAGAAGACCCTCACCTTCCCACCGCCTTCGGCGGCGGGCCCCTCCCTCTCCCGCAAGCGGGAGAGGGCATAATCGCTCAAAAACTGATCCGGAACGTCCCGCCATAAGTCCGCGGGTCGCCCGGCTGGCCCACAATCAGCCCCGTGCTGCCCGATTGCGTACTCAGCAGCTCGAAATAATGCTGGTCGAACGCGTTGCGCACCCAGCCGTACAGGTTCCACTTGTCCTTGCGGAAGCCGAGCCGGAAGTTGGACAGCGAATAGCCATTGATGTCGGTGTAAAGCGAGCGCGACGGGTTGGACGAGAATTTCGAGCGATAGCTGCCGTCATAGCCGAGATAGACCTGGCCCCCGTTGACCGGGACGTTCACTTCGCCGCCGAACGAGAACGACCATTTCGAGATGCCGGGCAGGATCGATCCCGAGATATCGCAAACCAAGGGACTGAGGCCCGGCGTGCCGGGCGCCGCCGGCGTCTGGCCGGCAAGAGCCGGGTTGCCGCCGGACAATTCGGGCGGGCACGGCGCATTGCGGAAGCGAACGTACTTGGCATCCGTGAAGGCGCCGTTGGTATACAGGCTCAGTCGCGGGCTGGGGCGGAACGACGAGTCGAACTCGATGCCGCGCACGCGGACCCGCGCCGCATTGGCCAGATACCCGCGGATAACGGTCGTCTGCCCGTTATTCACGGTGGCCTGGTAATCCTTGATGTCGGTCCAGAACGCGGCGAGGTTGAACGTCACCCGGCGGTCGAGGAACTGCGTCTTCAACCCGAGCTCGAAGTGATTCTCCTTCTCGGGCTTTACCGTCTGGGTCGACAGGTCGACTCCGGTATTGGTGGAATTGAGCGGCAGTCCCGACAGGTTGATCCCGCCCGACTTGAAGCTGCGCGCATAGGTCGCATAGCCGTGAATGTCCTTGGAGAAATCGTAGGACAGGGTCAGGTCGCCGGACAGGTTCCAGGCGCTGAATTTCGGGCTGTAACGTTGCGGCGCCAGCGTATTGAGCTGATCGGCAAGCGCGGTCCCGTTCTGCAGCAGGGTCGCGACATTATCCGCCGTCGCGACGAAATTGTACTTGGCGTTGTGGATGCTGACGACCGACTCGTAAAAGCCTGATTTCTTGTCGTAATTGAGTCGCAGGCCGGGCTGGATGTGAAAGCCGGGCGCCGCTTCCCAATTGAGTTTGCCGAACACGGCGAAGCTCTGATTGCTGAAATGGATCGAGTTGGTCGAGGTCAGCCCGTCGAGCACCAGCGGATTGCACGCATTGGCCGTCGGCGTGGCGCAACCGCTCGATCCTACCGGTACGTTGCCAGGATTGAGCAGCCACCGGCTCGCCGCCGGGCCCTGCACCTGCGACCCCTGCGTATCGATCGTCTGGTCGAAGAAGAATGCGCCGAGCGTGTAGTTGAGCTTACCGTCGCCGTTCGAGGCGAGGCGCAATTCCTGCGACCATTGCTTCTGCTGCGACGGATTTTGCGAGACGGTGGTGATCGGCAAGCCGACGAAATCGCGGTCGTTGGCGGGCTGCCAATCCCAATAGCGCCAGGCGGTTACCGACGTGATTGTCGCGCCGCCGACGTCCCAGCTGCCGACCAGCGACAGCCCGCCGACCTCCTGGCGTGAGTTGATCGATGCGTCGAGGTCGGTCACGCGGTCGAACGGATCGAAACTCGGCGGCTTGTAGCCGAGCGCCGCGGCCAGCGCGGCATATTGGCGGTTGAGCGGCCGCTGCGTCGCGCCAACCCGGGCGTAATATTGCACGCAGCAATAGGGATTCTGCAGACTGAAATCGGCCGAGAAGTTGAAATCCAGATTGGGCGTCGCTTGCCACAGCAACTGCCCACGCACGCTGAAATTGTCCTGCTTCTGCAGATTCTTGTCGATCGCGGTGTCGTAGATCGACCCGCCTCGCTTGCTCACCGAAGTCGACAGACGCACGCCCAACTTGCCGTCGGCGATCGGCGCCGAGGCCGAGCCTTTCAGCTGGACCAGGCCGTAATTGCCGGCGCTGACCTCGAACGTCGCTTCTGGCGACGAAAGGTTGGGCTTCTTGGTCGTGATGTTGACCGCGCCCGCGGTGGTGTTCTTGCCGTACAGCGTCCCCTGCGGCCCACGCAGCACCTCGACGCGATCGATGTCGACGAAATCGAAGGTCGAGGCGCCGACGCGGCCGATATAGACCTGGTCGATATAGAGGCCGACGCCCTGCTCGATGCCGTCATTGGTCAGCCCGAACGGCGCCCCCAAACCGCGGATATTGATCGCCGAATTGCGCGGATTGCTCGAATAGAATTGCAGCGCGGGCTGGAATTGCTGGAGCCGGTTGACGTTGAACGCCCCGGCATTGGCCAGCGTTTCGCCGCTCAACACCGCCACCGCGAGCGGCACGGTCTGCAAGCGTTCCGACCGGCGGCGTGCGGTGACGACAATGTCGCCCCCTGGCGTCGGCGCGGCTTGCGGATCGGCTTGGGGCTCGGGCGCCGGTGAGGGTGCGTTGGCGGCAGTATCGTCTGGCGCGACGACCGGCGCTGCCGGGCGAGCGGCGTTGTCGGCGAGCGCGATGCTTTGCGGCGATGCGGCGGCAAGCAGGAGCGGAAACGCAGCGAGCATGATTCGGTAATCCCCTAGACGATTGATTAACGCCTTAATCCCCACTGAGTTGCTGGGAATAAAAGCAAGATCGTCTGACCAGCTACGCAAGCCAAACTTTATCACCGTTGAAAGATAACGATATTTTGTCGGACAGGCACTCTTGAACCGGCGCCGGAATGCCCCAGATATGCGATGACGCGACGCCCATCGGGGTCGCGTCGTTGTGACATCGCTCAATGGAGGATGATTAAATGCGACAGTTCGACCTTACTCCCTACCGCCGCTCGACGATCGGCTTCGATCGCCTGTTCGATATGCTCGAAGCCTCGGCGCGGCAGAATGGCGGGGACAATTACCCGCCCTTCAACCTCGAGCGGATTGCCGAGGATCATTATCGCATCACGATCGCGGTCGCCGGTTTCCGCCGCGACGAGATCGAGATCGTCGCCCAGCAGAACCTGCTGACCGTCAAGGGCAAGAAGGACAAGGACGGCGATCAGTCGGCCTATCTTCACCTCGGTATCGCGACGCGCAGCTTCGAGCGCCGCTTCGAACTCGCCGACTTCATCCGGGTCGACGATGCGCGGCTCAATGACGGTCTGCTGACCGTCGACCTGGTGCGCGAAGTGCCCGAGGCGCTGAAGCCGCAGTCAATCGCGATCAAGACGGGCGCCCCGCTCGCCGCAATCGAGACCAGCCCGGCCGCTGACGAAACCAAGGCGGCCTGACAGACCGGCGCTTTCTCGCTCCCTTGAAAGCGCCAATGGGCGTCCGGGCCGACAGGTCCGGGCGCCTTTTTCGTTTCGATGGCGCCGGTCGTCCTGTTAGCTGTCGGCGATGAAGACGCTGCAGGTGACCGTGAACAAGACTGGCGGCACGGCGGCCAAGATGGGCGACGCGCTGGTCGGAGAGCTGGAAAAAGCTTTTACACAAGCGGGGACAACGGCCGACGTCACAGCGCTCGATGGCGAGCAAATCCCCGAAGCGATCGAGGCGGCAGCGAGATCGGGACGGGTGATCGTCGCGGGCGGCGACGGCACCGCTGCCGGCGCTGCGCAAATCCTCGCGGGCAGCGATACCGAACTCGGCCTGCTGCCGCTCGGCACGCTCAACCATCTGGCGCGAGATCTCGGCATCCCCACCGATCTGGGCGAGGCCGCCAAGGTTGCGGTGAATGGCCAGCCTGTCGCGATCGACGTCGGCGAGGTCAACGGACAGGTCTTCGTCAACAACGCGTCGATCGGGCTCTACCCGTTGATGGTGCGCAAGCGCGAAGGTTTGCGCCGTGCCAAGGGCTGGCCCAAATGGCTGTCGACGCTGCCAGCGGCGTTCGCCGTGCTCGAGCGGCTACCGCATCATCGGTTGCGGCTCGATTGGGGCAAAGGCGAGCGCAGGATCGTCACGCCACTGCTGTTCGTCGGCAACAACGTCTATTCGCTTGATCGCGGCGAGGTTGGCAAACGCGGTACCCTGACCGACGGCAAATTGTCGATCTATGCCGTGACGCATCGACGGCGCGCGGCGCTGATCTGGTTCGCCCTGCGCGCGCTGGTCGGGCGCGCTGAACGCTCGCTCGATTTCGAGACGCTCGGCGAATGCGAGACACTTACCGTCAGTTCGAGCGGCGGATCGATCGAAATCGCACTCGACGGCGAACTGAAGCGGATGGACTCCCCACTCGAATTCCGCATCCGCGCAGGCGCGCTGAGGGTACTGACGCCGGGCGACTCCTAAAAGCAGTGACGTCTAGACCAACCTGCTCTGCCGCACCGCCGCCGCGATGAAGCTGGCGAACAACGGATGCGGGTCGAACGGCTTGGATTTCAGTTCCGGGTGGAACTGGACGCCCACGAACCAGGGATGATCGGGGCGCTCGACGATCTCGGGCAGCATTCCGTCGGGCGACATGCCGCTGAACACCAGCCCGCCTTTTTCGAGCGGTTCGCGATAGCCGGTATTGACCTCGTAGCGATGGCGGTGCCGCTCGCTGATGTCGGTCGAGCCATAGATTGACGAAACGACGCTGTTACCGTCGAGCTTGGCGTCATAGGCTCCAAGCCGCATTGTGCCACCCAGATCGCCACCCGCTTCGCGCTTTTGAACGCCTTCAGCCGACATCCATTCGGTGATGATGCCGACCACCGGTTCCTCGGTCGGGCCGAATTCGGTTGACGAGGCCTTCTCGATCCCCGCCAGGTTCCGCGCGCCCTCGATACAGGCCATCTGCATCCCGAAACAAATGCCGAAATAGGGGACGTTGCGTTCGCGTGCGAATTTGACCGAGGCGATCTTGCCTTCCGCCCCGCGCTCGCCGAACGCGCCGGGGACCAGGATCGCGTGGCAGGGTTCCAGGCTCGCCGTGACGTCGCTATCGGCATGTTCGAACAATTCGGCGTCGATCCAGCGGACGTTGACCTTGACCCGGTTGGCGATGCCGCCATGGACCAGCGCTTCGTTCAATGACTTGTACGCGTCCTGCAGGCCGACATATTTGCCGACCACGCCAACCGTCACTTCCCCTTCCGGGTTGGTCAGGCGATCCATGATGTCGGTCCAGCGCGCGAGATCGGGCAGTGCTTCGGAATCGATCCCGAAAGCATTGAGGACAGCGTCGTCGAGGCCTTCCTCATGGTATTGGACCGGCACGGCGTAGATGCTCTTGGCGTCGAGCGCCGGAATGACCGCTTCCTTCGGCACGTTGCAGAACAACGCAATCTTGGCGCGCTCGCTCGCGGGCAATGGCTGCTCGCAGCGGCACACCAGCACGTCGGGCTGCACGCCCAATGCCGCCAGCTCGCGTACGCTATGCTGGGTCGGCTTGGTCTTCAGCTCGCCCGCGGCGGCGATGTACGGCACCAACGTGACGTGGATGCTGACCGAATTGCCACGGCCAAGATCGTTGCGAATCTGGCGGATCGCTTCGATGAACGGCAGCGATTCGATATCGCCGACCGTGCCGCCGATCTCGCACAGCACGAAATCGAGATCGTCGGTCTCGGCGAGCGCGAACGCCTTGATCGCGTCGGTGACGTGCGGGATGACCTGGACGGTGGCGCCGAGATAGTCGCCGCGGCGTTCGCGCTGGATGATCTGCTGATAGATCCGGCCCGAGGTGACGTTGTCCGACTGACGGGCAGCAACGCCGGTAAACCGTTCGTAATGGCCGAGATCGAGGTCGGTTTCCGCCCCGTCATCGGTCACATAGACCTCACCATGCTGATACGGGCTCATCGTGCCCGGATCGACATTGAGATAGGGATCGAACTTCCGGATGCGGACGCGATAGCCGCGTGCCTGGAGGAGGGCAGCCAGTGAAGCCGCCATCAAACCTTTGCCCAGCGAGGAGACCACGCCGCCGGTAATGAAAATAAACCGCGCCATGGGAGTCATCGCCTAGCTGGTATTGGGGGTAAGCCGCAAGCACGCGACTCCGCCCGCGCGAACAAAAAGTCCGCGCGGGCGATTAGAACGAAATGGATTTAGCGGACGGGAACCGCGCCGTTGCTGGCCGGAGCCACCTTATTCTCGCCCGGCGCCAGCGCGCCCGGGAAGGTCAGGTTGCCACCGGCACCCGCCGCCGCATTGGCGGCCGCGCCACCAAAGGCGCCGCCGGCGGGCTGCGGGGCAGTGCCAGCCGGCGCGTTGATCGGCGCCGCGCGATTGAGCGAGGTGTCGATCGACGTCGCATGCCGCGTCGCCGCCATCACTGCGAGGATGATGGTCAAGGTGACGAAGATCGTCGCCAGGATCGCCGTGGACCGCGTCAGGAAGTCTGCGGCACCGCGCGCGGACATCAATCCGGCCGGGCTGCCGCCACCGGTCAGGCCGCCACCTTCCGAGCGCTGCATCAGAATGATGGTGACGAGCGCCGATCCGACGAGCAACTGAACGACAAGGACGAAAGTGAAGAGCATCGAACGACTGTGACCTGCGAAACTGGAGAAAGCGGGCACATAGGCGACCCCACCCCCGCGATCAACCGCTCATCCACCGGACGACACGTGGCGTTTCCATGACATTTCGTGTCCGCACTGAAACTCAATCGCCTCGGCGCACGTTGTTACGCCTGCGATAGCGACCGCCTTTTGAGCCTTGTGGACAATCAGTGAGCACCGACATGAACATTGCCAGCACTTTCGACAGCTCCCCGCTAACGCGGTGGATGAATACGCTGGTCGATTATGTCCGATCCGGCGAGCCCGACCTGACCAACCGCCAGATGGCGCTGCTGCTCGTCGTCTATCTCAGTCCGGGGCCGCATACGGTGCGTGGATTGGCGCGCGCATTGAACGTTTCCAAGCCCGTCGTGACACGCGCCTTGAACAGGTTGGGGGCGCTCGGCTATCTGCGCCGCCAGCGCGACGATACCGACAAGCGCAACATCTTTATCGCGCGTACCACCGAAGGGGCAGGCTTTCTTGAAGAATTCGGACAATTTGTGGGAGAAAGCGACCCGCCCCGCGCCCGCAGAGCCACCGCGTAGAACCTTTGCGCTGACCGGTCCGTCCATATCGATAGACCCGCGCCACAACGCGATTCGCCCCGACCTGGCCGACGTTCGGCTCGCCGAATACGTATTCGCGCCGCATTACGCGGCGCCCCTGCCCTGTGTAGTAACCCGCGCCGTGACCTTGCACGCCGAATCATCCCCCACGTCCGAGCCGCTCGCCGAACTCACCGTCGGTGAGAGCTTCGAAGTGCTGGAAGTCCTGCGCGAGGTCGCCTGGGGCGTGTCGCCCGAACACCGCCTGGCCGGCTATGTCGACCGCACGGCACTGGATCTCGCGGCATGAACGTCAACGTCTTCATCGATGGCGGTGCCGGCACCACCGGGCTAGAGATCCGCGAACGGCTGTCCGGGCGGAGCGACGTCACCCTCGTCACGCTGGACGAAGCGGTGCGCAAGAATTCGACCGCGCGCAAACAGGCGCTGAACGATGCCGATTTCGTCATCCTGTGCCTGCCCGACGATGCCGCGCGCGAAGCGGTGGCGATGATCACGTCGGACAAGACGCGGGTGATCGACGCCTCGACCGCGCATCGCGTCGCCGAGGGATGGGCCTATGGTTTCGCCGAGCTCGAACCGGCCCAGCAGGCGGTGATCGCCGAGGCGCGCTTCGTCAGCAATCCTGGCTGCTATCCGACCGGCTTTCTCGCGCTGGTCCGGCCGCTGGTCCGCGCGGGGCTGATCCCGCACGACTGGCCGCTCAGCGTCAATGCGATCTCGGGCTATTCGGGCGGCGGCAAATCGATGATTGCCGAGTTCGAAGAGGGGAAGGCCAATACAAGCGCCCGGCTATACGCTTTGGGTCTGGCGCACAAACATGTCGCAGAGATGCAGAAGCATGCCCGTATCGCGCATCTGCCGATTTTCACGCCTGCGGTCGCCAACACCTATCGTGGCATGATCGTCGAAGTCCCGGTGCCGCTCCACGCATTGCCGCGCAAACCCTCGCTCGCGCAGATCGAAGCCACTTTGGCCGAGGCCTATAAGGACAGCCCGCTGATCCGGATTGGCGCGGCGGACGCACAGTTCGTGACGATCGAGGACGACGCCGGCAGCGACCGCCTGACCTTGCGCGTCTGCGGCAATGCCGAGGCCGGACAAGCGCGGCTGGTCGCGACGCTCGACAATCTCGGCAAGGGCGCGGCGGGCGCCGCGGTGCAGAATCTCAACATCATGGCGGGATTCGACCCGGTCACGGGCCTGACTTTATGAGCGCGACGCCTTAAATTCGTCGGTCTCCACACTCTCCGCCCTGCGCCAAGCGCAGGGCCAACGGTCTAAACGAGGAAAGCTAGATGCCCGGAACGCGCCAGCCGCTCGACAAATTGCTGCTGTTCGGCGCGACCGGGGATTTGTCGCAGCGCATGTTGCTGCCTTCGCTCTACGGCCTCGACGAAGACGGGTTGTTGCCGGCCAACATGACGATCACCGGCACCGCAAGGACGGTGTTCGAGGACGGTGCGTTCCGCAAATTTGCGAAGGAAGCGCTCGAAAAATACCTGCCCGAGGATCGCAAGGACAAGGACAAGATCGCCTCCTTTCTCAAGCGGTTGAACTATCAGGCGCTCGACGCGACCGAGGCCGACCATTTCAAGAACCTGTCGGACGAACTCGGCGACACTTCGAAGGGTCTCGCGATTTTCCTGTCGACCGCGCCGAGCCTGTTCGAAGCAACAATCAAGGGTCTCAACGGCGCGGGCCTGGCGCATGGCAATGTCCGCATCGGGCTCGAAAAGCCGCTCGGCTACGACCTCGCCTCGAGCCGCGAGATCAACGACGCGGTCGCCGCGGTCTTTCCCGAGGATCGGATTTTCCGGATCGACCATTATCTCGGCAAGGAGACCGTCCAGAACATCCTGGCGCTGCGCTTCGGTAATTCGTTCTACGAGCCGGTGTGGAATGCGCAGGGCATCGACAATATCCAGATCACCATCGCGGAGACGGTCGGACTGGAAGAGCGCGCCGGCTATTATGATGGCGCCGGGGCGCTGCGCGACATGGTCACCAACCACATGCTGCAGCTGCTGGCGCTGATCGCGATGGAGCCCCCTGCCCGTTACGACAAGGACGCGATCCGCGACGAAAAGGCCAAGGTGTTCCGTAGCTTGCACGTCATGACGCCGGAGGAAGTGCCGCATCTGACCGTCACTGGTCAGTACGGTCCCGGCGCGGTCGACGGGAAGATCGTCAAGGGCTATCTGGAGGAACTCGGCAAACCGTCGACCACCGAGACGTTTGTCGCGATCAAGGCGAGCATCGAGAATTGGCGCTGGCAAGGCGTACCCTTCTACCTGCGCACCGGTAAGCGCATGGCGGTGCGCCGCAGCGAGATCGCGATCCAGTTCAAGCCGGTGCCGCATTCGATGTTCGCCGGGCGCGGCGGCCTGCTCCAGCCCAACAAGCTGATCATCCGCCTGCAGCCCGAGGAATATATCTCGATGCTGGTGATGGCGAAGGAGCCGGGTCTCGATCGCGAGGGTATCCATCTGCGCGAAGTGCCGCTCAATCTCAGCCTCGACGCCGAGTTCGCCGGCACGCGCCGCCGCATCGCTTATGAGCGCCTGCTGCTCGACCTGATCGAGGGCGACCAGACCCTGTTCGTCCGTCGCGACGAAGTGGAGGCGCAATGGGCCTGGACCGACGCGATCCGTGCCGGCTGGACGGCCAACGACACCAAGCCCAAGAGCTATGCCTCGGGCAGCTGGGGTCCGTCGACCTCGATCGCGCTGACCGAGCGCGATGGGGTGACGTGGCAGGACGATTGAGTTTCTAAAATCCTCTCCCGCTTGCGGGAGAGGAGCGAGACTTAGGTCGGCGCAGCCGGCCTTAGTCGCAGCGGTGAGGGTCTTCTGTTGCCCCACAGCTGGAAGAAAGAAGACCCTCACCCAACCCTCTCCCGCAAGCGGGAGAGGGCTTTAAGAGCGAAGAGCATTATGGCAACCAACGAAGAAATCGAATGGTGGGAATATGACGATACCGACGAGATGGCGGACGCCGTCTCGGGCGATATCGCGTTCATCATCGAAAGCGCGATCGAAGCGCGCGGCGGTGCAGTGGTCGCGCTGGCCGGTGGCAAGACGCCGATCCCGATCTACGCACGGCTCGCCAAGGCGAAGCTCGAATGGAAGCGGGTGACAATCATCCCCGGCGACGAGCGCATCGTGCCGCTGGGCGACCCGCTGTCCAACGTGACGATGATCGCCAAGACCTTCCTGCCGCTCGGCGCGCGCGTGATGCCGATCGTTCCGCAAGCGACGGCGGACTACAAAGCGGCGGGCCGATCGGCCGACGCGCTGATGCAGGATCTGCATTGGCCGCTCGATCTCTGCCTGCTCGGCATTGGTGGAGACGGCCATACCGCCTCGATCTTCCCGGGTCCGGATTTCGACGAAGCGCTGAACGGTCCCAAGGAGCGCCGGATGCTCGGCGTCATGCCCGACCCGCTGCCGCCCGAAGCGCCCGTGGCGCGCGTGACGCTCAGCCGTGCGGCGATCGTCTCGTCAGCGGCGGTGATCATCGCCATCACCGGTGCCGACAAGAAGAAGGTGCTGGAGGACGCGATCAGCCAGGGGCCGAGCTCGTCCTATCCGATCGGGCGCGTTCTCGCCGATACCGAGCTTCCCGTCGACATCCACTGGGCGCCGTAGCCACGGTCAGGCCACCGAGAGAGTGGCCCCGGTTTCAGCGCATACGAATTTCCATCACCCAGTGAGGCGCGCGGGCTTGCCCAGACGTTGGGCAGGTCTAGGACGAAGTTGAAAGAGCTGGCACGTCCTGCTCCTGGCAAACGGACCCCAAGACCATGAACCCGGCAGTATCCGCCGTCACCAACCGTATCGTCGAGCGCTCGCGCCCGACGCGCCGCGCCTATCTCGACCTGATCGAGCGGGAACGCGACCGCGGATCGCGGTCGCGGGCGACGCTCGGTTGCGCCAACCTCGCGCACGGTTATGCCGGGACCGAGGAAGATCGCGACGCGATGAAGACTAATGCCGCGATGAATATCGGCATCGTCACATCGTATAACGACATGCTGTCGGCGCACGCGGTCTATTATCGCTATCCCGAGCAGATGAAGGTCTGGGCGCGCGAAGTCGGCGCGACCGCACAGGTCGCCGGCGGCGTGCCGGCAATGTGCGACGGCGTAACCCAGGGTTATCCGGGGATGGAGCTGTCGCTGTTCAGCCGCGACACGATCGCGCTGTCGACCGCGATTGCGCTGACTCACGGGCTGTTCGAGGGCGCCGCTTTGCTCGGCATTTGCGACAAGATCGTGCCCGGTTTGCTGATGGGTTCGCTGCGTTTCGGCCATTTGCCGACGATTCTGATCCCCGGCGGTCCGATGCGCACCGGCATTCCCAACAAGGCCAAAGCGGCGGTCCGCGAGCAATTCGCCGAAGGGAAAGTCGGCCGCGAGGAATTGCTCGAAGCCGAGATCGGCGCCTATCATTCGAAGGGCACCTGCACCTTTTACGGCACCGCCAACACCAACCAGATGATGATGGAGGTGATGGGCCTCCACATGCCCGGCGCCGCTTTCGCCAATCCCGGCACCAAGCTGCGCCAGGAACTGAGCCGAGCGGCGGTGCATCGTCTCGCCGAGATCGGTTGGGACGGCGACGATTACCGTCCGCTTGGGCATTGCGTCGATGAACGCGCGATCGTCAACGCGGCGGTCGGCCTGCTCGCGACGGGCGGATCGACCAACCATCTGATCCATCTGCCGGCGATCGCCCGCGCGGCGGGGATCGTGATCGACTGGGAAGACTTCGATCAACTGAGCCGCGCCGTGCCCTTGGTCGCGCGCGTCTATCCCAACGGATCGGCCGATGTGAACGGCTTCGAGGATGCCGGCGGCATGCCGTTCGTGATCCGCGAATTGCTCGGCGCCGGTCTGCTCCATGGCGACATCCTGACCGTAGCGGGGAACTTCGCCGATTACGGCAAGCGCCCGGTGGTCGAGGGTGACGGCCTGCGCTGGGAAGATCCCGGCGCGAGCGGCGACGAGACGATCCTGCGCCCTGCCGCTGCTCCCTTCTCGACAGAAGGCGGCTTCCGCATCCTGACCGGCAATCTCGGCCGCGCCTGCATCAAGGTGTCGGCGGTCGACCAGGATCGCTGGGTGGTCGAGGCACCGGCGCGCGTGTTCCACGATCAGGCCGACGTCCAAGCGGCGTTCAAGGCCGGCGAACTCGATCGCGACGTCGTCGTGGTGATGCGCTTCCAGGGCCCGCGTGCGAACGGTATGCCCGAGTTGCACAAGCTGACCCCGCCTTTGGGCGTGCTCCAGAACAAGGGCTATCGCGTGGCGCTGATCACCGATGGCCGCATGTCGGGCGCGTCGGGCAAGGTGCCGGCGGCGATCCATTGCTCGCCCGAGGCCTTGGGCGGCGGTCCGCTCGGTCGCGTGCGCGACGGCGACGTCATCAGGCTCAATGCGGTGAACGGCACGCTCGACGCGCTGGTCGACGCGGTCGAATGGGATGCGCGCGATCTCGCGGAATGTCCGCCGGCTGCGGAGGGAATGGGGCGCGAGCTGTTTGGGTTATTTCGCGGGGCGGCTGACGAAGCGGAATTGGGCGCCAGCGCGATTTTCGCGGGCGCTGGGCTGTAAATACTCTCCCTCTCCCCATCGGGGAGAGGGTCGGGGAGAGGGGCAGGACCGAGGCGGCGTCGTTTGTGACTGCCCCTCTCCCCTGCCCTCTCCCCAAAGGGGAGAGGGAGTTTAGGTAATGGAAGTCGTCGCAGTCGATATCGGGGGCACCCATGCCCGCTTCGCCATCGCGGAAGTAGCGGACGGCAAGGTCGTCTCGCTCGGGCCGGAAACTACCCAGAAGACCGCGGAGCACGCCTCGCTCCAGACCGCGTGGCAGGATTTCGGCCGCCAGCTCGGCCGAGAGCTACCCAAGGCGGCGGCGATCGCGGTCGCGTCACCGGTGGGTGGCGACGTCATCAAGCTGACCAACAATCCCTGGATCATCCGCCCCGCGCTGATCCCCGAACGGCTCGGCGCCGACATCTATGTCATCGTCAACGATTTCGGCGCGATCGCCCACGCCGTGGCCCAGCTTGCCGATGAGGACTTCCAGCACATTTGCGGCCCCAAGCGACCCCTGGCGCGCAGCGGCGTGACCTCGATCTGCGGGCCGGGCACCGGCCTGGGCGTCGCGGGGGTGCTCCATGCCGGCGGCACCTATCATGTGCTCTCGACCGAGGGCGGGCATGTCGATTTCGCCCCGCTCGACGCGTTCGAGGATGCGATCCTCAAGCGGCTGCGCAAAACGTTCACCCGCGTCTCGGCCGAGCGGATCTGCGCCGGGCCGGCGATCGTCGCGATCTACGAAACTCTGGCCGAGATCGAAGGCAAGGCAATCCGCCACCTCGACGACAAGACGATCTGGACGATGGCGTTCGAAGGATCGGACAGTCTGGCGATCGCCGCGCTCGACCGCTTCGTGCTCGCGCTCGGTGCGTTCGCCGGCGACCTCGCACTGATGCAGGGGGCGAAGGACGTCGTCATTGCCGGCGGTCTGGGCCTCAAGCTCAAGGAGCATTTCGCGCGGTCGGGCTTTTCCGAACGCTTCACCGCCAAGGGGCGGTTCCAGCAGATGATGGCCGCTATCCCGGTCAAGCTGATCACCCATCCCCAACCCGGCCTCTACGGCGCCGCGGCCGCTTTTGCCCAGGAGCATGCCAAGTGAACGACACCGTCAACCCGATCGAACGTATCATGCTGGCGGCGCCGGTCATTCCGGTAATCGTGATCGAGGATCTGGCGAGCGCAAGGCCGCTGGCCGAAGCCTTGGTCAAAGGCGGCCTGCCCGTGCTTGAAGTGACGATGCGCACGCCGGCCGCGCTCGATGCGATCCGCGAGATGAAGAAGGTCCCGGGCGCGATTGTCGGTGCGGGCACCGTCATCAACCCCGCTCAGTTCGCGCAAGTGATGGATGCCGGGGCCGAATTCATCGTGTCGCCGGGCCTGACCGAGCGTCTGGCCGAGCCGATCATCGCCAGCGGCGTCCCCTATCTGCCGGGCATCGCCAATTCGGCAGATCTAATGCGCGGACTCGATCTCGGGCTGACGCACTTCAAATTCTTTCCGGCGGAAGCCAATGGCGGGCTGAAGGCGCTCAAGAGCTTGGCGGCGCCATTCTATCAGTGCAAATTCTGTCCGACCGGTGGGGTCAGCGAGGCCAATGCACGCGAGTGGCTGGCGTTCGAACCCGTGCTGTGCGTTGGCGGAAGTTGGGTGTGTTCGGGCACGCCAGAAGAGGTTGAGGCGAAAGCGCGGGCTGCGGCTGGGTTGCGATAATCACGTCACCCCAGCGAAACCTTTAGCCGTCACCCCAGCGTAAGCTGGGGTCTCAAGCGGCATTGCGCCATCGCCCAAGATCCCAGCTTACGCTGGGATGACGGCTCGCGTCACATCTCGCCCCGCGCCCTTCTGATCGCATACCATTTCTGTACGTTGGCATTATGCTGCTCGAGCGTGTCGGCAAACACATGCCCGCCCGTCCCGTCCGCGACGAAATACAGCGCCTGAGACTCCGCCGGATTGAGCACCGCGTCGATCGATGCCCGCCCCGGATTGGCGATCGGCCCCTTAGGCAACCCCGTCATCGCATAGGTATTGTAGCCGTTATTCGCCTCGAGCTCCGAGCGCAGGATGCGGCGGCCGAGCGGCTTACCCTTGGTCACGGGGTAGATCACCGTTGGATCGGCCTGGAGCGGCATGCCGCGTTTCAAGCGGTTCGAATAGACGGCGGCGACCATCCGCCGTTCAGACGGCTTGCCGGTTTCCTTCTCGACGATCGACGCGAGGATCAGCGCTTCACGCGGCGTCTTGGCAACGGTCGTCGGCGAGCGCTTCGCCCAGGCCTGGTCGAGATAGAGCGCCATCGCGTGCTGCATGCGCTGGATGATCGCCTCACGGCTGTCGCCGCGTTCGAAACTATAGCTGTCGGGCAGCAGCGAGCCCTCGGCGGGCACGTCGATCTTCCCCGTCAGCTCGGACATCGCCATCAGCCGCTCCTGCGCCATGATCGACGGCCAGCCCTCGGGGATGGTGATGAAGCGCTGGAGCGTCTTGCCGCCCTGCAGCAGTTTCAGGATGTCCGACTGGCTGAGATGCGCGGGGATGCGGTACTCGCCGGCCTTGATCCCTGCCCCACCGCCAAAGAATTTCGCGAGCAACATGAAGCGGCTCGCGGACGAGATCGCGCCAGCCTGTTCGAGTTGCTCGGCGGCCTTGTTGAGGCTGGTGCCGGGCGCGATCGAGACAGTGACGTTCTTCTGCAACGGGCCGCGCCCGCCCCAGCTATAGACGAGCCAGAAACCACCTGCGACCAATAGCAGCGCGGCGACTAGGCCGAGGCATCCGAACCGGCTGCCGCCGCGCTTCTTTCGGGCCATGACGAGGTCAGACCGCCTTCATCACCAGGCTGGCATTGGTGCCGCCGAAGCCGAACGAGTTGTTGAGCACCGCCTTGACCTTACGCTCCTTGGCGACGTGGGGGACGAGATCCACGCCCGCGCAATTGTCGCTCGGATTGTCAAGGTTGAGCGTCGGCGGCACGATCTGGTCGCGCAGCGCCAGGATGCAGAAGATCGATTCGACCGCGCCCGCGCCGCCGAGCAGATGGCCGATCGCCGACTTGGTCGACGACATCGACATGGTGGCGATGTTGTTGCCGAACAAGCGGCGCACGGCGTTAAGCTCGAGCTCGTCGCCCAGCGGAGTCGAAGTGCCGTGGGCGTTGATATAATCGATGTCGCTCAAGTCGAGGCCCGACTTGCGCATCGCCATTTCCATCGACCGGAACGCGCCCGATCCTTCTGGATGCGGCGCGGTGACGTGATAGGCGTCGCCCGACAGGCCATAGCCGATCACTTCGGCATAGATTTTGGCGCCGCGCTTCTTGGCGTGCTCATATTCCTCAAGGCACACGACACCGGCGCCCTCGCCCATGACGAAACCGTCGCGGTCCCGGTCGTACGGACGGCTACCGCGCCACGGTTCGTCACGGAAGCCGGTCGACAGCGCGCGCGCCTGGCCAAAACCGGCGATGCCGATCGGGCAGATCGCGCCTTCCGCACCGCCGGCGAGCATGACGTCGGCATCGTCCATCGCGATCATCCGCGCGGCGTCGCCGATCGCATGCGCGCCTGTCGAACAAGCCGTGACGACGGCGTGGTTGGGGCCCATCAGGCCGTATTTGATCTGCACCTGGCCGGTGATCAGGTTGATCAGGCGGCCATGGACGAAATGCGGCGAGACGCGCTTGGGACCTTTTGCGGCGAGCACCAGCGATTCGCTTTCGATGCCCGGCAAGCCACCAATGCCCGATCCGATCGAGCAACCGGCGCGAAAGCGTTCTTCCTCGCTCATCTCGGTCAGGCCGGCATCTTCGAGCGCCTGGCCGGCGGCATCGATGCCGTAGATGATGAACGGATCGACCTGGCGTTGAACCTTGTGGTCGACGCGCTTGTCCGGATCGAAGCCATATTCGTGATCGGCCGGCTTCACTTCGCACGCATAATTGCTGTGGAAGTCGGTCGCGTCGAAGCGCGTGATCGTCCCCGCGCCTGATTTGGCTGCGATGATGTTCTTCCAGGCCGTTTCGACATCCGCCCCCAAGGGGGTCACCAGGCCCAGGCCGGTCACGACTACGCGCCGCATGGTCTTCTCCAATCCAAGTCTCTTACAGCGAAACGGCCCCCCGGCCCTGGGTAACCCTGGGACGGGGAGCCGCTCGTTACTCTATACGCCCGCGGCGGTCAGCCACGGAAAAGAGGGCTCAGCCCTGATGTGCGTCGATATAGGTGATCGCGTCGTTGACGGTCGTGATCTTCTCGGCGGCATCGTCCGGGATTTCGACCCCGAATTCTTCCTCGAACGCCATCACCAGCTCGACGATGTCGAGGCTGTCGGCACCGAGATCGTCGATGAAGCTAGCCTCAGGCGTCACCGAACCGGCTTCGACGCCCAGGTGCTCGACCACGATCTTCTTCACCCGGTCGGCAGTATCGCTCATTCGTCAGCTTCCCTCTATTGTTCCGGGGTACCCCGGGGAATTTCCTGAACGCACGTAGAACGCGAGTGGTGCCCGCGCAAGAGGGGGCACGTTCACGCGGCGGCGAACTCCGCCGGATAGAACTCGATTGCGGCCAGTGCGGAGAAATATAGCAGCACGTGGCGGCGCGCGCGCGGCTGCGCCGCCGCTCCCCTCACCGATGCCAGTGCACCTGAAGACGCCTTTTCGATCAGGCTCTTGCGGTCCTGGGTCGGCAGAGCTGCGTAAGCTGTCGCGAGTTTGGTGGCGTCGAGCCCATCGCTCCGCAACGCGGCTTCGGCACCCAATTTCGTCGCCCTTCCTTGGGTGTAGGAAACGGCAGCCTGAACCGCGTCCGGCGACCAACTGCCGGCGGTGCGGCAGGCTTGGCGCGCGGCGAGCAGTGCGTCGCGGTCGGTATCGAGCGCGGCTGCGGGATTGCCGCCCTTGTCGGCCGCGGCGACGACGCCGTCGCCAATCCGCTGCATCGCGGTCGGACCCAATTTCGCCTCGATGCAACCGATATCGCCTGATGCCGCCCAGGCAGTACCGGGCGCGAGCAGGGCGGCGGCGATCAGGATGATCCTCACAGCATTGCCATCCCGCCATTGACGTGAATTGTCTGGCCGGTGACGTATCCGGCTTCCTTCGACGCGAGATAGACCACAGCGGCACCGATATCCTCGCCGGTGCCGAGATCGCCCGCCGGGATCCGGCCGAGCAACGCAGTTTTCTGCGCTTCCGGCAGTACGTCGGTCATCGCGGAACGGATGAAGCCGGGCGCGACGCAATTAACGGTGATGTTGCGGCTGGCGAGCTCTTGCGCCAGCGCCTTGGACATGCCGACCAGCCCGGCCTTGGACGCGGCGTAATTGGCCTGTCCGGGATTGCCGGTGGCACCGACCACCGAGGTGATCGAGATGACGCGACCGTAGCGCGCCTTCATCATCGGTCTGGCGGCGGCGCGGACGAGGCGGAACGCGGCTTCAAGGTTGACTTTGATCACCTGCTCCCATTCCTCGTCCTTCATCCGCATCGCGAGATTGTCGCGCGTGACGCCGGCATTATTGACCAGGATATCGAGCTTGCCGCCCAGCGCCTCGACCGCCTGCGGCACCAGCGCGTCGACCGCGGCGCCGTCCGACAGATCGCATTGCAACGCGACATGATCCCCGCCAAGCGAAGCCCGGAACGCCTCCAGCTTGTCGGCATTCGATCCCGACACTGCGAGCCGAGCCCCCTGCCCGGCCAAAGCCTGCGCGATCGCCGATCCGATCCCGCCGGACGCGCCGGTAACGAGGGCCGTCATGCCTGTGAGGTCGAACATCATTTCATCTCCAGATTTTGATTTTGGTTCACGCGGAGGCGCTAAGGCGCAAAGGGTTTGTAGTCATTGGCTACGCGACGGAGCTCTTCTTGAGCATCTCGCCGCATTCGCAACGCGTCGTCAACGACAGCAGACGCCAGAGCCTATATATCCTGCAATCTTCGCGCCTTCGCGCCTCCGCGTGAATCAAAAAGATTTAGCCAACGCCTCGATGTCCTCCATCGAGATCACGCTTGACGCATCCACGTCCGGAACGATGCGTTTGACCATTGGGCTCAGCACCTTGCCGCCGAATTCGACGAAGCGCTCGACGCCGGTGTCGGCCATGTTGATCACCGACTCGCGCCAGCGCACCATGCCCGTCACCTGTTCGACCAGCAGCTTGCGGATCGTATCGACGTCGCTGACCGGCTGCGCGGTGACGTTGGCGAACACGGCGACCAGCGGCGTGTCGATGCGCGCCTCGGCCAGCGCCTTTTCCATCGCATCGGCGGCGGGCTGCATCAGCGGACAGTGGAACGGTGCCGATACCGGCAGCGCGATGGCGCGCTTGGCGCCATAGTCCTTCGCGATTTCGATCGCACGGTCGATCGCTGCCTTGGCGCCCGAGATCACCACTTGCGACGGATCGTTGTCGTTGGCGACGGTGCAGACCTCGCCCTGCGCGGCGGCTTCGGCGATCTTCTGCGCGATCGTCAGGTCGGCGCCGAGCAACGCCGCCATCGCGCCCACGCCTACCGGGACCGCCGCCTGCATCGCCTCGCCGCGGTGGCGCAGCAACAATGCGGTGGTGGCAAGGTCGAGCGCGCCGGCGGCACATAAGGCGCTATATTCGCCCAGACTGTGGCCCGCGACGTAGTCGGCCTTGTCGACCAGCTTCAGCCCACCTTCCTTCTCCAGCACGCGCAATGTCGCGATCGCGTTCGCCATGATCGCGGGCTGAGCGTTGGCAGTCAGCGTCAGTTCGTCGGCGGGCCCGTCGAACATCAGCGCCGACAAATGCTGGCCGAGCGCCTCATCGACTTCCTGGAACACCTCGCGCGCAGCGGCGCTGGCCTCGGCGAGCGCCTTGCCCATGCCGACCGCCTGGCTGCCCTGGCCCGGAAATATGAAAGCGCGCATCGTCGTCTCCCCGATTGAGGCTGCGGCACTAGAAATGCTGCGCTGGTTAGGCAAGTTCGGTCGTTTTGGTGCGGGCCGAAATTCGCACCGAGATGCGTTCCGCTGATGAAGTATTCCGCGGCGCCGACCGACCGCCTCTTCGACCTGCTACAGGTTGATACAAAATCACTCGCTTCCCGCGACACCTTCACGACATGCGCTTCCCAAATTGCCCTCCGACGCCATTCACGACGTCGTCCGAATGGAGGTAACGATGAAAAAGCTGATCCTCACGGCTGCGGCCGTTTCGCTACTTGCCAGCCCGCTCGTGATCGCGCCGGCTTCCGCCGCGCCGCAGCGCGACGATCGCACCAAGGTCAGGACCGGCCCGGACGGGCGCCCCGTCCTCATCACGCATGCAGTCACTTCACCGGCGCGCCCGAGCTTTCGTCGCTGGAACAAGGGCCAGCGCTTCGATTATCGCTATGCGCAGAATTATCGCGTGGTGAACAATTGGCAGCAATATCGCGGCCGCCGCCTCTACGCACCGCCGCGCGGCTATCACTGGGTGCGGTCGGGCAACGACGCGGTGCTCGTCGCGGTCGCGGGTGGCGTGATCGGCGCGGTTATCGCAGGCGCGTTCAACTGATGTAAAGCCCCTCTCCCGCGTGCGGGAGAGGGAGGGGCCCGCCGCGAAGCGGTGGGAGGGTGAGGGTCTTCTTTCTTCTTCCTCCTCACGGAATCAAAAAAGTAGAAAGAAGACCCTCACCCAACCCTCTCCCGCATGCGGGAGAGGGCTTTCCACGCGCGAGAGGGCTCTGCTCCCGCAACCTTGCTTTCCGTCCGGAAACCTGTATGGGAGCCGCCATCGGGGTGGAGGGACGCGTTCTCTCCGCCCCGGTTGCTTTGAAGACGATAGCCGGAGGGGCGTCCGTATGGTGCGGCGTCAGCGATCGGCCAAGATAGAGGTAAGACATGGCTCTTTACGAGCACGTGTTCCTTGCGCGCCAGGATCTGGCACAAGCGCAAGTGGACGCACTGGCGGAAGCCGCCACCAAGATCATCGAGGACAATCAGGGCAAGGTCGTCAAGACCGAGACCTGGGGCCTGCGCAGCCTGGCCTATCGCATCGCGAAGAACCGCAAGGCGCATTACGTGATGCTCGAGATCGACGCACCGGGTTCGGTCGTCGCCGAGCTGGAGCGCCAGACCCAGATCAACGAAGACGTGATCCGCTACATGACCGTCAAGGTCGACGAGCACGAGACCGGCCCGTCGGTGATGATGCGCAAGAACGAGCGCGATCGCGAGCGTCGCAGCGAGCGCGGCGACCGCAACGACCGCGGTCCCCGCGGCGGTTTCGACGGCGAATAAGGAGCAACGACCATGGCACGACCCTTTTTCCGCCGCCGCAAGAGCTGCCCGTTCTCCGCGAAGGATGCCCCCCGGATCGACTATAAGGACGTCCGGCTGCTGCAGGGCTTCGTCTCCGAGCGTGGCAAGATCGTCCCCTCGCGCATCACCTCGGTGAGTGCGAAGAAGCAGCGCGAGCTGGCCCAGGCCATCAAGCGCGCGCGTCACCTGGGCCTGCTGCCCTACCTCGTTAAGTAAGGAGCGCCCGCGATGGACGTTATTTTGCTGGAGCGCGTCGAGAAGCTCGGCGCCATCGGCGATGTCGTGAAGGTCAAGGACGGCTTTGCCCGTAACTACCTTCTGCCGAACAAGAAGGCGCTGCGCGCCAACGAAGCCAACCGCAAGGTGTTCGAATCGAACCGCGCCCGCATCGAGGCCGACAATGCGTCGCGCCGTACCGATGCCGAGAAGGAAGCCAAGAATTTCGACGGCGTGGCGATCACCCTGATCCGTCAATCGTCGAACACCGGCCAGCTCTACGGATCGGTCGCGGTCCGCGATCTGGTCGAAGCGCTCGAAGCCGACGGCCACAAGGTCGCCAAGTCGGCGATCGTGCTCGCCAAGCCGATCAAGGCGATCGGCGTCTACGACGTGAAGGTCCAGCTGCATCCCGAGGTCGCGGTGACCGTCAAGGTCAACGTCGCCCGCTCGCCCGAAGAGGCCGAAATGCAGTCGAAGGGCGTCGACGTCATGGCGCAGATGTTCGAGGAAGGCCGCGAGGTCACCGGCTTCACCGAGGATTACGATCCGAACGCCGAGCCAGGCGCGACCGCCGAGGCTCCGGCCGAAGCCGCTCCGGCCGCCGAGGAAGCCTCGGAAGGCTGAGTTCTTTCAGCTTCAGACATAGAAAAAGGGCCGTCCGGATCGCTCCGGGCGGCCCTTTTCTTGTGCGACCCTTCGGGGGCTGGGGTCGCGGGTCGACGCTCTTGGGGGGATCAGAGCGTCGTAACGTAGGCGCCGACGACCGCTGTCAGCGGGATGAGCGCGAAGATTACAGGCAGAACCTTGCTCACGGCTTCGTTTCCTTCGGCCGTCATGGCCGTTGGCAGTGAAATGTGCACGGGACCGCTTTCTTTCCAGAAGATGAACGGGAAACTTATCGTTTCAGGATGAGAATAGCCGCTTGGCCGCTTCGGAACGTCACTGCCGCCCGAACAGTTTCTTGATCTCGCTATTCGCCAGCTTCTCGAAGGCAGCCTTACAAATGTGAAGGCGGAGGCGGCAATCGGGTGGAAAGCCGCCGTCAAAAATGAGCGAGACTAGCGAGCGTGGCCCAGACCATCGCCACCATTGCCAGGAGCGAGCCGGAGAACGCCAACAAGCCCCATGTCACCTGGGCGTGCCGAGAATGCCGCACGTCCGCTGTGATGCGCTGGCCGCAATAAATCAGGTTGCAGACGAGCAGTGCCAGTGTCAGCAGGATGAAGCTTAGGATCTGCACACTGCAATCATCGCTCAGGCAACGAATGTCTGCAAGTGAGGCGCTTCCGGCCCGGCAGCTTTCCCCACCCGAAACCCGCCGGTCGACTATCAGGCCCGGCGCCCGCTGTTCAGCCGCTGCACGAGAAAAATGGTCGAAGCGGCCGTTTAGCCTGCGCCTGCCAACGCCCAGACAAAGAGCAGCGCCGTGGCTGCGCCCAGTGCGCTCCTGAGGTTGTGCAGCTTTCCCCACTGAACCAGCATCGCGCGGCTTTCAGCGCCCGCCTCGCTTACCGGCGTCGCCATCAAGCGTTTGTTGACGGGCATGATGACGAATAGCGTGAACGGCCAGTTGGCGAGCAACAGGATGCTTCCGGCAAACCACCGCCAATCCGCCGAAAGATACCCGACGATCAGTCCTGCCGCGCCCCCGGCAATCGCCAACCCGGATTGGATCGGTAGCGCTCGCTTGTAGCTGGGCTGCCATTGCGCCAGCAAAGGGCCATCCGACAATCCGAGACGTGAAGGATGCTCCACGAGACTTATGTAGAATGCGGCACCGGCGAACAGCGTGGCGAAAACGAGAGCCGCTATCGAGAGTTGAAGCATAAATGTTCCTCGGCATCAGCCGGGAGGACGCGAGACCCATGTCAGCGCCCTCCCAAACGAGTTGGGTGGACGCCGCGGCTGGGAAGAACCCGATGAACGGGCGCAGGAGCTACCGACCTGCAACTCTATTTTCGGCATTTCCAGAATGATCGGTGACGGGGCGAATTGCAAGGTCCGAATGTCTGCAAATGGGCCGACGGGATCATTCAACCTGGCCGCTCGACCTCAGACGCAACCATAGATGAAGTCGTCTAACCTTCTCTATTTTCTACCGAACAGTTTCTCGATATCGCCATGCGCCAGCTTCACCCAGGTCGGGCGGCCGTGGTTGCACTGGCCCGAATGCGGCGTCACTTCCATCTCGCGAAGCAAAGCGTTCATCTCGGCGACCGACAGCACGCGACCGGCGCGGACCGAGCCGTGGCAGGCCATGGTCGAGGCGACGTGATCGAGGCGTTCCTTGAGGCTCAGCGCTTCGTCGAACGCGGCGAGTTCGTCGGCGAGGTCGGTGACGAGGCCGGTGACATCCCCCTGCCCCAGCAAGGCCGGGGTCGAGCGGACCAGCATCGCGCGCGGACCGAAGCGTTCGAGGTCAAGGCCGAGTTCGGCCAATTCCTCGATCCGCGCCTCAAGCCGGTCGCAGGCGGGTTCGTCGAGTTCGATCACTTCGGGCAATAGCAGCGCCTGCGCCGCGACCTTGCCGCCGGCCAGCGCGGCGCGCATGCGTTCGAGGACGAGGCGTTCGTGGGCGGCATGCTGGTCGACCAGCACCAATCCGTCCTCGGCTTCCGCGACGATATAGGTCTTGGCGACCTGACCGCGCGCGACGCCGAGCGGATGCGCGACGTTTTCGGGTGGCGGTGCCCAGGCCGGTTCGGCGCGCGCCGCCGGCGGCGGCATGGAGAAGGTGGAACGGTGCTCCATCACCGACGTCGCCCCGGCGAAGGCCGGGGCCGCGGGCGATTCCGAATACTGCCAGAGATCCCGACCTTCGTCGGGATGACGGATTTGCGGTTCCGGCTGCCACGCCGCCAACGCGGCTTCATTCGGACGCTGCGCGCTGCGATGGCCCGCCTCGTCGAGCGCGCGGCGTAGGCCGCTGACGATCAGCCCGCGGATCATCTGCGGCTCCCGGAAGCGCACCTCGGTCTTGGCGGGATGGACGTTGACGTCGACCATGTCGGCGGGAAGATCGAGGAAGAGTGCCACCACCGGATGGCGATCGCGCGCCAGCATCTCGGCATAAGCGCCGCGCACTGCGCCGGCGAGCAACCGGTCCTTCACCGGACGGCCATTGACGAACAGATATTGATGATCGGCGACGCCGCGATTGAAGGTCGGCAAGCCGGCCACTCCGCCCAGCCGCACCCCTTCGCGCTCGAGGTCGATCGCGACGCTGTTCTCGATCAGCGCGCGGTCGGTTAGCGCGGCGACGCGGCCGGGGCGATCCTCTGGCGCGTTGGTCGATAGCGCGCGCCGGCCATCATGCTCGACCGAAAAGGCGATGTCGGGCCGCGCCATCGCCAGGCGCCGCACCACGTCGAGACTCGCGCCATATTCGGCGCGCGGGCTCCGCAAGAACTTGCGGCGGGCGGGGACGCGGTCGAACAGCGCCTCGACGCGGACGCGCGTGCCGGGCGGAAGCGCGGCAGGCCCCTCCTCCAGCACCGCGCCATTGTCGACCACGCGTCGCCAGCCATCGGCGCCGCGCACCCGGCTTTCGAGCGTCAGTCGCGCGACGCTGGCGATCGACGGCAGCGCCTCGCCGCGAAAGCCGAGCGTGACGACATTTTCGATCGCCTCATCGGGCAGTTTCGAGGTTGCGTGGCGCTCCAGCGCGAGCGCCATATCGGCCGCGGACATGCCGCATCCGTCGTCGATCACTTCGATCAAATCGATGCCGCCAGAGGCCAGTTTTACGGCAATTCGGGTCGCCCCCGCATCGACCGCGTTTTCGACTAATTCCTTCAACGCACTGGCGGGTCTTTCGACCACTTCACCGGCGGCGATACGGTTGACGAGATGCTCTGGAAGGCGGCGTATTGACATGGGTTTGACTCTAGACCAAGCGACGCCATCCCGCGACTGCAAATGCCAACAAACCGGAGCCCGGATTTGGCTTTGGCGGACGGGGTGAAACAACCCGGCGCATGCCGTCACTACGGTCTCGAATTCGGACGGTCACATCGAATGGTCTTCTCGCGTTTCTTCAAATTCATGTCGCATGACATGGCGATCGATCTGGGGACGGCCAATACCGTCGTCTATCTGCGTGGCCGCGGCGTCGTCCTCAACGAACCGTCGGTCGTGGCGGTCGAGACGATCAACGGGGTCAAGAAGGTCAAGGCGGTCGGCGACGACGCCAAGCTGATGATGGGCAAGACCCCCGACAGCATCCAGGCGATCCGTCCGCTGCGCGACGGTGTCATCGCCGACATCGACGTCGCCGAGCAGATGATCAAGCACTTCATCCACAAGGTGCATGGCGGGCAACGCCGCTTCATGCGCTGGCCGCAGATCGTGATCTGCGTGCCATCGGGCTCGACCTCGGTCGAGCGCCGCGCGATCCGCGATGCCGCGTCGAACGCCGGCGCCAGCCAGGTGTGGCTGATCGAGGAACCGATGGCCGCGGCGATCGGCGCCGACATGCCCGTGACCGAACCGATCGGATCGATGGTCGTCGATATCGGCGGCGGCACGACCGAAGTTGCCGTGCTGTCGCTGCGCGGCCTCGCTTACACCACCTCGGTCCGCGTCGGCGGCGACAAGATGGACGAGGCGATCGTCTCCTACGTCCGTCGCAACCATAATCTGCTGATCGGCGAAGCGACTGCAGAGCGGATCAAACAGGAAGTCGGCACGGCCAAGCCGCCCGCGGACGGCATCGGTCAGACGATCCACATCAAGGGTCGCGACCTGGTCAACGGCGTTCCCAAGGAAATCCAGATCAACCAGGGCCAGATCGCCGAGGCGCTGTCCGAGCCGGTCGGGACGATCGTCGAGGGCGTGCGCATCGCGCTCGAGAATACGGCGCCCGAACTCGCCGCCGACATCGTCGACCAGGGTATCGTGCTCACCGGCGGTGGTGCGTTGCTCGCGGGGATCGACGAAGTGCTGCGCGATGAAACCGGCCTGCCGGTGACGATTGCCGAGGACCCGCTGACCTGCGTCGCGCTGGGTACCGGCCGCGCGCTGGAAGATCCGATGTTCCGCGGCGTGCTGCATAACGCTTGATTGAGTCTCGGGCCTGATCCAAGCCTGAGAGCGAAAGAATCCCGGGGCTTCGGGGTGCGAGGGAAGTGAATGGCGTCGCCACGCAACCGGCGCCCGGGTTATTCGCGGCGGGCGCAATATAGTCTGTTCATCGGCTACGTGATCGCGATCGCGGGCGTGCTCGTGGGCGCCGTTCTGCTGCTGATCTCCAAGCTCGACCCACCCGCTTTCTCGGCGTTACGCGCCGGGACGGCGGAAGTCACCGCGCCGGTCAGCTGGGGCGTCGGCTCGGTCGTGCGCGGGATCGGATCGATCCCCGGCTGGATCGGCAGCTATTTCGGCGTGCATGGCGAGAATGCGCGGCTGAAGGAGCAGGTCCAGCGCCAGGAGCAGGTTCTGCTCAAGGCGCGCGCGATCGCCTATGAGAATATCCGCCTCAAGAAGCTGCTCAACATGCGTGAGCCGGCAATCGAGGACATCATCAATGCGCGGTTGGTGAGCTCGTCGGCGTCGAGCACGCGGCGTTATGCCCTGATCTATGCCGGCATTGCCCAGGGCGTGCATGCCGGCATGCCGGTACGCGGACCCGATGGTCTGGTCGGTCGGGTGATCGAGGCGGGTCCGGATACCGCACGGGTGCTGATGATCATCGATCCGGAAAGTGTGATCCCGGTGCGGCGCCTGAAAGACGGTGCGCCGGGCTTCGCCGCCGGGCGCGGCGACGGCTTGCTCGAAGTGCGGCCGATCGCGATGACGACCGGCCAGTTCGCCCCGGGCGACATCCTGGTGACGTCGGGAACCGGGGGCATCTTCCCGCCCAACGTACCGGTCGCCAAGGTCACCGAGCGCGGCCGCGACAGCGCGCTCGCCATGCCGCTGGCGCGCCCCGATGCGCTCGATTTTGCCACGGTGATGAAGACCTATTTGCCACCGCCGCCACCACCCGCGCCGGACACGCGTCCGTGAGCAGGCCGCCGAGCGCGTTCGCTCCCCAAACCTCTCCCACCGGCCAATGGCTCATTCCGGTCGGTTCGGTGATGGCGGGGTCGCTGGTCACCGTGATTCCGTTCATCGCGACCTTTCCCGTGCTGCCGCCGTTCGGCCTGATGATTCTGCTCGGCTGGCGGCTGATGCGACCCGAGGCCTTGCGTGTCTGGGCGCCGATTCCGTTCGGGCTGTTCGACGACCTGGTCAGCGGCCAGCCATTGGGCAGCGCGGTGATGTTGTGGAGCATGGCGTTTCTGGCCATCGATATGCTCGACCAGCGGCTGGTGGCGCGCGATTTCTGGCAGGATTGGGTGCTGGCGACGGGCGCGATCGCTTTCGCGTTGATCGGAGGACGCTTGATCGCGACCGGGATAGAGGCGCATGTCGATACACTGTTGTTGTTCCAGGTGATCGTCGCGGTGCTGCTCTATCCCTTCGTCGCCCGTCTGGTCGCTTGGCTCGACCGCAAACGGGGTCGCGCGTGAACCGTCCGACGCGCCTGGTCAACGAGGTCCAGCAATCCTACAGCTTCTCGCGCCGCGCGCTCGTGCTGGGCGCGGCGCAAGGTGCGGTCGCGGTGGCGCTGGCCAGCCGCATGACCTGGCTCGCGGTGATCGAGAACCAGCGTTATCAGGTGTTGGCCGAAAGGAACCGCGTCAATTTGACGCCGATCACGCCCCGGCGCGGCTGGATCATCGATCGCTACGGCCATCCGATCGCCAATAACCGCACCGATTTCCGCGTCGACATCATTCCCGATCGCCTGCCCAAAGAGCAGATCGATCAGGTGTTGAAACTGCTCCAGCAATTATTGTCGCTGCCCCCCGAACAGGTCGCACGTATCCAGACCGACCTCAAGCGCGCTGCCGGGTTTCAGCCGGTCCAGGTCGCGGAAAATCTCGATTGGGACCGCTTTGCCGCGGTCCAGGTGCGCCTGCCGGAACTGCCCGGTGTGGCGCCGACCCGCGGCTATTCGCGGAGCTATCCGGCGGGGCCCGCGGTCGCACACCTGACCGGCTATGTCGGTGCGGCGTCAGCCGAGCAATACAAACAGACCAAGAATTCTCTGTTCATCACTCCTGGTTTCAAGATCGGCAAAGACGGCCTTGAAAAAGCGCTAGAATCGAAGTTGCAGGGCGTCCCCGGCGCCAAGCGCGTCGAGGTTACGGCGCATGGCAAACTGATCCGTGAACTGGAGACGCGGCCGGACCTACCCGGCCATAACCAGCGGCTGACGATCGACGCCGGATTGCAGGAATATGCCGCGCGCCGCCTCGGTACCAATTCGGGCTCTGCGGTGGTCATCGACATCACCAGCGGCGACCTGCTCGCCTTCGTGTCGATGCCGGCTTACGACCCCAACAGCTTTTCCGACGGCATCAGCCATCTCGAATGGAAGATGCTGTCGGATAACGACCACGTGCCGTTGATGAACAAGATCCTGCAGGGGCTTTACCCACCGGGATCGACGGTCAAGCCGATGAACGGTCTGGCGCTGCTTCGGGCCGGTGTCAGCCCGGAGGACCGGATCAGCTGCGGCGGTGCGCTGCGGGTCGGCAACGGCATCTTCCACTGCCACAAGAAATCGGGGCATGGGCCGCTCAACCTCAAACAAGCGATCATGGCCAGCTGCGACATCTATTTCTACGAGATGGTCCGGCGGCTGGGATACGATCAGGTTGCACCGGTCGCACGGATCATGGGGTTGGGACAGAAATTCGACCTCCCCTTCTCGACGCAACGCTATGGCACCGTCCCCGACAGCGGGTGGAAGCTCAAGAAGTACAAAGCCGATTGGACCGTGGCCGACTCGCTCAATGCGTCGATCGGCCAGGGCTATGTGCTGGCAAATCCGATCCAGCTCGCGGTGATGGCGTCGCGCATCGCGTCGGGCCGGTCGCTGCAGCCGCGCATCCTGATGAACGGCAATGCGCCGATCGCCAATCCGCTGCCGCTCGATCCGCAGCACCTCGCCTATATCCGCGACGCTATGTACGGGGTGGTCAATCAGGGCGGCACCGGTGGCCGCGCCCGCCTCAACATCCCCGGCGTCTCGCTCGGCGCCAAGACCGGCACCGCGCAGGTCCGGCGCATCACCATGGCCGAGCGCGCGGGCGGCGTGCGATCGAACGCCTCTTTGCCGTTCAAGATGCGCGACCACGCCTTGTTCATCTGCTTCGCGCCCGTCGAGAACCCAAAATATGCCGCCGCCGTCGTGCTCGAACATGGCGGCCATACGGTGACCAATCTCGATACGCCGGGGATCGGGCGCGACATCATCACGTACCTGCTCGACCGCGACCGCGCGCTGAAATCGCTGGCCGAGGTCGAACCGACCTGGGGCGGCGATATCGCCACGCGCATGGCGGCCGAGACCGCCGCCTATAAGAGCCAGATCTCGCTGGTGCAGGGTGCACAGACCGAAATCAACGCCACGGCGGCGCCGACCGACGCCCCGGCGGTCGAAGCGGCAACCGACGCCGCCAATTCGTCGGCCGCGGCGATCGCCAATACCGCGCAGCCGGCCGAAGAAGGGTCGCGCGAGGCGACGAATGACTAGAGGGTCCTCTGCCAATCTCGGCTTCGTGCCCGAACCGCTCGCGCAATTGCCGTGGAAGATCATCCTGCTGGTCCTGGCGATCGGCTGTTTCGACCTGCTGGTGCTCTATTCGGCGGCGGGCGGGCATATCCGCCCCTGGGCGCTGTCACAGGGTGTCCGCTTCTTCGTCCTGCTCGGCGGCGCGATGGCCTTGTCGCGCGTACGCGAAAGCACCTGGAGCTCGATCAGCCTGCCGATCTACGTGGTCATCATCCTGATGCTGCTGGGGGTCGAGATCCTCGGCAAGGTCGCCGGCGGCGGCCAACGCTGGCTCGAGCTCGGCATCATCCGCCTGCAGCCGTCCGAATTGATGAAGCCGTTCATCGTGCTCGCCTGCGCGCGCTTCTACGAGATGCTGCCGCCGGCCGAGATCCGCAAGTTCGGCGCGATATGGCCGCCCTTGGTGCTGATCGGCATTCCCGCCGCGCTGGTCATGCTTCAGCCCGATCTCGGCACCGCGCTGATGATCACCGCCGGCGGCATCACGGTGATGTTCCTGGCCGGCATTCCGCTGCGCCTGTTCATCGGCGGCGGGCTGGCGGGCGCGATCCTGGCACCGATCGCGTTCAACTTCGTGCTCCACGATTACCAGCGCAACCGCATCCTGATCTTCATGGATCCGGAAAGCGATCCGCTCGGCACCGGCTATCATATCAGCCAGTCGAAGATCGCGATCGGATCGGGCGGGATTTTCGGCAAGGGCTTCCTGAACGGCACGCAGAGCCATCTCGATTATCTGCCGGAAGGGCACACCGATTTCGCGCTGGCGACGATGATGGAGGAATGGGGGCTGGTCGGCGGCGTGCTGTTGGTCGTCGCCTGGTTCACGATCATCTGGTGGGCGGTCAATGTCGCGCTCAAGGCTGAAGGGCGTTTCGCCCGGCTGACCGCCGCAGGTTTGGCGACGACCCTGTTCTTCTACGTATCGATCAACATGGCGATGGTGATGGGCATGGCGCCCGTGGTCGGCGTGCCGCTGCCGCTGATCAGCTTCGGCGGATCGTCGCAGCTGACGGTGCTGTTATGCATCGGCATCCTGATGTCGCTCGACCGCCAGAACCGGCAACAGACCCGCTGGTAACGGCCAGGCGGGCGCCAATTGCGGCGCCGCAAAAAAGGGGTTGCAAAGCGCGCCTGCGATGGTAATTGCCCCCCTCCCCGTCCGGGGAGCCGCTCTTAACAGCGGCAGCCGCAAACCGGCATGGACGCATAGCTCAGTTGGTAGAGCAGCTGACTCTTAATCAGCGGGTCCTAGGTTCGAGCCCTAGTGCGTCCACCACCTTTTCAATGGCTTAACGGCATGACCTGGGCCAGCCAAGGGCGGCTCGACGGTGGGATGCACGAGATCGTCGACCACCGCGAAGCTCCGCAATTCTACCCGCCCGATTAGGGTCTGTCCTTTTTGTGGCACATGTCCGTGATCGGATTTGCCCCCTTGGCTGTCAGAAGGCCGAGCCGGTATGGCAGCTGGATGTAATCGGAGGGGTGAACCGACGGGTCGTTACCTTGGAACAGGAACCGAAGCGGCTTGCAGGGGTCAATGACCTGGGTCTGATCCGTCGTGTCCCGGATCAGTTCGCCATGCGAAACACCCTCGGACCAGATGCCTTCCACGTTGTCGGCTGTTGCGAAGGGATTTTTGGCGGCTGAACCCAGCGGCACCCAGGTGCCTTCCAAACCGTCGCTTTTCCATATCCGGAAATAACGCCCCTTCGGGCTGATTGCCTCGACGACGGTGAGGTACGTATTGGTTCCTTTTACCCGATAGTGGCTGCTTGCCTCGAACGCGTCCTCTCGAGGCTCGGTGATGACGGTGACGGTATTGTGGAAGCCGTTCGGGAATTGATCGATCCCTGTCTCCGACCGCATGACGTGGCCGTTATCGTCGGTATTGAAGAGGTAGCACTTGGTGTCGTTGCAGAGAATGTAGAAATCTAGCCACCCCTTCCCCGCCGGAGGCTTCGTGATGTCCGGCGCCGTGGCAAAGAATGGGCGAGCAGCGCTCCATGACATCGGGTCGTCGATGTTGGTCGTGGTGGAATACATCGGATCGCCGCCCTGAAATATCAGGTACCAGAGCTTTTTCGGAGCAAAGTAGAACACTTCCGGCGCCGCGCGGTACCCAGGGCCTATCGGCGATTTCTCGAGGGGGAATATCGGCGCCGTCGATGCGGACGACCAATCGGCGAAGCTGGTATAGGCGATGCCCCATCCCTTCGATCCGGCCGTGGTCATGAAGACATGGTATTTTCCGTTCGCAAATACGACGGACGGATCCTTTACCGCGTAAACGGTCTGGGATGGATCCGGCTGCGGCCCGATCAGCGGTGCGCTTGATTTCCAGTAAAAGGCTCCGTGAGACGGCGCAGAGGATGAACCGGCAGACGCCCCGGCACATCCGGCCAGCAGGGCCATGGCCGCCAGGCTCGCTGGACAGAATGTCAGGGCCTTCATCCCCCGCATGTTCTTTTTGAAGTTCATAGTATGAATATCTTTCAAGCTTGAGCCTGGCCGTTAAGATGCAAGCGTATTGGCCCGCTCCTGGGCGCTCCGATTATTCGAGACCAAGCACCGTCACCGATGCCGGCGCGACAGTGATGGTCAGCTTGCCGCTCGCAACCTTGGCCGCCAATGCCTTGGGGGCGACGATATTGGGTGCGTCGAAGGTGTTGACGCTGTCGACCTTCGGCGCCGAAAGGGTTTGGCCCGAAGCCCTCTTGGCTTTCACACCGGCGAGCGAAACGCCGAATGTCGCGGGCGACTTCGGGTCGATATTGGTGACGGCGATCCATATTTTGCCGGCCTTGTCCCTGGCCGCAATGACGTCGACACGCGGCAGGGTGATCCCGTTCGTCATATAGGTGCCGGCGTCGAAGGTCAGCGGCACGAAGGTCGCGTCCTGGAACGGCACGTACATGTGGAAGACGTGATAGGTCGGCGTCAGCAGCATCTTGCCCTTGTCGGTCAGGATCATGGCCTGCAGGACGTTGATCATCTGCGCGATATTGGCCACGCGGACGCGGTCGGCATGGCGCGCGAAGATATTGATGTTGAGGGCGGCCAGCACGGCGTCGCGCTGAGTATTCTGTTGCACTAGGCTGCCCGGGTTCGACCCCGGCGTCGGGGCCAGCCACGAGCCCCATTCGTCGACCACCAGGGCGACCTTCTTTTCGGGATCATATTTATCCATGATCGCCGACTGCGTCTTGAGCGTATACTCCATGCCGATCGAGTCTTTCAGCAGGACGGCATAGTCCTTCTCGCCAAAGCCGGTGTCCGCCATATGCGGCGGCCAGCCGCCCGCGCTGTAGGAGTGCAGCGACAGGCCCTCGATATCCCAGGCCCAGGAACGGCTCTTCCAGGCCTTCATGACGGCGTCGGTATAGGTGGGGTCGGCACCGCTCGGTCCGACGGCAACGCGCTTCATCGGCTGGGCAGCGTTGTAATTGCGCACGAAGTGCGAAAAGCGCTTCATTTCGCTGATGTAGAAGTCCGGCGACATGGGGCCGCCGCAGTCCCAGGATTCGTTGCCGAGGCCAAGGATGGCAACCTTGTACGGCTCAGGGTGACCGTTTTTAGCGCGCTCGGCACCCAGGGCGTCGTCGGTCGGGGCGGTCATGTACTCAAGCCATTCGGCCGCTTCCTGCGCAGTGCCAGAGCCGAGATTGACCGAAACATAGGCTTCGGTTCCGATCTGCTGGGCGAAGTCCATGAATTCGTCGGTGCCGAAACTATTGGGCTCGCCGATGGCCGGCTTGCGCTCAGGGCCGACTCCGCGGCGCCAGTTATATTGATCGGCGAAGCAGCCGCCCGGCCAGCGGACGTTGGGGACCTTGAGCGCCTTCAAGGCCGCTACGACATCGTTGCGAATGCCGCGCGTGTTTGGGATCGTGGAATCCCTGCCGACCCAGATGCCGCCGTAGATACCGCTGCCTAGATGCTCGGCGAACTGGCCGAAGATATTGCGGTCAATCACCGCGCCGGGCTTGGACGCATCGAGTGTTACCTGAACCGGAGCATCGGCGGCAGGCGCTACGCTTGCCGGCATGGCGATGCACAGCAGCAGGGCGATGCGGGCAGCCCAGGTCAGGGACGAAAAGCGCCGCTTTGCCTGCTCGCCTGACGGCGAGATACGGGTCGTGCGTGGAAACAGGCGCGTAATCATGCGAATCCTTCTGGCATTAGCGTTGATGCCCAGCGATCAGCGTCTGCGCGGCCGGGCGTGTCCTATGATTTCGCAGGGCCAGTCAGGAGCAGCATCAGCACGCTGTGCGGCGCCAGCCGCGCTTGCAGTTTGGTGCTCGTGTCGCCCGTCTTCGTGCTCCACAGGTCGGACCAGCGGTAGACGGCCTGCTTGAAATCGACCGACCGGTTGCTCAGCCCGTCGGTCAGGACTTCCGCCTTCCAGTCATGGTCAACGTTGGTCGGCTGGTTGGAGCGGTTCAGGAACAGCAACGCCCATTTGCCGCCGTCGAGCGGCTTGGCATAGGTTTCCAGCGGACCGTCGACCATGACGCGCAGCGCCTGCACACCCAGCTTGTCCTGGCTCACCGCGATCACGCCGGGGTTGGTCAGGATGCGGCGGGTCGACTCGGACATGGAACGCAGGTCGTTGCCCAGGATGAGGGGCGAGGCCATCATGGCCCAGATCGACAGATGGGCGCGGTCTTCGTCCTCGCTCATGCCGTTGCCCACTTCGAGCATGTCCATATCGTTCCAGTGGCCGGGCCCTGCGAACTTGCGCAGGCCGGCCTGCCTGTCGAGGATGCGCAGTACGCCCAGACCAGTCGAAAGACCGGGACTGAATTCGCAGTCGAAGCAATTATAGATATCGGGCGTGGTGCGCCACGAATGGCCAACCTGGCCGGCCCACTCCCACGGCTTGCTCATGCCCCATTCGCACAAGCTGAACAGCATCGGACGGCCCGACTGGGCGATCGCGTCGCGCATCGTGGTGTAGGCCGCTTCGGCGCTCATGCCTGGGGTGTTGCACCAGTCGTACTTGACGTAATCGATGCCCCAGCGCGCATAGGTCCGCGCATCCTGATATTCGTGGCCGCGGCTACCGGGACGGCCGCCGCAGGTGGTCGCGCCGGCGTCCGAGTAGATACCCAGCTTGAGTCCCTTGCCATGCACATAGTCCGCCAGTGCCTTTATGCCGGACGGGAAGCGCTTGGCGTCGGGCTGAATGTTGCCGTCGGCGTCGCGCTGGCCTTGCCAGCAATCGTCAATGTTCACGTACTGGTAGCCGGCGTCCTTCATGCCGGACTTTACCATGGCATCGGCGGTCTCGCGGATCAGGCGCTCGTCGATTTCGCAGGCAAATTTGTTCCAGCTGTTCCAGCCCATTTGCGGGGTGCTGGCCAGGCCTTCAGCCTTTTGAGCCCAGCAATTGCCGCAGGCGGCAGCACCCAGCAAGATGCCTAACATGAGCCGCGCTATGCCTTTGATGTTCACTTCGCATCCCTTCATCATGTCGATGCTGGCACTCGGCCAGGATATGGAAGATTCCGCTCACGCTGCGGATCTCACCAGAAATTGTCAGAAGATCGTCGACTGACGATCCTCCGCGCGGAGCGACGTCGATCTTGAGAGGCCGGACCTTCAGGGCGCGGCGAAAACCGCGGCGATCGTCGATGGATTGAAGTCGGCGCCGGTGTTGCGGTCGAACAGCCCGCACGTGTGATTGGGGAAGGCGCCGGTGTCCCAGTAAAAGGGTGCGAAGCCATGCCGGATCGCGGACCCGGTGACATATTTGGTCCAATAGTCCCTGTACTTCAGCGACGGATCATATTCGGTCTTTGAGATGGCACAATATTCGCCGATGATGACGGGAATGCCCTTGTCGGCATAGGCGGTCTTCGCCTTGTCGAATTGGGCGTCGACATGCGCCTCGTTGTCCCATGCTTCGGTTGCTGCGGGATCGGTTGCGATCGATCCCCACTGCCAGATGGCGCTCTTGTCGTTCAGCGTGAAGTTGTATGAGTCGTAATAATGGAACTCCATCATCAGCCTGCCGCTGACGGTGTCGGTTGGGACGGGAGCTCCACACGCCGTAATCGTATTGGTGATGTCGGTGTTATAACCCTGGAAGACCAAAGTTCGTGACGCATTGCTCCCGCCGGTCGCGCGCACCGCGTCGACGAACGCCTGGTTGAAACCCTCCTGAACCGAGCAATTTTCCTGCGACGGCACGCCATAGTCCACGTGGATTTCGTTAGTGCCGGCGAACAGCAAATGGTTGTCGTAATCTTTGAAATTGTTCGCGACTTGCGTCCACAAATTCTTGTACGCCGCGTTGCCGGCAACCTGGTTCGCAGCCGTCGGCGTGTACCAATCGCTCTTATGCTGGTTGATGATCACGTACAGCCCGGCGTTGCGTGCCATATCGACCACTTCCTTGACCCTGGCGAGCCAGAACGGCGCGATGGTCCCGGCGCTGTCGGCATATTGTGCCCACTCGACGGGAATGCGCACACTCTTGAAACCGGCGGCCGCGACTGCGTTGAGCAATTTCTGGTTTATCACGGGATTGCCGTAAACGGTCTCCTGCGAAGTCGTGTGGGGCTTGCCGTAGTCGTTTAACGACTCAAGCGTATTGCCGATGTTCCAGCCCTTGCCGAGCTCCGCCGTGGTGACCGCCGCAAGCACTGGGGTTGGTGTTGGGGTCGGCGTGGCGGCCGGCATCGGTGTGGGAGCCGGCGCAGGCGCTGGTGTGGGTGTCACCGTTCCGCTTCCGGCCGCGGCGCCGCCTCCGCAAGCAGTCAGACCGAGCGCAACCAGCCCCGACAGCGGCACCGGTCGGTGCACTCGCCCACAAAATTTCATGTCCTCATCCCCAGGCACGTTGGCCGACAACCCTTGCGCACTGGCGCCGAGTTCATGCGGGCTATACGTCAACGAAAATAGCGCGCCGGGAATTGTTTCGGGCCGGAAAATGCTGGCTGCGAAATGGACACGGCGACTGCGAACTGGCTGCAGCGCCGGCTCACCAGCCCGAATCAGGAACATTAGAGGTATCAGCGGATCCTAGATCCGAGCTCTAATATATCCGATTTTCTTTCAATGACTTGATAGGCATGCAATAGGCTCGTCCGGGCATAGGCAGTTCGCAAGGCACATTATAGCCGATCTCTGGTAGCGTTATCAGATTCCAGCTTTGTGGTATCAGGGCACAAAATGAGGGAGGCATAATGCGGCCTGGGTCGAAATCGTCCGGACTCGTCATATCCGGGCTGGCATCATGCCTGGCCTTTACCCTGGTTACAGGAGCATCGCCCGCATCCGCCGTGGATCGGGACGGTCCGGTGGCGCGCACGTCCAAGGGCATGTCGACAGAGACCTGGACGCCGGATAACGGTGACGGCACGTTCACTAATCCATTATTCTATGACGAGTTTTCAGATCCGGACCTGATCCGCGTCGGCGACTGGTTCTACCTGACCGGCACCACCATGCACGCCATGCCCGGCCTGCCGATCCTGCGCTCGAAGGACTTGGTCAACTGGGAATTCGTTGCCTATGCTTTGGACAAGCTCGACCTCGGCCCGGCCTACCGGCTGGAGGATGGCCGGAATATCTACGGTCAGGGTATCTGGGCGCCATGCTTCCGCTACCATGACGGCAAATTCTACATCTTCTCGAACGTCAACGGCCAGACGACCCAGATGTTCACGGCCACCGATCCCAAGGGGCCGTGGACGCGCACGCCGATGAAGCGCAGCTTTCACGATTTGTCCGTCCTGTTCGATGACGACGGCAAGGCCTATGTCGTCTGGGGTCATCAGGACATGCACCTGGCCCAACTTACCGATGACCTGACCGACGTGGTTCCAGGCACCGAGCGCGCCCTGTTCACCGCCGATGCCGGGATGGGCGAAGGCGCGCATTTCTACAAGATAGACGGCAAATATTACATCATCAGCGCCGAATATGCCGGCGGCTTTCGGATGCCGGCGGCGCGGGCGGATCGCGTGCTGGGCCCCTATGAGGTCGATCGAGCGATCAGCTTGCACGAGGACTTCGGCATGGCGGCGGGCCAGCGCACGGCCACGGCCAAACCGCCGTTCAAGTTCTGGGCGCCCGGCGCCGCCGCCAGTCACGGCCTGGCGATGCACCAGGGGGGCATCGTCCAGACGCCGGAGGGCGAATGGTGGGGTTTTTCGATGATGGATTTCAATTCTGTCGGCCGCCTGCTCGACCTGTCGCCGGTCACCTGGAAGGACGGCTGGCCCTATTTCGGGCTGCCGGGTAATCTGACGCGTACGCCGCGGACCTGGGTGAAGCCCAAGACCGCCACGCCGCAGCCCGTGCGGGTGCCCTACCGCCGCAGCGACGATTTCTCGGCGCCGCGGCTCCAGCCGATATGGCAGTGGAACCATGTCCCGGTCGACGGCAAATGGTCGTTGTCGGAACGGCCCGGCTTCCTGCGGCTTCATGCCTTGCCGGCGACCTCATTCTATGACGCGCGCGATACGCTGACGCAGCGCGCGATCGGGCCGATGTCGACCCCGACCGTCCTGCTCGATGCGTCGCACCTGAAGCCTGGCGACATGGCCGGCCTGGGGCTACTCAATCTGCCCTATGCGACTTTGGGCGTCGAAAAACGTACCGACGGGCTCGACATCGTCCTCCATGACCAGCGCTCCGACAAGACGGTACGGGTGAAGATGACGGGGACGCGCATCTGGCTTCGTGCCGACTGCGATTTCCTCACCGAACGCGCGCGCTTCAGCTATTCGTTCGACGGCGTCACCTTTACCCCGATCGGTGAGCAGGTCGTGCTGGTCTATCAGACCTTCACCTTCCAGGGCGTTCGCTACGGATTGTTCAGCTACAATAGGACCGGCGCCGAAGGCGGGTTCGCCGATTTCGACAATATCCAAATCTATCAGCCGCATACCCGCGGCCTGATGCGACCCATTCCCTATGGCCGATCGATCCGGCTGACCTCGTTTCATGCGACGACCGGGCTCGCGGCCGGCGCTGCGGGCCTGGCTTCGGCAGTCCCGACGCGGTTCGAGGTCGTCGACCGCAAGTTGGGCCGCATCGCCCTGCAATCGGGCCGACGCTATGTTACCGTCGGCGCGAATGGAGAGGTGACACTCGTGGCCGGCCAGTCCGGCAAGGCGCAAAACTTCCAATGGATTGAAACGCCGACTGGAGAACTGGTGCTGATGTCGTTGGCGACCAACCGCTTCCTCCGCATCGATCCGAAGACCGGCAATATCCGAGCCGACAGCCCCGGCCCGATGCCGGACGATAGCGATGGCGCGCGCTTTATCTGGTCGGAATAGAAAGGGCGGCGCTGGCGCCCGTGTTGGCTTTCGTGCCGCTAGCCAATTCGGCTTTTTGGTGGCGAAGCCGCTCCCGATGCCGCGGCACCAACACCGGTCCGTAAACATGGGCGTTGGAAACTGGCGAGCCGTTTATCTTCACTCGGCCTGCCCCTCGCCCACCGGCATCACCAGCACCGGCTTGACCACCGATCCGTCGCTGGAGGCGGCGAAGGCGCGCTCAATCTCGGCGAAGGAATAGGTCCGGACGATCTTTTCCAGTGGCAATTCGCCGGCTCGATAATGATCGATGAGCCGCGGAATGAAGCGGCGCGGATCGATGCCGCCCTCGACCACCCCAACGACCCGTCGGCCGACAGCCATGATCGCGGAAGGATCGATCGAGATCGACCCGCCGGGCGGATAGGCACCAACCAGCGCAAGCGTGCCACGCGGCGCGAGCAGATCGACCGCTCGCTCCACCAATGCCGGAACGCCGGTCGTGTCGACGATATGGTCGAACGCGCCCGACAGCCGCTCGATCGCATCGGCGGTTTCCGTCGCGCCGAGGTCGCGCGCCAGATCGAGGCGCCCCGGATGGAGGTCGAGCACCGCGATTCTGCCCGCGCCGAGGATCCGTGCGGCCATCACTGCCGCCAGCCCGACCGCGCCGGCACCGAACACCGCTATCGACTGGCCGGGTTGCAGGCGCAGCGTTTCCATCACCGTGCCCGCGCCCGTCTGGATGCCGCAGCCGAGCGGCGCGAGCAGGTCGAGCGGGAGTGCGGGGTCGATCGGCACCACATTGTCGGCATGGGCGAGCGCCGAGGTGGCAAAGGCCGATTGGCCGAAGATGTTGCCTCCGACCGCCGCGCCATCGCGTCGGATATCGCCCTCGCCCGGCGTCCGCGCGCCGAGAAAATTGCGCGGGACGAACTCGTCGCAATAGCCGGGCTGATGATCGTCGCACGCCGCGCATCGGCCGCAACTGTGGAAGCTGAGCAGCACATGATCGCCTGGCGCGATCCCCTCGACCGCCGAACCCACCGCCTCGACCACCCCGGCGCCTTCATGGCCCAGCACCACCGGAAAGGGGATCGGCAACCCGCCGTCGCGCATCACCATGTCGGTATGGCAGACCCCGCAGGCGTGGATCGCGACCCGGACCTGCTCTGGACCCGGTGGATCGATGGTAACCGCGGTGAGCGTGAACTCGCCGCCGGGCGCCTCGACGATCGCAGCCTGGGCTGTCAGTCCTTCCATCGGATCAGAACCGGAAGCCGAACTTGGCATACCATTCACGTGGCCGGTTATAGCTTCCGAAGAAGACCCCCGCCGATACGTTCGATCCGCCCGAGGTGAGGTAGCGGCCGTCGGTCAGGTTGGTGCCGCCGACCGTCAGCGTCCAATGGTCGCCGGGCTCGCGATAGGTGAGGCTGGCATTGACCGTATTGGTCGTGGGCCGGAACAATAAATAGGTGCGTTGCGCGTCGTTCCACGCGCTGGTGGTATGGCTCCAGTCGGCGAGCAACACCAGCGCTCCGCCATTCCCCAGCCTGGTCTCATAGCGAGGGCTGAGGCTGATCTGCCATTTCGGCGTCTTGGGCAAGGACGCCCCTACCAGCGTTCCCGCCTGGAAAATATTGGCGCCGCCCACCGCAGTCGCGGCCGGGGACACATAGGTGTAATAGGCATCGGTGTAGCCGACCGATCCGTTGATCGTCAGGCCGGCCACAGGCGCTGCGACCATCTCCACCTCGAAGCCCTTGATCCGGGCATTGCCGGCATTGGCGATGGTCGGCGACGTCCCGATCTGGATGTTGAGCTGAATACCCTGATAGTCGGTCGTATAGGCGGCCGCGTTGAGCTGGAGCTTGTGATCGAACCAGGTCGATTTGACGCCAGCTTCCCAGGTCGTCGCCTTTTCCTCATCGAAACCCGGCGCGACATTGCCCTGCGGATTGGTCAGGCGCGTGGTCCAGCCGCCGGTCTTGTAGCCCTTCGACCAGCTGCCATAGAGCAGGATGTCCTTGGCGGCGTGGAGCTGGATGCCGACCTTGGGCGAGAAGTTGGTGAAGGTCTTGCGGTTGACGCCCGGCACATAGACGCGGACCGGATTGCTCGGATCGGGGAAGGACAATCCCTGTTGGCAAGTCACTGGCGCCAGCGGGAACGGGCCGTTGGGCGTGATGTTGCCATTGGCGTCGGAACAGCCGAACAATTTGTAGTTGAACCCGTTGAGCTCCTGCTGCCCGCCCTCGAATTGCTTGTTTTCGCGCGTGTAGCGCCCCCCCAGCGTGATTCCGATCAGGTCGATCGGGCGGAAATCCACCTGCCCGAAGGCGGCATAATTCTCGGTCTTGAGCGTGTTGGGACCGTCGACCTGGATCAGCCCTTCGGCGAAGGTGACATAATCATGCAGGTCGCCGGCTTCCTTGAAATAATAGGCGCCAAGCACATAGTTGAGTTTGTTGTCGAACGCCTTGCCGAGCAGCTGCACTTCCTGGCTGAACTGCCATTGGTTCATCTTGAAGCTGAGCTGCAGGAAGTTGAGCGGCGAGCCGTCGGCATCGAGACCGGCATTCCAATGGAGAGCGCGATACGCGGTGATCGACTTGATCGCGACGTTCTTCGCCAGGTCGATATCGACGATGCCCGACACGCCCCAATTCTTCAGGTCGGAATAGCTGTTGCCGGTGGCGTAGCTGCGATTGGGATCTGCGGTGACGAAGCGGCTGTCCCATGGCAACCGGTCATTGTTGGGGTTGCCGTCGACATTGACGCTGGCCACGCTCGGCAGCTTGAATTGCGGGCTGTATTGAGTGCTCGTCACGCCGCACAGCGCCTGCGCGCCACGCGCGGCGATCTGCGCCGAGGTGGCGCCGATACAGAAATTGTACAGGCCCGCGAACAGGAAGCCGGTCGTGCCGGTTGGGTCGAAGGCCGTGCCTGGCAGATTGGTCGTGCCGGCAAAATTGCCCGGTACAGTTTCGGCGGTTCCCAGCAGCTTGTTCGCCGATGTTCCCTTGTCGCGGCTGTAATCACCCGACACGGTCAGTCGGACCGGGCCGCCATTGTCCCATTTGAGCTTGCCGCGCAGGTTGAAATTGTCATTGGCGCCTTCGCTCCGCGCGCTGTCATATCCCGCGGCGTCGAAAGCGGTGAAGGACGGCGAATTGTTCGCGCGCGCATCGGGATAGGGAATGCGCTTCAGATAGCCGTCGCGCGTCCGCACACCGAACGTCAGCGACGAAGACAGGCCGTCGGTAATCGGGATATCGACCGTGCCGCGCGCCTGGAGGAGGTTGAAGCTGCCGGTAGTGATGTCGCCGCTGACGCGGAAAGTCTTGCCCGGGTCATGCGTGACGATCGAGATCGCACCACCGATCGTGTTGCGGCCGAACAACGTGCCCTGCGGTCCCTTCAGGATCTCGACGCGCTCGACATCGGGCAGGTCCTGGTTGGCGCCGACCGTTCGCGCCAGATAGACGCCGTCGAGGTAGATGCCGACCCCCGGATCGATGTTGAACGCGAAATCGTCCGACCCGATGCCGCGGATATAGGCGGAGAGAACGGCGGTGGAGCCGGAAAAGGGCGTTCCCGCATCGAGATTGACGTTGGGCGCGATCGCCGACAGCTGCGAAATGCTGGTGACCGCGCGCTCCTTCAGCGTATCGGCGGTGAAGGCCGAAATCGCGATCGGCACGTCCTGCACATTCTCGGACCGCTTCTGCGCGGTGACGACGATATCGGGAATGCCGCTATTGGTCTCGACCTGGGCCGGGTCCGGCTGGGGTGGCGTCGCGGGCGCCGCTTGCGCATGCGCGAGCGACGGCAGGATGACGGTGGTCCCCAACAGGATGCCGATGATTGACGTGCGCAAAATTGTCCTCCCCTGAACCCGGCCGCTTCGAACGGTCTGAGGAAGCTTAGTAGCGCTCGCCGATCCCGTCGGCTTGGATTGGAGCGAATGGCGGCCATGGACTCACGCGAACCGAGCTGCCCCGGGAGAGGTGGGTTCAGCCGATTGTCTCGGGCCAGTATAGCCGTTCGGGATTTTCGATCAGCAGCTTGCGCTGCAGTTCGGCCGTCGGGGCGATGCGCGGGATCATGTCGACCAGCGCGCCGTCGTCGGGGATCGCGTCCTGCATATTAGGGTGCGGCCAATCACTGCCCCAGAGGGCGCGATCGGGATAATCGGCGACCAGCGGCGCGACGGCGGCGGCGAAATCGTCCCAGGGCGCTCCGGCAGGATCGAGCCGGTCGGGACAGGTTGCCTTGAACCAGATGTCGTCGCGGCTGTCGAGCAACCGGCGGAATGCTTGCATGTCGGCGCCATCGGGCCCCTGGGTGACATCCGGGCGCCCCATATGGTCGATTACCAAAGGCACCGGGATGGCATCGAGGAACGGCCGTAATTCCGTCAGGATATCGGCCTCGAAATAGACCACGACATGCCAATCCGGCGGCAGCCGCCGCGCTACGTCGAGGAACTTGTCCTTGGGCGCGTCGTCGACCAGCCGCTTGAGGAAATTGAAGCGGATGCCGCGGCAGCCGCCGTCGTGCAGCGCCTGCAACTCAGCTTCGCCAATGGCGGGGTCGACCACGGCGACTCCCCTCGCCTTGCCGTCCGATCGTGCGATCGCGTCCAACGTCGCGGCGTTGTCGGTGCCGTGGCAGCTCGCCTGAACGATCACGTTGCGGTCGAACCCCAGCCGGTCGCGCAGTGCGAACAGCATGTCCGGCCCGGCATCCTGCGGCAGATATTTCGCTTTGGCGCTGAACGGGAATTGCGCGGCCGGTCCGAACACGTGGCAATGCGCGTCGATCGCGCCGGGCGGGGGAACGAAATGCGGCGTCGAGGGCGATTCCGTCCAGCTGCGGATGCGCCCATTCGCGTCGAGAGTCATGCGAACACCTCGCCATCCATCAGCTTGCGAGCGGTGCGGAGCAACGCGGCGGTCGCGACCTGGCCGTTGTCGTCGAGCGTCAGCACGCAGCTCATTTCGCCGGTCGGGTGCTCGACCGACAGCGTCTTGACCGATCCGTCCGGAATAACAGCGACCGCGGCGGCGGGCGAGCCGGGAACCAGGCAGGCCGTGGCGACGCTGACCGCGCCCAGCACGCCGATCGTGGCATGCGCGCGATGCGGGATGAAGCTTCTGGCGGTCACCGCTCCACCATGTTTCGGCGGCGCCACCAGCATCATCTTGGGCACCGACTTCGCGGTCACATCGCCCAGGTTCATCAACGGCCCCGCCTTGAGCCGGATCGCCTCGATCCGCGCCTTGAGCGCGGTATCGCCGTCGAGCGTCTCGCGATCTTCATAGCCGGTCGCTCCGACATCCTCCGCCCGAAACACCACGCAGGGCATGCCGTTATCGATCAGCGTGCAGGCGACGCCTTCGATCTCGTCGGTCGCGTTGCCGGTCGGCAGCAACGCGCCGCAGGACGACCCGGCGGTATCACGGAATTCGAGCGGGATCGGCGCCGCGGTACCCGGCACGCCATCGATCCGCGCCTCGCCATGATAGACCGGTGCGCCATCGCGCGTCCGCACGGTAGCAACCGCGATCTGCCCGGTATTCTCCATGAAGATCGCGACGCGGGTCTCCTCGCCGGCCGCCGCGACCAGACCGCGCTCGATCGCGAACGGACCGACCCCGGCGAGCATATTGCCGCAATTCTGCGCGTCGGTGACGATCGCCTGGTCGACGAACACCTGCAGGAACAGATAATCGACGTCGACACCGGGCCGGGTCGACCGCGAGACGACCGCGACCTTAGAGGTCAACGGATCGGCACCGCCCATGCCGTCGATCTGGCGCGGATCGGGCGATCCCATCACGCGCAACAGGAAAGCATCGCGTGCGGCGGGGTCGGCGGGCAGTTCATCGGCAAGGAAGAACCCGCCTTTCGACGTGCCCCCGCGCATCCACATGCAGCGGATGCCCTGACTGCCCGGGGCGGCCAAGTCACTCATATTTCAGCCCCATCGCCGCGAGCTTGCCGCGCATGTCGTAGATGTCGAGACCGAGCTCACCCGCCGCCAGCCGCTGGCGCTTGGATTCCTCATTCGCCTCGCGCGCCTGGGCCTGTTCGAGCACGGCGCCGGCATCGGCCCGCCGGACCACACACACGCCGTCGTCATCCGCCACGATCACGTCGCCTGGCTCGATCGCTGCACCCGCGCAGACGATCGGCACGTTGACCGATCCCAGGGTCGCCTTGACCGTCCCTTGCGCGAACACCGCCTTCGACCAGACCGGAAAACCCATCTGCGTCAGGTCGCGAACGTCGCGGACGCCCGCATCGATCACCAGCCCGCGGCAGCCCCGCGCCATCGCCGACGTCGCCAGCAAGTCTCCGAAATAGCCGTCCTCGCACGGACTGGTCGGCGCCAGCACCAGGATGTCGCCATCCTGCAACTGCTCGATCGCGACATGGACCATCCAATTGTCGCCCGGCGGCGCGGAGATCGTCACCGCCGACCCCGCGATCCGTGCGCCCGGCCAGATCGGCCGCAGCCGGCTCGCGAGCAGTCCGATCCGGCCCTGCGCTTCGTGCACCGTGGCGACGCCGGCATGCGCCAGGCCATCGATTACCGACGCGTCGGCGCGCGCGATGTTGCGAACCACTCGACCAGCCATGTCCACCTCGCCTCAAAACATTTCGCCGTCAGCGCTAGAGAAGGCGCTGGCGGGGCGGCATTCACAATTATCCCCCAGCGATAAGTTTTTGCTATGATCGCCGCCGATGACCAAGCCCTTCGATCTCAACATCCGGCATTTGCGAGCAATATCGGCGATCGTCCGCCACGGCAGCATGAGCGCCGCCGCCGAGGCCGTGAGCCTGTCGCAGCCCGCGCTGACCCAAGGCCTCGCCAAGCTCGAACGCCAACTCGGCGCGACGCTGTTCGAACGCCACCCCGACGGCATGTCGGCGACGGCCGAGGGTCGGCTGGCGAGCGAACGCGTCGATGCCGCGCTCAACCATCTGACCGTCGCCACCCGCGCCACCGCGCGAGGCGGCGCGCGCAGCTTCGCGCGGCCCGAATTGCTGATGACCGCGACGCAGCTGCGCGCGTTTCTTGCAGTAGCCGATGCCGGTAGCTTCGTCGGTGCAGCCGATGCCACGGGTCTGTCGCAGCCGGCCATTCATCGCGCGGTCCGCGATCTCGAACAGCTCTGCGCCACGCCGCTGGTCGAACGGCGCGGCCGCGGCGTCGCGCTGTCGCCATCAGGCACCAAGCTGGCCCGGGGAATCCGGCTGGCGCGGAGCGAACTCGCCGCGCTGATCGCGGAAGTCGCGGCCGAGCCTGAGGGCGGCGGCAGCGTGGTGGTCGGCGCCATGCCGCTCTGCCGCGCGCTGATCCTGCCAGCCGCGATCGCCCAGTTCACCCGCGACTATCCCGGGACGATGATCGACGTGGTCGAGGGATCGTGGCGCGAGCTGGTCGATCCGTTGCGCGATGGCGTGCTCGACCTGATGATCGGCGCGCTTCGCCCGGCCGCACCGCCCGATTGCGTGCAGATGCCGTTGATGATCGACCGGCTCGCGGTGATCGGCCGCGCCGGCCATCCCTTGGCGCGGGTCGAGCAGCCCTCGCTGGAGCAACTGGCCGGCTATCCGTGGATTGTCGGCCAGCCCGGGACGCCGCTCCGCCTGCAATGGGAAGCCTTGTTCGCCGGGCATCCCCGTCCCCGCGCACCGATCGAATGCGGATCGGTAATGGTCATTCGCGGCGTGCTCGCCGATGGCGACTTCCTGACCCTGTTGTCACCCGACCAGGTGGCGCTGGAAGTCGATGGCGGGATGCTCACGACCATCGGCCCGCGGCTGGAACACAGCACGCGCACGATCGGCATCACGACGCGCGATCACTGGCGGCCGACTCTGCCCCAGGCGCGCTTTATCGAATTGCTGCGCGCGACCATCGCCTGATCCGGACTTCAGGAATTCCGATAGCGATCCCGGCAAACCGATTGGGGCGTCGGCGGCCATAAAGGCTAGCGCTGGGCAATGGACGGAGGGATTGCCTTTATCGGGTTTGGCGAAGCCGGGCAGGCGTTCGCCGACGGACTCGGCGGCCCAGCCCGCGCCTATGACCGCAAGACCTATGTCGGCCCGACCCGCCGGGCCAAGCTGGACGATTACGCCCGGCTGGGCGTGCAGGGCGCATTGACCAACCAGGCCGCGGTCGAAGGCGCCGGGCTGATCCTGTCGCTGGTGACCGCGGACAAGGCGCTCGCGGCGGCCCGCGAAACCGCGCGCGGCATCGAGCGGGGTGCGGTCTATTGCGACATGAACTCGGTCGCGCCGCAGACGAAATGCGAGGCGGCAGGTGCGATCGAGCAAGCCGGCGCGCATTATGTCGACGTGGCGGTGATGGCGCCGGTGCATCCCGCCGGGCGTGCCGTTCCGCTGCTGGTCAGCGGACCCCAAGCCGAGCGGGCGGCGAAGGCTTTGGGCGCGATCGGCTTCGGCAATGTCCGCGTCATCGCCGGCGGCGTCGGTACCGCTTCGGCGATCAAGATGATCCGGTCGGTGATGGTCAAGGGGATCGAGGCGCTGACCGCCGAATGCGTGCTGGCGGCCGAAGCGGCGGGCGTGCGCGACGAAGTCATCGCCTCGCTCGACGCCAGCTGGCCGGGCGCCAATTGGGGCCGCCGGGCCGATTACAATCTCGACCGGATGATGGTGCATGGCCTGCGCCGCGCGGCCGAGATGGAAGAAGTGGTGCGGACGCTCGACGCGCTCGGCACCGGATCGGCGATGAGCCGCGGAACGGTCGAGCGCCAGCGCGCCATCGGGTCGCGCGCGATGACGCCTGCTGCCACGCTCGACGCCAAGGTCGCGGCGTTGCTCGATCGTTCGAAGGACCAGGCTGCATGACATTGGTGATCGACTGCCACGGCCATTATACCACGGTGCCCGCCGCCCATAGCGATTGGCGCGAGGCGCAAAAGGCCGCGCTCAAGGAGGGCCGGACTCCGCCCCCCTACCCCGCCATCTCCGACGACGAGATCCGCGAAAGCCTGGAAGCGAACCAGATCCGGCTGATCCGCGAACGCGGCGCCGACATGACGATCTTCAGCCCGCGCGCTTCGGCCATGGCGCCGCATGTCGGCGACGAAGCGGTCGCGATGGCCTGGGCGCGGGTCAATAACGACCTGATCAAGCGCTGCGTCGATCTCTATCCGGATGTTTTCGCCGGCGTCTGCATGCTGCCGCAGAACCCGAAGGCGGATCTGACAGGGTCGATCGACGAACTCGAGCGCTGCGTCACCGAACTCGGCTTCATCGGCTGCAACCTCAACCCCGATCCCGGCGGCGGCCATTTCACCGCGCCGCCGCTGACCGACCGTTTCTGGTATCCGTTCTACGAGAAGATGGTCGAGCTGGACGTGCCGGCGATGATCCACGTCTCGGGCAGCTGCAACCCGGGGCTGCACGCCACCGGCGCCTATTACATCGCCGCCGACACGATCGCCTTCATGCAGTTGATCGAGGGCGATCTGTTCAGCGATTTTCCGAATTTGCGCTTCATCATCCCGCATGGCGGCGGGGCGGTACCCTATCATTGGGGCCGCTATCGCGGGCTGGCCGACATGCTCAAGAAACCCGCGCTGGCCGGGCACGTCATGAACAACGTGTTCTTCGACACCTGCGTCTATCACCAACCCGGCATCGACCTGCTCGCCAAGGTGATCGACAGCAAGAACGTCCTGTTCGGCAGCGAGATGGTCGGCGCGGTGCGCGGCATCGATCCCGAAACCGGCCAATATTTCGACGACACCAAACGCTATGTCGACGCGCTCCCGATCGGCGATGCCGAACGGCACGCAATCTTCGAGGGCAATGCCCGCCGCGTCTTCCCGCGCCTCGACCAGCAATTGAAGGAGAAGGGGCGATGAACGAGCCCGAGGACATCCATTCGTATCTCGCCCAGCTCGAGGACATTCCCGGCACGCGCGTCTTCACCGCGAAGCGCGCGCGCCAAGGCTATCATATGAACCAGTTCGCGATGAGCCTGATGGAGGCCGAAAATCGCGAGCGCTTCAAAGCGGACGAGCGCGCCTATCTCGACGAATGGCCGCTGTCCGACGACCAGAAGGATGCGCTGCTGCGGCGCGATTACAATCGCTGCCTCGATCTCGGCGGCAACGTCTATTTCCTCGCCAAGCTGTTTTCGACCGACGGGCTCAGCTTCGCCCAGGCGGTCTCGACGATGACCGACATGAATTTCGAGGATTACACCAAGATGATGATCGCCGGCGGCCGCTCGCCCGAGGGCCAGCGCTCGATCAAGGCCAATCGCGACGCCGGCGCCGGCGAAGACAAGCAAGGGAACCGCTGACCATGGCACGCATCACCGCCGGCGTCGCATCCAGTCATGTGCCGCTGCTTGGCGTCGCATCCGATTTCGGCAAGGATTCCGACGACTATTTCGCCCCGATCTTTGCCGGCTATGACTGGACCCGCGCCTGGGAAAAGGCCGAACGGCCCGACGTCGTCATCCTGGTCTATAACGACCACGCGTCCGCTTTCGACATGAAGATCATTCCGACCTTCGCGATCGGCTGCGGCGAGCGATACAAGCCGGCCGACGAAGGCTGGGGACCGCGCCAGGTGCCCGAAGTCGAAGGGCACCCCGATCTCGCCTGGCATATCGCGCAGAGCCTGATCCTCGACGAATTCGACATGACCATCATCAACGAGATGGATGTCGATCATGGCCTGACCGTTCCGCTGACGATGATGTTCGGCAAGCCCGATGCCTGGCCGTGCAAGGTCGTCCCGCTGGCGGTCAACGTCGTCACTTATCCGCCGCCCTCCGGCAATCGTTGCTGGGCACTCGGCGAGGCGATTGCGCGCGCCGTCGCGAGCTTCCCGGAGGATCTGAATGTCCAGGTCTGGGGCACTGGCGGGATGAGCCATCAGCTTCAGGGTCCGCGCGCGGGGCTGATCAATCCCGAATGGGACAATCGCTTCCTTGACGGGCTGATCGGCGAAAGCGACCATCTGCGCCGCATCCCGCATATCGAGTATCTCCGCGAGACCGGGTCCGAAGGGATCGAGATGGTGATGTGGCTGATCATGCGCGGCGCGCTGGGCAAGCGCACGCGCGCGTTGCACCGCCATTATCACGTGCCGTGCAGCAATACCGCGATCGGCCATATCGTGCTGCGGCCGGACAATGGCGAAGGGCTGGATATGACCGGCGGCGATTACGACGCGGCGCTCGCGGCCGAATAGTCCGCGCCTCCCCGCCAGAATTCGATCAGGAGACACGCATTGACGCTTCGTATCGCCCTCGCCGGCGCCGGCGCTTTCGGCGAGAAACATTTGGACGGCCTGGCCAAGATCGACGGGGTCGAGGTGGTCTCGTTGGTCGGCCGCCGGCTCGAGCCGACCCAGGCGATCGCCGCCAGATACGGCATCGGTCATGCCACCACCGAACTGGCGGAGGCGCTGGACCAGCCGGGGCTCGATGCGGTCATTCTCTGCACGCCGACCCAGATGCATGCCAGCCAGGCGCTGCAATGCCTCGACGCGGGCAAGCATGTGCAGGTCGAAATCCCGCTGTGCGACAATCTGACCGACGGCGAAGCGGTGCTGCGCAGGCAACAGGAAACCGGCCTGATCGCGATGGTCGGCCACACGCGGCGGTTCAATCCCTCGCACCAATATATCCATCGCAAGATCACGGCCGGCGAACTTGCCGTCCAGCAGATGGACGTGCAGACCTATTTCTTCCGCCGGCAGAACATCAATGCCAAGGGCGAGGCGCGGAGCTGGACCGATCATCTGTTGTGGCATCATGCCGCGCACACGGTCGACCTGTTCGCCTATCAGGCGGGGCCGATCGTCCAGGCGAATGCGGTCGAGGGGCCGATCCATCCCGAGCTCGGCATCGCGATGGACATGTCGATCCAGCTCAAGGCCGAAAGCGGCGCGATCTGCACCTTGTCGCTGAGCTTCAACAATGACGGGCCGCTCGGCACCTTCTTCCGCTATATCTGCGACAACGGCACCTGGATCGCCCGCTATGACGACCTCGTCACTGGCAAAGAAGAGCCGGTCGACGTGAGCAAGGTCGACGTGTCGATGAACGGCATCGAACTGCAGGACAGGGAATTCGTCGCCGCCATTCACGAGGGCCGTGAACCCAATGCCAGCGTGGCGCAGGTCATGCCGTGCTACCGCGTCCTCGACGCGCTCGAGAAGCAGCTCGCCCGATCGTGACCACGCGGCGAACGCAGGTCGCGATCATTGGTGGGGGACCTGCGGGCCTGTTGCTTGGCCATTTGCTGCGCGCCGAGGGAATCGACTGCCTGATCGTCGAGCGCCAGACCCGCGCGCATGTCGAAGCGCGTATCCGCGCGGGTGTGCTGGAGACGTTGACCACCGATCTGCTCGCCCGGTTCGGCGTCGACGCCGGCCTGAAAGCGCACGGCATCCGGGAGGAAGGCTTTAACCTCGCCGATGGCGAGCATGTGATCCGCATCGACATCACTCGGCTGACCGGCAAGCACGTCATCGTCTACGGCCAGACGGAAATGACCCGTGACTTGATCGCGGCGGCTCCCGAGCGGCAGCTGGAGATCGTGTTCGAGGCGGGCGAGGTCGCGATCCACGATCCCGACAGTGACGCCCCTTCGATCAGCTATACCAAGAACGGGATCGTCCATCGTGTCGACTGCGCGTTCATCGCCGGCTGCGACGGCTTTCACGGACCGTCGCGCAAGGCGATACCGGCCAGCCCGGAACGCGTTTTCGAACGGGAATATCCGTTCGGCTGGCTCGGCATCCTCGCCGATGTCCCGCCATGCCATCCCGAGCTGATCTATTCGAACAGCGACCGCGGCTTCGCCCTCGCGTCGATGCGTTCGGCGACGCGCAGCCGCTATTACATCCAGGTCCCGTCGAGTGAACGGCTGGACGATTGGCCCGAAGACCGGCTGTGGGACGAACTCGAACGGCGCTTCGCCCCGCTCGCGGATCATCCGGTGACGCGCGGGCCCGCACTCGAAATGTCGATCGCGCCACTCAGGTCCTATGTTTTCGAAACGATGCGGCACGGCCGCCTGTTCCTGGCTGGCGACGCCGCACATATCGTCCCGCCGACCGGGGCCAAGGGATTGAACCTCGCGGCATCCGATGTCGCCTATCTGTCGGACGCGCTGATCGGGTTTTTCGGACGCGGCGACGAGCGCGGATTGCTGGACTATCAAGCAAGGGCGCTAGCCCGGATCTGGAAAGCCGAACGGTTCAGCTGGTCGCTGACCAAGCTGATGCACCGCTTTCCCGAGGACGGAGCGTTCGAGCGCCGGATGCAAAAGGCCGAGCTCGATTATCTCGCCGGGTCGCCGGCGATGCAGACCGCGATCGCCGAAAATTACGTGGGACTGCCGCTTTAAGACCATCTTGCTGAGACGGCGCTATCGCGTCGGCCACCTCTCGAAATGTATGCCAAACAAACTATTTCGCGTCATCCAACCGCAGCTTGACCAGCATCAGCGCGAGCGCCGCGACAAGCGACCCCGTTCCCAGCCCGATCGCGACTCCCGCCAGCGGCAGCCCCGCATTGAACAACAGGCCGGCCAGGATCGGCGACAGCGCCGCCCCGCCTCGCCCGACGCCGATCGCGAACCCGGTACCGGTCGCGCGCACATGGGTCGGAAATGCCCGGGCGAAGATCGTATAGAGCCCAACCACGGCGCTGTTGGTGAACAGCCCCGACGCGCAGGCCAGCATAGCGAGGCCGGACAATGAGCGCACGCCCGCGGCGCCGAACAAGGCGACCATCACCGACGAGACCAGCAGTACGCCGATCGTCATCGGCTTCAACGCGAAGCGCTGGGCAAATAGCCCGAATACCGCGCCGCCAACCGCACCGCCGACATTCGCCCACACCAGCACGCCGGCGGCCTGGGCCGGCGCGTGCCCGAGATCGACGACGATCTTGGGCGCCCATTTGAGAATGAAGTAGAAGCTGACGATATGCGCGAAATAGGCGAGCGTCAGCAGCAAGGTCGTGGCCCGAAGGCCCGGCTTGAGAATGTCGATCAGCGACGCGCGGTCTTCGTCCGGCGAAACCGTGGGAAGCGCATCGACCGGCGCGTGCCCCATTCGGGCCAGCGTCGCGTTGACGCGATCGAGCGCGCGCGGCGGGCGGCGCGAAATCAGGAACTGGACCGGTTCCGGAACGAGGAACCAGACCAACGGCACGAAGCATGCGGTGACGATCGCGCCGAATTCGAACACCGCGCGCCAATCGCTTCCCTTGAGCAATTGGGCGGCGATGGAGCCGCCCAGCACCGCGCCGATCGGATAGCCGATCACCATGATCGCGAGCGAGAGATTGCGGCGGCGCCGGTTGGCGAACTCGGCCGCGACCGCGTTGATCGCGGCAAGCATTCCACCGATGCCGAGCCCGGTTATCACGCGCCAGACCGACAAGGTGACGATGTCGTGCGCGGTGGTGACCATGAACATGCCCGCCGCCATCGCCACCAGGCAGCCGAGGATCGTCCGCCGTCGTCCGATCCGGTCGGCGACGCCGCCGAGCAGCATCGATCCCACCGCCATGCCGATCAGTTCCATCGACAGCACCACGCCCAGCGCGGCGCGGTCGATTCCCCATTCGGTGGCGATTCCGGGTGCGGCAAAGCTGATCGACAGCACGTCGAATCCGTCGAGCGCATTCAACCCTACGGTGATCGCCACCGCCGCGATCTGAAGCGCGCCCATCGGCGCCTCATCGATCGTGATGCGCGGATCCTGATGTTTCACGCCGTCCTCCTCCCTTTTTTCGGTCGACCACGCGGAACAAGAAATTTCGTCCGTCCCGACAGCGTCCGCCCGCATATTATTTGTATGTTAGACTAACGAATTATAAGGCCGATGCGAACGTAAAACCTCGCTGGGCGGAGCGTAGCGGCCAGGCACCCTAGAACCAATAGGCGATCGCGCGCATCTCGATCGAGGCGCGCGGCACCGCATCGGCCGGACATTGGGGATCGTCGAACGCGACATGCGGCACCGAATGTGCGCGGTCGGGATCGCTGTCATTGGTCTTGAACACGATGACCTCGTCGCGTGTGAGATCCGGAAACCAATGCCAAAGATGCGCCGGCGAATGGGTGACGACCAGCCCCTCGAATGACCAGGCTATTTCTCCGTCCTGGTCGAACATCGCGTCCGCCGGCAGCAGGTCGGCGGCCGCGACGCTACGCGCGTCGCACAAGGCAAGCGGCACGTCCTGAGGCGCCGGCGAGAGCGCGCGCCAGACGTTGTAATGCGCGATCCTCCGCGGTTCGTCGGCACCGGCGGGTAGTGACCGTACGCCGAACTGCACCGCGGTGGCATCGGATACATCGACATGGGCGAATCGTGCCGGCTTCGAATTGTCGAGCGCACCGGAAAGCGTCGAGCGCTCGGCGAACCGCAACACGCCCGTCCCGGTCACCACAACCTCGTCCGCGCCCGACACGCGCCGCACCAATTCGGCTATCTCTTCGGGATGCACCCGTTTCACCTCGGCCGCGTCCGCAAAGTCGGTCACGACACTGCGATGCGGCACCAGCGCGAACCCTTCGCCGTCCAGAGTGGCCCCGATCTCCCGCGCATTGCGGATCGCCATCGGGCGGGGATCGAGGATGACGGTGTCACGGCTCGAATCATTGGCGAAATACCGCATCCGCTCCGTGCTGCGGGCGACATAGTTGATACCGACCTGCATTGAGCACCTCTCCAAAAACGGCCCGTGCCATCGAGTCCGCCGATGCTGCAATTTTTTTGCGCAGCATGAGGCGCTTAGCGGGGCGCCCCACAAAGGCTACATCATCGGCCCAACGGCAAAAGAGTGGCAATTATAGGGGTAGTCCTACTACTCCTTGTCAAGCGATCAATCGTATGTCCTACTAACAATACGCACCCATGAAGGTGCGCACGGGTGGCACGCTTTCCGGGAGGGGGAGCGAGGCGACACCGTATCAGGAGAGGATTTACGATGCAGAACCCCATTCGTTCGCACGCCTCATTGGCATTGTTGACCGGCGTTTCAGCAGCGGCATTATTGTGCGCAGCACCAGCCCTTGCCCAGGACGCGAACGCCTCGTCGCCGAGCACGGCCCCCGCGCCGCAAACGGCAACACCCCCCGCACCTCAGCCGCCCGCCCAGAACGATGCGTCGGGCTCGCCGGACATCATCGTCACCGCGCAGTTCCGCAAGGAACGGCTGCAGGACACGCCGCTCGCGATCACTGCGGTGAACGCCGCCCAGCTCGAAGCGAAGAGCCAGACCAACCTCGCCCAGATGGCCGACGCGGCACCCAACGTGTCGCTCAAGCCGCAAGGCGCCTCGTTCGGTCCGTCGATTTCCGCCTCGATCCGCGGCGTCGGCCAGAACGACTTCAACCCGGCCTATGAACCGGGCGTCGGCATCTATATCGACGATGTCTATTACCCGCAGCTGACCGGCGCGGTGTTCGACCTGCTCGACGTCGACCGGGTCGAGATCCTGCGCGGTCCGCAAGGCACGCTGTCCGGGCGCAATTCCGAAGGCGGCGCGATCAAACTCTATTCGAAGATGCCGAACGGCGAAACCAGCGGCTATGTCGAGGCAACCTATGGCTCGCGCAATCGGATCGGCCTGCGCGCCGGCGCCGACTTCAAGCTGACCGACACCTTGTTCGGCCGCGTTTCCGGCGTGTTCAAACAGCAGGACGGCTTTGTCGACCGGATCGATTATGGCTGCGCCAACCCAGGCAGCGGGGTTCCCGCGACGCAAGCGGCTGGCCATTGCAAGATCGATAAGCTCGGCGGCATCGGCTATCAGGCGGTCCGCGGCATTCTGCGCTGGGAACCGAGCAGCCAGCTCGATGTGACCGTGATCGGCGACTATACGCATGACGAACACACGATCGCCGGCGAAGTGTTGCTGGGGGTGCAGACGGTCAATAACCCCAACGTCAATCCGGCACCGGGCGTGCCGTACGACAGCCGCTTCATCTGCGGACGCTTCTGCAATTATATCACCGTCGGGCAGCCGGCGGCGACCTGGGCCGGGCCAGTGGCGCCCGGCGTCCCCATGGCGGCGACGCAGGGTAACGACCGCAGCCTGTACGATGGCTGGGGCGTTTCGGGTCAGATCAACTACCGACTGAGCGAGGCTATCTCGCTCACCTCGATCACCGGCTATCGCAAGTTCGACACGCGTTTCGATTCGGACGATGATTTGTCGCCGGCGAATATCGGCTTTGGCCGTAACCGGCTGAAGAACTGGAGCCTGAGCGAGGAATTGCGGCTGAGCGCCAAGCTGGCCAAGGGCATCGACCTGACCGTCGGCGGTTATTACTTCAAGCAGAAGTCGGTCTACGATTCACAGCAGGATTTGCGCTACGTCGTGATCCCGCTGCAATTCCTCCAACCCGATCCAACCGAGGCCGAGGCCAAGGCGTTCTTCGCGCATCTGTCCTGGGAAGCGTTCCACGGCTTCACGCTCAGCGGCGGCGTCCGGTACACCGACGAGTCCAAGGACCAGACCTATTACCGCCTGAACTACAACGGCACGGTCAATGCCTTCCTCGATCCGGTCGGCGCGATCTACGGGATCGGCTATTCGGGACCGGATACGATCGATTACAACGGCAACGGCAATACCGCCGAGACCGTCACCGCGCTGTCGGGACTGACCGCCAAATATAAGGCGAAGCGCTGGGACTATCGGATCGCGGCCGACTACCGTTTCTCTCCGGAGTTGATGGTCTATGCGTCCTTCTCCACCGGCTTCAAGGGCGGCGGCAGCAATCCGCGGCCGTTCAACGCGCAACAGGTGATCTCCTTCCAGCCTGAAGAGCTGCGCGCCTATGAAGTCGGCTTCAAGAGCGACCTGTTCGACCGCAAGGTCCGCTTCAACGTTGCCGGTTTCATCAACGATTATACGAACATCCAAATCCCCGTGCTCACCTGCCCAACCGCACCATGCGCCGCACGGCTCAATGCCGGGGCCGGCAAGATCAAGGGGTTCGAGGCCGAATTGTCGCTATTCCCGGTCCAGGGTTTGGCGATCGACGCGTCGCTTAGCTATTTGTCGTTCAAATATGATGCGAGCAGCTTGAATCCGGCGGCAGCCTATCCGACCAATCCGGGCGGCGTCGTGGCCAACGATCCGCCGACCGTGCCGCCATGGAAGTTCAGCGCGGGTGCCCAATACAAGATCGAGATGGGCAGCGCCGGCAGCATCACGCCGCGCATCGACATGACCTATCAGGACAAGCAATATACCGGACCCACCGTGATCGGTGCGACGCGGATCCTGAACTTCATCCCCTCTTATACCCTGGTCAACGCACGGCTGACCTGGGCCAATGAGAAGGGAGACCTCAGCGTCTCGCTCGAGGCGCAGAATCTCTTCGACAAATATTATCTGCTGACGATCTTCGATCTGCGCGGCGCCGGCGCCGGCTTCCGCAAGGGTCGGCCGGGATCACCGCAGGAATTCGCGGTGACGATCAAGAAGAAGTTCTGAGGCAATTACAAGGCGAACGCGGCAGGGCCGGCATGACTGTCCCTGCCGCGTATCGCGAGGAACGAAGCGACATGGCGGAAACAGCGAGCGTCACTCTCTATCATTGGGAACCCAACGCCAATTCGGGCAAGCCCATGCTGACCCTGTTCGAGAAAGGCGTGACGTTCGAGAGCCATTATCTCGACCTGCTGAACTTCGACCAGCACAAGCCCGATTATCTCGCGATCAATCCGCTCGGCACGATCCCGGCCATGACTCACGGCGACCTCGTGCTGACCGAATCGACCGCGATCATGGAATATGTCGATGAGGCATTTCCCGGTCCACGGCTGATGCCCGACTCCGCTGTCGACAGCTGGCGCGTACGCTGGTGGATGAAGTTCATGGACCAATGGCTCGGGCCGAGCTTCTCGATGATCGGCTGGAGCGTATTCGTCGGCCCGTCGGTGCGCAGCCGCGACCCGGCGGAGCTGGACGCGGCGATCGAGCGCATCCCGCTGCCCGAGCGCCGCATCGCCTGGCGAAAAGCGATCAGCGGCGCGTTTTCGGCGGAAGAGATGGCCGAATCGCAACGGCGCGTCGCGGTCGGTATCGGCCTGCTGGAACAAGCGCTCGGCCAGCGCGAATGGCTCGCGTCGGACAGCTACAGCCTTGCCGATATCAACGGGTTCAACCTGGCTTACGCGCTGCCTTTGTCGCAGCCGCATTTGTCCAATGACGAGCTCACGCCCAATATCATGCGCTGGTTGCGGGCGATCTATGCGCGGCCGGCGACCAGATCGTGCTGGGCACTCGGCCGCACCGACATGGCCAGGCGCGTCACGATTCTGGAAGGGGAACCGGCATGACGACCACCCTTTATCACGGCGAACCCAACGGCCCCTCTTTGACCGTTCTGGCGGCCCTGTTCGAGAAAGGCGCGGACGCCGCGCTCGAGCGGATCGATCTTGCCTCGGGAGAGCGCCACAGCGCGCGCGTGCCGCACGCGATGGAAGTGGATCATTCGATCGAGGGCGAAGGTCCAATATTGGTGGTCGACGGTATCCCGATGGCGGACAGCGTATTCCTCGCCTGCTATCTCGACGACGTTGGCCCCGGACCGGCGTTGCGCCCGCGCGACCCCTATGACCGCTGGCGGATGATGACCTGGTGCCGCTACATCGTCGAGCGAGTCGCACCGGCTGCGTCCTATCTGGGAGTCGAGGCGAGTCCGCCCACGCGTATTCCCGAACGCATCGCCAGTGTCGATCTCGCCGAGCGCTGGAGCGATGCCGTTATGGGGCGGATCGACGATGCCAGGCGCGCCGATAGCCGCGGCAAGATCGTCGAGGCGGTCGAACGGATCGAGCGCGAATTGAGCGACGGCCGCGACTGGCTGATCGACGCATTCTCGATCGCCGACCTGGAAAGCTATGCCTGGCTCGCCGGGATGACCGAGCTCGTTCCCGAGGCCTTTGCCGACCGCCCGCGTACCGCCGCGTGGCTGGCGCGGGTCAAGGCGCGGCCCGCCGTGGCACGCGCGCTCGCACTGGCGACCAGCGTCGCGCCCGAACGTATCTGGGCGCCCGGCCCCGAGATCAATCGCTGGGGCTGATCGCGTGTCGATCGTCATCTCTGGAGGAAGGCACCGAATGGCTTCGGCACTGCAGCGTACCAATTTCATAGTCCTGTTCGCCGCCGGCATGGCATTGGCGGCCGCCGGTTGCAGCCGCAACGCCGGCAGCGAGAGTGGAGAAACGAGTGGCGGCGTCGATGCGGCGCGCATTACCGCGGCGGCTCCCGACCAATGGCTCTCGACCGGCCGAACCTATGACGAACAACGCTTCAGTCCGCTCGACGCGATCAACACCGGCGACGTCGCCAAGCTGGGACTTGCCTGGTCCACCGATCTCGACACCGCGCGCGGCCAAGAGGCGACGCCGCTGTTCGTCGATGGCACGCTCTACGTCTCAACCGCCTGGAGCATGGTCAAGGCCTATGACGGCCAAAGCGGCAAGTTGCTCTGGTCGTACGATCCCCAGGTGCCGCGCGAGACTTTGGTCAAGACCTGCTGCGACGCGGTCAATCGAGGCGTGGCGGCATGGGGCGACAAAGTGTTCGTCGGCACGCTCGACGGGCGGCTGATCGCGCTCGATCGCGCCACCGGCAAGCCGGTCTGGTCGGTAGTCACGGTCGATCAGAGCAAGTCCTACACCATCACAGGCGCGCCGCGCGTGGTCGACGGGCTGGTACTCATCGGCAATGGCGGCGCCGAGTTCGGCGCGCGCGGCTATGTCACTGCCTATGACGCGCAGACCGGCGCGCAGCGCTGGCGGTTCTACACCGTCCCTGCCCAGCCCGGCACGGAACAACAACCCGACTACCTCAACAAAGCCGCCTCGACCTGGTTCGGCGAATGGTGGAAGCAAGGCGGCGGGGGCACGGTCTGGGACTCGATGGCGTACGATCCGGCGCTCGACCTGCTCTATATCGGCGTCGGCAATGGCTCGCCCTGGAACCAGGCCTATCGGTCGGACGGCAAAGGCGACAATCTCTATCTGTCGTCGATCGTCGCCATCCGGCCCAAGACCGGCGATTATGTCTGGCATTACCAGACCACGCCGGGCGACAGCTGGGACTTCACGGCGACGCAGCACATCATCCTCGCCGACCTCACCATCAACGGTCAGAAGCGCAAGGTGCTGATGCAGGCACCGAAAAACGGCTTCTTCTACGTGCTCGACCGCACCAACGGTCAACTCATCTCCGCCAAGAATTTCGTGCCGGTCAATTGGGCGACCGGTATCGACATGAAGACCGGCCGTCCGATCGAAACGCCCGAGGCGCGCTATTACAAGACCGGAAAGCCGTTCATCGGCTCGCCGGGCGCCGGCGGCGCGCATAGCTGGCAGCCGATGGCCTTCGATCCCAAAACCGGCCTGGTCTTCATTCCGGCCAATATAGCCGCTTTCCCCTACTTCCCGGCAAAGGACTGGAAGGCCGCCAAGCTCGGCTTCAACGTCGGCGTCGACATGGGCGCCGCGGCGATGCCAGCCAATCCCCAGATCCGCGCGGCGGCGGCACAGGCGACGACCGGTGCGCTGATCGCCTGGGATCCGGTCGCGCAGAAGGAACGCTGGCGCGTCTCCTATAAAGGGCCCTGGAATGGCGGCCTGCTCGCCTCGGGCGGCGGCCTGGTCTTCCAGGGCAATGCCACGGGCGAGTTCGCCGCTTATGGCGCCGCGGACGGCCGCAAATTATGGTCCTTCCCGGCCCAGACCGGGGTGATCGCCGCGCCGATCAGCTATTCGATCGGTGGCGAGCAATATGTCGCCGTGCTCGCCGGCTGGGGCGGCATCTGGGCGCTCGCCCCCGGCGTTCTGTCGGACAAGAGCGGGCCGAGCCGCAACATCAGCCGCCTGCTGGTGTTCAAGCTCAACGGATCGGCGACGTTGCCGGCCGCGCCGCCCCTCAACAAAACGCCGCTCGATCCGCCCGCTTCTACCGCGCCCCCCGCAGCCATCGCCGCTGGCGGCGAACGGTTCGGGCGCTTCTGCGGGACGTGCCACGGCGATGCCGCGGTCGCCGGCAGCCTCGTCCCCGACCTCCGCCATAGCGGCGCGCTCAACGACGCCGCGACCTGGCGCCAGATCATTTATGAGGGCGCGTTGAAGGACAATGGCATGGTCAGCTTCAAGGCAGTGATGACGCCCGAGGAGATCGAGACGATCCGTGCCTATGTCATCAAGCGGGCCAATGAGGACAAGGCGCTGGAGAAGGCATCGGGAAAATGAAGAAAAGCTAGTCGATATTGTATCAATGGCATACAATATCGACTATGCGCTGCGGGGCGGAGTCGATCGTTAGCGATTGGTCGCCACGCGTCTGAGGAGAGTTCATGCCCATCGATCCCAGCAAGGTCGTCGCCATCGACGTCCACGTCCATGCCGAGGTGTCGTGCCACGACCCCGAGGATCCGGTGATGGCCAAATTCTTCGACGCGGCGTCGGCCTATTTCAAGGCAGATCGCAAGCGGCCGACCATCCCGGAAACGATCGACTATTACCGCGCGCAGAATATCGCCTTCTGCCTGTTCACGGTCGATTGCGAGAGCGGCATCGGCGCCAAGCGCATCAGCAATTACGAAGTGGCCGAGCTCGCCGGGCAGCATGACGACATTGTCATCCCCTTTGCCTCGATCGATCCGCGCAAGGGCAAATACGGCGCGCGCGAGGCGCGCGATCTGGTCGAGAATTACGGGGTCAAGGGCTTCAAGTTTCACAGCATCATGCAGGATTGCCACCCGGCCGACCGCGTCGCTTATCCGATCTACGAAGTGATCGCCGAATACGGGCTGCCGGCGATCTTCCACACCGGCCATTCGGGCATGGGCACAGGAATGCGGGGCGGCGGCGGCGTCCGTCTGAAATATGGCCAGCCGATGCTGGTCGACGACGTCGCGGTGGATTTCCCCGACATGAAGATCATCCTGGCCCATCCGAGCTGGCCATGGACCGACGAGAGCCTGTCGATGGCGCTGCACAAGGACAATGTCTTCATCGACCTGAGCGGCTGGTCGCCCAAATATTTCCCCAAGCAAGTGATCCAATACGCCAACACCCAGCTCAAGCATAAGATGATGTTCGGTTCGGACTGGCCGCTGATCCGCCCCGAGAAATGGATCGACGCCGCCAAGGAGGCGGGTTTCCGCGACGACGTGCTGCCGCTGATCATGAAGGACAATGCGGTGCGCGTGCTGGGCTTGGGATGACGGGAGCGCCCGCCGCGTGCCGGACGACGGCACCCCAACAGGCTCACCCTTTGAAGGCAGATCGATGGCGCTGAAACTCTATCATGCCGAACCGCTTGCCAATTCGCTCAAGTCGATGGCCCCCTTGTTCGAGAAGCAGCTCGCTTTCGAGAGCATCTATGTCAATCTTCACAAGTTCGAGCAGCACGAATCCTGGTTCCTGGCGATCAACCCCGAGGGCCAGGTGCCCGTGCTCGACCATGACGGGACGATCGTGACGCACTCCACCGTCATCAACGAATATCTCGAGGATGCCTTTCCCGATGCACCGCCGCTCCGGCCGAACACGCCTACGGGCAATGCGCGGATGCGGTATTGGAACAAGTTCGTCGACGAGCATGTGATGAGCCATGTCTCGATGCATGGCTGGCACCGGTTGGTTGGCGTGATCGCGCGCAAATTGGAGACAGGCGAGTTCGAACAACTGATGGAGCGTATCCCCCTGCCCGACCAGCGCAGGAAATGGATGGCGGCGCGCTCGGGCTTTTCCGACGCCCAACTGGCCGACGCCACCGTCAAGATCGAATATGCGGTGGACAAGGTCGAGCGGCAGCTCGACGGCAATCCCTGGCTCGCCGGCGAGAGTTTCACGCTTGCCGATATCAACTTCTATTCGCATTGCGGCATGATGGTCGAACGGATGTTCCCCGAGATGGAAATCGCCAAACGCGCGCCGCGGCTGGTCGAGTGGCGCGATCGCGTGACGGCGCGCCCGGCGATGCAGCAGGCGCTGAACATGCCGGACCATACCGAACCTGGTTTGCGCACCTGGTCGGGACACGCCCGCTGATGCTGGCCGAGATCGTCGACGGACGCGCGCTCGCCCGCAAGGTGGTGGAGGATGTCCGTGCGGGCATGGCCGCGCTGGATCGCGCACCGGGACTGGCCGTCATACTGGCCGGCGACGATCCGGCGAGCCACGTCTATGTCAATGGCAAGGTCAAGCTGGCGCGCGAGATCGGCTTCAACGCCGAGGTCGTGCTGCTGCCGGCCGACACGACCGAGGAGCGCGTCCTGACCGAAGTCGCGGCGCTCAACGCGCGCGACGAGATCGACGGCATCCTGGTCCAATTGCCGCTGCCCGATGGCATCAACACCTTGCGGGTCATGGCGGCGGTCGATCCGGCAAAGGATGTCGATGGCCTCCATGCGCTCAACGCGGGGCGACTGAGCCAGGGATCGGGCGGGTTGATCCCCTGCACGCCGCTCGGCTGCATGAAGATCATCCGGTCGCTCGTCCCCGACCTGACCGGCAGCCATGCGGTGGTGATCGGCAGCTCGAACATCGTCGGCAAGCCGATGGCGGCGTTGCTGCTCGATGCGCGCGCCACCGTGACCCAGACCCACATCCATACCCGCGACACCCAGTTCATCTGCCGCGGGGCGGATATATTGGTCAGTGCGGTCGGCAAGCCCGGGTTGGTGCGCGGCGACTGGATCAAGCCACGCGCGATCGTCATCGACGTCGGCACCACTCGCGTCGCCAAGCCCGAGGTCGGCCATCGCATTGTCGGCGACGTCGTGTTCGAGGAAGCCAAGCACGTGGCTGGCGCGATAACCCCGGTTCCCGGCGGTGTGGGACCAATGACGATCGCCTGCCTGATGGAGAACACGCTGACCGCCGCCCGTGCACGCGTCGAGGCGCGGCGATCGGGCGCAAGGCGGTCAGTCGCCGAAGAAGTTTAGCTCGAGCAACACCCCGTCCGGATCGTGGACGAACAACTGCCGCAGACCGGCGGCAGCCACCGTATTGATGCGATGATCGAGCGCCATCGCCGCGACCCGGGCAAGCATGGCATCGTAGCCGCTGCAGCGGAGCGCGATATGGTGCAGCGCGCCTGTCGGCGCCGGCGCCATGTCGCGATCGAACACGCGCGGTGCGCCCAGCCCGTTGAGATGGAGCACCGCCCGCTCGCCTTTATCGTACATCCAGCGCGCCGTCGCGCGCGTCAGCGGCGGCGGCGCGGGCCGCGACTCGAGTTCCAGCAGCTCATGATAAAAGGCTTCCGCACGATCGAGATCGCGGGTCACGATGTTGAAATGATCGAGCGCTTCGACGGCCATGCCCTTCTCCTCGACACGGCGATCAGCTTCGTCCCAAACCGCGTAGTTCACAAGTACGCAAGACGCACGGCCTTCCGTGGCGCTCTCGATTTGGCGACACGCGAAAATTGTTTGCCTTACATACAAAATTTCCTATGATCGGCGCCAAGCTTTTGCCACCCGCGAGAGGCGAGCAAAGCACAGCGACAGCGCGGCTGCGGTAGCGGCCGCCGGAAAACGGGAGTGGATCGATGGCCGACAATCTGGAAACCGTGCTGCAGCGGAATGGCAACATCGTCGACATGCTGCGTAATTCGCAGTTGGGCGCCTATGTCTATCCGGTCGTCGCGCCCGAATTCCACAATTGGCGATCCGAACAATGGGCCTGGCAGCATTCGGCGGTATTGTTCGACCAGTCGCACCACATGGTGAACCTGTATTTGCGCGGCAAGGACGCGCTGAAGCTGCTCACCGACACGATGATCAATTCGCCCAAGGGCTGGGAAGTCGGCAAGGCCAAGCAATATGTGCCGACCACGCCTTATGGCCATGTCATCGGCGACGGCATCATTTTCTGGCTGGCGCCGGAAGAATTCTGCTACGTCGGCCGCGCGCCGGCATCGAACTGGCTACGCTATCACGCCGCGACCGGCGGCTATGACCTGGATGTCGAGCTCGACGACCGCTCGCCGATGCGCCCAATGGGAAAGCCGGTCACCCGGTCGGTCTGGCGTTTTCAGATCCAGGGGCCGAGCGCTTGGGCTATCATCGAAAAGCTCAATGGCGGCCCGCTCGAAAAGCTCAAATTCTTCAACATGAGCACGATGACCATCGCCGGCCGAGAGGTGCGCACGCTCCGCCACGGAATGTCGGGCGCGCCGGGCCTGGAAATCTGGGGCCCCTATGCCGAGCAGGAAGAGATCAGGGCGGCAATCCTGGACGCGGGCAAGGAATTCGGCATCGTGCCGTGCGGCAGCCGCGCCTATCCGTCGAACACGCTCGAATCGGGTTGGATCCCCTCCCCGCTGCCAGCCATCTATACGGGCGACAAGCTCAAGGATTATCGCCAGTGGCTGGGCGCCGACAGCTATGAGGCGACCGGTTCGATCGGCGGCAGCTTCGTTTCCGAGCGGATCGAGGATTATTATCTAAACCCGTGGGAGCTGGGCTACGGCCCGTTCGTCAAGTTCGACCATGACTTCCACGGCCGCGAGGCGCTGGAAGGACTCGATCCCGCAGCGCAGCGCCAGAAAGTGACGCTCGCCTGGCATCCCGAGGACATGGCCAAGATCATGGCATCGCTGTTCGACCCCGATGGCGAGCAGTATAAGTTCTTCGACGTGCCGCTCGCCAATTATGCCTCGTCCAATTACGATCGCGTGGTCGATGCCGACGGCAGGACGATCGGCCTGTCGATGTTCACCGGCTACAGTTACAATGAGAAGCAGGCATTGAGCCTCGCCACGATCGATCCGTCGGTGCCGGTCGGCAGCGAAGTCCGCGTCGTGTGGGGCGAGGAGAATGGCGGCACCCGCAAGACCACCGTCGAGCCGCACAAGCAGATCGAGGTCCGCGCGATCGTCAGCCCGGTCCCCTATTCGCGGGTCGCGCGCGAAACCTATCACGAAGGCTGGCGCACCACCCAGACAGCGTAATCGCCGCGACCAATCGACCACGTCCGGGGAGGGTGCGATGACGGATTATGTACTGGTGCACGGTGCCTGGGGTGGCGGCTGGACGCTCGCCGGCCTGGCTGCCGATCTCGAGGCGCACGGACATCGTGTCCTTGTCGCGGCGCTGACCGGGCTGGGCGACCGCGCCGCCGAGCTTTCTCCGGCGGTCGACCTGTCGCGCCATGTCGCGGACGTGATCGATCAAATCGAGGCCGCCGGTTTCGACCGCTTCGTGCTGGCCGGGCACAGCTATGGTGGGATGGTGATCACCGGCGTGGCGACGCACCTGGGCAGCCGGATCGACGCGCTTGCCTATATCGACGCGTTTCTGCCGGGCGATGGCCAGTCGCTGTGGGACCTGACCGGCGAGCAGGACCACCAATTCTATATCGACGGCCAACGCGATACGCCCGGACTTGTCGCACCTTTGCCGTTCCTGCCGCCGGAACCGCGCCTGGGACGGCACCCGCTGCTGACGTTGCTCGAGCCGGTACGTTTCACCGGCGAGGAAGCGAAGGTCGCGCGGCGGGCCTATCTATTCGCCACCGGATGGGCGCCGACACCTTTCACGCGTTTCCATGATGCGGTGAAGGACGATCCTGCCTGGGAAGTGCATCGTGCCGAGGCGAGCCACGACGTGATGACCGACCAGCCGCAGCAATTACGCGAATTGCTGCTCGATCTGGGCCAGCGTTCGTCCTGAGCGGCAGCTACCCAGACTCTCGCTCGCGCGTACGCGGACGCCCTTGGTGAGGCGGCCAGTGCGCCGGCGAGAGTCAGAAGGCGAGCGAGCCGCGACGCTCGGCAAAGCGCCAGCCTTGCTCCGTCAGAACGAATATATCCTGGAACCCGCCCACCAGCGGCGGCGCGTCTGCTGCGGTGAACAGCAGCATCGCGCTGGTGCCGCGAGCGCGGCGCGGGCTTTCGACGGTGACGACGATGTTGCTGCAGATATGGCATGTCACACGCGGCGGCCGCGCCTGGAACGCGGCGAGGATCGCCTCGCGCCCGACGATCGGCACGTCGGGCGCGGTCGGCCGGGTCATGAGCCCGTCCAGCGCGTAGAGCGCGGCGACCTCTTCCCAGCGCGCGGCGTCGTTGAGCTGGGCGTAGAGGTTGATCAGCCGCGCGCAGTCCCATTCGATCGCGCGCTGGTCGCCAGCGGAAAGTTCAGCGCCCAGATTCATTGCGAAGCATCCTTTTCCCTCCCGCTCGCGCCCGGTCGGCGGGGGTCAAGCGTCGGCCGGACGCCGCTCGCCGCCTGGCACGCCGTGCGCGACACGTTTCTCATATTCGGGATCGTCCTCGGGTTGGGCAAGCGCCGCCATTACCCGCGTGTGGATTTCCTCCAGCGTGCCGCGAAATTCGGGATAAGGCAGGATGTAGAGCTGGTCCCGCTCGACCCCATCGAGAACATAGCGCGCCAGCGTCTCCGGCTCCATGCCGACCTCGATCACGCGTTTCAGATGCGCGAACATCGCCGGGTCCGCACCGTAATAGCCGGTGTTCCGCAGATGCTCGGGCCGCGTCAGCACCGCTTCGTGGATATTGGTGTTGACCGCGCCGGGACACAGCATCGAGACGCCAATCCGGTGTTCGGCAAGGTCGAGCGCGAGGCATTCGGACAGGCCGCGGATCGCCATCTTGGTCGTGCAATAGATGCCCGTGCCCTTGAGCGCGACGAAGGCCGACATCGACGCCGTGTTGACGATATGGCCGCCATTGCCGCGCGCGATCATGCGCGGCACGAACGTCTGGATACCATTGATGACGCCGTTGAGATTGACCGACAATTGCCAGTCCCAATCCTCATAGGTCGCCTTTTCCAATGGTCCGAAGATCGACACGCCGGCGGTGTTGAACAGCAATTCGACCGGGCCGAGCCTGGCCTCCACCGTATCAGCCGCGGCTGCGTAGGCGGCGCGGTCGGTGATATCGAGCTTGATCGGCATCACCTCGAAATCGGTCTGGTCGAACCAGGCCATCGCTTCGTCGAGATGGTCCTGGCGGATATCGGCGATGGCGACCTTGCATCCGGCCTGCGCGAATATCTTGGCCTGGCCGAGCGCGACTCCCGAACCGCCGCCGGTGATGAAGGCGGTGCGCCCCGCCACCCTGGTCATCGTGCCGATTCCTTTTCCTTGACGCCCTTTTGCTTGCCGTGACGGGCGAGTTCCTCATCGAACACGGGGTTGCCGAGCAGGAAGCCGATTGCCTCCGCGCGCTCGCGATTGATCGGCTCGTCAGGGAAGGACGCGAGGATCGCATCGAACCGCGTGCGCATGCCGGCAGCGAATTCGGGATGGGTGAGGATATAGAGGTCGTTGTTGCGGATGCCTGCGAGGACGCGCTCGCCGACCTCGTCGGCCTCCATCCACAGTGGCGATACCGGCCGCTTTTCCAGTTCGGCCTCGCGGGTCTGATACCCGCTGTCGCCCTTGAACCGGTCGGGACGCAATTCGCCCGACAAGGCGATATTGCTCTGGACCGGCCCGGGCAGGAATGCCGAAACGCCGATATTTTCCGCCGCCAGCTCGCCGCGGATCGCTTCCGAGAGCCCCAGCACCGCTGCCTTGGCCGCCGTATAGGTCGCCGAAAAGGGTATCGGGATCAGCGCCGATTGCGACGAGGTGGTGACGATCTGCCCACCTTCGCCATGGGCACGGATCCGCGGCAGGATGGTGACGAGGCCATTGATAACGCCGCCGAAATTGACTCCCATCGCCCAATCCCAATCGTCGTAGCGGGCATCGACGATCGGCCCCATGATGCCGATCCCGGCATTGCCGATCAGCATGTGGATCTTGCCGAACCGCGCCTCGGCGGCGTCGGCGGCTCGCGCGAAACCGGGACGGTCGGTGACGTCCAGTACGACGGTTTCGACCCGGCTGTCGTCGCCGAGCGCGGCGCGTGCCTCCGCCAGCGAGTCCGCGCGAATATCAGCGATCACCACATTGGCGCCCGCGCGAACCAAGGCGCGCGCGATGCCGAGCCCGATGCCGTTGGCACCCCCGGTGATGAACGCCGTGCGGCCGGCCACATCGGCCATGGGGGCAGGCCGCGGCGCGGCCGTTACTTCCGACATCTCACTCTCCTTTTATCGTGCCCGCCGTCGGTTTGGGATGATCGGCATGCCGGTATTTCCGGCTATCTCCCGATCCTCCCAGCGGCGGCGCCACATGCTTGCGGTTTAGCTTGCAGAAGCTGGATAGAACTAGAAGACCGCTGGCTATGCCATTATTGGAGCTAACTGGATAAACCATGGCCCATCGCGAAGAACTCACCCGATTCCTCAAGGCGGCGCGCGCCAAGCTGTCGCCGGCGGATGTCGGCCTGCCATGCGGCACGCGGCGGCGCACGACGGGCTTGCGGCGAGAGGAAGTGGCTGCGCTCGCGGGCATGAGCGTCACCTGGTACACCTGGTTCGAGCAAGGCCGCGAAGTGCGGCTCTCGGCGCCGATGATCGAGCGGCTCAGCGCCACATTGCGGCTCGACAAGAACGAGCGCGAATTCCTGTTCGCGCTCGCCCAGCACCGCCCACCCCCGCTCACCGCGGTCGCCGACGAGCAGGTCCATCCCGGGACGCAGCATTTGCTCGACAGCCTGTCGATCCCGGCTTTGGTCATCGTCGAGGACTGGACGGTGATCGGCTGGAACGATCTCGTCGCGCGCGCTTTCCGCGATTATGGCAGCTTGCCGCTCGCCAAGCGCAACCTGTTCAAGATCCTGATGCTCGACGACCGCTATCGCAGCGACCCCGACCATTTCCGTGAAATGGGGCAGCGGCTGACCGCGCGGTTCAAATGGGATTACAGCCGCACCGCGCGGCCCGAAGTGTTCGACGCGATCATCGCGGAGATGTACGAGCGGTCCGAGTTGTTCCGGCAATATTGGCAGGAATCGGAAATCCTCGCCCATTTCGAGCACACCAATGTCGCCGACATGCCCGACGTGGGCGAGATCATTTTTAGGCATACTTCCTACGCGATCGAGGAAGCGCCGGGGCAGCGGCTGATCCTGTTCGCGCCCAACGACCCCGAAAGCGCCGCCAAGCTGGCAAAGCTCGCCGCCAAACGTTGATCAGGTGAAATAGGCGATCGCGCGGAATTCATAGCTTTCGCGCGTCACTGCATCTGGACGGCTGGTGTCGTGAAATGCCGTGTGCGGTGCCCGCCAGGCGCGGCTGTGATCGCTGTCGTGGAACTTGATGAAGATCACCTCGTCGGCGGTCATGTCGGGGAAATACCACCAACGATGCGCCGGATTGTGATGGAAGATGGTGGCGGCCGCCATCTCCTCTTCGCCCTCGATCGGTGCATAGAGCGCATCGCCCTCGGGGATTTCGTCGACATCGACCTTGACGTTGGCGACCGCGTCCTCGTCGCCGACGCTGCCCGCTTCGCACAAAGCGAGCGGCCAGTCCTGCGGCGGCGGTGAAAAAGTGCGCCACAGGCTGAACGCGATGAAGCGGCTGAAGCTGGTGCCGGGGGCCGCCTTGTCGTGAAGCGCCTTGGCGATCCGGTGCGCCGTGCCGGTGTTGAAATCGACATGCGCCTCGGCCGCGGGCGGTTGGATGCCGGCACCGGAAATGACCGGCGAGCGCAATTGCCCGCTCATCGGCACGACCAGGTCGCAGCCGGTGAGCATGCGCGCGACCTCCGCCACCTCGGCGGGATAATCCGCCATCGCGTCGGGGTCGCGGAAGTCCGCCACCCCGCTGACGTGGCGCGCCAGGCAGAAACCGTGCTTGTCGAGCGTGAACGGCTCGGGCGCGAGCCGCGCGTTGCGGATCGTCACCGGATAGCCTTGATAGACGCCCGTATTCACTTCGTGCCCCGGCGCCCAGAACCGCCGATTGATCTTCGATGTCGGGACGAGATAATCGATGCTGGTCTCGACCGCCGGCATCGCCGTGCTGCGATTGATGAGCGTCGCCATCGCCGTTTTCCGCCTTCCCTTCGCCTAGGACAGGATCGTCTTGCCCTGGAGGACGGTCTTCTTCTCCATTTCCGTGGCCTTTGGCGGTTCCGGCACGAGCAGGCCGCGCTGCACGGCCGGACGCACCGCGATGGCATCGAACCAGCGCTGCAGATGCGGGAAACCGTCGATCGGCACCTGCGCCCAGTCATGGCCCCTGACCCAGGGGAAGCAGGCGATGTCGGCGATCGAATAATCGCCGGCCAGATAGTCGCGATCGGCCAGATGCGCGTCCATCACGCCGAACAACCGTCGACTTTCGCGGACGTAGCGATCGATCACCTTGGGCAGGCGGTCCTCGAAATAGCGGTTGAACACCGTCGCCTGGCCCATCATCGGCCCCAACCCGGACATCTGCCACATCACCCATTGAATGACGCGGCTGCGGCCCTTGGCGTCGGAGGGCATGAAGCGGCCGAACTTCTCGGCGAGATAGATCAGGATCGCGCCCGATTCGAACACCGCGAAATCGCCTTCGTCATGGTCGACCAGGGTCGGTATCCGGCCATTTGGGTTGAGCGCGACGTACCAATCCTGCTTCTGGTCGAGGTTGGTGAGCGAGATCGCCGTCACCTGGTATGGTACGCCCAATTCCTCGAGCATGATCGCGGCCTTCCAGCCGTTCGGGGTTTCCGACGTCAGCAATTCGAGCATATGCGGGCCTTTTTCTCTCCTGGCCGGCAAGCCAAGCAGAGCGACGCCTCGCCTACAAGGTGACCGCTTACGCTATCACTGCCGATGACACCCTGGATCGCGCATTGCGCCCGCCTGAGGGGTAGCTCGACTAATAGAACCGCTGGTCTTCTTGCGAAGCGCGCCAACCATCGTCACCGCTACCGCAACGTGTGAAAACGCACGGTCCGGGAAGAGGAGGAAGCGCTGATGTTGACCCTGTATAGTTTCGGTCCGGCCGCCAACTCGCTCAAGCCGCTGCTCGCTTTGTACGAAAAGGGCCTACCCTTCACCCCGCGCTTCATCGATCCGCGGAAGTTCGAGCATCATGAGGAGTGGTTCAAGAAGATCAATCCGCGCGGCCAGGTGCCGGCGCTCGATCACGACGGCCACATCATCACCGAATCGACGGTGATTTGCGAATATCTCGAGGACGCCTTTCCCGACGCGCCGCGGCTGCGCCCGGCCGATCCGGTGGTGACCGCGGAGATGCGCGTCTGGACCAAATGGGTCGACGAATATTTCTGCTGGTGCGTCTCGACCATCGGCTGGGAGCGGATGATCGGCCCGATGGCGCGCGCTTTGTCCGATTCCGAGTTCGAGGAGCAACTCGAGCGCATCCCCGTTCCCGAACAGAAGGTCAAATGGCGCAACGCCCGCAACGGCTTTCCGAAGGAAGTGCTCGACGAGGAGATGCGCAAGATCGGCGTCTCGGTCGACCGGTTGGAAAACAGGCTGTCGCAAAGTCGCTGGCTGGCGGGTGAGGATTATACGCTGGCCGACATCTGCAACTTCGCGATCGCCAACGGCATGCAGCACGGTTTCGCTGACATCGTGAATCGCGACGCCACTCCCCATCTCGTCGCCTGGATCGAGCGGATCAACGCCCGCCCCGCCGCGCGGGAGATGTTCGCGCGGTCGCAAAGCGAAATGCCGTCGCGTGCGCCGGCGCCTGCGTCAGCTGCTTGAGGAGACCGAGACCGTCATGAGCTGGAACGACGAACCCCCGGGCGGTGCGCTCAGGATGTACCATATCCCGGGCTGCCCGTTTTCCGAACGCGTGGAGTTGCTGCTCGACCTCAAGGGGCTCGACGGCATCATGGCCGACCACGAGATCGATATTTCCAAGCCGCGCCCCGACTGGCTGCTGCGAAAGACGCGCGGCACCACTGCCCTGCCCGCGCTCGAGCTGGAAAATGGCGAGACGCTGAAGGAGAGCATGGTCATCATGCGCTATTTCGAGGATCGTTTCCCCGAGCGCCCGGTCGCGCGCAGCGACCCCTATGAGCATGCGGTCGAAGCGATGTTGTGCGCCACCGACGGCCAGTTCACCGGTGCGGGCTATCGCATGATCCTCAACCGCGATTCCGCCAAGCGCGACGAGCATCGGGCGGAAGTCGATGCGCAATATGCCCGGCTCGACGACTTCCTGCGCCATTACGCGCCCGACCGTGATTTCCTGTTCGACGCATTCGGCTGGGCCGAGATCGCGTTCGCGCCAATGTTCAAGCGGCTGTGGTTCCTCGATTATTACGAAGCGTACGAAATCCCGCAGCACCTCGTTCGCGTGCTGCGCTGGCGAGAAGCATGCCTGGCGCACCCGATCGTCGAGCGCCACCACAGCCATCGCGAGCTGATGACGCTCTATTACGATTATTCGCAGGGCGGCGGGAACGGCCGCATCCCCGATGGGCGCAGCGTCTCCAGCTTCACGCTCGACCCCGCCTGGGACACGCGGCCGATGCCGCCGCGCGACAAATGGGGTGTACCCGCCACCGACGCCGAATTGGGGCTTGTTCCCGCCTGACCTTCCGCAAAAGGACCGACACAATGAAGAGCTATCCGCAGAACTATATCGACGGCCGCTGGGTCGACAGCAAAGGCGGACGCAAACACACGGTCATCAACCCCGCGACCGAGCAGGCGGCGAGCGAGATCGTGCTCGGCACCGCGGCCGATGTCGATGACGCGGTCCATGCCGCGCGGCGCGCGTTCGAACGCTTTTCGCAGACGTCGAAGGACGAGCGCATTGCCCTGCTCCAGCGGATCATCGCCGAATATCAGAAGCGGATCCCCGACATCGCCGAGGCGATCGCGACCGAAATGGGCTGCCCGATCTCGATCTCGCAGACCGCGCAGGCCGGTTCGGGCCTGGGCCATCTCGGCAATGCGCTGAAGGCGCTGCAGGATTATGATTTCGCCGAGAAGATCGGCGACAATATAGTCGTGCGCGAGCCGATCGGCGTCGTCGCGCTGATCACGCCGTGGAACTGGCCGATGAACCAGATCGTCGCCAAGGTCGGCCCGGCGCTGGCTGCCGGCTGCACGATGATCCTGAAGCCATCGGAGGAAGCGCCGAGCTCGGCCGCGATCTTCGCCGAGATCATGGACGCCGCCGGCGTGCCGGCAGGCGTATTCAATCTCGTCCAGGGCGATGGCGAAGGCGTCGGCACCGCGCTAGCGAAACATCCCGATATCGACATGGTGAGCTTCACAGGCTCGACCCGCGCCGGGATCATGGTCGCCAAGAACGCCGCCGATACGGTCAAGCGCGTGGCGCAGGAGCTCGGCGGCAAGTCGCCCAACATCATTCTCGAAGGTGCCCCGCTCGATCAGGCACTGCCCGGCGGCGTCGGCGGCGTATTGCTGAATTCGGGCCAGAGCTGCGTCGCGCCGACGCGGATGCTGGTCCATACGTCGCAGCATGACGAAGCGGCCGAGAAGGTCGGCGCGATGTTCGCCGCCAAAAAGGTCGGCGAACCGCTCAGCGAAGGCGATCATATCGGCCCGGTCGTCAATCAGCGCCAATGGGAACGCATCCAGGGCCTGATCCAGACGGGCATCGACGAAGGCGCGACCCTGGTGACCGGCGGCACTGGCCGCCCCGACGGGTTCGACACCGGCTTCTATGTGAAGCCCACCGTCTTCGCCAACGTCACGCCCGAAATGACGATCGCGCGTGAGGAGATTTTCGGCCCGGTGTTGGTGATCATGCCCTATGCCGACGATGCCGACGCGATCCGCATCGCCAACGACACGCCGTACGGTCTGGGCGCTTATATCGCGGGCGATCCGGCCAAGGCGAAGACGATGGTCGGCAAGATTCGGGCCGGAGCGGTCTACGTCAATGCCGGCGGACTCGCTTTCGACATGCCGTTCGGCGGCTACAAGCAATCGGGTAACGGCCGCGAATTCGGTAAGTTCGGGCTCGAGGAATTCCTCGAGGTGAAGTCGGTGATCGGCACCCTGCCCGAAGACGCCGTTCCCGCCTGAAGCATTTACGGGTGCCGGCCGGCCCCGGCCAACCGGCACCCGACTCTCAAGCGGCCGGGCGTCCGCCGCGATCCGCATCACGCGCTCGCTTGCTTCCTGCGCTATCGTCGCTATTGTGCGCCTAGCATACAAATAACGGCGAGGGAGAGTCGGCACCTAACCGACCGGCATCTGCCCCGCGCAGACTGGGATGGCGAATGATGAGCGAAGGCAATGCGCAGGATGTGGTGTCGTATCGGGTCGAGGACCGAATCGCCTGGGTCTATTTCGCGCGACCGGAGAAGCGCAACTGCATGAACCCGGCGCTCAACCGGCGCATGATGGAAGTGCTCGACGAGCTCGAATATCGCGACGATGTCGGCGTGCTAGTCTTGAGCGGCGAAGGAACCGCCTGGTCGGCGGGCATGGACCTCAAGGAATATTTTCGCGAGACCGAGGCTAAGGGGCTGCGCGGCGTCCGCCAGTCGCAGCGTGAGAGCTATGGCTGGTTCCGGCGGCTGCGCTGGTTCCAGAAGCCGACCATCGCGATGGTCAACGGCTGGTGCTTCGGCGGCGGCTTCGGCCCGCTTTTCTCGTGCGACCTCGCGATCTGCGCCGATGAGGCGCAATTCGGACTGAGCGAAATCAATTGGGGCATCCTGCCCGGCGGCGGCGTGACCAAGGTCGTTGTCGACCTGTTGTCGATGCGCGACGCGATGTGGATGACGCTGACCGGTGAGCTGATCGACGGCCGCAAGGCGGCGGAGTGGAAGCTGGTCAATGAGAGCGTGCCGCTCGAGCGACTGGAAACCCGCGTTCGCGAAGTCGCCGAGATGCTGCTCAAGAAGAATCCGGTCGCGCTCAAATTCGCCAAGGACGCCGTGCGCCGCGTCGGCTCGATGACGTACGACGAGGCCGAGGATTATCTGGTCCGCATGCAGGAAGCGGCCAATTTCCACGACAAGACCGAAGGCCGCAAGGAAGGCATTCGCCAGTTCATCGACGAGAAGAGCTACAAGCCTGGGCTGGGGTCTTACGACCAGCAAAAGGCCGACGCTTCCCGAAGCTGATGCGGCGCGGCGGCCCCTGTGGCCGCCGCTCGTACCTTAGGTCTGGATCAGGGCGTCCAGCGCGATCGCACCATGGCCGCGCGGATAGACCATTACCGGATTGAGGTCGATTTCGCGGATCGCCGGTGTCGCTGCCACCACCTTGCCGAGTGCTTCGACGAGTGCCGCCACCGCGTCGACATCCATCGCCGGTTCGCCACGGAACCCGTCGAGCAACGGAGCGAGACGCAGGCGCCGCAATTCGGCGGCGATGGCTTCGCGATCGAGGCCGGCGGGAAGCAACCGCACGTCGTGGAGCAGTTCGGCACTGACTCCGCCGAATCCGACCAGGATGGTCGCTCCCCAATGCGGATCGTTGCGCGCGCCGACGATCAGTTCGACGCCGCGCGCCGCCATCGGCTCGACCAGCACGCCATCCAGCATGAGATCGGGCCGCGCCGCGGCAACCGCAGTCTGTAGTTTCGCCCATCCGGCGCGGACCGCTTGTGAATCTGCCAGCCCGACGACCACGCCACCGGCATCGCTTTTGTGCGGCAGCCCCGCAGCCTGAGCCTTGAGCACGACCGGATAGCCGAGCCGTTCGGCGGCGGCGACCGCCTCATCGGCCGATCCGACGAGTGTGCCCGATGGGAACGCGATGCCGCGCGCACCGAGCAGGTCCTTGGCGCGATATTCGGGCACCGTCGCGCCAGCTTCTGGCAGTCCCGCCAGCGGTGCCGCGTCACTTGTCGGAAGAACGGCAATGTCTCCGGCCGACCGCATCCTTGCCAGCGCGCGCAAGGCGCGTTCTGCCGTGGGCAGGTACATCACGCCTTCCGCCCGCAGCGCAGCGACGTCCTCGGCCAGGATGATGCCGCCTTCGTCCACGCCCGCGACGATCACCGGCTTTTCCGGCGGGCTCGCACGCAATGCGCCGAGCACGGCATCGAATTTGATGTGCGACGTGCCGGTGTCGGTTTGGATCAAGGTCACCAGGATCGCCCCGATGCGGTCGTCGGCCGCCAGTGCAGCGATCGTCCGGCCATAGATGCCGGGATCGACCAGCCCTTGCGCGGTCACGTCGAGCGGATTGCTGACCGGCACGAAATCGGGCAGCGCCGCGCGCAATGCTGGGCTGTCAGCATCGCCGAGCGGCGGCAGGACGAGCCCAAGCGCTTCGGCCTGATCGAGCATGATCGCCTTGAACGCCCCCGATTCCGCGATCACGCCGAGCCCCTTGGCCACCGGCGAGGCATAACGCGCGAGCATTTCGACGACGTCGCCCAATTCCTCCAGCGTATCGACCAGAATCACGCCGGCGCGTTCGACATGGACGCGCATCACCTCATAGTCGCCAGCCATCGCGCCGGTATGCGTCGCCGCGCTCGCCGCGCCCGCCGCGCTGCGCCCGGGATGGAGCAGCACCACCTGCTTGCCGGCGGCGCGCGCGGCTCGTGCCGCCGCCAGGAAGCGTGCGGGTTTGCGGAAATGTTCGACGATCATGCCGACCACCGACGTCGCCGGATCGCCGACGAGATGGTCGAGATAATCCTCGACCCCACTGGCCGCTTCGTTGCCGGTCGAGATGTAACAGCTGAGCGGCACCTCGCGCGCGATCATCGTCGTCGCCAGCACCGCCGCCATCGCGCCCGATTGCGACACGATGCCGACCCGGCGGTCGCCATCGACGCGCGGTTCGGGCAGCTCGATGAAGGTAAGCGCGATGCGATCGACGAAATTGACCAGGCCGAGGCAATTGGGACCCTCGACGATCATGTTCGCTTCCGCCGCGATCCGCGCAATCTCCTGCTGGTCGGCGAGGCCTTGCGGCCCATCCTCGGCGAAGCCTGCCGAAAAGACGATCGCCGCGCCGACGCGGCGCCCGGCCAGGCGACGGATCACGTCGAGCACGCCTGCGCGAGGAATCGCGAGCACCGCGACATCGATCCCTTCGGGCAAATCGTCGACCGTGGCGACGCAGCGCCGGCCGCCAATCTCCGCACGTTTCGGATTGACGAGATGAATCTCGCCGTCGAACCCCTGCCGCTCGAGATTGCCTAGAACCGACGCTCCGAGCGCGCCGGGTTTATCCGAAGCGCCGACGATCGCCACCGAGCGCGGCCGCAGCAATCGGTCGAATCGCAAGCCCCCGTCCGCGCCGTTGCCGATGATGTCGTTTTTCGCCGTCGTCGCAATCGTCGCCATCAAAATCCGTCCTCAATCTCGAAATCTTGTACCCGCAGCCAGGCGATGAAATCGCGAAGCGCCAGCGTCGCATCCTCTGCCGACCGGCGATAGGCTTCCGGACTCTCGCGCGCCCGAACGACCGGCCAGGTCGCCTGGTGCAGCGACACGACGTGCCGGACGCCCGACAGCCGCCGACGTGCATCCGATCGCAACTCGGGCGGGCACGATTCGCTGTCGATGAGAAGTCCGGTCGCGCCGATTTCCGCCGTCAGGTCACGGCGCGCGGCGACGATCTCGCGCATGCGATCCTCGCGGCCGGCCAGGAATTCCAGATTGCTCAATATCGCCTCGAGCCGGCCCGCCGCACCTAGCCAGCTGCGGCCGCTATTCGGCGATCCCCCAGTCGTCATCGGCGCGATTCGCACGCGACAAGACGGGCGGCATCGCCGTCATTCCATTCGATGTTTCGACACATCCCCGCCCACTCCGATCTCGCTCGTATGTGGCGAGCGTTTGCCAGATTGTATCTCAAGCAAACAATTTGGCAAGCTGGGTGCTACCCGTCAGTCATCGTCGCGCCGCACCGTGCGCGGTTTCCGGAGTTTCTTGAGCAATGCCATCAGCGTCGTTCGTTCGGCCGCGGTCAGATCGGCGGCGAGGCGTCGATCGGACTCGCGCAATCGGTCGAGCATCTCCGCCACCCGCTCCTCGCCGCCGGGCAGCAGATGCAGGGCATTGGTGCGCAGATCGCGTCCAGGTCGACGCTCGATCAGGCCGCGATCGACCAGCACGTTGACCAGCTTCATCGCGCTCGACCGGTTCACGCTCAACGCCTTGCCGAGCGCGGTCTGATCGCAGCCCGGATTGGCGCGAATGAGCAACAACGCGGTCAGCTTCGCCGGCGTCAGGCCGTATGGCGCGAGCGCCAGCCGCGCATCCTCTATCGCGATCAAATGGGCGAGTTCGATCCTGTACCCCAGTAGCCCGTCGAGATCGCTTCCTTGTTTCATCGGCTGAATACCATCTTGTCAAAATTGTATGCCCGGCGCACAAAGGCCGAAACGTGTCGCATCTTTTCCCGATTGCGACGCTGATTGCCAGCGCAATGCCGGCAGCCGAACAAGGAGAGTGATGATGGAACGCGATTTCAGGATGTTGGTCGATGGCGAACTCGTCGAGGGCGCGACGACATTCGACGTCATCAATCCGGCGACGGGGTCGAGCTTCGCGCATTGCCCCAAGGCCGATCGCGCCCTGATCGATCGCGCCGTCGCCGCGGCCAAGCGCGCTTTCCCGGCCTGGTCGGCGACTCCCATCGAACAACGCGCGGCCCTGGTCGACAAAATCGCGGACGCAATCGAGGCGCGGGCGGGCGAGTTCGCCAGCCTGCTGACCAGCGAACAGGGCAAACCGCTCGACCAGGCGATGTTCGAGATGATGGGCAGCATCTTCACGCTGCGCGCGTTCGCCGCCATGCGGATCGAGCCCAAGACCTTGCGCGATGAAGGCGGCAATACCGTGATCGAGCACCGCACCCCGCTCGGCGTGGTCGCGTCGATCACGCCATGGAACTTCCCCGTCATCCTGCTGATGAACAAGCTGGGGCCGGCACTCGTCACCGGCAACACGATGGTCGCCAAACCCGCGCCGACGACGCCGCTTACCACCTTGCTGGTCGGTGAGATCTGCCGCGATATCCTGCCCGCCGGCGTGTTCAACACGGTGTGCGACCAGAACGACCTGGGCGAAGTGCTGACCACGCATCCGGACGTGGCGAAGGTTGCGTTCACCGGATCGACCGCGACCGGCAAGAAAGTGATGGCCGCGGCCGCGCAAGGCGTGAAGCGCGTGACGCTCGAGCTCGGCGGCAACGATGCCGCGATCGTGCTCGACGATGTCGATCCACGCCAGGTCGCGCAAAAGGTCTATGGCGGCGCCATGGCCAATGCCGGTCAGATCTGCGTCGCGATCAAGCGCGCTTACGTGCCCGAGCCGATGTACGACGAATTCTGCGACGAGCTCGCCCGCCTTGCCAAAGAAGCGGTGGTCGATGACGGCGCCAAGCAGGGCACGCAGGTCGGGCCGGTCCAGAACAAGATGCAGTTCGACAAGGTCATGGCGCTGCTCGACGATGCGAAGGAGCGCGGCACGGTGCTGGCCGGCGGCGAAGCCCTCGATCGGCCCGGCTATTTCATTCCGCCGACGATCGTCCGCGACCTCGACGACGACGCGCCGCTAGTGCGCGAGGAGCAATTCGGTCCGGTGCTGCCGGTGCTCAAATATGACGATATCGACGACGTGATCGCGCGCGCCAACAATTCCGAATTCGGCCTGGGCGGCACCGTCTGGGGCAAGGACCTGGTGCGCGCCACCGATGTCGCGAAGCGGATCGATTCGGGCACCGTTTGGGTCAATCAATATCTGGCGATCGATCCCAACATCCCGTTCCGCGGATCGAAGCAATCGGGCCTGGGCGGCGAACTGGGTGAAGCGGGTCTGCACGAATATACCCAGCCGCACATCATCAACGTCGTCGCGCTCGAGGATGCGTGATTATTCGCGTATATGATCTATACACAAACATGAAATGACGGCATGGTCGTTCGATAGTCCAAAGACGAGGAACGCCCATGCCGATCGCGACGACCCATGTCGGTAGTTTGCCGCGCGGCCCCGAACTGACGCCGCTCTTGCTCGCCCGTGACCATGGCGAGCCCTATGACGCCGACGCGTTCGACACCGCAGTCCAGGCTGCGGTCGATGCGGTGGTGACGGCTCAGATCGACGCGGGCGTCACGGTGATCAGCGACGGCGAACTCGGCAAGGTCGGCTATTCGACCTACATGATCGAACGCCTGTCGGGCTTTGGCGGCCATACCGACCGCCATCCGGCACTCGACCTTGCCCCGCTGCCCGATCTCCGCGCCAAGCTGGCGCATATCATGGGAGCGCAGGAATTCACCCGCGCCTCGTGCATCGCGCCCGTTCGTTTGGTGAACCTTCAGCCGTTGCACGACGACATCCGGCGCTTCCGCGGCGCGCTCGACCGCCACGGCAAGGGCACGCGCGCATTCATGAACGCCGCCTCGCCCGGGCTGATCACCGCGTTCCAGAAGAATGCTTATTATCCCAGCCACGAGGCCTATCTCGCGGACCTCGTCGCCGCGATGCAGCCCGAATATGAGGCGATCGTCGCGGCCGGATTCGAATTGCAGCTCGATTGTCCCGATCTCGCCATGTCGCGCCACACCGGCTATCAGGAAATGGACGAGCCGACATTCCTCAAGACGATCGCGGCCAATGTCGACGCGCTCAATGCCGCGACCGCCAATATCGCGCCCGAACGGATGCGGATGCACATCTGCTGGGGCAATTACGAAGGCCCGCACGACCACGATATCCCGCTCGAGCGGATCATCGATATAGTGCTCAGGGCACGCCCAGCGACCATCCTGTTCGAAGCGGCCAATCCGCGCCACGAGCATGAATGGGTGATCTGGCGCGACGCCGCCATCCCCGATGACAAGCTGCTCGCGCCCGGCCTGATCGACACCTGCTCAAACTATCTCGAACATCCCGAGCTAATCGCGCAGCGAATCGAACGCTTCGCCGGTATCGTCGGCAAGGACCGCGTGGTGGCGAGCACCGATTGCGGATTCGGCACCTTTGCCGGCTACGGCAAGATCGATCCGATCGTGACCTGGGCCAAGCTGCGCAACCTGCGCGAAGGCGCCGATATCGCCGCCGCCCGGATCTAGCTCACGGGAGTAGCGGGCGGCGCCGCGATCGGGCAATAAACGTTCATGGCAGATGCCGCATCATCCCCCGTCAAATCGGCGACACGCACGCTCGACATCATCGAATATGTCGTGGCGCGCGATCGCCCCGTCGTCGCCCAAGAGATTGCGGCGGCCCTGGTCATCCCGGTCAGCAGCCTGTCCTATCTGCTCAACACGCTGATCGATCGCGGTTATCTGGCGCGCGCCGGCCGCCGCTACACCGCCGGCCCCGGCCTCGCCCGGCTACAGGCACGCGCGCACGGCTTTTCGCTGGCCGAGCGGGTCGCGCCATTGGTCCGCTCGTTGCGCGTCCAGCTCAACGAAACCGCATCCTTCTTTGTCCGCGTCGGCTGGGAAGTGGAGGCGCTGGTCACCGAAACCAGCGAGCATGCGCTGCGCTATGCCGTCCAGATGGGCACGCGCACCCCGCTCCACGGCTTCGCGGCGGGCAAGGCCATCCTGGCCGCTCTGCCTCAGGCCGAATTCGAAACCTATCTGGACGAGTCGGAGCGGCGAGCCTTCTCGCCGGCTACGATCACTGATGCCGATGCCTTGCGCGCCGAGATCGCCGCGATCCGTCAGTCAGGCATTGCTCGGACGCGCGAGGAGCATACGCCGGGCATCCAGGGGATCGGTTGCGCCGTATCGGTCGACGGCGAATTGCTCGGCGCGTTCAGCGTCGCCATCCCCTCGGTCCGGTTCGACGCCGAGATCGAACGCCATGCCGCCGAGTTGCTCAAGCGAACGGTGGCTCTATTCGAAGCCGCCTGACCGCATTTCCAGCGACACGAAAGCATCGCCGGAAATGCGGGGACGGAGTCCGTCAGGTCAGCTGGTGGGTGCGCCAGCTCTCGGCATAGCTGTCGCGCGCGACCTCGGAATAGGGGACCGGCGCCACAACCGCCTTGATCTCGGTCTGAACATGGCGCTCGACCGTCGGCTTGCGCGTGCCGCCATCGGGCTCACCCCATAACAACGTGACTTCGGTGCCGGGTACGGCGTGATCGGCCTCGATCATCGCCAGCGTCAGCATCCGCCCTTCATTGGCGCTATAGCTGATCCAGGTCGAAATACCGACCTGCTTTCCGTCCTTCAGCACCTGGTCATAGGGGTGCATCGAATAGACGGCCGATGGGAATTCCATATATTTGGCGCGATCTCCTCGCGTGAATTGCGAACTGATGACGCGCATCAGATCCTCATTGTCGAGCGCCAGCGTCACCTTCTTGCGATGCGGCAGGCCCGCCATCCGTTCCAGCGCATCGCGGCCAATGAAATCGTGGTCGAACTTGACGAACGGGCCGTAGCCGAGGTCCCAGGGTGTCAGATAATAGCCCTCGATCGAATCGGGCACGAAGCTGCCGCCGATCGACGCCTTGCCTTCATAGCTATTGGCCGACAGCCATTCGCGGAAACCGCGCGTCCCTTCACCGGTATAGGTCGCCGGCAAGGGTGACGGGATCCAGCCCGATTCGATCGTGTTCGACGAATAGGTGCGCCCGCCGACCAGCGCCAAACCGAATTCCTTGCCGGCGTCGATCAGCGCGTTGCGCACGACGTCGTAATCGCCCCATGGCCCGAATAGTTCATAGCCGGGCTGTCCCGCCATGCCGTGGCGCAGCGCGCGCACTTCCTTTCCAGCAATCGCGAGCCGCGTCATGTGAAAGAATTTGAGGTCGGGCGGTGTCGTGCCCATCGCCTTTTCCAGCGTTTTCATGGCGTTCGGCCCTTGAAGCTGGAACCGGTAGGAACGACGATTTTCCGGATCGGGACGGACCGCAGTGCGCTCGTCGCGCGACACCGTGACGTTCCAGTCGCCGGTCGCGGCGTGATATTCGATCCATTCGATCGTCGGCGCACGGCCGACCAGGTTGAACTTGTTCTCGTCGAGATAGAACAGGATGACGTCGCCGATGACATAGCCGTCGGGCGTCACCGGCACGAATTGCTTGGCGCGGTCGGGCACGAACCCCTTGAAGCTGTTGACGCCGAGATGGTTGAGCATCGCGAACGCATCGGGTCCCTCGACCGCCAGGTCGACCATGTGGAACGACTGGTTGAACAGCACGCAGGTCTTCGCCCAGGCTTGCTGTTCGCTGCGCCAGTTCGAATATTCGGCCGGCACGCCTGGATAGACATTGGGTCCGCTTTGCTGGTTGCGCAGCAATTCGACGATATCGCCGCTGGCATCCAGCAGCTGTTGCAGGGTCTGTTCGGTCATCTCAGGCTCCTTCAGGACAATATGATTGGGATGATAGGGCGGGCTGTTCCAGCCAGTCCGCGATCGCGGCGTTGAGCGAGTCGGGACGTTCGGCGGGCAGCATGTGCCCTGCCCCCTCGATCACGGCCAAGCGCGCGTCCGGAATAAGCGCGGCGATCGCCTCGTGCTGGACGGGCGGGCTCCAGCGATCCTCGCTGCCGACCGCGACTAGCGTCGGGCAGGTAATCGCCGGTAACAGGCTTTCGACTTCCGGCCGTGACAGCAAGGCGGCAATCTGCGCCTCGAAACGCGCCAGGCCGGCCTCGACGCACATCGCGTGGAGCTTTTGGTAGAGATCGTCGCGCGGTCGCGACGGCGCGATCATCGGCGGGAGCCAGGCATCGACCAGCGCCGCCATGCCACGCTGCCGCCCCAGATCGCGCAAGGCATAGCGCTTAGCCGCCTCGCCTTCCCCCGGCAGATGGACGCCGGTGCTGAGCAATGCCAGCCGATCGACTCGATCGCCTGCCGCTCGCACGATTTCCAGCGCGACGCGCGCACCCATCGAATGGCCGAGCAGCGCGAAGCGTGCGGGAGCAGCATCCAGCACGCGCCGCGCCATATCCCCCAGCGTGGCGGCATCGCCATAATCGGGCACCGGCCACGCTTGGGTGAAGGCCCCCGCCTGCGCCGCGAAGACGCGCGAATCGCACATCAGTCCCGGCAGCATCACGAGCGGGAGAGGTTCGACGGCAGGCTCAGATAAATTCACAGACATGAAGTTTTCATCTATACGAAATATCAAAGTCGCGATAGAGGCTATCGACACGCGGCGGTCGAAACCGCGCAAGAGCGAGAGGGCCCATGGGAATTCCTGTCCTGCACCCCGCCTGGACGCGGCCAGCCAATGGCATGACCGACGGCTATTCGCTCGAAATGACGGCCAAGGATCGCCCCGCTTTGTACGAGGTGGCCAATGCCATCGCGCCCGAAACGCCTGTCGCGATAACGTTCCTGCCCAACGAAACGATGGACGCCCGGATCGACGCCGCGATCGGCCTGCGCGCGCTCGGCTTCGAGCCGATGCCGCACCTCTCGGCGCGTCGCATCACGTCGCACGACGAATTGGCCCAGATGGTGGCGCGGACCACCGCCGAGGCCGGTGTGCGTCGCGTCTTCCTGGTCGCCGGCGATCCGCCCGTCCCTGCCGGGCCATTTGCGGACACGATGTCATTGCTCGAGACCGGGCTGTTCGAACGTCACGGGATCCAGGCGATCGGCATCGCCGGCCATCCCGAAGGGCATCCGGCAATGAACGAGGCCGAACGCTGGGACGCGTTGGCGACCAAGCACGCGGCGATCACCGAACGCGGCATGGCCACGCTGATCGTCACCCAATTCGCCTTCGACGCCGCGCCGATCCTTACCTGGCTGGCGGAACTTCGCGCGCGCGGCATCGACTGCCCGGTCCGCATCGGCGTGCCGGGCCCGGCCGGGATCAAGACCTTGCTGCGTTACGCAGCGCATTGCGGCGTCGGGGCGTCGACGACGGTGATGGCCAAATATGGCGTCTCGCTCACGCGCTTGCTCGGGTCGGCCGGGCCCGACCGGCTGGTCGCCGATTTCGAGCGCGGACTAACGCCGGCGCACGGCGCGGTCCGGCTGCATTTCTACCCGTTTGGCGGGCTCGCCCGAACGGTCGAGTGGATCAACACTTATCGGGCCGCGTCGCATTGACCGGCGTCACTCTTGCGGAGTTTGACGTGAATCCAACCTTCGTCCTGCGCTTGTCCTGCGACGATCGACCAGGCTTGGTCGCCAAGGTCGCGACCGTGCTCGCCGATCATGGCGCGAACATCACTGACGCCCAGCAATTCGACGACCCCGCCACCGGGCGCTTCTTCATGCGCGTCGTCTTCATCGTGACGGGCGGCGGCAGCATTGACGATGTGCGCACCGCTTTCTCTCCAGTGGGAACGGCGATCGGCGCGGATTGGACGATCCACGATGCCGCCGAGCTCAAGCGCGTGCTGCTGATGGTGTCGAAGTTCGACCATTGCCTGGGCGATCTGCTCTACCGCCGGCGCATCGGCGAATTGCCGATGGATGTCGTGGCGATCGTTTCCAATCATCCCAAGACCGCGCTCCACACCACGATGATCGGTGACATCCCGTTTCACCATCTGCCGGTGACCAAGGACAACAAGCACGAGCAGGAAGCGGCGCTGAAGCGGATCGTCGACGAAACCGGTGCCGAGCTGGTCGTGCTTGCGCGCTATATGCAGATCCTGTCGGACGATCTCAGCCGGTTCCTGTCGGGTCGCTGCATCAACATCCATCACAGCTTCCTGCCCGGGTTCAAGGGCGCCAAGCCCTATCACCAGGCGCATGAGCGCGGCGTCAAGATGATCGGCGCCACCGCACATTACGTCACCGCCGATCTCGACGAAGGCCCGATCATCGCCCAGGACGTCGAGCCGATCAGTCACGCCGATACGCCCGACGACCTCGTCCGCAAGGGGCGCGACATCGAACGGCGCGTGCTGGCGGCGGCGGTTGCCTATCACCTCCAGGACCGGGTGTTGCTCAATGGCCACCGCACCGTCGTTTTTCGATAGCGCGCCGTGCGACGCCGCGGCGGCGCGGCCGGTCCGCGACCGCTATGCGCTCGCCACCTATGTCCGCGTCGAAGAGCTCCGGATTTCCGCGCGCATCGGGATCAATCCGGACGAACGCGACCGGCGTCAGCCATTGCTCGTATCCGTCGATCTCCGACTCGCGGACAGGGGGCCGGTTGGCTCGCTTGGCCAGTCGGTCGATTATCGCCGGATCGCCGCCGAAGCCGAGGATCTGGGGTCGGATCATATCGAGCTGATCGAGACCTACGCTCTCCTGCTCGGCGAACGCTGCCTCGAACTGGGGCCGGTGGAGCGCGTCGAGATCATCGTCGCGAAGCCCGAGGCCCTGCCCCGCGGCACCGCCTCGGTACGGATAGCGTTGACGCGGCGGGAGCGGCACGATGGGCAATGACCCCGCGGCTTCCGGCAGTCATGGCGAGGCCGCGCGCCGGCAATATCGGTTGCGGCGCTTTTCCTTCCGGTCCGGGATCAATCCCGACGCGCAGCGTATCCTGGCGGACCTCGCGCGCCAGCTGACGCTGCAGGTCGACGGCATCGAAAGCTGCGACCTGGCGTTCGACCGCGCATCCAATCAGTGGGTCGAATATACCATCCGGACCGACCGCTGCCCGGTCGGCGAGGAAATATCGCCCGACGCCGCCAGGGCGCTGCTGGCGCGGCTTCGCGCGGCGGAACTTGGCGAGGATTATCTGGCGCCCTGCCCGTCGGGCAGCACGGCGACTGAGATCGAGCGACTGCCGGGGGCTAGATCGGATGAAAAACGCGATCGGTTCGGCGTCGGGTGAAGACAGGCATTTCCGTTCGGAAAATTGTATGTAAGACACACGGACGAATCCGACTGTAAGCTGGCGGGAATGGGCCATCGAACGGCCGAGCGTCGGAATGCGGAAGCGTTCGACAACGATAAGTATGGCGCAGGGAGAGAGCGGCGATGCGCAACATCGATTATTTCGACAAGCAGGCGCGACTGCATCCCGATCGCATCGTGCTGGTCGCCGGCGACGAAAGCTACACTTATGCCGAGATGGCCAAGCTGTCGCAGCGGCTGGCCGGCGCGCTGATCGCGGACGGCCTGGAGCGCCAGGAAGCCGTCGCGGTAATGTCGCCCAATCACGGCTCGGTGCTGATCGCGATGCTCGGGCTGTGGCGCGCGGACGCCGCCTGGATTCCGGTCAATACGCGCAACGCGCTCGACGCCAATATCCAGTATCTCAACTATGTCCGCGCCAGCTGGCTATTCTATCATTCGAGCTATGCCGCCGACGCGCACGCCGTCGCACAGCAAGTGCCGACGATCCGGCGTCTGATCTGCCTCGACGCCGAGGAAGGCGGCAATGCCTCGCTTGACAATTATATGCTGCCGGAGGGTTCGCCCCCGGTGCCCGATGGCGGCGACCCGACCGGCAATGGTGAGGATCTGGCCGCCATCATCGCCACGGGCGGAACCACCGGCCCGGCCAAGGGCGTGCGCGTGCTCAACCGCAGCTGGGGCACGATGCTGGAGACGATCGCGCATCTCATGCCGGCCGAGACTCCGGTGTTCCTCGCGACCGCGCCGCTGACCCATGCCGCCGGCCCCTTCACCATGGCGGGAATCGCGATGGGCGCGACAGTGGTGGTCCTGTCCGGCTTCGACGCAGATACCGTGATGGCGGCGATCGGCGAGCATCGCGTGACCCATATGTTCCTGCCCCCCACCGCGCTCTATTCGATGCTGGCTCATCCGCGCGTCAGCGAATTCGATTATGCGAGCATGCGCTATTTCCTGCTCGCCGGATCGCCGGTTTCGCCGGACAAATTGCGTCAGGCGGTCGGCGTATTCGGCCCTTGCATGTGCCAGAGTTATGGACAGACCGAATGCCACCTCGTCGCCACCTGGCTGTCGCCTGAGGTCGTCGCGGCGGCCGCGCGCGGCGAGCATCCGGAACGGCTGGGCAGCTGCGGCACGGCGACGCTTTCGGTACGCGTCGAGTTGATGGACGATGACGGCAACATCCTGCCGACCGGCGAAGTAGGCGAGATCGTCGCGCGCGGCGGGATCGTCGGCGGCGGCTATTTCGAGCTGCCCGAGGCGAGCGCCGAAGCCTGGGAGCATGGCTGGCACCATACCGGCGACGTTGGCCGGCGCGACGAGCACGGTTTCTATTATATCGTCGACCGCAAGAAGGACATGATCGTCTCGGGCGGGTTCAACGTCTTCCCGGTCGAGGTCGAGGCCGCGATCATGGAACTGCCCGAGGTGATCGAGGCCGCGGTCATCGGCGTGCCCGACGAGAAATGGGGCGAAGCGGTGACGGCGTTGGTCGTTCTGTTGCCCGGACAATCGCTCGACGCCGAGGCGATCCGCGCGCATTGCAAGGCGCAATTGGGCAGCGTGAAGGCGCCCAAGACCGTGCTGTTCCGTAGCGAATTGCCGCGCACCCCGGTCGGCAAACCCGACAAAAAGGCGATGCGCGCCGAATTCTGGTCCGGGGCCGGTCGCAACGTCAATTGATCGGACGGAGGTGATCGCTAGGTTGAGAACCAAAATAAGTCGTTGCTCTTAAAGAGATTTACTTCCAAAACTCGTCGTCCCAGCGAAAGCTGGGATCTCAAGCGGCATCGCGTTACCGCCAGAGACCAACATCGGGTCGGATCGTCCCCCGGACGATCCTTGAGCATGCGGGGCATGCTCAACCCGATGTTCTTTCGTTGGGGTGACGGGAAGATTCCGCGGGGATGACGACGGGACTATGAGTCCCCAACCTAAGCCCTATCGCGCCAGGCGCTCGGCGTCTGTCCGAAACGGCGGCGGAAGCAGCGGCTGAAAAAGGCCGAATCGGAAAACCCGACATCGAACGCGATCTGCGTCACCGACCGCCCGTCGCGGCGGCGGAGCGCCTCCGCCGCGCGCTGCAGCCGCTGCTCCGCGATGAACCCGGTCGGCGTCGCGGCGACATGCCGCGCGAATGCCTTCTGCACCGCGCGCGCGCCAAGCCCGGTCATCTCGGCGATGCGCGCGGTGCCGAGTTCGGGATCGTGCAGATGCGACAGGGCGTAATCGATCGGATCGCGCGGCGCCTCGGCTTCTCTCGGCGAGCCGCTGAGACACGCCATCCGGGCAAGACCCGCGAGCACACCGTCCACGCCTTCTTCCAACCGGTCGAGCTTCGCGCGTTCGGCCCATAGTCCCTCGAGCATCCTGCCGAACAGCGCAACGTGCGGGTCGTGCCCGTCCAGCATATGCGCGTGCCAGTCGCGCGCTGCCGCTTCGGCGCCGAGCATGGGCGCCGGGACATGGACGATCAGGCAATCGTTGGTATCGGAAATGTCGATCGTGTACGGCGTGGCTTCGTCAGCGATGACGATATCCCCTCCCCCCGCGATCGCGACGCGGCCCGCCTGGGTCATCATCAGCCTGCCGCGGCGCTGAAAGTGGAAAACCAAGTTGCGGTCGTCGCGCACGTCGCGCGTGCGCTCGACGCGGGCCCGGTCGCTGCGCGCATGTGCGACCGCCATCTTACCGATCGACCAGCGCGCCAGATCGGCACGGATTCCGGCAGGCACATCGGCGACCATGCCGGGAAAGGTCTCGGCGACCAGCGAGCGCCAGAAGTCCTGCCGCCGTTCGTGCGGCACCATGCGGGTGGTGAACAGCTCGACCGTGCTCAACGGACTTGCCCTGGCGGCTCGGCGAGCAGCGAAAGGCCACTCTCGCTTTCCGGCGTCGCCCGCGTGTCGCGCTTTAACCCGTCGTACCAGCGATCCATCGCCCCTCCCGCTCACCGGTCTTACCGGACGAACCTATGCTCCGCCCGATCTGCGCCGGGCTGATGGCGATATTGTATCCCTATCATACTTTTTGCACAAGCGCGGGGCGCTATGGCGACTCGTCGAGTCGCGGGACCTTAGCCGTCGCCACGAGCTGCTTGCCGTGCCGCGCGATAGCCGTCGCGTCGCATCTTCTCGAAGGCGAGCCGCTGCTGGAACGCCGAATCCTCCGGATAATCGCGAAACGCGTCGAGGATATCGTCGAACACTTCGCGCAATTCGTCACGAAATTCCGGATGCGAGAAGATGTAGAAGCGGTTGGCGCGGACCGCCTCGATCACGCGCGCGGCGATGACATCGGGCTCCATCCCGGCCTGATGGATCTGCTCGAGCCGTCCGACGCTCGTCGGGTCGACCGCTTTCGCTCCCGCCTTCAACTCGTCCGGGCGCACCTCGTCGCTCGCGAAGATGTGACTCTTGACCAGGCCGGGGCAGAGCACCGAGACGCCGATGCCGTGCGGCGCCAGGCTGTAGCGCAACGATTCACTCATCCCGCGCACGGCGAATTTGGCGGTATTGTAGATGCCCGGCTGCGGCCCGCAGAGAAAGGCGGCCATCGACGCGGTATTGACGATATGCCCGCCGCCGCCTCGCGCTTTCATCCGCGGAACGAAGGTCATCACCCCATTGACGACGCCGTGGAGATTGACGCCGAGCACCCAATCCCAATCGTCATAGGACGAGTCGTCGATCGTCTGGAACAGGTTCACCCCGGCATTATTGAACACCAGGCTGACGGGCCCCAATTCCGCCTCCACCCGATCGGCGGCGGCGGCGAAACCTTCGCGCGACGCGACGTCGAGCTGAACGCCGATCACGTCCTGATTGTCGAGCGTCGCGAGTGCCGCGTCGATCGCGTCCTGGCGGATATCGGCCAGCGCGACCTTGCACCCTTCGGCCAGCAAGGCGCGGACGAGCCCGAGTCCGATGCCGTTGGCACCGCCGGTGACGAACGCCGTGCGTCCAGCCAGATCCTGCAATTCGTCTCTCCCATGACCGGCGGAAATTTGTTTCCCACCGCACGCATTTTTGTCTCGCCTTTTGTATCCAACACGTACAATTTGCCAAGCGGAAACGATGGGCCCGCAAGCGGCCCACGTCACGGTGAGAGGAATGCCCATGGCGATCGGGATCGCGACGGCGGCGGACATGACGACCGGCGAACGGGAAGCGGAGGCTGCGCCGCATCCTTCGCGCATCTGGCCCTCGACACCGCGCGCTTACTGGGCGTTGGCGGTGATCGTGCTGGCGACCTTCCTGACTTTTTTCGATCAGGTCGTGTTCGGCATGCTGGCGCAGCGCATCAAGACCGATTTCGGCCTGAGCGATGCCCAACTCGGCTTTCTCGGTGGACCGGCCAGCATCATCTGCTATCTGTTCGTCGGCATTCCGCTGGCGCGGCTCGCCGATATCTATCCGCGCAAATACGTGCTGGCGGGCGGCGTGGCGGTGATCGGATCGATCATCGCACTCGGCGGCCTGGCGCAGAACTTCGCCCAGTTCGTCGGCTCGCGCGTCTTTCTCGCGGCTGGAGGATCGGCACACGCCCCGGCATCCTATTCGCTGCTGGCCGACGCCTTTCCGCCGCGCAAGCTGACTCGCGCTTTCGCCTTGCTGCAGTTCGGCTTCATCGGCGGCACGACGTTGGGCCCGATCGTCGGCGGGATGCTGATCGCGATGACCGCGCATTGGGCGCCGACCGAATTTGGCGGCCTCCGGATCTTCGCCTGGCAATGGATCATGATCTGGGTCGGGCTGCCCGGCCTGCTGGTCGCTTTGCTGTTCCTGACGGTGAAGGAGCCGCCCCGCCTCGCGCCCGCGCCCGACGCGCCACAGCCGCCGCGCGACGCCTCGCTCGCCCGCCGCATGCTGACTTTTACCGGGCTCGACGCGATCCGCGCGATCCATGCCCGCCGCCGGGTCTATTATCCCCTGTTCGCCGGACTCGCGCTGAGCGCGATCGAGGTGTTCGGGCTTCAATTCTGGCGAGTCCCGTTCATGATCCGCACCTTCGGTTGGGACGAGCGCCAGATCGGCGCGGTGATGGGCGGGATGATCCTGATCGCCTCGCTGGCGGGACTGGTGCTCGGCGGCGTGCTGGTCGAGTGGCTGGCACGGCGTCACAAGGACGCCAACGTCCGCGCCGCGGCGATCCTGTTCGGCGGCGTGACGATCTGTTCGATCCTGTCGCCGCTGATGCCCAACGGCTATCTGTCGCTCGGCGTGATGAGCGTCGGCGCGATGTTCGGCATCGCCGGCGCGGTACCCCAGAATGCCGCGATCCAGCGCGTCGCACCCAATGCGATGCGTGGCCAGGTCACCGCGATCTACCTGTTCATGTTCACCTTCTTCGGCGCGATGGGCAGCTTCGTCGTCGGGCTGGTGCAGGATTATGTGATCGGCGACGAAGCGCAGTTGTGGAAGACGCTGGTGCTGACCGCGTCGATCCTGCTGCCGATCGCCACCTTGTGCATGGTGCGCGCCATCAAACCCTATCGCGAGGAAGTCGAGCGGCTGGAAGCGGCGGGAAGTTGACTCGCTCGCGCGGGCGGCGCACATTGTACGCAAAGCATACAATTAGGAGAGATTGATGTCCGAGGCCGATCGCATCGCGAAGCTCGAAGAGACTGTCCGGCAATTGTCTCGCCGCCTGCTGCAGCGCGAGGACGAGCTCGATATCCGCAAGCTCCAGCACCTCTATGGCTATCTGATCGACAAATGCCTCTACAACGAGACGGTCGACCTGTTCACCGACGATGGCGAAGTGCGCTTTTTCGGCGGCGTGTGGAAGGGCAAGGAAGGTATCCGCCGGCTCTATGTCGAGCGGTTCCAGAAGCGCTTCACCCACGGCAATAACGGTCCGATCGATGGCTTCCTGCTCGATCACCCGCAGCTCCAGGACATTATCGACGTCGAACCCGACGGCGAGATCGCCTATGGCCGCGCGCGCTCGATGATGCAGGCCGGCCGACACAAGGATTATGCCGATTCGAGCAACCCGATGATGGGCGCGCGCCAATGGTGGGAAGGCGGAATCTACGAGAACACCTATCAGAAGGTCGACGGAGTCTGGCGCATCAAGGTGCTGAATTACCTGCCGCAATGGCATGCCGATTTCGAGACCGGCTGGGCCAATACGCGGCCCGAATACGTCCCCTTCCCGACCCAGACCTTTCCCCAGGATCCGACCGGCCCCGACGAGCTGATCGCCGACAGCTGGCTATGGCCGACCCACAAATTGGTGCCCTTCCACATGAAGCATCCGGTGACCGGCAAGGAGATCGTCGCCGAGCGCTGGCAGGGGGACGTCGACCGCGAACAGGCCAGGACGGCGGAGCCCGCGGTCTAGTCTCGAGTAGCGCTCACCAACAACGCAGGACGCCGATGACCTATCCCGAACTCTGCATGGTGATCGACGGCGAGCGCGTTCGCGGCGGAGGGCGGCGAACGCATGACGTGGTCAATCCGGCGACCGGCGAAACGCTCGCCGCGTTGCCGCTGGCCGACCCCGCCGATCTCGACCGCGCGCTCGATGCTGCCGCGCGCGGTTTCCGGCGCTGGCGCAATTCGACCCCGCACGAACGCGCCGCCGTGCTGCAAGGTGCGGCGCGGTTGATGCTCGAACGCCAGGACGAGCTCGCCCGCGTCGCGGTGCTCGAGCAGGGCAAGACCCTGGCCGAGGCCAAGGTCGAGGTGCTGATGAACGTCGGCCTGTTCAATTTCTACGCCGGCGAGGTCTTCCGCCTCTATGGACGGACGCTGGTGCGTCCGACCGGCCAGCGATCGACCGTCAGTAAGGAACCGGTCGGGCCGGTCGCGGCGTTCGCGCCGTGGAACTTCCCGATCGGTAATCCCGGCCGCAAGCTGGGCGCGCCAATCGCGACGGGATGCTCGGTGATCCTCAAGGCGGCTGAAGAAACCCCGGCCTCGGCGCTCGGCGTGCTGCAATGCCTGCTCGATGCCGGCCTGCCCGGCGAGGTGGCGCAAGCGGTGTTCGGCGTGCCTGACGAAGTATCGCGGCACCTGCTCGGCTCGCCCGTCATCCGCAAGCTGAGCTTCACCGGCTCGACCGCGATCGGCAAGCACCTCGCGAAGCTGGCCGCAGACGACATGAAGCGCACCACCATGGAGCTTGGCGGCCATGGCCCGGTACTGGTGTTCGACGATGTCGATGTCGATCAGGTGCTCGATACGATGGTCGCCGCCAAATATCGCAACGCCGGCCAGGTCTGCGTCTCCCCTACCCGCTTCATCATCCAGGAGGACGTGTACGACCGGTTCCGCGCCGGCTTCGCCGAGCGCGCGGGGCAGATCACCGTCGGCGACGGGCTGGACCCCGCGACCCGGATGGGACCGATGGCCAATCCGCGCCGCCCGGATGCCATGGAGCGACTGATCGGCGACGCGACTGCGCGGGGCGCGAATTTGCTGTCGGGGGGTGGGCGGATCGGCAATCGCGGCTTCTTCTACCAGCCGAGCGTGCTGTCCGACATCCCGCTCGACGCCGCGATCATGAACGAAGAGCCGTTCGGCCCGGTCGCCGTGATCAACCCGTTCGCCGGCGAGGAAGCGATGATCGAAGAGGCGAACCGCCTTCCCTATGGACTCGCGGCTTACGCCTGGACGCGCGATTCGGGGCGGCAGCGGCGCCTCGCGCGCGAGATCGAGAGCGGGATGGTCGGGATCAACACGACCATGATCGGCGGCGCCGACGCGCCGTTCGGCGGCGTCAAATGGTCCGGCCACGGATCCGAGGACGGCCCCGAGGGCGTCGAGGCGTGCCTGGTGACCAAGGCAGTCCACGAGGGGTAGAGGGAGGCGGCAAATGCCGGACGTAGCGGACGTTCCAATTGCGGCGATCGATGCTGCGCTCAAGGAGCTGGCCAATATCCTCGGCCAGGACGGGTTGATCGTCGATGAAGCCAAGGTCGCGGAGTTCCGCGACCCTTTCGCGCCGCCGACGGGCCGGTGGTACGAACCCGGCGCGGTGCTGATGCCGACCAGCGTCGAGCAGGTGCAGGAGGTGCTGCGCGTCGCCAACAGCTACAAGACGCCGCTCTGGGTCAACGGCCAAGGTCGCAACAACGGTTATGGCGGACCGGCACCGCGGGTGTCGGGATCCTTCGTCATGTCGATGCGGCGGATGAACCGCGTCCTCGACGTCGACGAGGATTCCGCTTGGGCGCTGGTTGAATCCGGCGTCACTTTCTTCGACCTGCACGACCACCTCAAATCGACCGGGTCCAAGCTCTGGATGTCGGTGCCCGATCTCGGCTGGGGCAGCATTGTCGGCAACGCGCTGGAACATGGCGTGGGCTATACGCCGCTCGGCGATCACTTCGACGCCAAATGCGGGATGGAGGTAGTGCTCGCGAACGGCGAGTTGCTGCGCACCGGGCTCGGCGGGCTCGAGGCGCCCCGCGCCTGGCACGTCTATAAACATGGCTGCGGACCAACACTGGACGGCCTGTTCAGCCAATCCAATTTCGGCGTCGTCACGAAAATGGGAACGTGGCTGATGCCCGCTCCCGATTGCTACATGCCCGGCTGGCTGACCTTGAAGAAGGACAGCGACCTTGAGGTGATGCTCGAGCGGCTCCGCCCGCTGATGCTCGACGGCACGATCCCCAACCAGCCGATGATCATCAACGCGGTCTGCGCCGCCTCGGCTTTCTGGCAGCGCGATCACTGGTACACGGGCGACGGTCCGATCCCGGAGGACGTGATCGACAAGATCGCCGAGACCCCCGGTTTCGGCCGCTGGGTGATGCGCTTCGCGCTCTATGGCGACGAGAAGATCGTCGAGCGTCAGCGCGAGATCGTTCAGGATGCGCTGGGCACGATTCCCGGGGCAACAATCGACTTCACCAAATATGACGGGCACGCTCTGCCCGAATTCGACAACCCGCATCACCGCGTGCAAGCTGGCGTCCCCAGCCTTGCCCTCGACCAGATGACACGCTGGTACGGTGGCGAACAAGGAGGCCATATCGGCTTTTCCTCGGCGACACCGATCACCGGGCGCGACGGCGGCGCGATCCGCGATCTGGTGCGCGAGCGCCTTTACGCGGCCGGGCTCGATTATAGCGGCGTCTATGTCGTCACCAAGCGCGCGCTGATCCATGTCGGGCTGGTCGTGTTCGACACCCAAAATGCGAAGCAAGCCGATGCCGCTTATGCCGCGTGCAAATTGATGGTCACCGACGCGGCGAAGATCGGCTATGGCGAATATCGCTCGCACCTCGATTTCATGGACTTGGTCGCCGACCAATACAGCTTTGGCGATCACGCCCAGCGCCGCTTCGCCGAAACGATCAAGGATTGTGTCGATCCGAACGGCATCCTGTCCCCCGGCAAGCAGGGCATCTGGCCCCGCGCCTATCGCGAGGCCCACCAATGACCCATGCGCTGAACACCGGCGGCGACCGCGGCTATCTTCGTATCGCGACCGAAGAGGCGTTTGCCACGCGCGAGCAGATCGACGCCTATCTGCGCATGGTGGGCGACGGCACCGCCGATAAGGGCATGACGTCGTTATGGGGCTTCTATGCGCGGTCGCCGTCGGAGCGCGCGATGCTGATCATCGAGCGGTTGCTCGATCTCGGCGAGCGCAGGATCGCCGACATGGACGCGACCGGGATCGATGTCGCGATCCTGTCGCTCACCTCGCCCGGGGTTCAGCCGCTGCTCGACACCGACGAGGCCAAGGCGATGGTGGCGCGCGCCAACGACTATCTCGCCGAACGCTGCGCCGCCTATCCGACGCGGTTCGTCGGCATGACCTCGATCGCGCCGCAGGATCCCGAATGGTCGGCAGCCGAGATCCGACGCGGCGCGGCCGAGCTGGGCTTCAGGGGCGTGATGGTCAACAGCCACACCCACGGCCATTATCTCGACGAGCCGCAATTCGACCCGATCTTCCGCGCGCTCGCCGATACTGGCCAGCCGCTCTACATCCATCCCCAGACCCTGCCCGACGCGATGATCGGTGGCATGATCGAGGCCGGGCTGGACGGCGCGATCTTCGGCTTCGGCGTGGAGACGGGGATGCACTTGCTCCGGCTGATCACCACCGGCATATTCGATCGCTATCCCGACCTCCAGATCGCGGTCGGCCATGGCGGCGAGGCGATTCCTTATTGGCTCTATCGCATCGATTTCATGCACAAAGCTGGCGTCGCCTCGCAACGGTACGAGCGGCTCAAACCGCTCAAGAAGGGCATGGTCGCCTGCCTGCGTGAGAATGTGCTGGCGACCACCAGCGGCCTCCCCTTCCCGCCGGCCATCAAGCTAATGCTCGAGGTGATGGGCGAGGATCGCGTGATGTACGCGATGGACTATCCTTATGAATATGTCGCCGACGAGGTGCGCGCGCATGATCTGCTCGACATTCCCGACGCGACCAAGAAGAAGCTGATGCAGACCAACGCCGAACGCGTGTTCGCGCTGTGAGCCAAAGCGCCACCCGGCCGCTGCCCGGCGCCTGGTATGCGCTGGCGCTGGTCGCTGCGACCCAGGCGATCAGCCTGCTCGACCGCAACATCCTCGCGATCCTGGCGCCGGCGATCAAGGCCGACCTGAAGATCGGCGATGCCGAGATGGGTCTGCTCTACGGCACGGTATTCGCGCTGTTCTACGCGCTGTTCTCGCTGCCGCTGGGGCGGCTGGCGGACGGCTGGGTCCGCACCCGGCTGTTGGCGATCGCCATCCTCTTCTGGTCGCTCGCGACCGGCACGGCTGCGTTCGCCGGCGGCTTTCTGCTGCTGATGCTGTCGCGGCTGGGCGTCGGCATCGGCGAGGCCGCATCACAGCCCGCCGGCACCAGCCTGCTCTACGATTATTTCCCGCGCCGGCGCCGCGGGACGGTGATGGCCATCCTGGCCGCTGCGGTCGCCATCGGACTTGGCGGGTCGCTGGTGATCGGCGGTGGCGCGGCCGATTGGTGGCATCGGTGTTATCCGGCCGGCGGCGCGCCGCTGGGGCTGGCCGGCTGGCAATTCGCCTTCCTGGTCGCGGCCTTGCCGGGGCTGCTGATCGCTCCCCTGATGTGGCGCGTGCGCGAGCCGGAGCGCGGCGCGGTAGACGGCATCGCGACGCCGCGCGACCCCCATCCGTTCGGCGCCAGCCTGGGCGTGCTCGGCGCGATCACGCCTGGCATCCACTGGGTCGCGCTGGCGCGGCGGCGCGCGACCGCGCGCGACTGGCTGGTCAATGCCGGCATCCTCGTCCTGATCGTTGCCGCCATGGTCGCCGCGATCCGTTGGGCCGAAGCCTTTTCGCCCCGGCCGCCGTTGATCCTCGGCGGCGTCGCGGTCAGCCCGCACGTGCTGCAATGGAGCGTGATCGGCTTCGGCATCTTCGTCATCGCCAATCTGCTCCAGGCGTTGCGCCGCAACGATCCGCCGGCCTTCGCGGCGATCGCGACCTCGCCCTCGGTGATCCTGTGCATCGCGGTCGGCGCTTTGCAGGGCGTGGTCAATTATGGCGTAATGGGGTTCACCCCCTCGTTCCTGATGAAGACCTATCACTTATCGCCAGGCGCGACCGGGCTCCAGTTCGGGCTGCTCGCGGCGGCGCTCGGTGTGATCGGGCCACTGATCGCCGGACCGCTGTCGGACCGGCTGAGCGGTGGCCGGCCGCGCGAGCGGGTATGGGTCACGCTGTTCGCGCTCGGCGTATCGCCGCTAATCGCCTTCTGGGTCTATCGCGCGCCCTCGGCGGGCGCCTTCTACTTCCGCTTCACCTTTTACAGCCTGGTGCTGACGATGTGGATGCCGCCGCTTTATGCCGTGCTTTACGATCAGGTGCTGCCGCGGATGCGGGGGATCACTTCGAGCATCTATCTGTTCGCGATGACGATCATCGGCCTGGGCATCGGGCCCTATGCCGTCGGACTGGTAAGCGACGCCACGCACGGCGACCTCGCCACCGCGATCCTCTCGGTCAATTGGGTCGCGCCGCCGATCGTCATCATGCTGGTGATCCTCGCCCTGCGCGTCAATCGCGACCAGGCGTCATTGCTCGACCGAACGCGCGCGGCTGGGGAAAAGGTTTAGGTTGAGAACCCAAATAAGCCGTTGTTCTTAAGCGATCCATTTCCAAAGCTCGTCATCCCAGCGAAAGCTGGGATCTCAAGCGACATCGCGTCACCGCCAGAGACCCCAGCTTACGCTGGGGTGACGGCGGGATTCCGCGGGGATGACGATAGGAATATGAGTCCCCACCCAGGGGCCCCGCTTCTGCGGGAACCCTGGGATGCTTTACGGCTTAGGCCGCCTCGGCCAGCCCGATCTCCTCGGCGGTCGCCCAATTGCCGTGCAGCCCGAAGCGCAGCCGGATCGGGATGCGCACTTCGGCGATCGGCCCCTTTTCGATGTCGAGCGCGTCGAACAGCAACAGGTCCGAACGATGCTCTTCGAGCCGGTTGCAGACCTGGACGATCCAGCCATCGCCTTCTGCGGCATCGGGCCCGCGCGGGATGAAGCAGGGCTCCTGCAGCGACGAGACCGGGCCGCACCAATATTTCTGTTCGCGCCCGGTCTCGTGATCGACCAGGCCGAGCGTGTTCATGATCATGCCCCCGGCGCTGCCGCCCTTGAGCTCGACCGGTTTGGTCGGATCGATCACCAGCATCCAGCCATAGCGATAGGGCAGTCCGGTGCGGCGTTCGTCGATGCGGGGAAATTCGCCCATCATCCCGGTCAGCCGCTCGAAGCTTTCGAACGTGTCGGAATTGGACGCCATATCGACCGTCCAGCGCGTCAGGAAGCTCGCCGCTTCCATCGGATTGAACGGCGCGCCATGGATGTCGGGGAAGAACGGAAACATGTTGTTCTTCGCTTCTGGCGTATCGAAATGGATCCTGGTCCCGTCCTGGAACGCGTTCATGACATGGCTGGCGAAGCAATTGTCGCGCTTGAACCAGCGTATGTCCTCCGCCGTCGCGTCCGCCCGCCGCGGCAATACGCCGAGATAGACTGGCAAGGTCGTGTCGAAGCCGAAATGCGGCAGGCCCTTTTCGAGCCGCTCCCAGTTAGAGGTCGAGGGCACGACGTGGAACAGCGCGTAATCGGGCGTGATCGCGAAATCGTGCATCATCGCGTAATAAGGCAGCTCGAACCACAATTCCTGCTTCAGCTCGCCATCGGGCGACACGACATAATAGGTCATGTCGCGCGTCAGCACGCCCTTGGCGGCATAGCCGAACGCGATCATGTCGCCAGTTGCCGGATCGACCTTGGGATGCGCGGTGAAGGTCTGCCCCGTCATCGCGCCGTTGAACCAGGTATAGCCCTCGGTCTCGAGCGTCGCCGGGTCCATCACCAGCGCCGGGCTGTCTTCCTTCAGCGCGTAGAGCTTGCCGCCATAGACGAAGGCGTTGGTATTGGCGGTGCCGCGGATCCGGCCCTTCACGCTCTCGTCGTCGGTCAGGGGGTTGCGATAGGCGCCGAACAAGGCATGGCCGGCCCCATGCTCCAACTGCCATTTGTCGGTCTTGGCCCAGCGCTGGCGGAAATCGACGCGGCCGCCATGGAAGCGGAACATCGTGATCATGCCGTCGCCGTTGAAGGCGATGTCGTCGCCCAGTCGCGGCGCGAATTGGGGGTCGGGCTGGACGCGATAGAAGGCGCCGTCGAGCTCGACCGGAACCGCGCCTTTCACGTCGAGATCGGCAATATCCGCCTCGATCCGCGACGGCGTATTGAAGCCGGTGAACGACGGCGTGTCGGGGAAATGCGTCACGGCCGATCCTCTCTTTGTTATCTGCGCGGCATTGTATGCAACGCAAACATTATTTTCAATCCGTGATGGTTGACCTGAACACCCCCGGGGGGCAGGCTGGCGCAATGCTGAGATCGTTTCCCGCCAAAAGCGCCCCCGCGTCCGACGATGGGGAGATCGGCGGTCTCGATCAGATCGTCGGGTTTCACATCCGCCTTGCCTATGGCGCGGTGTACCGCCATTTCAGCGAGACGTTCAACGACCTGGACCTGACCCAGAAACAGGTCTCAGTGCTATGGCTGATCGACGATCATCCGGGCATCGCCCAGGCGGATATCGGCCGGCGGCTACAGATGGACCGCGCGACGGTGATGGCGATCATCAACCGCCTGCAGAAACGCGGCTTCGTGGTGCGTGGCCCCTCTCCCGACGATCGCCGCCGCCAGACGCTGAAGCTGACCGATGCCGGCCATGACGGCCTGATCGCGGCGCGCGCGTGCATCCTGGAGCACGAGCAATGGCTCAAGAACCGGTTCACGCCGGGCGAGACGGCGATGCTGATCGAGTTGTTGCGACGGATACACGAGTAAGGGCACCGGGCCCGGAGTTTCGGGCTGGCAGCTTACTGGCCGCAGCCGGCTCCCTGATCGTCTGCGAAACTCGGCGTCATCGCGAAACAGGTCCAGACAGGATCGCCGTTCGGACCCGACGAGCGCACGACCCAGCTGTTGCAATCCAACAAGGGCCGCATGGTGTGCGAGCGCTGGTCGGCCGCGAGAGTGACGGCCGGCGTCGGGCCGGGGTGCCATCGCGCCTTGAGGATCCGGGTACCGACAGTGTCCGCCCCGCCGGGAACCTCCATCGCGACGGCACCTCCGCGCTCGTGCCCCAGACCCAGCATGGCGCGAATCGCGGCGATCACGAAGAAGCGAGCACCTACCGCCGCGGCGACCGGATTTCCCGGCAATCCGAAATACAGGCAGCCATTGGGCAAGGTGGCGAAGAGCACCGGCTTACCAGGACGCATCGCCACGCCGCGAAAGTGGATCGTCGCGCCCAGCGCCTGGAGCGCGGCCGGTACCTGGTCATGATCGCCAACCGATATCCCGCCCGTTGAGATGATCAGATCGGGTGCTGTGGCCATGGCCTGCTCGATGCTCGTCGCCATTGCCTCGGGATCGTCGCGTGCCGGCGTGACGAGCTGCGGCGCAAGGCCGGCTTGTTGCATCATCGCGGCGATCATCGGTCCGTTCGAATCGTGGACGAAATGGTCGCTGGTCCCGCTCGCCCGCCGCAATTCATCGCCGGTCGTCAGCACGACCACGCGCGGCAGCCGGATCGCGTCGACCTCGGGCACGCCATAACAGCATAATGCGCCGATCACTTCAGGCGTAACCAACTGGCCGCGAGTGGCGACGACATCGCCTTGCCGCGCGTCTTCGCCCCGGCGCCGGATATTCCGCCCGAGGCCGACGGGCTCTGTCAGCAGGACGGCCGTTCTCGCGCGCGAGACACGTTCCTTGGCGACCACAGCGTCGAATGGCGGGACGATCGGCGCCCCAGTGCTAATCGCGCAGGCGCCCGACGCCGAGACCAAAGTCGCCGCCGCACCGGCCCGGCTTTCCCCGACCAGATCCAGGCGAACCGGCCGCTCAGGCGATGCATTGGCGACATCGGCGGCCACGACCGCGAACCCGTCCATCGCCGAGCAATCGAACCGCGGATAATCGGCTTGCGCCACGACATCCGCGCCGATGATCCGACCGAGCGCCGCGCCAATCGCCACGGGTTCGACCGGCAGGCGCGGGGCGACGTCCTCGATACACGCGAGCGCTGCCGAAAAATCGATGCGATTCATGGCTCCGACATAGCACGCAGCGCCGCCAGGTCGTCGGGCCGATTGACGTTAGGGATAGGCGGCCAGCCATCGAGCGCCGCGGCGCCGATCTCCTCCGCCCAGGCTCTGACCGCCCGGTTCCCGCCGTGCTCGAGATAGTCGCTGAGCCTGTCGGCCAACGCGCAAGGCCATAATCCTATCACGGGCGTGTTGGCGACGAAGCTCGCCACGCCGCGCCCGGCGAGATCGCCGAGCAGCCCGGCGGGAAGCGACGGCGTGTCGCAGGGAAGCGTGAGGATGGCATCGAATTGGCGATCCCGCGCATGACGCAATGCGCCGCACAACCCGCCGAGCGGGCCGAGCCCAGGCGCCGGCCAGTCGGCTATCGAGACATAGGTCGGACTGTCGCGCCCGACCACGGCGATGTCCTCGGTAACCGGCCGCAACGCCCGGGCTGCATGGTCGAGCAAGGCGATCCCGGCGAGCGTCGCGAGCGCCTTGTCGCCGCCGAACCGGCGCGCCTGCCCGCCCGCAAGGACAACGCCGAGCAGTCGGGTCACGGTGCCTGCTCGAGCAGCGCGTCGCTGCGCGCGAGAACGACGAGCCTGAGCCCGGCATTGGCCGCGCGCGCCATGGCGAGATCGGTCGGCGCCGAAATCGTCACCAGCATCGGACATTGCGCGAGCACCGCTTTTTCGACCAGCTCATAGGAGCAGCGCGACGACAACAAGGCGAATCCGCCATCCCAGGTTCGGTCGGATCGCGCCATCGCGCCGATCAGCTTGTCGAAGGCATTGTGGCGGCCGACATCCTCGCGGACCTCGACGACGGCGCCGCTTGCGTCGCACAAGGCGGCGGCATGGACCGCGCCAGTCTGCTCGTTGAGTGGTTGGCGCGCGCGCAACCCGGCGAGTGCCGCGAATATCTGGTCGGGTGCGGCGCGCGAAACCGTTTCGACCCTGGGCAGCGGCCGGATCGCCTGGTCGAGATTTTCGATGCCGCAAAGTCCGCAGGACGATTCCGACACGCGATGCCGCGCCCGTTCGACCAGTGCCTCGGCGCGCGACGGCGCGAGCGACGCGCGGACCACGTCGCCGCTGGGCGTGGCATGCACGTCGATCGCCTCGATCTGACCGGCATGGTCGATCAACCGCTCGCTCAGGGCGAACCCGACGACAAAATCCTCGATGTCGAGCGGCGTCGCCATCATTACGGCATAGCCGATGCCGTTGAACTCGAGCGCCAGCGGCCGCTCGACCGCCACGGCCCGCTCGATCTCGTCGACGCCCCGGCCGTCGGCGGCGTGGCGTTGAAAGCGTCTCGCGGAGACGCCGGCGGTCCGGGAACGATCGGGCAATGTCCCGGTCAATCGACCCGTTCCGCAGTCTCACGGAGCAGCGCAACCGCGTCCCGTGCGGTATCGCTCAGATACTCGCCGCCACCGTCAAGATACGCGACAATCGCCTGGCGCATCCGGGGATCCCAGAATTGGCGGAGATGATCTCGCGTCGCCGCCACCGGGCGGCCGGGGCATTGGCTGCCGAGTTCGCGCGCGATCTGGTTGGCCATGTAGACGAGGTGGTCGATGGTCGACATCGCCCGCGCCTCACTCGGCCGGTTCGGGAAGGACGCGGCGCGAGCGCTCGGTTTGCGCTTGATAGGCCTGCTGCCAATCGCTCGGCCCATTCGATATCGCGACCTGAACCGCGGTGACCTTATATTCCGGGCAATTGGTCGCCCAGTCCGAATAGTCGGTCGTGATGACGTTGGCCTGGGTCGCGGGATGGTGGAAGGTCGTATAGACCACACCCGGCGCGACGCGTTCGGTGATCAAGGCGCGCAACGTCGTCTCTCCCGCCCTGCTGCGCAGACTGACCCAGTCGCCGTCGCGGATGCCACGATTCTCGGCGTCGTGCGGATGGATTTCGAGCCGGTCCTCGGGATGCCAGGCAATATTCTCGGTCCGGCGCGTCTGGGCGCCGACATTATACTGGCTGAGGATGCGGCCGGTCGTCAGCAGCAGCGGGAAACGCGGCCCGGTCTTCTCGTCGGTCGGGATATAATCGGTGACGACGAAATGCCCCTTGCCGCGCACGAATTGGTCGATGTGCATGGTCGGGGTACCTTCGGGCGCGGCCTCGGTCGCGGGCCATTGCATCGATCCCAGCCGGTCAAGCGCGTCATAGCTCACCGTGGCGAAGGTCGGCGTCAACGCGGCGACCTCATCCATAATCTCGGACGGATGACTATAGCTCCAATCGAGCCCGATCGCATTCGCCACGAGCTGGACGATTTCCCAATCGCCATAGCCGTTGAGCGGTTCCATCACCTTGCGCACGCGCTGGATTCGGCGTTCGGCATTGGTGAAGGTGCCGTCCTTTTCGAGAAAGGTCGATCCGGGCAGGAAGACGTGCGCGTAATTGGCGGTTTCGTTGAGGAACAGGTCCTGCACCACGACGCATTCCATCGCGGCGAGCCCTGCCGCGACATGATGCGTGTTCGGGTCCGATTGCAGGATGTCCTCGCCCTGGATGAACAGCGCCTTGAACGTTCCGTCGGTCGCGGCATCGAGCATGTTGGGGATGCGCAGGCCCGGCTCGGCGTCGAGCGTGACACCCCAGGCTTGTTCGAACATCGCCCGTGTCGCGGGGTCGGAAACGTGGCGATAGCCCGAATATTCGTGCGGAAAACTGCCCATGTCGCACGCGCCCTGGACATTGTTCTGGCCACGCAGCGGGTTCACGCCGACGCCCTCGCGGCCGATATTGCCGGTCGCCATCGCCAGATTGGCGATCGCCATGACGGTCGACGACCCCTGGCTATGCTCGGTGACTCCCAGACCATAATAGATCGCGCCATTACCGCCGGTCGCGAACAAACGTGCGGCGGCGCGCAGGTCGGCCGCGGGTACGCCGGTCAGCGCCTCGGTCGTCTCGGGCGAGCGCTGGGGCTGCGCGACGAACGCTGCCCAATCTTCGAACTCGCTCCAATCGCACCGCTCGCGGACAAACGCCTCATCGGCGAGCCCCTCGGTCACGACCACATGCGCGATTGCGGTGAGCACCGCGACGTTGGTGCCGGGACGCAACGGCAAGTGATGCGTCGCGGCGACATGCGGCGTGCGGACGATGTCGGTACGCCGCGGGTCGATCACGATCAACTTCGCGCCTTCGCGCAACCGCTGCTTCATCCGGCTGGCGAACACCGGATGGCCGTCGGTCGGATTGGCGCCGATCACCATGATAACGTCGGCATGCGCGACGCTGTCGAAATCCTGCGTTCCGGCCGACGTGCCGAACGTCGTCTTGAGGCCATAGCCGGTCGGAGAGTGGCAGACCCGCGCGCAGGTATCGACATTGTTGTTGCCGAACCCCTGGCGGATCAGCTTCTGGACCAGGAACGTCTCTTCATTGGTGCAGCGGCTGGAGGTGATGCCGCCGACGCTGTCCTTGCCGTATTTGGCCTGGATGCGGCGGAATTCGCCGGCGGTATGGGTGATCGCTTCATCCCAGGATACTTCGCGCCACGGATCCTCGACCGACGCGCGGATCATCGGCTTCAAAATCCGGTCGCGGTGATTGGCATAGCCCCAGGCGAACCGCCCCTTGACGCAGCTATGCCCGCGATTGGCCTTGCCGTCCTTCCATGGCACCATGCGGACCAGCTGCTCGCCGCGCATTTCCGCCCGGAACGTGCAGCCGACCCCGCAATAGGCGCAGGTCGTGATGACCGCCTTGTCGGGCGTTCCCTGGGCAATCACCGATTTCTCGATCAGCGCGGAGGTCGGACAAGCCTGCACGCAGGCGCCGCACGACACGCAGTCCGACTCCAGAAAGCTGTCGTTCTGGCTGGCAACGACCTTAGAGGCGAAGCCGCTGCCCTCGATCGTCAGCGCGAACGTCCCCTGAATCTCGTCGCAAGCGCGCACGCAGCGCGAGCAGACGATGCATTTGGCGGGATCGAAGGTGAAATACGGATTGCTCTCATCCTTCTCGGCAACGAGGTGGTTGCGCCCCTCATAGCCGTAACGGACGTCGCGTAAGCCGACCGCGCCGGCCTGGTCCTGCAATTCGCAATCGCCGTTGGCCGAGCAGGTCAGGCAATCGAGCGGATGGTCGGAGATGTAGAGCTCCATCACTCCGCGGCGCAGCTTGGCCAACCGATCGGTCTGCGTCCGCACGACCATACCGTCGGCGACCGGCGTGGTGCAGGATGCGGGGTAGCCGTTGCGGCCATCGATCTCGACCAGGCAGAGCCTGCACGATCCGAACGCCTCGAGCGTGTCGGTCGCGCACAATTTGGGGATATCGGTGCCGACCAAAGCCGCCGCGCGCATGATCGACGTTCCCTCGGGCACCGCCACGTCCTGTCCGTCGATCCTGAGCATCACCATCGCCGACGTCGCCGCCGAAACCGCCTTGGTGCCGAGATCCTGCTCGCCGATCCATGCCATGGTCGTTACTCCGCCGCCGCTGAGGTCATCGGCGCGCTGGCACCGAAATCCTGCGGGAAATGGTCGAGCGCGCTCAGCACCGGATAAGGCGTAAACCCGCCAAGCGCGCAGAGGGATCCGAACTTCATCGTATCGCACAAATCGCGCAGCAGCTCGATCTCCTGCTCGGGAGGCCGCGCACCACCGACAACATTGCGCATCTGGGGAAGCCGCTCGACCGCGTCGGCCGCGCGGCGTTCGCCGGCGATGAGGCGATCGATCAGCTCTACTCCGCGCGTCGATCCGATCCGGCACGGCGTGCATTTGCCGCAGCTCTCATGCGCGCAGAATTCCATGGCGAAGCGCGCCATATGCGCCATGTCGACGGTGTCGTCGAACACCGTGATGCCGGCATGGCCGATCAGCCCGCCGGCCGCGGCGAACGCTTCATAGTCGAACGGCAGATCGAACATCGACGGCGGGAAATAGGCGCCGAGCGGGCCGCCGACCTGGACCGCCTTGACCGGGCGGCCGCTGTCTGTGCCGCCACCGATATCCATGACCAGTTCGCCGAGCGTAATGCCGAAACCCACTTCGAACAGCCCGCCATTCCTGACATTGCCGGCAAGCTGCACCGGCATGGTGCCGCGCGACCGGCCAAACCCGATCGCGGCATAGGCCTCGCCACCTTCGCTCAGGATGAACGGCACCGCCGCCAGGCTCAGCACATTATTGATCACCGTCGGGCGGCCGAACAGCCCGGCGATGGCCGGCAAGGGTGGCTTGGCCCGCACCTCACCTCTTTTGCCCTCGATCGAGTCGAGCAAGGCGGTCTCCTCGCCACAGACATAGGCGCCGGCCCCGACCCTGACTTCCAGCGCGAACGGCGCGACAATCGGTGCCGCGCGCGCGATCGCCTCGCGCATCGTGCGGATAGCGAACGGATATTCGGACCGGATATAGATGTAGCCGCGCTCGGCTCCGACCGCATGGCCGGCGATCGCCATCCCTTCGATCAGGCAGAACGGATCGCCCTCCATCAGCATGCGGTCGGCGAAAGTGCCGCTGTCACCCTCGTCGGCATTGCACACGACATATTTGAGCGGGCCCGGCGCGTCGTGGACGGTCTGCCATTTGGTCCCGGTGGGAAAACCGGCACCGCCGCGCCCGCGCAGCCCGCTCGCCTTGACCGCGTCGACAGCGGCTTGCGGAGGCAAAGCGCGCGCGGCCGCCAGTCCGCGCCAGCCGCCATGCGCTTCATAGGCGTCCAGGCTCAACGGATCGATCACGCCGCAGCGGGCGAAGGTGAACCTTTGCTGCCGCGCGAAGAATGGCATAGCGGATACGTCGCCAAGCCGCGCGGGATGGCTGCCGTCGAGCACCAGGGTGGCATCGGCGGCCGCGACCGGGCCGAACCCGACCCTGCCTTCCGGCGTATCCACCTCGACCAGCGGCTCCAGCCGAAATAGCCCGCGGCTACCCGTCCGCACGACCTGAGCGCCGGCGGCAGAAAGAGCCTCAGCCACAGCATCGGCGCCGAGCGCGACCGCCGCCATGTCCTTGCTGACATAGACGCGCGTCATCGCGTCAATTCCCCGAGCAGGCGATCGAGCGTCGCGGGATCGATCCGCGACACCGGGACGCCGTCGATCATCGCATTGGGGCCGGTCGCACAAAGCCCCAGGCAATAGACGGCATCGAGCGTCACCTGCCCATCTGCGCTGGTCTCGCCCATCCGCAGGCCCAACCGGTCGGTCGCAATACGCTCGATCGCCGCGGCACCGCGCGCCTGGCAACTCTCGGCGCGGCACAGCCGTACCCGGTGCCGGCCAGCGGGCTGGCGGCGGAAATCGTGGTAGAAGGTCACCACGCCGTGTACATCGGCGCGACTGATGTTAAGCGCCGATGCGATCGCCGGCACCATCAGGTCGTCGATATAGCCGAATTCCTCCTGCAGCGCGTGCAGCATCGGCAGCAGCGCGCTCTGTTCGCTGCCGAAATCCTCGACCAGGCGCGCAACGGCTGCGGCGTAATCGTTCGCATGGGTCGCATCGCTGGCGATCGACCTGTCATTCCGTGCTGCACTCACCCAGAGATTAGGAGCCCGAGCCGGCGCCAAGTCAAATCGACAATCCTTGATTTCGATAGAAAGTCTCTATCACAGCAGCGCCGCTAGCGATCGGGCAGTAGCAAGCGCGGCGCTCGCCAGCGGACCAATCGGCGCGCGATCGAGCACGATCAGGCCGATGCGGCTCGGCGGAAGCGGATCATCGAACGGAACGATCCTGGCCCAGCCGCCACTAGGGATGATTTCGGCATAAGTATCAGGAACGATCGTCGCGAACGGCCCCGCCTCGACCATTGCCAGCAAGGCGACATAGCTGTCGGCAGTCGCCGCCGGCCGCACGGCCAGTCCTTTACGCGAAAGATGATCGTCGAGGATGCGCCGGTTCTGCATGCCTTCGTGAAGCAGGCAGAGCGGGAAGGAAAGCGCCGCGCTCCAGCCGATCCCCGCGCAATCGGCGAGCGCATCGCGGTGACACAGGAACATCGCCCTTTCCGCATAGAGCGGCGCCGCCAGCACCGAGGTCGGCGGCTCGTGATCGAGATAGGTGATCCCCGCATCGAGCTCGAATGCGGCGAGCCCGCGCTCGATTTCGCGCGAGGTCAGCGATCGCACGCTCAGCACCAGATCCGCATGTGCTGCCGCGAGCGCGCGCGCGAATTGCCCGACCACCGGCATCGCCGCGGGGATGACGCCGAGGCGCAATGTGCCGGTCAGCGGCCCGTGTGCCAGTTCAGCGGCATGCTCCAGTCCTTCGATCATCGCGATGGCCTGTTGCGCCCAGGGCAGCGCCGCGCGTCCTTCGTCGGTCAACCCGGTAAAGCGCCGATCGCGCTGGATCAGCCGTCGCCCGAGCTGTTCCTCCAAGGCGGCGATGCCGGCCGACAAGGTCGGCTGCGACACGTTGCACGCCGCCGCTGCCCGGGCGAAATGCCGTTCGCGTGCGACCGCCACGAAATATTCGAGTAACCTGAGATTCACGCCGTATCGATTTACCTCGCGACGGCGGGTGTCAACCGGCGCCGGGATCTCGCAGCCCCTGCCTCACTCGCGCTCCGCTGCTGCGCCAGGGCTTTCCCCGCCTTGATCGCCCGCTATACCGACCGGCGATGAAGACGCTCGTCGATCCGTCCAATGCGCTCGCGCAGGGACTCGCTACGGTCCGCAGCCAGTTCAAGGTTCCCGCCGCTTTCCCCCCGACTGTGCTCGCCGCCGCCGAAGCGGCCGCGAAACGCATGCCGACCGAGCATGTCGATCGCACGACCGTGCCCTTCGTCACGCTCGACCCGGCGACCTCGACCGATCTCGATCAGGCGTTCGCGATCGAAGCGGCCGGCAGCGATCTGTTGCTCCGCTATGCGATCGCCGACGTCGCCTGGTTCGTTGGCGATGGCGACGCGATCGATCTTGAAGCATGGGCACGCGGCACGACGCTCTATCTGCCCGACGGCAAAGCGGGCCTTTATCCGCCGGTGCTGGCCGAAGGCGCCGCCAGCCTGCTCCCCGACGGGCCCCGCCCCGCGATCATCTTCACGGTGCGCGTCGCGTCCGATGGGTCGGTCAAGCTCGATGGCGCCGAACGCGCGCTGATCCGCAGCCGGGCCAAGCTCGCTTATGACAGCGTCCGCGACAGCGACTTGCCGCCCGATTTCGCCGAACTCGCGCGCCGTATCACCGCCGCCGAGGATGCGCGCGGCGCCTCGCGCGTCGATCCGCCGGAACAGGAAGTGTCCGAGCAAGCCGACGGCACGTTCGAACTCCATTTCCGCCCGCGGCTGGAAGCCGAGGACCGCAACGCCGCCATGTCGCTGGCGACCAATCTGGCGATCGCCAATGCGCTCCAGGCGCACCATACCGGCCTGTTTCGCGTCATGCCCGCGCCGGACGAGCGCGCGATCCTCCGCCTGCGCAACACCGCCCGTGCGCTCAAGCTCGACTGGCCCGCCACCGTCGCGCTCGAGGATTACGAAAAGGGCCTCGACCCCAACGACCCGCGCCAGGCCGCGTTCATGCTGGCGATCCGGCGCGCGGGCGGCGGCGCCTCGTACCAGCCCTATCGCGATGGGGTCGTACCGTGGCACGCGCCGATGGCGGCGACCTATGCTCAGGCGACCGCGCCGCTGCGCCGGCTAGCCGATCGCTATGTCGTGCGCGCGACGCTGGCGATCGCCAACGGCCAGCCCGTGCCGGGCGTCGTCGTCCAGGCCTTCGAGAAGCTGCCCAGCGTGATGGCCCATGCCGACGCCACCGGCGGTCAGATCGATCGCGCCGTGATCGATCTGGGCGAAGCAGTAATGCTGAAGGACCATGTCGGCGAGATTTTCGGCGCGGTCGTAACCGACCTCGACGATCGCGGCGCGCGCATCCAGTTGAGCGACCTACCGGTCGTCGCACGAGTCGACGCGCACGGCGTCGAACCCGGCGACACGATCCGCGTGAAGCTAACCGTCGCTGACCCGGATCACCGGTCGATCACCTTCGCCAGGGTCAACTGATCAAGGAGTTTCGCTACGCGAAGCTCAATCGACCTGCGCGCCAACCAAACTTTTCTCTTCTTTGCGCCTTCGTGTCTTTGTGCGAGCCAATTATCCCGTCGGGCTCGCACCGTCGGCCTGATTTCAACTCGCACGAAGACACGAAGCCACAAAGGAGGTCCGCATTGGATACGCCCGGACTCAACCGACCCTTTCCGGCGCTAAAGAAAGCGCAGTTATGCCTGCGGCGCACTATCCCTATGTAGCGCTCTCGAAATTGGTGCATTTCCGGCGCAGCTGGCTAGGCTGCGCCCCGAAAGGTAAAGCATGGCGACCCGGCCGTTGGCCCAGACTTCCGAGACGATCGAACCCGCGGCGCTCACACACCTGCAGCGGTTGGAAGCGGAGAGCATCCATATCCTGCGCGAAGTGGTGGCCGAAGCCGAGCGTCCGGTGATGCTCTATTCGGTTGGCAAGGACAGCGCGGTCATGCTGCATCTGGCGCGCAAGGCCTTTTACCCCGCGCCGCCGCCCTTCCCGCTGCTCCATGTCGATACGACCTGGAAGTTCCGCGACATGTACGCGCTGCGCGATCGTGCCGCGCGCGAGGCCGGGATGGAATTGCTCGTCCATCACAATCCCGATGCGATGGCACGCGGGATCAACCCGTTCGACCATGGCGCGCTCCACACCGATCTTTGGAAGACCGAGGGGCTGAAGCAGGCGCTCGACAAATATGGTTTCGACGCGGCATTCGGCGGCGCGCGGCGCGACGAGGAGAAGAGCCGCGCCAAGGAGCGCGTCTTCTCGTTTCGCTCCGCCTCGCATCGCTGGGATCCCAAGAATCAGCGTCCCGAGCTCTGGCACCTCTATAATGCGCACAAGGCCAAGGGCGAAAGCATCCGCGTCTTCCCGCTGTCGAACTGGACCGAGCTCGACATCTGGCAGTACATCCATCTCGAGGGGATCGAGATCGTTCCGCTCTATTTCTCGGCGCCGCGTCCGACGGTCGAGCGCGATGGGCTGATCCTGATGGTCGATGACGACCGCTTTCGCCTCAATCCCGGCGAAGTGCCGGTCGAACGCTCGATCCGCTTCCGCACGCTCGGCTGCTACCCGCTGACCGGCGCGGTCGAGAGCGATGCGGCGACCTTGCCGCAGATCATCCAGGAGATGCTGCTGACCACCACGTCGGAACGCCAGGGCCGCGCGATCGACAAGGATTCCGGCGGCGCGGGGATGGAGAAGAAGAAGCAGGAGGGGTATTTCTGATGCGGCGGGAGCTATCCAAGATCGTCGCCCCGGCGAAGGCCGGGGCCGCTGGCGATCGCGCCCTCCCGCCTGCCGCCGGCGATCCCGGCCTCCGCCGGGATGACGGTGATCCGTCATGACCACCCCAACCTACCGCCCTGACGCGCTCATCGCCGAGGACATCGACTCCTATCTCGCACAGCATCAGCGCAAGACGCTGCTGCGCTTCATTACCTGTGGCTCGGTCGATGACGGCAAGTCCACGCTGATCGGACGGCTGCTCTACGACAGCCGGATGATCTTCGACGATCAGCTCGCCCAGCTCGAGGCCGATAGCAAGCGGGTCGGCACGCAGGGGCAGGAGATCGATTTCGCCCTCCTCGTCGACGGGCTTGCCGCCGAGCGCGAACAGGGCATCACGATCGACGTCGCCTATCGCTTCTTCGCGACCGAAAAACGCAAGTTCATCGTCGCCGATACGCCGGGCCACGAGCAATATACCCGCAACATGGTCACCGGCGCGTCGACCGCCGACCTCGCGGTGATCCTGATCGACGCGCGCAAGGGCGTCCTCACCCAGACGCGGCGTCATTCGTACCTCGCCCATTTGATCGGCATCCGCCACATCGTGCTGGCGGTGAACAAGATGGATTTGGTGGGCTACGATCAGGCAACGTACGATGCGATCGTCGCCGACTATGCCGACTTCGCGACCAGCATCGGTATCGAGCACTTCACCCCAATCCCGATTTCGGGGTTCAAGGGCGATAACGTCACCGCTTTGTCGGGCAACACGCCCTGGTATGTCGGCCCGACGCTGATCGAGTATCTCGAGACGGTCGAACTCGACAGCGAGACCGACCGCGCCAAACCGTTCCGCATGGCGGTGCAATGGGTCAACCGTCCCAATCTCGATTTCCGCGGCTTTGCCGGATTGATCTCCGAAGGGACGATCGCGCCGGGCGACGCTGTGCGCATCCTGCCCTCGGGGAAGACCACCCGGGTCGAGCGCATCGTGACCTTGGATGGTGATCTCGACGTCGCGGTCGCTGGCCAGTCGGTCACCCTGACGCTGGCTGACGAGATCGATTGCTCGCGCGGTGACGTGATCGCCGCAGCCGATTCCCCGCCCCAAGCGGCCGACCAGTTCGAAGCGACGATCGTGTGGATGGCCGACGAGGAACTGCTCCCCGGGCGCGGTTATTGGCTCAAGCTCGGCACGCAGACCGTCAGCGCGCAGATCCACCAGCCGAAATATCAGGTCAACGTCAACACGCTCGAGCAGATCGCGACCAAGACGCTCGATCTCAACGCGATCGGCGTCGCCAATCTGGTCACCGACAAGCCGTTGGTGTTCGAGCCCTATGCCGACAGCCGCGATCTCGGCGGGTTCATCCTGATCGACAAGCTGACCAACGCCACCATTGCCGCGGGTATGCTGCACTTCGCGTTGCGTCGCGCGCGCGACGTCCATTGGCAGTCGATCGACATCGGCCGCGCCGCGCACGCGCAGCAGAAGGGTCAAGAGCCCAAGGTGCTGTGGTTCACCGGCCTGTCGGGTTCGGGCAAGTCGACCATTGCCAATCTGGTCGAGAAGAAGCTCTACGCGCTCGGACGCCACTCCTATCTGCTCGACGGCGACAATGTCCGCCACGGGCTCAACAAGGATCTGGGCTTCACCGATGCCGACCGCATCGAGAATATCCGCCGGGTCGGCGAGGTGGCCAAATTGATGACCGATGCCGGGCTGATCGTCCTGACCGCCTTCATCTCGCCGTTCCGCGCCGAGCGCGATATCGTACGCGCGATGCTGCCCGAAGGCGATTTCGTCGAGATATTCGTCGACACACCGATCGAGGTCGCCGAAGCGCGCGACGTCAAGGGGCTCTACAAGAAGGCGCGCTCGGGCGAGATCCGCAACTTCACCGGCATTTCGAGTCCCTATGAACGCCCCGAGCGGCCCGATATCCGGGTCGACACGACGCGCGAAACGCCCGAAGCGGCGGCCGAGCGCATCGTCGAGCATATCATGGGCGTGTGGAGCCCCGACCTGTGAGCTGGACCCAGGCCGACGCCGATTTCGCGGCGGAGATTGCCGCGGCGGCAGGCAAATTGCTGCAGGAAGTCCGCGCCTCACGCACCTGGGATGCCAAGGAACTGGGCAAGGTTGGCGACGCCGCCGCCAATGAATTACTGTGCCACGCCATCGGCACCGAGCGGCCCGACGACGGCCTGTTGTCGGAAGAGCGCAAATGCGACGGCAGCCGCCTGGCGAAGTCGCGGACCTGGATCATCGATCCGGTCGACGGCACGCGCGAATATGGCGAGGAACGCGACGATTGGGCGGTCCATGTCGCCCTCTGCATCGATGGACGGCCCGAGCTGGGCGCGGTCGCGCTGCCCGACGCCGGTCTGGTGCTGCGCTCGGACGCTCCCCCTGCCCTGCAGCCGCTCAACGACCCGCCGCGCATGGTAGTCAGCCGCACGCGCCCGGCGCCCGAGGCGATCGCAGTCGCCGAAGCGATCGGCGCCGAATTGGTGCCGATGGGATCGGCCGGCGCCAAGGCGATGGCGGTCGTCCGCGGCCTCGCCGATATCTACCTTCATTCCGGCGGGCAGCATGAATGGGACAATGCGGCGCCGGTCGCGGTTGCCCTCGCCGCCGGCCTGCACGCGACGCGGCTCGACGGATCACCCTTCGTCTATAATTGCGCCGAGACCTGGGTCCCCGATCTGCTGATCTGCCGCAAGGAGTTGCTCGCCCAGGTGACAGACGCGTTGCGTGCGACGGCCGTGGCCGGCTGATCGAAACTTCCGCATCTCAAGCAGAGACCGCTCTTCAGCGACGATTTGTCTCGCTTGGGCTAGCCAGTATAGTGGCGCCATGACCGTCGACCCCGCCCGCCAGACGCCACGCTTCGCGCGGCGCCGCGGCGAGATTCTCGACGTCGCCTCGAACCTCATCAATGTACACGGCACGCGTGGCATGACGCTGACCGCGGTCGCCAAGGCACTCGGGCTCGATACGTCGAGCGTGACCTATTATTTCAAACGCAAGGACGTGCTGGCGGCGGCCTGTCTGGAGCGCACCTTGCTTCGCCTGCGCGACAGCGCGGCGACGGCCGCGCACGGGCCCGATCCCCGCTCGCGCGCCCGCGCTTTCCTGCACGACCAGTTCGAACTGCATCTTCGCCAACGGCTGCCGGGCGCGACGAAACTGGCGCTGCTGTCCGATATGCGTGCGCTCGACCCCGACACGCGCGCGCCGCTCGATGCGCTCTACACCGAGATGGCGCGGCTGGTGCGTGGCTTTTTCGACGCCGGCGAAGCGCCCGAGGCGGAATCGCGCACGCTCATTGCCAGCTCGATCCTGATCCACAATGTGCATTGGCTGCCGGCCTGGCTGCCGCATTATCTCGAACGCGACCTCGATCGGGCCGAGGCGCGGTTGTTCGACATCCTCGATCGCGGTCTTGCTGCCGCCCGCGACTGGCCGGTCGACATCGCCCCGCTCGATCCGCCGGACGGCGGTGACGCGCAGACGCGCTTCCTCCATGCCGCCACCAATTTGATCAATCGCGAAGGCTATGTCGGCGCGAGCGTCGAAAAGATCGCCGCCGAGCTCGGCGTGTCGACCGGCAGCTTCTATCATCACCTGGAGAACAAGGACGATCTGGTCGTCGCCTGTTTCGACCGCAGCTATGCGTTGCTCGATGCGGCCCAGGCGCGCGCCGACGCGTCCGGCAGCGACGAAGGCGAGCGGCTGGCGATCATGGTGTCGAGCCTTGTCGCGCTGCAATTCGCCGCCGACAGTCCGTTGCTGCGCACCAGCGCCTACCAAGCGTTGCCGATCGACCTGCGCGAACAGATGTTGCAGCGGACCGACCGCGTCACGCGGCACATCGCCGGCACTATCGCCGACGGCGTCGCCGACGGATCGGTTCGCGCGGTCGATCCGGAGATTGCCGGCCATGCGATCATGGCCGCGATCGACGCCGCCGCATCGTTGCGGCGTTGGGCGGGACAGCACCCGCTGGGCGATGCCGTCGCGCAATTCTCCGCGGCCTTGCGCTCCGGCATCTTCTGATCTTAGTCGCCTCGCGAGGAGAACCAGGTGCCCATCTACGAACTCGACGGGAAAGTCCCGGTCATCGGCAGCGGCGTGTGGATCGCCCCCGACGCGCATGTCATCGGCGAGGTCGTGCTGGGCGACAATGTCGGCGTGTGGTTCGGCACAGTGATCCGCGGCGACACCTCCCTGATCACCGTCGGCAGCGGTACCAACGTCCAGGATGGGACGATGCTGCATTCCGATTATGGCGTGCCGCTGACGATCGGTGAGGATTGCACGATCGGCCATCACGCGATTCTGCACGGCTGCACCGTCGGCAATCGAGTCCTGGTCGGCATGGGAGCGACAGTCCTCAACCAGGCGGTGATCGGCGACGAATCTGTGATTGGCGCCAACGCCTTGATCACCGAGGGCAAGACGTTCGAGACAGGCAGCCTGATCGTCGGCTCGCCGGCGCGCGCGACCAAGACGCTCGACCCCGGCAAGCGCGCGTTCCTGAAGGCGTCGGCGGAGCATTACATCGCCAATGCACATCGTTTCGCGAAAGGGCTGAAGCGGATCGACTGATCCGCACCAGACTCCGGAGTCCCAATCGTCACCCCCGCCTTGTGCCCGTTCGAGTTTTGGCTTGCCCCCGGCAAGCCAAGATCGTGTCCGGGGGACAGGATCTCGCTCGAACGCCAACCCTCCACAACGGAATCCAGCCGCCGTTGCGCGTTGGATGCCGGGACAAGCCCGGCATGATGATCGTGGCTTAGATTAGCCCCTCAGTTCCCCTTCGCCGCCCAGGCCATCACCCCCGCTCGCAGCCGATCCGCCGCAGCCTTGCGCACGGCGATCGTCGCCAGCGCGCGCTTGGCGCCACCGCGCGATGCCGCCGGCAGGTTCTTCTCGGCATAAGCGGTGATCTTGCCCGGCATCGCCGGATCGTTCGACCCCGCTCCCAGGCGGACGATATAGCCAGCGCGCGTGCTCGCTTCGAGGAAGCCGTTGACCATGTCGGCGTTGGCGACGGCATAGTCGAACGCCAAATCGGGATTCCCGCCCGCCACTGCGCCCAGGATCACCGGCTTTTGCTGCGCGGTCAGCACGTCGGTCTTGAGTAGGTCGAGCGCCTTCTGCGCCAGCGCAGGATCACGCGTCGCCCCGAGCAGGCGGACATATTCGTTCTTCACGACTGGATTCGTCTCCGCTTTGGTCAGCGCGAGCAGCGCGTCCCAATCGGCCGGCGTCGCATTGCGGGCGAAGGTGGCGAGGATCGGCGCGCGGATCGCCGGCGGGATCGCCGAGCTATCGGTGCGGAGTTTGGCGAAATAGGCGCGGGCCCGACTCAGCACGTCCGGATCGCCGGCCGCCCCCAGGCGCCCGACCAGATCCTCGCGCAAATTGGTTACCAGCGGCGACTCGCCGGCCTTGGCCTCAAAACCGATCGACGCGAGCACGGGATCGAGCCGCCTGATCGTCAGCGCGTTGACCTGATCGCGGAGCGGACTGCCTTCATAGAGGCCGGACAGCGAACCCAGCTCGGCCGAGAGCAGCGACCATTCGAGCGGGCTGGCATCGTGCGGCACCGCGGCAAACGTCGCCGCCCAGGCCGAGAAATCCTGATCGCCCGATCGCGCCAGCGCGAAATCGTCGCCCAACGTTCCCAGCCGATCGGCGAGCGCCAGCTTGGCGTAGTCAGCTACCAGCGCCGCATGGGCGTCGCCCGCATAGCGCGCGCGCAAATAGCTGCCCTTGCCGACGTTGAGTACCACCGGGCCGCAGCCCGGCATGGTGACGTTGGTCGACGCACCGGTGGCGATCGCCCGTACCGGCTCGCCGCCGACCGTCCCGACCCGCAACGGCACACGCCAGGTCGTCGCCGCCTTGGAGGCATCGTCGAGCCCGAACCGCCCCTGCGCCAGCGCCGCGACAGTCTGGCCGTTGACGCACTTGCTCGACGCGAGCGTCACCATCGGCACGCCGCCCTGCAAGGTGAAATCGTGCGCACTATCCTTGATCTTGACGCCCGACGCCGCTTCCAGCTCGTCCCACAACATATCGGTCGAGGTGTTGCCGTATTTGTATTTCGCCATGTAGCGGCGGATGCCGTCCCGGAACTTGTCCGGACCCAGCACCGACTCGATCATCGTTATGACCGCCTGGCCCTTTTGATAGGTGATGCCGTCGAACGCTTCGCCAATCTGATCGACGGTTTCGACATGGCGGATGATCGGGTGCGTCGCGCTGGTCGCGTCAGTCCCGATTGCGCCTTCGCGGTCGAACGCTACCGCCGATTCGCGGGCGAACCAGTCGGGATTGAGATCACCCGAGGTCTTGTTCTCCATCCACGAGGCGAAGCCCTCGTTGAGCCACAGATCGTCCCACCAGCTCATCGTGACGAGGTCGCCGAACCATTGGTGCGCCATTTCATGCGCGACCACGGCGAAGATGCGCTGCTTGTCGCTCTCGGTCGCGCGCTTCGGGTCGAACAGGAGCTCCGGCTCGAAATAGAAGATCGCGCCCCAATTCTCCATCGCACCGAAGAATTGCGACGAGCCCGGACCAGCGATCATGTCAAGCTTGGGCAGCGGATAAGGCTGGCCGAAATAGTCGTTATAATAGGTCAGCAGCCGCTTGGCCGAGGCGAGCGCGTAATCGCCCTGATCCTTGACGCCCTTGCGCGTGATGACGCCGATCTCGGTCTTGCCGGCCATCACGGTCTTGCGCTCCATGTCCCCCATGCCGAGGAACAGGAGGTAGCTCGACATGATCGGGCTCTGCCGGAAGCTATAGAGTTGGGTGCCGTCGGGACGGTTGGTCATGGTGGCGGGCATGTTGGAGAAAGCGAGCTGCCCCTTGGGCGCCACCGCCGACAGCTTGAACTTGGCCTTGAAGCTGGGCTCGTCCCACATCGGTGCGAAACGGCGCGCATCGGGCGCCTCGAACTGGGTCGCGAGCATCCGCGCCTTCGACCCGTCGTCATTGGTGTAATCGATCGCGAAGAAGCCGGCGGCCGATTCGTTGATCTTGCCGATCCAGGCGAAGGTAATGACATGGTTGCCGAGCTTGGCCGGCGCCGGGAGCGTCAGGGTCAATTGCTGCGCATCGTTGTCGAGCTTGAATGGCACCGCCTTGCCGTCGATCGTCGCGCGGCTGATCGTCATGTCGGCGGCATTGAGGATGATCGTGCTGGTCGCCTTCTTCACCGTGACGTTGACCGTCTCGGTGCCGGTGAAGGTCATCTTCTGCGCGTCGGGATCGACTTTGATGTCGTAGGACACCGGCAGGACGTCGGTCGGCAGCCGCGCTGCGGCGAGCGCCGGCGTGGAGACGGTGGCGAGCAGCAGCACGGCAGTGACGGCGATCTTCATGCGATTCTTGGACCTTGGTGATATGGTGTATTGTTTGGCCATAACGCGGTGCGTGCGAATGGCAAATGGATCGATTCGGCCCGATTCGCCCATTCCGTACCGTCAATTCGAAAATTTGTCCGGGCTGCTGGACTGTGGTTTCGGTTGCGCTATGAAACCGGCATGAGGACGCCGATATTCGATCGCCTGCGCCTGCCCGTGATCGGGTCGCCGCTGTTCATCATCTCCGGACCCGATTTGGTAATCGCCCAGTGCAAAGCGGGAATCGTCGGGTCCTTTCCGGCCTTGAACGCGCGGCCGCAGACCCTGCTCGACGAATGGCTGCATCGGATCACCGAGGAACTCGCGGCGTGGAATCGCGACAATCCCGATCGCCCCGCCGCCCCCTTCGCCGTCAATCAGATCGTCCACAAGTCGAACGACCGGCTGATGGGCGACCTCGCGATTTGCGAGAAGTGGCAAGTGCCGATTACCATCACCTCGCTCGGTGCGCGCGAGGAACTCAATCAGGCCGTGCACGCTTGGGGCGGGATCACGCTTCATGACATTATCGACGACCGTTTCGCGCGCAAGGCGATCGAAAAGGGCGCCGACGGGCTGATCGCGGTCGCGGCGGGCGCCGGTGGCCATGCCGGACGCCTGTCGCCCTTCGCGATCACCCAGGAAATCCGGCAATGGTTCGATGGCCCGCTGGTCCTGTCGGGCGCGATCGCGACCGGCGGCGCGGTGCTTGCCGCCCAGGCGATGGGCGCCGACCTCGCCTATATCGGCTCGCCTTTCATCGCGACCGACGAAGCCAATGCCGTCGAGGCCTACAAACGGGGCATCGTCGAGAGCAAGGCGGCGGACATCGTCTATTCGAACCTGTTCACCGGCGTGCACGGCAATTATCTGCGCGGCTCGATCGTCGCGGCGGGCATGAATCCCGACAATCTGCCGGAGGGCGATCTCAGCACGATGAACTTCGGCGGCAATCGCGARGCGAAGGCCTGGAAGGACATCTGGGGATCGGGCCAGGGCATCGGCGTGATCGACAAGGTCGAGTCGGTCGCCGCACGCGTCGATCGGCTTGAAGCAGAGTATAAGGCAGCGAAGGCGCGCATTGCCGCGCTGTAACCCTCACATAGTGCGACGGGCGATGACGACCTTCTAAAACGCCATTGCCAGACGGGCCTGCATCCACTGCACCGGGCTATCGGCGGGCAACGAGTCGGCCTGCGCGCCGTCCAGACGCGCGACGCGACGATGGAGATCGATGCTGGCGGTGATCAACGCGCGCGCATCGGCCGGCATCTGCTCGATCACCCCGCGGTCGGTGATCGGCGCATCGCCAAGACGCCGTGCGGGATCGAGCGCGTCGCGTGGCGACAATTCCCCCGAATCGACCGCGCGCTGGGTCAGCAGCCAGGCGATGACGTGCATCAGCCGCGTCGTCACCTTGAGCGATTCGCACGAGAAGGTGACGCGGCCGAGCGGATCCAGCGCCTCGCGCTCGACGCGCGCGCCCTGGTCGAAATAGCCGCGCGCCTCGTCCGCCAGCACCATCGCCTCGACGTAGAGCGAGTCGATCATTTTGCGATGGATGCGCAGTTCGGTGACTTCACCTGTCATGCGCAACACGATTGCCACAAACGACGGTTCCCGCAAGCGGCGAAAGGACCACCGCGTCCCAAATTCGATCAGGGCCGGATTCGATCACGCGATGATGTCGGGAATCAACTGGTTCTCCAGCGCGGTAACCTCATCCTTCAACAACAGCTTGCGCTTCTTCAGCCGGGCAATCTGGAGCTGGTCGCTCGACCCCAATACCCGCAACGCCTCGATCGCCGAATCGAGGTCGCGATGCTCGGTCCTGAGGGCGTCCAGCCGTTTGTGGATCTGCGCTTCGTCCATCGCTCTCCGCGTCCCTTGGGCCCTCGAAGACCGATCTGTCGCCAAAACGATGCGCCGCGTCGAATCGAAAGTGAAATCGATGGCGACAAATCGCGCGACTCGTGTTCTATTGGTCCACCCACCTTGATGAAGGAGGTCGCTCCCATGCAGAACTCGCACCTTTCAGCTCTTGAGGCGAAGCATTTGGTGTTGGACCGGCAGATCACAGCCGAAAGCCAGCGCCCAGCGCCCGACACCCGCATCCTCGCGAATCTCAAGAAGCAGAAATTGCGTGTGAAGGAAGCAATCGCGGCGATCTGATCCCGCGTGCACCGGGGCCCGGGTGCGATGCGCCCGGGTCGTCCCGTCAGAATAGCGGCTTGATCGGCTTGTCCTTGACCGGACCCGAGTTGGCTACGACCGGCTTGCGCGCGGCCTGAGGATCGATCGGGTGATCGAATGCCACGCCGGCGCGGCCAGCCGCGATCCAGGCGATGCGGCCATTGACCCAACCGACGCCGCGCACCTCTATCTCGACCATCGTACCGATATCGATCGGCTTGGGCACGTCGGCCATCAGTCCGCCGGATGACAGGTTACGGACGCGCACCTGCGTGGTTTCAGTCGAGCCTTCGATGCGAAACCGCGCCACCAGCAACAGACTGTCGCGCGCGTCGTTACGCTGTGCCACCGCGTCTTCGGCGCCGCCGTCGGTTAAGGGATCGTGCGAAACGTGGTCCATATGCCTGCCAAAAACGCGTCCATGCCGCCCGCGAACGCTTAGGCCGAAAGATTATCGAAAGCGTTAAACCGCAGGCCCAACGAAAAATCCGATCCAGAACGGATCGGATCAGTCCTCGCGCGACACTTTCTCGTTGCGCTCGTGACGCTCCTGCGCCTCGACGGTCATCGTCGCGATCGGTCGCGCCTCGAGCCGGCCGAGCGAGATCGGTTCGCCGGTGACTTCGCAATAGCCGTATTCGCCTTCATCGAGCCGGCGCAGCGCGGCATCGATCTTGGAGATCAACTTGCGCTGGCGATCGCGCGTGCGCAATTCGATCGACCAGTCGGTCTCGCTCGATGCGCGGTCGGTTAGATCCGCCTCGCGCAGCGGCTCGACCTGAAGCTGCGACAGCGTCGTTTCCGCTTCCTTGAGGATCGCTTCCTTCCAGCGCAGCAGCTTGTCGCGGAAATATTCCTGCTGACGCGGATTCATAAAAGGTTCGTCAGGGCTCGGCCGATAGCCGTCGCCATCGTTGGCCGGTACGCTGAAACTGGAATCATCCATGCGATTCAAAGCCGTTGCCATCCCCACTCTCCGTTTGGCCCTTGGAACACTGTTCCCGTGCGCCTGTCGGACCCCTAATGACGAGCGGGCCTATAGCGGCGTGGAAGCGGCTCCACAAGCGATTGGCGACAAACAAAAAGCCCGTCGCGTCCGCGGCACGATAATGGGGAGTTGATGACGACGGCGTGAACCGCCCCTTCACCCTTTGGTCACATGTCGAGACCCTGGATCGGGCGAAGAAGTTAACCCAGGCCGTATCACAATGACACGTTAACCATAACTGCACCTCCATCGATCGATATAAAGATCAAATCGGGCGACTATAATTGGTTAACGGAATTGCGCTTAATTCTTTGTTTTGCACTATCGCACTAGCAGCGAAGTAACTGCGAGAATCACCACCGTCTCTGTGGGGTCAGCGACGGTTAGAGAGAAAGTAGACGCGATGTCTGTCCGGATGGCGATGGCTAAACTATGCGCCTGCGCATGCGGGGGCGCCATTATCGGCGGCGGTGCGGTCAAAGTGGCCGACGGCGCCAAGGCTCGTCCCGTTTATGCCAAGACGTACAAGCGACATGTCGTGCGGGCCCGGGTAGCGAGCGCCGCCCGATCGCGCGTTCGCAAGGTGGTGACGACCACGACGACCTGCCCACCCGCGATCGTGACGGTCGCCGGTGGCGCTCCGTTGCCGATGCCGCCTGCCTTCACCGGCTCGAGCGGCGGTGTGCCGATCGTTGGCGGAAGCGGTGGAGGCTGGGGCGGCGGCGGTGGCGGATTCTTCGCCGGCGGCTTTGGTGGCGGTGGCGGTGGCAGCGGCGGGATTGCGATCTCGTCGACCTCGTCCAGCTCGGGCGGTTCGTCCTCGACCTCTTCCTCAACCGGCGGCTTCTCGTCGGGCAGCACCTCCTCTACCTCGTCGGGTAACGTCTCCTCGTCGTCGTCGGGCGACGTGTCGTCCTCAACCTCATCTTCGGGTGACGTCTCGTCCTCCTCGTCGACCTCGAGTTCCTCTAACGGCTCGTCGTCTTCGACGTCTTCATCCTCGAACGGATCGAGCTCGTCCAACTCGTCCGCCAGCTCGGGCTCTTCCTCCACGTCTGGCTCCTCGTCGACCTCGTCGTCGAGCTACGGCTCGTCGTCCAGGGGCTGGAGTTCGAACGGCGGCTGGTCGTCGAACGGCGGCTGGAGCTCGACCGGTGGCCACGGCTCCTCGACTGGGTCGACCGGCGGCACACCAGCCCCGGTCCCCGCGCCGCCGATGATTCTGCTCTTCGGTGGCGCCGCGGCCGCGATGGTCGCGCGCAAGCGCCTGGCCAAGAAGAAGGCTGAAACTGTTGCGGCCTAAGCCGCGCTCAACGCTTTCTCGATTTCGGGAATAGGATGGCCGGTGAGGTTCTTCGGGACTTCGCCGGCCAATCTGTTGGCGACCTCGACATGATAATGTTTGCGCAACTCGCCCAGCGTGTGCGGCGGCGCAGCAATGATCAGTGATTCGAATTCGTTGGCGAGCGCGCGTTCCTTGAGCATCGCCCCGACATCGGCGGCGAAGCGATCCTCTTCCTGCTGGTGAAAATCGACTTCCTGCATCGAACTGCGCGCCGATCCGACCGAGCTGGCGGTGCTGCCCGGCGCGTCGGTTTTCTGGTCGCGATCCGCCGGGTTGATCCGGCCCTCGGCATGTTCGACCACCAGATTTGGGTGCACTCCATCGCCCTCATTGCGCAGGAACAGCGCCTTGCGCCCATCGGCGACGACGACGAGGGTATTGTGACGAAGCTGCATGATGTTCTCCTCGGGTTTGGGAGTTGAACGCCGCAGTACGCCACCGGGTTGCGCGCCTCGTCCCGCCCCGCCATAGCCTCGCCGCTATGCATGACATCCGCCTGATCCGCGACAATCCCGAAGCTTTCGATGCAGGACTGGCCCGTCGCGGCCTGTCACCGATGGCATCGGACCTGCTCGCGTTGGACGAAAAGCGCCGCGCTGTGATCACCGAATTGCAGGCCGGCCAGACTCGCCGCAACGAGGCGTCGAAGGCGATCGGCGCGGCCAAGGCGGCCAAGGACGAAGCGACCGCGGGCGCGCTGATGGCCGAAGTCGCGACGCTCAAGACGCGCTTGCCCGAGTTGGAGGAAGAGGAACGGACCACCGAGGCGGCGCTGAATGAGGCGCTGGCCGCGATCCCCAATCTGCCGCTCGACGACGTGCCCGCCGGCGCGGATGAAGATGATAACCAATTGATGCACGAGCGTGGCACCAAGCCCGTTTTCGCGTTCGACAGTCGCGAGCACGACGCCATCGGCCCGGCGCTCGGACTGGACTTCGAAACCGGCGTGGCGCTTGCCGGCGCGCGCTTCACTTTGGTTCGTGGCGCCGCGGCGCGACTCAACCGCGCGCTCGGCCAGTTTGGGCTCGACGTGCTGACCAAACACCATGGATATGAGGAAGTCGTGCCGCCGCTGCTCGTGCGCAGCGAGGCGATGTTCGGTACCGGGCAATTGCCCAAGTTCGCCGAGGACCTGTTTCAGACCACCGATGGTCGCTGGCTGATACCCACCTCCGAAGTGTCCTTGACCAATATCGTCCGCGAACAAATCCTGGCCGGCGCCGAGCTGCCGCTGCGCTTCACCGCCCTGACGCCCTGCTTCCGCTCGGAGGCAGGCGCCGCCGGACGCGACACGCGCGGCTTCATCCGCCAGCACCAATTCGAAAAGGCCGAGATGGTCTCGATCGTGCCGCCCGATCAGTCGGAAGCCGAGCATGAGCGGATGACCGCCGCCGCGGAAGACGTGCTGACCCGGCTCGGCCTGCCTTTCCGTCGGATGAAGCTGTGCACCGGCGACATGGGTTTTTCCGCGGCCCGCACCTACGATCTCGAAGTCTGGCTGCCGGGCCAGGGGCGCTATCGCGAGATTTCGAGCTGCTCGACCTGCACCGATTTCCAGGCGCGGCGGATGAACGCGCGCTTCCGTGGCGAGGACGGCAAGCCGGCGTTCGTCCACACGCTGAACGGCTCGGGGCTGGTCGTCGGGCGGATGATGGTCGCGATCCTGGAAAATTATCAGCAGGAAGACGGCGCGGTGGCGATCCCTGATGCGCTGCAACCGTATCTCGGTGGGCTGAACCGGCTCGAGCCCAAGGCGTGAGAATCCTTCTCACCAATGACGACGGCTATCACGCGCCCGGACTTGCCGTGCTCGAACGTCTGGCGCGGTGCTTTTCCGACGACATCACCATCGTGGCGCCGGCCGAGGAGCAATCGGGCAAGGGTCGCTCGCTCACACTGACCGAACCGCTGCGGGTCAAGCGGTTCGACGATAAGCGCTACGCCGTCGGCGGAACGCCGACCGATGCGGTAATGTTCGCGCTGGCCAATGTCATGCGCGACGCCAAGCCCGATCTGATCCTGTCGGGAGTCAATCGCGGCGCCAATCTGGGCGAGGACGTATTCTATTCGGGCACGATCGGCGCGGCGATGGAAGGCGCGCTCGCCGGCATCCGCTCGATCGCGATCAGCCAGCGTTATGGTGCCGAAGCGCCCGGCCACGACGTTACGTTCGAGACCGCCGAGGCGTGGGGCGAACGCGTGCTGGCGCCGTTGATCGCTGCACCGGTCGATCCGCGCGTCGTGGTCAACGTCAACTTTCCGCCGATTCCGCCCGATGATGTGCAGGGCGTGCGCGTCGTCCATCAGGGATTGCGCGACTATGGCCGCGTCAAGGTGATCGAGCGCACCGACCCGCGCGGGTTCGCTTATTATTGGATGGGCCTGGGCCGCGTCGAGCACACGCCGGCCGCCGATACCGACCTGGAGGCGATCGAGCGCGGCTTCATTACCGTGACGCCGTTACAGATGGACCTGACGCATCGTGATTCATTGGCTATGCTGGAGAAAGCGTATCGATGACGCAGGGGGGGCCCGCGATGCGAATGATCACACTTGTCCTTTTGATATTCGGACTCTCGGGATGCATCCCGCAGACCGATTATGCGCGGCCATCTGACGCGGGGTCGCCGCCCGTCGCAGATTACGACCCGCCGCCGCCGCAGGCCGAAATGACTGCCCCGCCCTCGGCGCCGCCTGCCTGGGAAGCAAAGCCGGTCACACCCGATGCGCGAACGATCGCTGAATCGAGCTATATCGTCCGGCCCGGCGACACGTTGCGCGGCGTTGCCGACAAGACCGGGTCAGGTTCGGAGATCATCGCCAGGGCAAATGCCCTCGAATCGCCCTTCACCATTCGCGCCGGGCAGCAATTGCGCATTCCGGGCGGCCGCTACCATCTGGTCCGGCCGGGCGAATCGGGCATCGCGATCGCGCGGGCCTATGGCGTCCGCTGGGCCGACATCGTCGCTGCCAATAACCTGGTCGAACCCTATGTGCTGCGGTCAGGCCGTCGTATCCTGATCCCCGGCGGCACACGGCCGCCCCAAACGCTCGCCGAGCGCGCGGCAGCGTTCAAGATCGACCTTGGCGACATCGCCACTGGCGGCGGCGAGCCCGCCATTCCGGATAACGTCAGGCCGGTTCGCCCCGCGACTTCGGTGACCAGGGCGCTGCCCTCGACTGTCGCGGTGGGCGCGCCCTCGCCGCTCAGCGGGCCTTTCCTCTGGCCGGTCGCGAGCGGCAGGGTCGTCAAGCGGTTCGGCGGCGGCGCGAGCGGGGAGCGTAATGACGGGATAAAGATCGCGGTGCCGCTGGGGACGCCGATCCGGGCCGCGGCCGATGGTGTGGTGATCTACACTACCGACAGCATCGCCGGACTGGGTGGCTTGGTCATGGTCCGCCACGGCAATGGCTGGACCAGCGTCTATGGCCATGCCAGCCGCGTCATAGTGACTCGTGGCCAGGCGGTGAAACGCGGGCAGACGATCGCGCTGTCGGGCGACACCGGCTTCGCCGACCGCCCGGAAGTGCATTTCGAACTCAGGCAAGGCCGTACGCCGGTCGATCCCTTGTCGAAGTTGCCGAGTCGCTAGTGGCGGTGCTACCCGCGCCGCCATCATGACCGATTACAAATCCGACCTGCTCCGCCTGCTCGACGAGCGCGGCTATATCCATCAAGTGACCGACGCAATCGGACTCGACGCGTTGGCGACCAAGCAGATCGTACCCGGCTATATCGGCTTCGACGCCACCGCGCCGTCGCTGCACATCGGATCGATGGTGCAGATCATGATGCTGCGCCGCCTGCAGCAAGCGGGCCACAAGCCGATCGTGCTGATGGGCGGCGGGACGACCAAGGTCGGCGATCCATCGGGCAAGGACGAAAGCCGACGGCTGCTCGACGACGCCACGATCGATGCCAACATCGCCTCGATCCGTCGCGTATTCGAACGCTTCCTGACCTTCGGCGACGGCCCGACCGATGCGGTGATGGTCAACAATGCCGACTGGCTCGACAAGCTCGAATATATTCCGTTCCTGCGCGACGTCGGGCGGCATTTCACGATCAACCGCATGTTGGCGTTCGATTCGGTCAAACTCCGGCTCGATCGCGAGCAGCCGCTGACCTTCCTCGAATTCAACTACATGATCCTCCAGGCCTATGATTTCCTGGAATTGTCGCGCCGCTCGGCATGCCGGCTGCAAATGGGCGGATCGGATCAATGGGGCAATATCGTCAACGGCATCGAGCTGTCGCGCCGAGTCGACGGGACCGAGGTATTCGGGCTGACCACCCCGCTGATCACCAATGCGGACGGATCGAAGATGGGCAAGACCGCGGCCGGCGCGGTGTGGCTCAACGACGACGCGCTGCCGGCCTATGATTACTGGCAATATTGGCGAAACGTCGACGACCGCGACGTCGGCCGTTTCCTGCGCCTGTTCACCGACCTGCCGCTCGACGAAATCGCCCGGCTCGAATCGCTCGAGGGTGCAGAGATCAACCAGGCCAAGATCGTGCTCGCCAACGAGGCGACGGCCTTGTGCCGCGGCCAGGAGGCAGCGAACCTGGCCGCCGAGACTGCACGCAAGACGTTCGAGGAAGGATCGGCGGGCGCCGACCTGCCCACGTTTGCGGTGTCCGGCTCGACCGGCCTGGTCGATGCGCTGATCGGGCTCGGCTTCTGCACATCCAAGGGCGAGGCGCGGCGGTTGATCGCCGGTGGCGGCGCGCGGGTCGATGGGGAGAAGGTGGCGGACGAGGCGTTCACCATCGTGATGGCGGGAAATCCGGTGCGCGTGTCGGCGGGCAAGAAGCATCACGGCTTGCTCACGCCGGCGTGAATATGGCTAACAGCCGTTAAACACGTTCCTTTTCAAGCTTTTCATGGGCTGGTCGTTACTCATTGTAGCGAACGGGAAAGGACTCGATGGGCGCGGCACTGGCCTATAGCGATCAACGCGATGCTCCACGGGATGAGGTTCATTACCGTGCGCGCGCTTTCGGCGGCGATGCCCGGCCGGTATCGGTGCTGGTCGTCAACATGTCGGCCCAGGGGCTGATGGCGCGAGTCGATGCCGACCGCCCGATCGGCGAACGGCTGCACATCACCCTTCCTGTGGTCGGCGTGATCGTCGCCGAGGTCCGCTGGTCGCTTGGCGGGCGGATCGGCTGCGAGCTCGACCGGCCGATCGGCATGGCCGAATATTACGAACTGCTCTCGGCCTTGCTCAAGAACGTTCGCTGAGGGCGGTTGCCCAGGGGCAGGCCGCCCTAGCCCGACCGCAGCAATTGCACCCCGGCATCGCGCTCGAACAAGTACAGCGCGATCCGCGCCGCCTGACCGCGCGGGCCGTCCAGGCCACCGTCGCGATCGATCATCAGTCGGGCGTCGTCATGCGCGGTTTGTTGCAGCGAAGCGAAATGCTCGGGCGTCGCCAGGCGATAGCCTTGCTCGCCGGACTGACGCGTCCCGAGCATCTCGCCAGCCCCGCGCAACCGCAAATCTTCCTCGGCGATACGGAAGCCGTCGTTGGTCTCGCGCATCAACGCCAGCCGCGCGCGCGATGTCTCGCTCAGGCCGTTGCCGCGGATGAGCAAGCAGATCGAGCGCCCCGTGCCGCGCCCTACGCGACCGCGCAACTGATGAAGCTGGGCGAGACCGAACCGATCAGCATGCTCGATCACGATCAGCGTCGCATTGGGTACGTCGACCCCGACCTCGATCACCGTGGTCGCCACCAGCACGCCGAGATCGCCGCTGGCGAAGCGCGCCATCACCGCATCCTTCTCGGCCGGTTTCATGCGGCCATGGATCAGCCCGACACGATCGCCGAACCGCGCCTGTAGTGACCCCGCACGCGCCTCGGCCGCGGCGAGGTCCGATTTCTCGCTTTCCTCGACCAAGGGGCACACCCAATAGGCCTGACCTCCGCTGTCGAGATGCCGGCCGAGCGCTTCGACGATCTCGCCCAGCCGGTCCTCCGACATCACCCGCGTTTCGATCGGCTGGCGTCCCGGCGGCATCTCGTCGAGCCGGCTGACGTCCATCTCGCCATATTGCGCCAGGGTCAGCGTGCGCGGGATCGGCGTCGCGGTCATCGCCAGCAAATGCGGCGCGGTACCCTTCTCCTGCAGCAACAGCCGCTGCGCCACGCCGAAGCGATGCTGTTCGTCGACCACGACCAGCCCCAGATCGCGATAGGCTACCGCTTCCTGGAAGATGGCGTGCGTCCCAACCAGGATATGGATCGATCCATCCGCCAGTCCCATCAAGGTCGATTCGCGCACCCTGCCCTTGTCGCGTCCGGTCAGCACCGCGACATTGACCGACAGCCCGGCGAGCATACGCTGCAGCGTGTCGTAATGCTGCCGCGCCAGGATCTCGGTCGGCGCCAGGAACGCCCCTTGCGCGCCCGCCTCGACCGCCATCAACAGCGCCATCGTCGCGACCAGGGTCTTGCCCGAGCCGACATCGCCCTGGAGCAGCCGCAGCATCGGCGCCGATTGCGCGAGGTCGCCCTCGATCTCGCGGATCGTCCGTGCCTGGGCATTGGTCGGCGCATAAGGCAGGTTGAGCATGGCACGCAGCCGCCCGTCGCCGTTAAGCGCGCGTCCACGCCGCGCGCGGGACGATTGCCGCACCAGCATGAAAGCGAGCTGGTTGGCGAACAATTCGTCATAGGCGAGCCGCTCGCGCGCCTTGTGATCGGCGGGATCGGCATGCGCCCGGGCGAGCGCTTCGCGCCAGTCGGGCCATTGATGCTGCGTCTTGACCCCCGGCTCGATCCACTCGGGCAGATCGGGCGCGCGCTCGATCGCCTGATGCGCCATCTGCGCCAGCCGGCGCGAGGTCAGCCCCTCCGACAACGGATAGATCGCCTCGCGCTCGCGAAAGCCCTCGCCGGGATCGGCCAGGTCGGGATGGACGATCTGCAATTCCTGTCCATACATTTCGAGCTTGCCCGAAATGCGCTTGGCCTCACCGAGCGGCAGCAATTTCTTCACCCAGCCCGACGAGCCGCCGAAATAGATCAGGCTGACATAATTGCCCTTGGCGTCGGTCGCGTGAACCCGCGTCGGCCCGCGCGGACTGCTGCTGATGCGGTAATCGACCGGCGTCACGGTAATCGCGATCGTCCGTCCGGCATCGGCCATGTCGAGCTCGTCGCGCGGTAGCCGGTCGATGAACCCGGTCGGCAGATGGAAGGCGACATCGACCACCCGGTGCAGCCCCAGCCGGTCGAGTGGCTTGGCGAGCGCCGGTCCCACGCCCTTGAGCGCAGTCACTTCGGCAAAGAGCGGGTTGAGGATATCGGGGCGCATAGCTATCTCGCTCTCCCTAGCCCCAGCCGACTGCGCGTCAAAGCGCTGCCGGCCAATTGTCGTTGGAGACCAATGGACCGCGATATCCGCCTCAAGCGCCTGCGCTTTCGCGCCTGGCACCGCGGCACCAAGGAAGCCGATCTGATGATCGGCGGATTTTTCGACGCGCATGGCGCGACGTGGAACGATGCCGAGATCGACTGGTTCGAAACCTTTCTGGAAGAACAGGACGTCGACATCATGGCCTGGGCGATCGGAACGCAGGACGTGCCCGCGCAATGGCAAGGGCCGATGATCGAGGCGATGAAGCAGCTGAATTTCGTGCCGATCCAGAAGTAGTTCTCCCCTCCTTGCATGGGAGGGGATTAAGGGGTGGGTCGCGACCCCGGCGCAAGCCGGGCGGGCGTCCGGAACGAGCCCTAAGCCAATCGATCGGCGCTACGCGCCGAACCCACCCCTAACCCCTCCCTTGCAGGGAGGGGAACAAGAAGAAAAATGACCGACCCGCGCAAGATCCTCTCCGCGAAAGCACCCCTGACCCTCGCCGGCGTCCCGGCGGGGTTCCTGCCGGTGTTGCTTGCCGACCTCGCCCGCGCGCAGGCACCGGGCCGCGTGGTGCTGATCGCGCCCGACGAGGCCGAAATGCGTGCTGTCGCGGCGACCGCGGGGTATTTCGCGCCCGAGATCGAGATCGTCACCTATCCGGCCTGGGATTGTCTGCCCTATGACCGCGCCAGCCCGACCTTACGCGTCATGGCCGAACGCCTGGCCGCGCTCCACCGCTTGCAACAGGCGCCGAAGAAGCCGCAGCTCGTCGTCACCACCGCCAATGCCGCGACTCAGCGCACGCTGACGCCGTTCCGCATCCGCCAACTCGTCGCGCGCCTCGCGCCGGGCGAGCGGATCGGCCGCGACAAATTGGCGATATTGCTGTCGGCCAATGGCTATGTCCGCACCGACACGGTCCACGACCAGGGCGAGTTCGCTGTGCGCGGCGGATTGGTCGACCTGTTCCCGAGCGGTGAGGAACAGGCGTTGCGCCTCGATTTCTTCGGCGACGAGATCGAGAGCGTCCGCACCTTCGATGCCGCCGACCAGCGCACCACCGGCCGAGTCGATGGATTCACTCTGCTGCCGGCCTCCGAAGCCCTGCTCGACGAGGAATCGGTCAAGCGCTTCCGCACACGCTATCGCGAGAAGTTCGGCGCCACCGCGACCGGCGACCCGCTCTATCAGGCGATCAGCGACGGGCGTCGGCTGGCCGGCATGGAACATTGGTTGCCGATGTTCGAAGAGCGGTTGGAGACTCTGTTCGACCATCTCGGCGACGACGCGCTGGTGATCCGCGAATCGGGCGTCACCGCGGCGGCCGAACAGCGGTTCGAGGCCGTCTCTGACTATCACGCCAATCGCCTGAAGGCGCAGTCGAGCGATCCGGGCAGCTATCGTCCGCTCGCGCCGAACGCGCTCTATTTGTTGCCCGACGAATGGGCGACGCGGCTCGATCAGGCCAAGGTGCACCTTGCCACGCCGTTCCACGAACCACCGAGCGACACCGTGCTCGATTTCGAGGTCGATGGCCCGCGCGACTTCACGCCCGAGCGCGCGAGTGGCGTCAACATCTACGAAGCGGTCGTAGAGCATCTCGACAAGCTGCGGAAAGACGGCAAGAAACCAATCCTGGCGAGCTATTCGGCCGGGTCGCGCGAACGCCTTGCCGGGTTGCTCAAGGACCATGAGCTGACCGGGCTGAAGCTCGTCGACACCTGGCAGGAAGCGCAGGGCGCCGCGGAGCACGGTGTCGCGCTCACGATCCTGCCGCTCGATCATGGCTTCACCGCGCCCGATATCGCCTTGCTCACCGAGCAGGATATGCTCGGCGACCGCCTGGTGCGCCGCAATCGCCGCAAGAAGTCGGCCGATGCCTTCCTTGCCGAGCTCGCGACGCTCACGCCGGGCGATCTCGTCGTCCATGCCGATCACGGCATCGGCCGCTACGAAGGCCTGACCCAGATCCCGGTGCAGAAGGCGCCGCACGATTGCGTCGCTTTGACCTATGCCGGCGGCGACAAGCTCTACGTTCCGGTCGAGAATCTCGAAGTCCTGAGCCGTTACGGCGGCGACGAAGGCGGCACGCTCGACCGCCTCGGCGGCGAGGCGTGGCAGCGCCGCAAATCGCGGATGAAAGAGCGCATCCGCGAGATTGCCGGCGAGTTGATCGCGACCGCCGCGCTGCGCGCGCTCCGCCAAGCCGATGTCGCCGAGCCCGATTCGTCGGGCTATCCGGCGTTCGTCGACCGCTTTCCCTATCAGGAAACCGACGATCAGGACCGCGCGATCGCCGAATCGCTCGACGATCTCGGCTCGGGCAAGCCGATGGACCGGCTGATCGTCGGCGATGTTGGTTTCGGCAAGACCGAGGTCGCGTTGCGCGCCGCCTTCGTCGCGGCGATGGGCGGGATGCAGGTCGCGGTGGTGTGCCCGACCACTCTGCTCGCCCGCCAGCATTACAACAATTTCGTCGCGCGGTTCGAAGGCTTCCCGATCAAGGTCGGGCGGCTGTCGCGCCTGGTCGGCAGTGCCGAGGCAAAGGCCGTCAAGGAAGGTCTGACCGACGGCACGATCGACGTCGTCATCGGCACCCACGCGATCCTGGCCAAGGGCATCGAGTTCAAGCGGCTCGGACTCGTCGTAGTCGACGAGGAGCAGCGTTTCGGCGTCACTCATAAGGAACGACTGAAGGCGCTCAAGACCGACGTCCACGTCCTGACGCTGACCGCCACGCCGATCCCACGCACCTTGCAAATGGCTATGTCGGGCTTGCGCGAATTGTCGGTGATCCAGACGCCGCCGGTCGATCGCCTGGCGGTACGCACCTATGTCATGCCCTGGGATCCGGTGGTGCTGCGCGAGGCGTTGCTGCGCGAACATTATCGCGGCGGGCAGAGCTTCTTCGTGACGCCGCGAGTCAAGGATGTGCCCGAGATCGAGGAATTCCTGCGCGAACACGTGCCCGAGGTGCGCTATGTCGTCGCGCACGGTCAGATGGCGGCCGGCGAAGTCGAGGAGCGGATGTCCGCTTTCTACGACAAGAAGTTCGAGGTTTTGGTGTCGACCACGATCGTCGAAAGCGGGCTCGACATCCCCAGCGCCAATACGATGATCGTCCACCGCGCCGACCGTTTCGGCCTCGCCCAGCTGTATCAGCTGCGCGGCCGCGTCGGGCGGGGCAAGACACGGGCTTATGCCTATCTGACCACGCCGGCCAATCGCATCATCACGGAGACCGCCGACAAGCGGCTCAAGGTACTGTCGGATCTCGACACGCTGGGCGCCGGGTTCCAGCTCGCCAGCCACGATCTCGACATTCGCGGCGCGGGCAATTTGCTCGGCGACGAGCAATCGGGGCATATTCGCGAAGTCGGCTACGAACTCTACCAATCGATGCTCGAGGAAGCGATCCTCGACGCCCGCGCCGGCGGCCTGGCGCAGCGTCCGCGCGATTTCAGCCCGCAGATTACCGTCGACGCGGCGATCATGATTCCCGAGGATTACGTCCCCGATCTCGACCTGCGCATGGGCCTATATCGCCGCCTCAACGAACTCGACGACCAGAACGGGATCGAGGCCTTCGCCGCGGAGATGATCGACCGTTTCGGCCCCCTGCCCGAGCCGACCGCGAACCTGATCAAGCTCATCGAGATCAAGCTCAACGCCAAGAAGGCCTGTGTCGCCAAGATCGACGTCGGCGCGAAGGGCGCGCTGGTCAGCTTCCACGACGACAAGCCGCCCAATATCGATGGCCTGCTCGCTTATGTCGCGCGGCTGCAAGGAGTCGCCAAGCTGCGTCCCGACAGCAAGCTGGTGATCGCGCGCGAATGGGGCGATCCGCAGGCGCGGCTCAATGGCGCGCTGCAATTGTCGAAGGGACTGGCGAAGGCAGCAGGATAAGCCCATCGCTCTAAATCCCACGCTGACCATCGTCGCCAACGCGATGCGGATCGGCGTGCATTTGCGCGATCGATTGACCTGGCAAGAAATTGGTCCAAAAAGAATTAATCTTTACTCCCTGAACGTAACGCCAGGATTCGCGCGTGGGGTAGGAGCGATGGAGAAGACGGTCCGTTTCAAACGCTTGCGGCTCATGACCGCCGCGACCGAGGCACTGACGAAAGCCCAGTCGCTCGCCGAGATACTGGAGATATTACGGTCGCGCGCGCGCGCCATCCTGGGCAGTGACGGGGTGACAGTGGCGATGCGCGAGCGCGATCAGGTCCATTATGTCGGAGAGGATTCGATCGCGCCTTTATGGGCAGGGCGACGCTTTCCGATCGGTTCGTGCATCTCGGGCATTGCGATGACGCAGCGCCGGACGATCGTCATTCCCGACATCCGCGTCGATCTCCGCGTGCCGCTCGACGCCTATCTTTCGATCTATTTCGTCGGCCTGGCGATGGCCCCGATCGGTGTCGGCAAGCCAGTCGCGGCGATCGGCGCCTATTGGCGCAGCGGCCGCCCGATCGACGAGGACGCGTTGGTATTGCTCGACATGCTGGCCAAGGGCGCCAGCGCGCAATTCGAGCGGATCGTCGATCAGCGGATGAAGTGGGCGTCCTGAGGGCCGACAAGTTCGACCTCCTCTTCGCGTTCGAGGTCGATCTCGGCGAATTTCTCGCGGCGCATCGTGAAGATGCCGTGATGGCTCACGATTATCCAAGTGCCTGATATCTCGGTCGCGTCACTATTGATCTGGCCCGAATAGCGGACCGCATGCGCTAGCGCGCCACCGTCATATTGCTTCACGAACCGCAGTCCGGATCCGTTTCGGCTGCCACTGACGAAGGCCCGCCGCACGCCTGTTCCCCCGCTGGTATCGGGCTCGGTGATCGTTCCGGAGATCGCGCCGCCATCGTCGTCGAGCCGCGCGACGAAATTATTGGTATCGGCATAGCCCAGCGCGTCGTAGCGACCATACCAGACCCCGCCGAGATTCTGCGGATCCTCGCTCACACCGTGACCAGATCGGCAAGCGCCTGTCGAAAGGGCTGGCCAAGGCGGCGGGTTGAGCCCTGCCCGTCATGTCAGGTTTGTTCCGGCATCCAGGGAGCAACGGCAGTTTGATCTGCCGGGAGGACGATCGAGCCTCGGTACAAGTCCGGAGTGACGGCCGGGGACGAATTGGCTGTAGAAGCGATACCGTGACGAAACGAGTCCGCGACCGCGCGTTGATACCCGGTACGTCGTCCAACATTGGCGCGGCAGCGTACACCTGCGTGCTAGCCCATAACAAAAAATTGATCCAAAATGGACTAATCTGGACTTCTCCGAGCCTAACGCTAGGTTTTGCGCACGGGATAGGAGCCATGGGGAAGACGGTCCGTTTCAAGCGCTGGCGGCTGATGACCGCGGCCACCGAGGCTTTGATGCAAGCTGGCTCGCTTGCCGAGATATTGGAGGTATTGCGATCGGATGCCCGCGCGATCCTGCGCAGCGACGGCGTCACCGTGATCATGCGCGAGCGCGACCAGGTTCGTTATGTCGGCGAGGATGCCATCGCTCCCCTATGGACGGGTCAGCGCTTTCCGATCGGCTCGTGCATCTCGGGCATGGCGATGACCCAGCGCCGGACGATCGTCATTCCCGATATTCGCGCCGATCCGCGTGTGCCGCTCGACCTCTATCAGTCCACTTTCGTCTCCCGCGTGGCGATCGCCCCGATCGGCGTCGGGAAGCCGGTCGCGGCGATCGGCGCCTATTGGCGCAGCGGCCATCCGATCGACGATGACGCACTGGTGCTGCTCGACATGCTGGCCAAGGGTGCCGGGGCGCAACTCGAACGCATCGTCGATCAGGAGATGAAGACGGCGTCCTGAGGGCCGGCGGCTTCCGGCTCCGCGCTCACGCCGCGACCAGATCGGCAAGCGCAGCGCTGGTCAGCGGCTCGGCGCACAGAAAGCCCTGATAGTATTGGCAGCCTTCCTTGGCGAGCAGGTCGAGCTGTTCGGCGGTTTCGACGCCCTCGGCGATCACCGACAGGCCGAGCGACAAGGCCATTTCGATCACACCGCGCACGACGATGCGGTCGCGCGGCGATCCGCCGATGTCCTGCGCCAGCTTGCGATCGATCTTGAGGTAATCGAGCGGCAATGCCTTGAGATAGGCGAGGCTCGAATAACCGGTGCCGAAATCGTCGATCGCCACGCGGCAGCCCGCTTGCCTCAGCCCGGTAAGTAAAGTCGACGCCGCACCAAGATCGTCGATCAGGCCGCTTTCAGTGATCTCGACGGTCAGGCGCGACCGCGCGAATCCCGAAGCATCGATGCGGTCCAGCAGGATATCGGCAAAGCCTGGCCGCGCGATATCGGCGGCGGTCAGGTTGATCGACAGCCGCTGACCGGACAGCGTTTCGGGCCAGGCCGCCGCCCGGCTGAGCGCCAGCCGCTGGATATGGTCGGACAAGGCCAGACCCAAATCGGCGCGGTCGGCGGCGGCGAACAATTGATCGGCGCCGATCGCTCCGAAGCGCGGATGCTCCCATCGAGCGAGGGCTTCCACCCCGACGATCTTGCCCGTCGCGATCGCCACCTGGGGCTGGAACAGCACCGCGATCTCGTTGCTGTCGATCGCCCGGCGCAGATCGACCGACAAAGCCTCGGCGATCGCGGGTTCGTCGGCGATGCGGATCGTCGCGCCGTCGGACGCGCGCGCATCGTCCAGCGCGTCATTGGCGCGCCGCAACAGCGCCTCGACCGTTTCGTTCGCCCGCGCCGCGGCGACGCCCAGCCGCGCGCCGACGGCCACCAATGTGCCGTCGATCGCGAAAGGCCTCGCCAATGCTTCAGCGAGTGCCCCAGCCAGCGCTTCCGCGTCCGCCGCTTCCTCGAGCCCGACCAGGAATTCGGGGCCTTTTTGCCGCGCGACGATCTGGCGCTTACCGAGGGTCGTGCGCGCGACGCCGGCGATCCGCCTGACTGCCGCCCGGATCAGCGCGTCGCCGGCGGGGCGGCCATAACCGCTATTGACCAGATCGAAGCGGCTGAGCGCGATCAGGATCGCGCTGGCGCGTTCGCCACGCTGCAGACGGCGATCGAGCCATGCACGGGCCGCGCCGGCGTCGAACGCGCCTTCGATCGCCTCCTCGGTTTCCGCCGCCGCGTTGGGCGCGGTGCCGAGTTCCTCGATCAATCCGTGAACCCAGGGATCGCCCGTCGTCGCCTGGACATGATGGACCAGCCGCCCGACTCCTGGATGATCGTGCGCGAAGGCGGTCGCCCCGCCGCGGCCGACACGGCGGACTGCCGCCGCCGCTGCCGCGCGATCGTCGGGCGGCAGCGCGCGAAGCGCCGTACCGAGCGAGACCTCTTCGCCCAGATCGAGCCGTTTGCCCAAAGCGGGCGTCAAGCGCACGCGGCGCGTGCGGCGATTGTAGCGCCAGCCGAGCAGATCGACCGCGCGGCCGCGATCCCAATCGCCGGCGATCCGTTCGACGAAACGCCAGGCGAACCGCAGCGCCTGGGCGAATTCGAGCTCGGTGAACGGGCTGGCCAGGAAATGCGTCGCCCCGGCGGCGTGGAAGTCGCCCAGCGCGGCGACGTCGTCGCGAGACACCAGCACGAGCAAGGCACCACCGCGGACGCGCGCTGCCTCACCGAACGCCTTGGCGGCGGCAAGTCCTTCGCCGAGCGCCCCGCGAGCGTCGAGCACCGCCAAGGCTGCGCCGCTGCCGAGATACCGCCGTGCCGCTCCGTCGCCGCGCCGAGCAGCCACCACCCGCCATCCGGCCTCCGCCGCGATCGCCGACAATTCGCCGCGCTGCCTGAACGACAGCAAGAACAGGGAGTTTCCGGTTTGAGGATCGCTGGGGACCATTGCGCGCGGTTCTACGCATGCCGACGCGACTTCGCCAATCCGCAATCGGCCATGCGCAATCGGAACGCGCGCAGCTAATCGGGGTTGCCGCAGGGGGGACGACGCCCTAGCTGTTGAAGCACGATGGCGACCGCCCCCGCCTTGATCGACCGACATGGCCGCACGATCAGCTATCTGCGCGTGTCGGTGACCGATCGCTGCGACCTGCGCTGCCGGTATTGCATGAGCGAGGATATGCGCTTCCTCCCGCGCGAAGCGTTGCTCGAGCTCGACGAGATCGCCGTCATTGCCGAACGCTTTATCGCGCGCGGCGTGACCAAGATCCGGCTGACCGGCGGCGAGCCTCTCGTGCGGCGTGGCGTTATCGATCTCGCTCGGCGGTTGGGGCGGCAAGTCGGGAAGGGTCTCGACGAACTGACGCTGACGACCAACGCCACACGGCTGGCCGACTGTGCCGGGGATCTGCGGGCCGCCGGCATTCGGCGGATCAATGTCAGCCTCGACAGCCTCGATCCCGATCGCTTTCGCCACATCACCCGCCATGGCGATCTGTCGCGTGTGATCGAGGGCATTGCCGCCGCCAAGGCGGCGGGACTGGCGATCAAGATCAACATGGTCGCGCTCAAGGATCTCAATCAGGACGAAATTCCGGCAATGCTCGCCTGGTGCGTCGAGCAGGGTCATGATCTCAGCCTGATCGAAACCATGCCGCTGGGTGCGATCGACGAGGATCGCGCCGACCGGTTCGTGCCGCTGACCGCGGTGTTCGACGATCTGTCGCGGCGGTTCGACCTGATCCGCGACCCGCGATCGACCGGCGGTCCAGCACGCTATTGGCGCGTCGGCGCCAGCCCTACCCGATTGGGACTGATCTCTCCCCTCACCGCCAATTTCTGCGATGGCTGCAACCGCGTCCGGCTGACGACCGAGGGACGGCTCTATGCCTGTCTCGGCCATGACGATCAGGTGGATCTGAAGGCGGCATTGCGCACGGACGGGATGACTGGGCTCGATGCCGCGATCGACGAGGCGCTGGCGATCAAGCCCGCGCGCCACGATTTCCGCATCGCCGCCGGCGCCGCGCCCGCGGTCGGGCGGCATATGAGCGTGACCGGCGGATGAAGCGCGCGCTGGTCGCGTCGCCGACCCCACCCGCCCAGGCCGCCGAGCGCGAGCTGCGAGACAGCTACGAGTGGGTGCCCGTCGAACAGGCCGATCTGGTCGTCGCGCTGGGCGGTGACGGCTTCATGCTCCAGACGCTGCACGCGATGCTCGATCGGCGCGATCCGGTACCCGTATTCGGCATGAACCTGGGCACGGTCGGTTTCCTCATGAACGACTGGCGGCGCGACGGGCTCGACGCGCGGCTCGAGCGCACGCGTCCGTTCAAGGTCACGCCGCTTCAGATGACCGCGCGGACGATCGCTGGAGAGACGTTCGTCCACCCGGCGATCAACGAAGTCTCGCTGCTCCGCGAAACGCGCCAGACCGCCAAGCTGGAAGTCACGGTCAACGATCGCGTCGTGATCCCGGAACTGGCCTGCGATGGTATCCTGGCCGCGACGCCGGCGGGATCGACCGCGTATAATCTGTCGGCCAACGGCCCGATCCTCCCGCTCGGCTCGGCGATGATCGCTTTGACCCCGATCTCGGCCTTCCGCCCGCGGCGCTGGCGCGGCGCCATCCTGCCCGAAAAGGCGCGGATCACGCTCAAGGTACTCGAAGCGGCCAAGCGGCCGGTATCGGCCGTCGCCGACCAGCACGAGGTACGAGATGTCGCACAAGTCGATATCGCGATCGACCGTTCGCGCGAGCTGACCCTGCTGTTCGACCCCGAGCATGCGCTCGACGACCGCATCACCATGGAGCAGTTCGCCGCCTGAGGTTTTAACGGGAAATCAGGGGTTGCATCGTTAATGCGCGAAGGTATAGACGCGCGCTCCGGTGACGTTCCCTGATAGCTCAGCGGTAGAGCTCTCGACTGTTAATCGAGCGGCCGTAGGTTCGAATCCTACTCAGGGAGCCACCGCCGTAACGATCCGAGACGGGCAAATAATCCCGGACCTGCGTTCAGAGTGCTGGCGAGAGCGCCTCGATGATCCGACAGTCGGCAATAGTCGAGCCAGCACAGGTATCCAGGCGTCGAACCAGCTCACCGCGCAGCGCTTGCAGGTCCGCGAGCTTGCGGTCGATCTCGGCGACATGCGCGGTCGTGATCGCGTCGACTTCGGCGCAGGGCGCATCGCGGTCGTCCGCCAGATGCAGCAGTGTGCGCACCTGGTCGAGCGTGAAGCCTAGGTCACGCGAGCGGCGGATGAAAGACAGGCGCACAAGATGTCCCTGCTCATAGATGCGATAGTTGCTATCGCTGCGGGCAGGCGAGGGAATCAACCCCTCCGCCTCATAGAAGCGGATCGTCTCCACCTTGGTGCCAGTGGCCCGTGCGAGATCGCCAATCTTCATAGCTTGACCCTATAGTGGCTTCAGGGTGCATGGGTCCAGCCGCACACCGACGACTCGGGATCCACGCGTGGCCGACGAATGCTGCTCCAGGAAGGGTGACACGCTTGCCGCACTCGCCGCGAAGGCCGGGCAGCGGCGGGTGCTGGTCATCGTCATGGCCATCAACCTCGCGATGTTCCTCGTCGAGTTTGGCGGCGGTCTAGCCGCGCGATCCTCCGCGCTGATGGCGGATTCGGTCGACATGCTCGGCGATGCGCTCGTCTATGCGCTGAGCCTCTACGCGCTGCACCGCGGCCCCAGATGGGAAGCCGGTGCGGCGATCGCCAAGGGCGTGATCATTCTCGGGTTCGGCATGGTGGTGCTGGTCGAGATCGCCGACAAGCTCGCGCATGGCATTCCGCCGTCGAGCACGCTCATGCTTGCCTTCGGCTCCGGCGCACTCGCCGCCAATCTCCTCTGTCTGGGCCTGCTCTGGCGCTTCCGCGGCACCAATGTGAACATGCGCAGCACCTTCGAATGCTCGCGCAACGACGTCCTCTCGAACATCGGCGTCCTCGTCGCGGCTGGACTGGTGGCCGCCACCAGCGCGGCCTGGCCGGACGTTGCGGTGGGCACGGTCGTCGCGTTGCTGTTCCTGCGCTCGGCGTGGCGCGTGCTCGCTGAGGCGATCCCGGCATGGCGTGGCGCGCGGCCGCAACGCCCCGAGGCTTTGCGATGACAGCGCGATCGCTAACCGCTATCCGGGCATCGATGCTGCACCGTGCATGGCTCCTTCTCCTCTGCCTGCTCGCGTCGTCCCTGGTGGCGACGTCGACCGTACACGCACAGGAGAACTATCTAGCAGAGGCCGCCTGCAGCGAAATGGCGCATGTCGAAGGTGATGCGGACGAGACTCCCGCCGATAGCAGCCAGCCCTATCCCCATCAGCATGGCGCGTGCCACGGGCACAACGTCACGGCACCGGTCGCCTCTCTGGCGCTTCCGCCGATGCTGATCGCGCTCGATACGCCCAGGGCATCCGGCACATCGCGCCTCGCTCAAGGCATGGTCAGTCCAGCGCTCGAACCGCCACGCGCCTGATCCCGCGCGCCCGCGCACCCGCCCATCCTTGACGCTCGACCCGCGCGGACTTTCCGCCGGTCCTGGGAAGTTGCCCATGAAGCCCAATATCGCGGCCTTGCCGCTCCTGCTTGCCCTGGCCGCTTGCGGCGGCGCTAGCCAGCCCATTGAAAACAAGGCCGAGGCCGAAGCCAGCCATGGCGAGGAAGGCGTCGTTACCCTCACGCCTCAACAGATATCCACCGCAGGGATCGAAGTCGTCAGTCCGACGATCGGCGGCAACGGTGGCGCGATCGACCTGCCCGCGCTGCTGGCGAGCGATCCCCAAGCGACACGGATCGTCGCTGCCACCGTGCCAGGCCGCATCGTCGAGCTCCGCCGCAATCTCGGTGACAGTGTGACGCGCGGCGAGACGCTGGCAGTGCTGGAAAGCCGCGAGGCGGCGGGTCTTCAGGCCGAGGTGCAGCGCGCCGCCGCCGCCGCCGAGCTGGCGCGAACCACGCTCGCGCGCGACGAGGCTCTCTACGCCAAGGGCTTCCGACCCTTACGCGAAGTCGAGATCTCGCGCGCCGCCGCCAAACAGGCGAATGTCGCCCTGCAGCTCGCCCGCCAGCAGGTCGCCGCCAGTGGCGGGCGCGGCGGTAGCGACAACCGCATCGTCATCACCGCGCCGATTTCGGGGCGGGTCATCGCGCGATCCGCAATGCTCGGACAGAATTTCGCGGCGGATGCGTCCGAGACCGAACTGTTCCGCATCGCTCGTCTCGATCGGCTGAGCGTCACCCTTTCCTTATCCCCTGCCGATGCCGGACGCGTACGGCCGGGCATGACGGTCGCGGTCGCCGCACCGGGGCGCAGCCAATCGGCGCGGATCAGCTTCGTCTCGCCCGTGCTCGATGCCGAAACGCGCCAGGTGCCCGTCATCGCGATGCTGGACAATCGCAGCGGGCAATGGCGCGCCGGCGAGCCGGTCACCGCCTCGATCCAGCTGCCAGGCACGAGCGACGGCACGATCCGGGTCCCGTCGACCGCCGTGCAGACAGTGGAAGGCAAGACCGTCGTGTTCGTGCGCACCGGCACCGGCTTTCGCGCGGTTCCGGTCACGCTCGGGCGGCAGGACGGCGCGATGGTCGTGGTGACCAACGGGCTCACCGGCCGCGAGCGGATCGCCGCAGCCAACAGCTTCACGCTCAAGTCCGCGCTCGGTGCGGCCGAAGCCGGGCATGAGGACTGAGCCATGATCGACCGCATCGTCACATGGGCAGTCGACCGGCGCTGGCTGGTCCTGCTGCTCACTACCGTCGCCGCGATCATTGGCGGCATCTCGCTCGCACACCTGCCGATCGACGCGGTGCCCGACATCACCAACAACCAGGTCCAGGTGAATGTCCTTGCGCCCGCGCTGTCGCCCGAGTTGATCGAAAAGCAGGTGGCCTTTCCGATCGAGACCGCACTCGCCGGGATCAAGGGGCTGGAAAACACCCGCTCGCTTAGCCGCAACGGCTTCGTCCAGGTCACCGCGATCTTCTCGGATTCGACCGACATCTATTTTGCGCGCAGCCAGGTGCAGGAGCGGATGACGGCGGCACAAGAAGCGCTCCCCGCAGGCGTGAAGCCAGCAATGGGGCCGATCGCGACCGGCCTGGGCGAGGTCTATATCTGGACCCTGCGCTACGCCGAGCGCGCGCATGAACAGCATCGCCCCGGCGAGCCCGGGCTGCAGCCCGATGGCAGCTACATCACACCCGAAGGCGACAGGCTGGCGAGCGAGGCCGACAAGGCGACCTATCTCCATACCGTCCAGGACTGGATCGTCGCGCCGCAGATCAAGACGGTCGAAGGCGTCGCAGGCATCGACTCGCTTGGAGGCTTCGAGAAGGAATATCTCGTCGTCCCGGACGTCCAGCGGCTCGCCGCGTTGAAGCTGTCGCTGGCCGATCTCGCCGCCGCGCTCGAGCGCAACAATGTCGCGACCGGCGGCGGCACGGTGAACCGCAACGGCGAGGGGCTCGCCGTCCGCGCCGATGCACGCATTCGCAGTCTCGCCCAGCTGCGCGGCACGGTGATCGCGACACGCGAAGGCGTGCCGGTCACGCTCGATCAGGTCGCCGAAGCACGGCTCGGCCAGGGCGTCCGCATGGGCGCCGGTTCGGAGAATGGCCACGAGGTGATCACCGGCACCGCGATCATGCGGATAGGCGAGAACAGCCGCACCGTCTCCTCAGGGGTCGACGCCAAGCTCAGGGCGATCGCCCCTTCCCTGCCGCGCGACATCATGGTCGAGCCGGTGCTCGACCGCACCAGGCTGGTCAACGCCACCATCACGACCGTGGCAAAGAACCTCGCCGAAGGCGCACTGCTGGTCATCGTCGTGCTGTTCCTGCTGCTCGGCAATTTTCGGGCGGCACTGGTCGCGGCACTGGTGATCCCGATCACCATGCTGCTCACCGGTTTCGGCATGCTGCGGGTCGGCGTCTCGGCCAACCTGATGAGCCTCGGCGCGCTCGATTTCGGGCTGATCGTCGATGGCGCGGTGATCATCGTCGAGAATGCGCTCCGCCGCATCGCCGAGCGTCAGCACAGCGAGGGCCGAACGCTGGCCCTGGCGGAGCGGCTCGCCGTCGTCGCCGGCGCGGCGCGCGAGATGATCCGACCCTCGGTCTATGGCCAGGCGATCATCATCCTCGTCTATGTGCCGTTGCTGACCTTGAGCGGCGTCGAAGGCAAGACGTTCGAGCCGATGGCGCTGACCGTCATCATGGCGCTCGTCTTCGCGTTCATCCTCTCGCTCACCTTCGTACCCGCGGCGATCGCGGTCGCGCTGTCGCGCCCGGTCGAGGAGAAGGAAGGGAGCACAGTACGTTGGCTGCGGCGGCGCTATGAGCCCGGCCTCGACCGAGCGATGCAGCGGCCGAGCCTGACTATCGGCATCGCTGTCGGTGCGCTCGCGCTGGCCGGCGCCGCCTACACCACGCTCGGCCAGGAGTTCCTGCCGCAACTCGATGAGGGCGATGTCCTCGTCTCGGCCTTCCGCGTGCCGGGCACCTCGATCGAGCAAAGCCAGAAGATGCAGGCGCAGATCGAGCGCGCCCTTGCCGGCATGCCCGAAATCAAGACGGTCTTCTCGCGAACCGGCACCGCGGAAGTCGCATCAGACCCGATGCCGCCTAATGCCACCGACACGTTCATCATGCTCAAGGATCGGAAGGATTGGCCCGATCCTTCCGAAGAGAAAGCGGCGGTCGTCGAACGGATCGAGGCACGGCTCGCCCAGGTTCCCGGCCATGCCTATGAGGTCACGCAGCCGATCCAGATGCGGTTTAACGAGCTGATCGCCGGCGTGCGATCGGATGTCGCGATCAAAGTGTTCGGGGAGGACTTCGCCGAGATGAACGCGACCGCTGCCAACATCGCCGGCGTGCTCCGGCGCACGGCTGGTGCCGAGGACGTGAAGGTCGAGCAGACCGAGGGTCTGCCGATGCTCGACATCGCCTATGCCCAGGACCGCGCCTCGCGGGTCGGGGTCAGCGCGCAGGATGTCGCCGACACGGTCGCCACAGCGGTGGGCGGACGCGAGGCGGGCCGAATCTTTGAGGGCGACCGCAGCTTTCCAATCGTCATCCGCCTGGCCGACGCGGCGCGCGCCAATCTGGAGACGCTCGGTCAGACGCCCGTGCCGACACCTGGTGGCAACTTCGTCCCGCTCGCTTCGGTCGCCGATATCCGACTGATCGACGGCCCGAACCAGATCAGCCGCGAGAATGGCAAGCGGCGCGTGGTGGTGCAAGCCAATGTCCGCGGCCGCGACGTGGCGAGCGTCGTCGCCGATGCGAAAACGGCGATCTCAAGCGAGGTGCAGCTTCCCGCAGGCACCTGGCTTGAATGGGGCGGCCAATTCGAGAACCTGGCTTCCGCACGCGACCGGCTGGCCCTGGTGGTGCCGGCATGCTTCGTGCTGGTCCTGCTCCTGCTGTTCGGCGCGCTCGGCAACATGCGCGATGCCGGAATCGTGTTCACCGGCGTGCCGCTGGCGCTGGTCGGCGGCGTACTCGCGCTGGTGCTGCGTGGCATGCCCTTCTCGATCTCGGCTGCTGTCGGGTTCATTGCACTGTCGGGCATCGCGGTTCTCAACGGGTTGGTAATGCTGACCTCGATCCAGCAACTCGTGGCCGAAGGGCGCGATCGCGTGACCGCGGCACGGGAGGGCGCGCTTGCCCGGCTGCGTCCGGTGGCGATGACAGCGCTGGTGGCGAGCCTGGGCTTCGTACCGATGGCGCTCGGCCACGGCGCCGGCGCCGAGGTGCAGAAGCCGCTGGCAACGGTGGTGATCGGCGGGTTGATCAGCGCTACGCTGCTCACGCTCTTCGTGCTGCCGACGCTCTATACACGTTTCGGTAGCACGAGCCCCACAAGGTCCAATTCATAGCGGCCAGGCCGATGCGGCTATAGCTGTCGAGCGGCACGCTGATTTCCTTCGTGTTCTCCCGTAGAGAATTTCGAATGTGTTCCACGAACCGGAGCCATTTTCTGGTTTTGGGTGCTCTCGCGCCTGAATCCGCCCTCGCAAGGGTCTCGCGGTGAAAAATTTTCACTATTGTATTGAACGTCTTACGGTAGTTTTCTGAGATTGTCCCCTACGTGCAGTTCGATAGTAGAAGCGACAGGATCCGTTTGCGACCTTCCCGGTCGGCCTTCTGGAACATCCGCCTGGCGTCTTTGGCGACGCCGATCAGTCGAATCCCTTCGTCCAGATAGCCGTGATCGGCGTCCATGCGCCGTTCCAGCTCCCGAATGATCTTCCGCTCGTCCTGCTTGTAGTCGGCGATCAGCCAGCCGAAAATCGTCGTCGATATTGTCGATATAGGCCAGCTTCATGCGGTTGCGGATATCGTCCTGCTCGCCGCCAAACCGATCGGCGTCACAAGTCAGCGTGGCCCGATCCGAACAGCAATCGCGCCAGGTCGCCGACGCCGTTGACCACCAAATGTGCGCGCTGCGCCTCGGGCGCGGCGGCCCATTCTGCCGCGCTGGTCGTGCCGGTCGTGACGCCGATTCCGATCGCGCCGCCGGCGCGCGCCATGACCGTTTCCACTTTCGGGTCGTCACCGACCACCGCCACGCGATCGACCGGCACGCCAAGCCTGGCGGCGACAAAGCGCAAGGCGGCCTGCGACGGTTTGCCCGTCACCTCGGGTTCGATTCCGGTCACGCGCGCAACAGCGCCGCCGATCGCGCAACTATAGCCGAACGCGCGGCCCGATTTGCTGGCGAAGAAGGGAACATCCGACGCGCTGTAGAGCGCGGCGCCGTCGAGCACTGCCGCAGCGGCGGCGTGGATATGGTCCATCGTGCACTGCGGATGCCACGCGATATAGACCGCATCGGCATCGGAATCGCCAGGCGCACAGGTGGTGACGCCTTCCACCTCCAACGCCGCGACCACGCCGTCGGTGCCAAGCACCATGACCCGCTCCAGCCCGCGCGCCCTGAACAGGCCGGCGGCGACGCTGTTGGGCGTGAACAGCCGGTCGTCGGCGATCGGCAACCCGAGCGCGCGCAGCCGCGGCGCCTGCTCCGATGCGGGATAGGCGCTGCCGTTGGTCAGCGCGACGAACGGCATGCCCCGCCGATCGAGCTCGGCGAGCAGCTCGACCGCGCCCGGCAGCACTTGATAGCCGCCAAGCGCGCGGTCGCTCAGGATCAGCGTGCCGTCGAGGTCGAACATCACGCCGGCGGGCGCGGGAAATGCCTCAGTCACCGGCCGCCTCCAGCTCGAGCCGGAAGCCGGGTCGCTCGACCGTGACGCGCGTCAGGTCAGTCCGTGCGAGCAATTGCTCCACCAGCGCCATGACTGGCCGCACCGCCGGATCAAAATCGCGCGGCGCGGGGCCGGCGGCCTGCATCGCATCGATCATTGCCGCGGGCATGGTTGCACGGAGCAGGAATTCCTCGTCGGACAGATGCGCGCCGACCTTGCGGCGAAGGTCCGGCAGCGGCGCCATGGCCGGCTCCGCATCGAGTTCGCGCGCGCGCGGCGACGACAGGATGCGGTCCATCACTTGCGGATCGATCGGGCGATTGGGACGGCCGAACCGGCCAATCGCATAGCGGATCACCTCATCGGGGATCGTCGCATAGCGTTCGGCGCCCGTCACGTTCATCACCGCCTGGGTCTGCAGCATCTGCGCGAACGGCGTCATCACGATCGGCCAGCCCAGTTCCTCGCGGACGCGGCCGAGTTCCTCGATCACCGCGCCTTCGAGGTGCGGCACGCGGTGGTCGGCAAGGTGGCGGCGCATCGTGCCGACCATCCCGCCGGGCAATTGGTGGCGGACGTAGCCGGCATCATAGGCCATGGGCGCGCCGGTCGGCAGCCCGTCTGCGGCGGCGAGCGCGGCGAAATAGCGTGCGACCTCGGCCACCGCGTCATCGTCGATGGCAACCTCGTGCCCCGCCTCGCGCAAATTGCGTATAGTGCGCTCGATCGGCGGGTTGGACGTGCCGTCCGCCGCGCCGCCGCTCGCGCATTGCAGCGCCGATACGCCGAGCGCGGCGCTTTCGACATAGGTGCGGTCGGCCAGCCCGATCGTGCAATGCGCGTGGAGTTCGAGCGGCTTGTCGCCGATCTCCGCGATGATCGCCGGGATCAGCGTGCTCGCCCGCTCCGACGTCAACAACCCGCCCGGGTCCTTGATGTAGAGCGCGTCGATATCCGGGCTCGCCGCCATCGTCCTGGCCGCCTCGGCATAATGCGCGTCGTCGTGGATCGGGCTGAGCGTGAAGACCAGCGCGCCGATCACCTGGTCGCCGCCGCCCTGCTTGACCAGCCGCGCGGCGTCGACATTGGCCGCAGCGTCGTTCATCGGATCGGCGAGCGCGAAGCGGCGGATGCCGTTGCGCGCCAGCGTGGCGAAGGCGAGCGCCATGAAATCGGGGCTCGCGGTCTCCCACGAAATGAAGCGGAAGCCGGTCGAGAGGAACTGGAGCGGCGTGGTCGGGCAGGCCGCCGCCATCAGCCGGATGCGCTCCCACGGATCCTGCTGCTTGTAGCGCACCGCGACGCCCATATGGGTCGAGGTCGTGAAGTCGATCGCGGCATAGCCGGCACGCTCCATCACCGGCGCGATTGCGAGCGTGCGCGCGGTGTCGACGCCGAGCGCTCCCCACAGGCATTGGTTGCCGTCGCGCAGCGAGGTTTCGACGAGGCGGATGGCGGCCATCAGGCAGCAGCCTTCGCACGATCGAGGAAGCGGGCGAGAAAGCCGGTGTCGACACCGCCGCGTGCGAAATCGGGATCGGCGAGCACCGCCTGCTGGAAAGCGAGATTGGTCGCGACGCCCGCGATCCGCACATCCGCCAGGGCAGTCCTCAGACGCGCGAGTGCGGTAGCACGATCGGGCCCGTGCGCGATCACCTTGGCGATCATCGAATCGTAGAAGGGCGGGATACGCGCGCCGTCGACGATATGCGTGTCGACCCGGATGCCCTCGCCTGTCGGCCAGCGCGCTGCGGATATTGTACCGGGCGACGGCGCGAAATCATGCTCCGGGTCTTCGGCGTTGATGCGGCATTCGATCGCCGCTCCGTCGCACGCGATGTCGTCCTGGGCTATGTCGAGCCCACGGCCATCGGCGATCGCGATCTGCTCGGCGACCAGGTCGATGCCGGTCACCGCCTCGGTCACTGGATGCTCGACCTGGATGCGCGCGTTCATCTCGAGGAAGTAGAAGGCGTCGCGCGGGACGTCGTAGAGGAACTCGACCGTTCCCGCGCCACGATAGGACAGCCGCGCGGCGAAGCGGATCGCGGCGTCGTGCATCGCCGCGCGGGTCGCGGAGGGCAGGTGCGGCGCCGGCGTTTCCTCGACCAGTTTCTGATAGCGGCGCTGTACCGAGCAATCGCGCTCGCCGAGGTGGATCACACGGCCCTCGCCGTCGCCAAGCACCTGCACCTCGATATGTCGCCCGGATCGGACATACCGCTCGAGATAGACCCGTGCGTCGCCGAACGCGGCCTCGGCCTCGGCACTCGCCATGTCCATCGTCGCGGCGAGGTCCTCCGCTTGTTCGACCAGCTTCATGCCGCGCCCGCCGCCGCCGCCCGCCGCCTTGACCAGCAACGGCACGCCGATCGCCTCGGCCAGCCGGCGCGCTTCATCGGGAGAGGCCGCCGCGCCGCCCGGAATGATCGGCACCCCGGCCGCTTCGGCCGCGGCGCGCGCGCGCAATTTGTCGCCCACCGCCTCGATCTGGTCCGCGGTCGGGCCGATGAAGATGACACCCTCGGCTTCGCACAAGTTCGCCAGATCGGCGCGTTCTGACAAGAATCCATAACCAGGATGGATTGCGTCGCATGCGCTTCCCAGAGCTGCCTGGACTATAGTCTCGACGCGGAGATAGCTGAGCGCCGGTTGCGCCGGGCCGAGACACAGCACGCGATCGGCCATCTCGGCGCCAAGCGACGCGCGATCCGCCTCGGACACGCCGAGCACCGTTTCGATCCCGAGCGCACGGCACGTGCGCAGGATGCGGACCGCGATCTCGCCGCGATTGGCGACGAATATCCGCCGGATCGCCATGACTCAGCAGTCCGGCCGGACAAGCAGCAGCGTCTCGCCATGCTCGACCAGTTCGCCGTTGCGCGCCAGTATCCCGACCACCTCACCGCTGACGCCGGCGCGCGCGGTGTTCATCAGCTTCATCACCTCGATAATGCCGATGATCGTATCGGGCTCGACCCGCGCGCCGATCTCGACGAACGGCGGCTCGCCGGGGCGCGGCGCGCGGTAGTAGATGCCGAGAAGGGGCGACTTCACCTCGACCAGTCCGACCTCACGCGTGGCGACCTCGGGAGGTGGCGGTGGCGCGGCCGGTGCCCCCGGGGCGAGCGGCGGCGGTGCAGGCCGAGCGACAGGCGCGGCCCCGTCGCGCACCAGATCGAGCTTGAGCCCGTCCATCTCCAGGCTCAGCCGGTCGAAGCGCGAGGCGTCGAGCAGCGCGATGATCCGGTCGACATCGGCGGCGGTCAGCGTCATCGCCGCCCCCCGAACACGCCCATGATGTGCCCGAGCGGATTCGCCAGCGGTTCGGCGACAGGCGCCGCCGCCCTGGTCGACCAGATCGTTTCCGGCCGGCTCTGGAGCAGCAGCACTGCACCGTCGCGGTCCACCGCCCATTCGATGTCCTGCGCGGCGCCGTAATGCCGCTCGACGCGCCGCCCGATATCGCGCAGCGCCTGCAGCGTGGCGTCATCCAGGCACGGCGCATGCCGGCGATCATCGGGCACCGGGCGCTCCTCGAGGCCACCGCTTACGAGCGGGCAATGTTCGACATGCTTGTCCGACACTTCGCGGACCGAGATTTCGCCGGTAATCTTGCCGAGCACCCAATGGTCGGGCGTCACTTCGCCCGACACCACTGCCGAACCGAGCCCCCAGGCCCCTTCGATCGTGACGACCGACTTGTCGCCGGTGGTCGGGCTGCGGGTGAACATCACGCCCGCGGCGCGCGCGTCGACCATCTGCTGGATCACGACCGCCATCGCCACCCCGGCTTCGGGAAAGGATTGGCGGCGGCGATAGGTGATGCTCTCGACCGAATAGAGGCTGCCCCAGCATTCGCGCACGCGTGCGACCAGGTCGGCGGCGTCGATCACCCACAGGAAGGTGTCCTGCAGACCGGCGAAGCTCGCATCGGCCGCATCCTCGGTCGTCGCCGAGGATCGCACCGCGACCGGCGTCTCGCGCTCGCCGGACAAGGTGCGATGCGCGGCAAGTAGCGCCTCCTCGACCTCGGCTGGCATCGCTTCTTCCTCGACGCGTCGGCGCAGGTCGCGCGATAATGCGGTGACCGCGGCCAGGTCGTCCGGATCGCACGTCTCGATCCTGGCGCGGACCGGCGCGCGCGCTTCCAGCGCGGCGAGGAACAGATCGAACGCACGCGTCGTCACGACAAAGCCGGGCGGCACCGCGATCCCGGCGCGGGTCAGCTCGCCGAGGCTGGCGCCCTTGCCCCCCGCGATCGGGCGATCGCCGATGCCGAGATCGGCAAACCAAGCGATCGCGTCAGCCATGGTCGGTCACCCCTTCCTCATCGAGGATCGTGACGATTCCCCTGCCACCGTCGACGCGGATGCGCTGCCCGGTGCGGATGCGTTGCGTCGCCGATCCCGTCCCCACCACCGCCGGCAGGCCATATTCGCGCGCGACGATCGCCATGTGGCTCATCGACCCGCCGATGTCGGAGACGGCGGCGGCGATTTTCTGGAAGATCGGTGCCCAGCTCGGGTTGGTCACCTGACAGACGAGGATCTCGCCCTGGCGCAGCGTCCCGATCTCCGCCGCCGAAGTGACGACCCGGGCCGGCCCCTCGACTACGCCCGAAGACGCCGCGAAGCCTTTCAATTCCCGGCCGTCGTCATCGCCGTTCTCGGCCAGCCAGCGATCGAGATTCTCGCGCGTGATGCCCCACAGCATCACGATCGCGGGATCGTCGATCACGTCGGGCACGGCACCCAGCGCCGGTGGCACTCGGTGCTCCGACCATGAAGCGATCGCCGCCTTGCGCTCGGCGACGATCGCCGGCCAGCGCTGGGGGCCCAGTGGCCGCGATCCGCTCGACCAGGCGAGCGACAGATCGACGATCGCGCTTTCCAGCTCGTAATGCGTCAGGTGGAAGACGTCGGCTTCCTCAGCGAAGAAGCCGTGACCCGCGAGCAGCGCCCCGAACTCCCTGATCTTGTTGAAGAACAGGTTGGTGTACCAATGTTCGCAATAGAATTTATGCCCCTCGACATAGGGGAAGACGCGATGCGCCAATGTGATGAGCTGGTCATAGGTCGCGCGATCCGCGTCGCTGTCGAGCAGATCGCGATAGTCCGCGACCAGCTGGTCGCGCTCGCGGATCAGTTGCGCGACCGGGCGGTCGATCGGCTCGCCTGCCTGGAGCTTGGCGATATAGCCGGGCAATGCCGAAAAGGGCATCGACAGATCGTCGTTCCACGACCGGTGATAATGATAGAAACCGTCACCGACATTGACGTTGAACCACGGATCGCGGCTCGTCTCCAGCTCGTCGCGCCAGGCGGCACCGCTGTTGCCGAGCGCATCGAGGCGCGCGAACACCTGGTCGACGGTCATCCCCTCTTCGAACACGTCGTCGATGCCGAGCTCGACCGCGCGCCGCGCGAGCCGCCGCACTTCCTCGTCGGGGCGGAAGATCTCCGCCTCCATCCCCGCGACCATGCGGCTGATCGTCTGGTCCGAAATCTCCGGGAACGCGCGCTTGCAGAAGTCGAAAAAGGTCAGATAGGCGCCATAGCCGAGCAGCAGGAACTCGAAATGGTATTGCCACATGCGGTAATAGCCATCGAGCTGCCGGCGATAGGTGTCGAGCAACGCGTGGTTCGACGCGATGCCCTTGCCGCTATGCGTCGTCTCGATCGGCTCGATGTCGGGAAGCTCGACCCTGGGCAGGTCGTTCGCCTCGTCGATCAGCGCCTTCATCTTGACCTTCCACTGGTCGTAGAGGCGCTCCCAATTCTCATAATAATAGAACGCGCGCTGCTGAAAGAGCTCCAGCCGCTCGGCGATTTCGGCGGGATCGGTCACCGCGACGCCGCCGATATAGACGCGGCCGTTGACGATGCGGTGATCGATCCCCTTGGTCGTGGGCAGGATGTGGACGCGAGTGTTGAACGCGCCGAGCGCGCAATAAGCGGCTTCCGCCGTCACCATGTCGAAATGGTGCATCGGCTCGGGGAAATGCATCGAATTGTAGAACCAGAAGCGCTCGTCGTCCTCTGGCACGAACTGGGTGTAATAAGGATAGGCCGCCTGCGCGGCTTCGGTCCCCGGCACCACCGCGACCGAGCTCGGCAGCGGGAAGCTCTTGATCTTGTCTGCCATCGATCCTCTCGCCCCGCATGTCGCCTTGTGGCGCCTTGGGACCCGGACTCTAAAGCGAGGACGGCGGGAGCGCGTAGGATTCGCGCGCAACGATCATGGGACAAATGCGCACGATCAATGTTCCGTTCGCCAATCGCGCGGCGAGGTGCCGAACCGCTTGCGGAACTGGCGCGCGAAATAGCCGGGATCGAGGAAACCGCACCGGAACGCGATCTCGGCGATCGAGACATGCTGACCGTGCGGATCCACGAGCAAGTCGCGCGCGCGATCGAGCCGCGCGCCCGACACTTCGCGGACGAAGCTGGTGCCGCGCCTGGCGAGCAATGCCTGGAGATAGCGCGTCGAAATGCCCAGGCTCGCCGCGACCGTATCGGGCGTGAGATCGGGATCGGCGAAATCGCGCCGGATTCGGCACAGGATGCGGTCCGCCAGCGCGGCGCGATGCCCGGCGGGAACAGCGTCCTCGGCATCTCCCACCAGCGTCAACAACGCACCGATCCGCTCCGCGAGAAGCGGTCGCAATCCGGGGCTGTCGTCGAGGTGCCGCACCATGGTCTCGATCAGACTGCCGAGCGGTGCCCCCCAGCCGTTGCGCGCCGATAGCGGCCGCGCGAGCAAGGCGTCGGGGTCGGCGACCCAGCGCTCGACCCAGGCGCGCGGCATCATCAGGTCGAGCGCTTCGTGCGGCGCGTCCATGTCCATCTGATAGAAGCGGGTATTGTCGAGCAGCACGAATTCGCCGGGGCCGACGGTGAATTGCGCCCCGGCGATCCGCGTCTCCAGAGCGCCGCGCCGCGAATAGACGAGCTGGATCGACGGTACGGCGCTTCCGGCGCTGCCACCGCCGCGATGAACGACGCGCTGTGCCGGGGCGAGGAGCTGGAGCAGGCGCAGCTCGCCGAGCCCGTAGCTGCGCCACCCCGCGGCGAAGGCGTCGCGGTCGCGGACGCTGATGTCGATCGGCGCGATCGTGCTGGCGGCCCATTCCTGCCATTGGTCGATCGCATGGCGCGTGCCCAGCCCGCGCGACGACCAGCGCATGTCGGGCAGAATCGGCGGAGTCGCTGGCAGCATCATTCCTCCACGCCCGCGATCATGCTCCAAATCGCGCCGCGCCGCCATCGTCACGGCGCGATCAGAACCTTGCAGTCATGCGTGCGACGGCGAAGCGCCTCGAATCGTTCGGGCGTATCGTCGAGCGCGATCGTGCCGGTGACCAGATGGCGCGGTTCGGCGGCACCGGCGTCGAGTGCGTCGAGCGCGGCTTCATATTCCTGGCGCGTGAAGAAGGCCGACGTGACCAGCCGCACTTCCTTGGACAGCATCGCGAAGCTGTTGAACGTGTCGGGGCGCGTGCACAGCCCCAGCAGCAGGATCGTGCCGCGATTGCGCACCTGGTTCACCGCCTGCGCGATCAGACCCGGCACCCCGACGCATTCGAACACGATATCGGCCTTGCCGCCCAACGCGCGCTCCGCCGCCCCGATCGGATCGTCGGCATCGGCAACGAAGCCCGACGCGCCCATCGCGATGGCGCGGTCGCGCTGGTGGTCGGCAATATCCTGCACCACCACTTTCGCCGCGCCCGCGCGCCGCGCCCAGAAGGCGACCGCCAGTCCGATCGGTCCGGCACCGAGGATCAGCACCTGGTCGCCGGACCGCAGCCCGCTCATGTTGACGCCATGCAGCGCGACCGCCAGCGGCTCGATGATCGCACCGTCCGCCAGGCTCGCCGATTTGGGCAGGATCACGCATTGGTTGGGGCGGGTCACCGCATATTCGGCGTAGCCCCCGCCTTGCAGCCCGAAATGCTCGCACCAGGCCGGCTCGCCGGCGAGGCAGGTCGCGCACTGGCCGCAGCTCGCCAGCGGGATCACCGAGACGAGATCGCCTGTCGCGACCCCCTCCACGCCGCGGCCGAGCGCGACGACTTCGCCGGCGAATTCGTGGCCGAGCACGTCCCCCGCGACGCGCCCATAAGCGGCATCCTCGGTCATGTGCAGATCCGATCCGCAAATCCCACAGCGCCCGACGCGGACGACGACGTCGCCGGCCTGGGGCGTGGGGTCGGGCAGTGTCTCGACCTTGAGCGGCCGGTGGAGCCCCTGCATCACGACCGCGCGCATCGCCTAGGTCTCCGCCGCCATCCGCAGCACCGGCTTGACCACCCTGCCGCTCTCGCTCGCGGCGATCGCCTGGTCGATCTGGGCAAAGTCGAAATAGCCGATCAGCTTTTCGAACGGAAATTGTCCCGCAAGGTGCAGTTCGATCAGTTCCGCCACGAACGGGCCGACGTCGCTGTCGCCGCCCAGGATGCCCTTCACCGTGCGGCCGCCGCCCATGAACTGGCTTTCGTTGAACACGAGCATATCGGCCGGATCGGACGCGCCGACGATCCCGAGCACGCCCCTGGGCGCGAGCAGCGCGAACGCGTCCTCGATCACCGCCTTGATTCCGGTGGTGTCGAAGGCGTAGCCGACTCCCACCGGACACAAGGCGCGAATCTTCGTGGGGGCGTCGTCGCGCGCGTTGAAGGCGTGCGTCGCGCCGAGCTCGCGCGCGAGCGCCAGCCGTTCGTTATTGACGTCGACCGCGACGATCGGATCGGCGCCCGCCACCTTCGCCGCCATGATCGCCGCCATCCCGACCGTGCCGGTGCCGAACACCACGATCGGCAGGCCGCTGCGTACCTTCATGCTGCGCAGCACGGCCCCCGCCCCGGTCATCAGCCCGCAGCCGATCGGCGCGAGTTGTTCGAGCGGCAAATGCGCCGCGCTGTCGGGCACGCGCACCACGTTGCGCTGATGCGCGATGGCATGGGTGGCGAAGCTCGACTGGCCGAAGAAATTGGCGTTCATCGGCGCGCCGCCCACGAACATGGTCGGCGTTCCGTCGGCGCGCGTCCCGGTCCAATTGTTGGGGAAGAAATTGTAGCAATAGGTCGGCGCGTCGACCGCGCAGCTGGGGCAGTCGCCGCAACTGTTGAAGCTCATCACCACCCGGTCGCCCGGCCCGGCGACGGTGACCGCGTCGCCAACCGCCTCGACGATCCCCGCACCCTCATGCCCCAGCACGATCGGCAGCGGCACGGGCAATTGCCCGTCGCGCACCGCGAGGTCGGTGTGGCAAATACCACAGGCGACGATGCGGATGCGCAGTTCGTCGGCGCGCAGTTCGTCGAGCTCGACCTCCTCGATCGCAAAGGGCTCGTGCTTGCCGCGGCAGATCGCCGCTTTCGCCTGTGTCGTCATCGGTGTCGCATCCGCTAAGGATCCTGTCAGTCGAGCGGTTTGACGGGGCCGAGCTGCATCCCGCCATCGATCATCACATGGCTGCCGGTCATGTAGCTCGACGCGTCGGACGCCAGCAGCAATGCCAGCGGCTTGATCTGATAGGTCTCGGCGACGCGACCGACCGGGACCAGTTCATCCCACGCCTTGCGCGCCGCGGGGTTCTTCTTGAGCCAGCCGCCGCCGATATTGGTGACGAACGGTCCCGGCGCGATCGCGTTGACGCGGATGCCGTAAGCGGCGAGCTCATAGGCCGCGTGGCGCATGAAATGCTTCACCCCGGCCTTGGCGGGCATATAGGGCACGCCGACGATCGCCTCGTTGACCTCGGCCGCGTTCGACGAGGTGCAGATGATCGATCCGCCACGACGGCCGATAGTCGCCTCGTTCGCCTTCATCACCCGCGCCGCCTCGCGCACGGTGTGGAACACCCCGGTCAGATTGATCGCGATCGACCGGTACCAGCGTTCGGGATCGTAGACGTCGATCTGCCCTTCCGGATTGCGCTTGTTCTCCGGGCTCCAGAACCCGTTGCCGGCGTCCCAGCCGGCATTGGCGAAGGCGATATCACAGCCGCCATAAGTTGCGGCATGGCCGTCGAACGCCGCCGCGACCTGCGCGAGGTCGGCGACGTCGCAGGCGACCGCGCGCGCGTCGAATCCCTCGCCGCGCAGCCGCGCAGCCTCACGCTCCGCGCCCTCGGCATCGATATCGGCGAGTGTCACCCGCACGCCCGCCTCGGCCATCACCTCGGCATAAGCGAGACCGAGCCCCGATGCCGCCCCGGTGACGAGCGCCGAGCGCCCGGCGATATCGAACTGGTCGAGCGTGTTCATCGCCGGATCACAGATAGAGCTGGGGGTTGGGCGTCAGGCCATGCTCGCGGCAGTAACTCTCATAATGGTTCATGAACCACCAGACATCGAGCGTTTCGACGTGATTGCCGTCGGCATCATAGAACTCGTTGGCGCCCTGCATCCAGAACAGCGCCTTCATCCCATTGGGATCGTCGGTGACCAGCGTGTGCGCGGTGCCGGGCGTTTCGGTGATGAAATCGCCCGGGCGGCAGACCCAATCATATTCGAGATAGCGGAAGCTGCCCTCCAGCCCGATCGCCCAGACCGGCCCGCGATGCTTGTGGGTGCCGATCACTCCCGGCGATTTGATCCACAGGATGTTGCAATAGACGTTCTGCCGCACGTCGAACGCGAGGTGCCGGATCGCCGCATTGTCGCCGAACGGCACCCAGGGACTCTCAGCGTCGGACGACCCGACATAGGTGCCCTCTTGTCCCTTGCGCCGGATCAGGTCGAGATATGGCTCCGCGATGTCGACGATCTTGTACGCACTCGACGGCGGCGCGGTCATGGTGCCCATGATACGGCTTCCTCAGATATAGAGCTTGGGATTGATCGGGATGCCGTTGGCGCGGCAGTGGGTCTCATAGTGGTTGATGAACCACCAGACGTCGGTGGTTTCGACGAAGTTCGCCTGGTCGTCGTAGAATTCGATCGGCCCCTGCATCCAGCCGAACAATTTGACCCCGTTGGGATGGTCGGTGACCAGCGTGTGGCTTTCACCCGGCACTTCCAGGATCAGTCCGCCGGGTGAGGCCACCCAGTCATATTCGAGATATTTCACGCTGCCTTCGAGGCAGACCATCATGATCGTGCCGCGGTGCAGGTGCGTGCCGATCACGCCCGGCCCCTTGATCCACAGGATGTTCGAAAAGATGCCTTGCCGCACGTCGAAGGCGAGATGCTTGATCGCGGCATTGTCGCCGAACGGCACCCAGGGGCTGTCGTCGTCGCTCTGCGCGTCGATATAGCGCCCGCCAGGGCTCAACCGCGCGACGATCTCGCGGTGAGCGAAGGGGACATTGACGATTTCCGCCTTGGTTGACGGCGGCGCTTCCATCACGCTCATGGTGATACTCCTCTCAACGGATCAGTGTGTCGACATAATCGGCGCCGATGCCGACCGCGGCATAGTGCGCCCGCGCGGCCGCGATATAGTCGTAGACGTCGTAATGGCCGGTGGTGTTCCCGTCCTCGTCGAGCCACATCAGCGGACCTGACACGACGAAGAAGACCTTCATCGGATCGGGGTGATCGTAGCAGACCAGGGTATGGCTCTCGCCGGGCGTTTCGTAGACGAAATCCCCCGCGGTCGCGGTCCAGTCATGTTCGAGATAGGCCCATTTGCCGCTGATCGTGTAGGCCCAGATCGGGTGCGGATGGTAATGCCGGTTCACCAGCCCCGCCGATTTCGACATCAGCACGTCGGCCCACATGTTGCGCGACGGGCTGATCCATACCGGCTTCGACGACACCGTCTCGCTGATCGGCACCCAATAACGTTCGTCGCCCTCGGCGATCTTGGACGCATAGATTTCGGGTAGTCCGCCTTCGCGAAACACCTTGGCGACCGGCTTCAAGTCCTTCCAGAATTCGGCATGCGCCTGTTCGGGCATCTTTACGCTCCCACGTCGCTATCCGGCACTGATCACGCTCCAACCGCCATCGACCCGGAACGAGGCGCCGGTGACATAGGTCGCGTCGTCGCCGACCAGATAGGCGATCATCCCGGCGACATCGTCGGGCGCGCCGCGCACGCCGAACGGCACTGCCGAATTGATCCCCGCTTCCGCGTCCGCCTCGGAAATGCCGGTATTGGCCGCGTAGCTCTGGATGATGCTGTCGGTCATCCGCGTGCGGATCACGCCGGGATGGACCGAATTGCACCGCACGCGCCCCCCGTCCGCCGCGCCGATGATCGCCAGCGAGCGCGTCAGTTGCTCGACCCCTGCCTTGCTGACGCCGTAAGCGAGCGCCGACGGAGTCGCCATGAACGATACGATCGAGGCGATGTTGACGATCGCGCCCGTCGCTTCCGCGATCATGTGCGGCATCACAGCGGTGCAGCCGAGGAACGTGCCGTCGAGATTGATCGCCAGGACACGGCGGAACTCGGCATAGCTCGTCGCGAGTCCCGCCTGGGCGAGATCGCCCTCTATTCCCGCAGCATTGACCAATATGTCGATGCGACCGGTTGGCCGGAGCGCGACATCCACCACCCCGTGCCATCCCTCGGGATCGGAGACGTCCTGGAGCAGGAATGTCCCGCCAGTTTCGGCCGCCAGCGCCTTGCCGGATCCTTCCGCGACATCGGTCAGTATCACGGTCGCGCCGTCGCGCGCCAATCGCCGCGCGGTGGCGGCGCCGATCCCGCCGGCTGCCCCGGTGATCAGCGCGACTCTACCCGCCAGCGCGCTCATGCCGGGACCTTTTCGAGGGAGAATCCGGCATAGTCCGCTGCGGCTATTTCATCGCATTTCGCGCGATAGGCGCCGACGCCGCCGACATAGGGCATGAACACGCGCCGTCCGTCGCGGGTGCGGCCCTGATACCAGCTGTCGGCGCGCGGAAAGAGCGTCTGGTGCGCGACCGCATCGGCATGCTCCATCCAGTCGCGCTCGGCATCGGCATCGGCCTCGATCGTCGCGATACCCCGTTCGCGCAGATGGATCAGGCAATCGGCGATCCAGTCGACATGCTGCTCGATCGAAACCACGACGTTGCTCAGCACCGATGGGCTGCCCGGCCCGGTGATCGTGAACATGTTGGGAAAGCCGGCAACCGCGAGCCCCAGCAGCGCGCGCGGCCCGTCCGCCCATTCGTCGGCGAGCGCCCGGCCGCCGCGGCCGCGAATGTCGATCGCCCTGATCGCACCGATACAGGCGTCGAACCCCGTAGCGAAGACGATCGCGTCCGCCCGATACGTCCCGCGATCGGTGACGATGGCATGATCGGTGACCGCAACGACCGGTTCCTCGCGCACGTCGACCACGGCGACGTTGCGGCGATTGAGCGCTTCGTAATAGCCGATCTCGGAGCAGAGCCGGCGCGATCCGATCGGGTAGCCGGTCGGGGTGACTTTGCGCGCCGTCTCCGGGTCGCTCACCAGCTCGCTGATCTTGCCGCGCGCGAAAGCGGCGGCGTAGGCGTTCGATTCCTCGTCGAACAACAGATCTTCATAGGCGCGCAACAGCCCGGTCGTGCCGCCGGCCCAATAGTCCGCAAAGCGCCGCGCGCGCCCGGCATCGTCATCCGTCTTGGCCGATCCCGGTCCCGGCCCGTCGAACCAGCCGAGCGGCGATTGGCGCGCCGCGGCGCGCAATTGCGGCAGCTGCGGCTCGATCGCGGCGAGTTCGCCCTCGCTTAGCGGACGATTGCCCGCCGGCACCGCGAAATTGGGCGTGCGCTGAAACACGGTCACGGCATCCGCCCGCGTGGCAAGCTGAGGCAGCACCTGGATGCCCGACGACCCCGTGCCGAACAGCGCGATATGGCGGCCGGCCAACGGCACCGTCTCATCCCACCGCGCGGTATGAAGAATGTCGCCCGCGAAGCGGTCGAGTCCCGGCAGATCGGGCGTCTTGGGCGCCGATAGCGCGCCGGTTGCGAGGATCAGATGGTGAGCATCGAACCTCGCGCCGCTATCGATATCGACATGCCAGACGGCGGTCCGATCGTCCCAGGTCGCCCGTGTAACGCGCGCGTCGAACCGGATGTCGCGGCGGAGATCGAAACGATCCGCGACATGGTCGAGATAGCCTAGAATCTCGGGCTGTGCGGCATAACGCTCCGTCCAGCGCCAGTCGCGTTCCAGCTCCGGCGAGAAGGAGTAGCTATATTCGACGCTCGGAATGTCGCAGCGCGCGCCGGGATAGCGGTTCCAATACCAGGTGCCGCCCACGCCCGACCCCGCTTCGACGACGCGAACCGAAAAGCCGGCTTCGCGAAGGCGATGGAGCATGTAGAGCCCGGCAAATCCGGCCCCGACGACCAGGGCGTCGAGCGGCGTGGCGGCGTCGGAGCTCATGTCGCGCGCCTGGCGGCGACGTGCTCGCGCAGGAAAGCCCCCGCCGCAGCGACCGCCGCCGCACCTTCGGGCAGCATGAAGGCGAAGGCGTGCCAGACATGGATCAGCCCCGGCCAGAGGTCGAGCGTCAGCGCGACGTCGTCACGTCCCGCCGACGCGGCGAGGCGGACCGCGTCGTCGAGCAATATCTCCGCCGTTCCGACATGGACCAATAATGGCGGCAACCCGCTGAGATCGGCATGGATCGGAGAGGCGAGCGGATCGGCGGGGTCGGTCGATCCGAGATAATAGGCCGCCAACCTGCGCAAGCCGAGCTCGGTGAGCGCAGGATCGGCGGCGGCCTTGCCGGTCATGCTAGCGCCGCTGCAAGCGAGATCCGTCCAGGGCGAGATCAGGAATCCGGCCCCCGGCATCGGTGCGCCGGTATCGCGCAAGCGGAGCAACGTCGCGACGGTCAGCCCGCCACCCGCCGAATCCCCGGCAACGACAAGATTGCCCGGGTCAGGGCCCTGATCGAGCAACGCGCGAAATGCCGCCGCGGAATCGTCGATCGCGGCAGGGAACGGGTGTTCGGGGGCGAGCCGATAATCGATCGCATAGGCAGTCATGCCCGACGCGTCGGCGAGCGCCGCGACCAGACCGCGATATCCCCAGGCGTTGCCGACGACATAGCCGCCGCCGTGCAGGTACAGCAATGTCGGCGCGGACGGATCGGCGGGACCGTAGCGCAAGGCCGGGATACCGCCGAGCGTGTCGTGCTCGAACGCCGCGTCGGGTGGCGCGGGCATCGCCCCGACCATCGCATCGAATGCGGCGCGCGCCTGTTCGGGCGGTGCCGATAGATCGGGACCGCCCTGACGCATCGTCTCGATGATCTGGGCAAGGGCGTCGCTGGGCAATGTCGTTCTCTGTTTTCTGGACTGGAAAAGCGGGGCGGCGCGGACGCCGCCCCGAGGCGCGTCAGAAATTGAAGCCGACCCGCACGTACCATTCGGCCGGACGACTATAGGTGCCGTAGATTTGGCCGCCGGCGATCTGCGCCTGGCCGGTCACCAGGTAGCGGTCGTTGGTCAGGTTGGTGCCGCCGACCGTCAGGTTCCAGTTCTTGCTCGGCGCATTGTAGGTCAGGCTGGCGTTGACGATGTCGGTCACCGGCCGCATCAGCAGGAAGGTGCCCTCGGTGTCGTTGCGCATGCCGGTCGTATGCGTCCAGTCGCCGAGCAGCACGACCGACCCGTTACCCACCGGCAGTTCGAGCCGCGGCGACAGATTGATCTTCCAATGCGGCGCCTTGGGCAACGCCGAGCCCACGCCGACGCCTTCCTGGAACGGGTTCGGCGCGACCTGCGCCGGGGCCAGCACCGTGGTGTAATAGGCATCGAGATAGCCGATCGAGCCATTAATCGTGAACCCCTTGACCGGGGCCACGACCGCTTCGAGTTCGACGCCCTTGATGCGGGCGTCACCAGCATTCTGGATGGTCGGGGAGACGCCCTGCTGGAAGTTGAGCTGGATACCCTTGTACTTGGTCGTGAAGGCCGCGAGGTTCAGCTGCAGCTTGCGGTCGAGCAGGGTCGACTTGATGCCGATCTCATAAGTTTCCGCTTTCTCCTCGCCGAAGGTCGGCGCGACCGGCAGCGGGTTCGACAGGCGCGTCGTCCAGCCGCCGGTCTTGTAGCCCTGCGAGAAAGAGCCATAGGCCATGACGTCGTCGGTCGGATAGAATTGCGCCCCGGCCTTGAACGAGAAGTTGTTGAACTTCTGCGTGTTTGGCGAGCCCGGATAGTAACGGAACGGCTGGTCGGGGAACGGGAAACCCAACGCCGCGGCGCAGGCGGCGCTCGGCGGGGTGCAGTTGAACAGCTTGTAATTGAAGCCGTTCACGTCGGACTGCATGCCGTCATAGGTTTTGTCCTCCGACGTGTAGCGACCGCCGAAGGTCACGCCGAACAGCTTGGTGATACGCCAGTCGATCTGGCCGAACCCGGCATAAGCAGTGGTATCGACCTTGCCCGGCCCGTCGACCTGGAGCAGTCCGGCCGAGAAGGTCACATAGTCGTTGAGCGTGCCTTTCTCCTTGAAAGCATAGCCACCGAGGACGAACTTCAATTTGTCGTCGAGCAGGCTGCCGGAGAATTGGAGCTCCTGGCTGAGCTGGTACTGGTTGACCTTGAAGCTGGTCTGCAGGATCGGCAGCGGCGAATTATCGAGGTCGACGCCGGCCGCGAAATTGATCTTGCGATAGGATGAGATCGACTTGATCAGCATCTTGTCCGCCACGTCGAATTCGAGCGCGAGCGCGGCGCCACCCTGCTTCAAACGCGAGAAATTGTTGCCGTTGGCATAAGTCGTGTCGATATCGGTATTCACCCAGCGGCTGTCGTACGGCAGCAGGTCGTTATTGGGATTGGCATCGACGTTGACGCTGCCCAGACCGGGCAGCGTATTGTACCCGTTCACGCTCGAGCGCGGTCCGCACAGATTCTGCGCGTTGCGCGCCGCGATCTGCGCCGGCGTCGCGCCAATACAGAAATTGTACAGGCCGGCGAACAGGAAGCCCGAACTGCCGGTCACCACGTCGAGCGCGGTGCCGGGGATGTTGTTTGCCGCCACGCCGCCGAACGGACCGGGGATCGGCGTGACCGCGAGCACGGTGTTGGCGGTCGATTCCTGGTCGATATTAGTATAGTCGCCGGTCAGCGTCGCGCGGATGCCGCTCCCATTGTCCCAGTGCAACTTGCCGCGGAGGTTCCAGCTATTATCCCCGCCCTGGCGATTGCGCGTCTCATAGTCCGCCGCGACAAAACGGGTGAAGGAATCGGTCGCACTCGGCGTGCCGGGATAGGGAATGCGCCGCTGATATCCCTCGCGACTGAGGATGCCGAACGCGAGCGAGGAGCTCAACCCCTTTGCCAGCGGGATTTCCACGACACCGCGCGCCTGTAGCCGGTTGTAGCTGCCACCAGTGATGTCGCCCTTGGCCTTGAACGTATCGCCCGGCGTGGTGGTGACGATCGAGATCGCGCCGCCGATCGTGTTGCGGCCGAACAAGGTACCCTGCGGCCCCTTCAGCACTTCGATCCGCTCGACGTCGAGCAGGTCCTGGTTGGCGCCGATCGAACGGCCGAGATAGACGCCGTCGAGATAGACGCCGACCGCCGGATCAATGTTGAACGCGAAGTCGCTCGCGCCGATGCCGCGGATCGTCGCGCCGAGCACCGCCGACGAGCCGGAGAACGGCGTCGACGCATCGAGCGTGACGTTGGGCGTGATCGCGGACAGCGCGGAGACGTTGCCGATCGCGCGTTCCTGCAGCGCCTCGCTGGTGAAGGCGCTGATCGCGATCGGCACGTCCTGGATGTTTTCCGACCGGCGTTGCGCGGTGACGACGATGTCGGGGATGCCGCCGGAATTGTCCGGCGCGGTCTGGCCCGAGCCGGCCGCCGCGGCCGGTGCGGGTGGCGGCGCATCCTGCGCCTGCGCCGCGACCGGCATCAGCATGGCGACGGCCAGAGCGCTTAACGAAACGGTGATACGCGGCTTGCCCATATCGAATCCTCCCCTTTGGCCTCGCGTTCGTCGCGATGGTCCAGGTGTGGGCGAGTCTAGGGGAAGCGACCCGATCCCGTCTTGCACTGACGCGCAACGGGGCCGGACTGACGCGAAATTCAGCGGCCCGTGCGATAGGCGCTGGGCGTTCTCCCGAAACGCTGGCGAAAACAGCGCGCGAAATAGGCACTGTCGTTGAACCCCAGGTCGAAGGCGATCTCGGTCACGCTGGTCGCCGGGTTGCTGACCAGCATTTCCGCGGCGCGCTCCAGACGCTGTTCGATGACATGGCCGACTGGCGTCGTCCCCATCGTGGCGAAGACGTTCTGGACCGTGCGCGCGCTGATCCCCAATTCGCCGGCGATGCTCGCGGTGCGGAGATCGGGGTCGCCGAGCCGGGCATTGACCAAGGCGAGGACGCGTTCGCGCGTCCGGCTCGCCCCCGGCGCCGGCGGCGCCGTCGGCGCGACGTTGACGGCAAGCGCGACAAGATCCGCGAAGACCGACGCAACGCCGGCCTGCCAATCGGGATCGGCATGGCTCTGGTCGCCCTGATGCCACAATGACAGCAGGAAATCGTGGAAGACCCGGCCGCCAGCGCAAGCGCCCGAAATGGCGGTACCGAGCCGGTCGTCGAGCCGGCGGATCTTGTGCTCGATCAGCCGCCGCGGAAATTGCACCACCATCAGCTCATGCGTGTGCGGGAGATCGATCTTATAGGGCCGATCGGTCGACATCAGGATGAAATCGCCGGGCGCCAGCGACGCTTCGCGGCGATCCTGGCGGTGGTTGCTGATGCCGCGTCGCTGCAGGTGAAGAACGATCTGCTCCTCGTCGACCGCGCGATCCGCCGCGCGCCCGACCTGCGCGGGATCCGACCGCGGGCGGATCATGTCGAGATCGCCGACTTTCCATCGCCACATCTCGGCGACGAAGTCCATCTTGGCGGTGTTGACCCAGGTCCCCGTATAGACCCGATCGACGACGTCGTTCCAGAACGGGAGGCGCTCGGCCGGCGCCAGGCTGAGCGTCTCGTATTTCTGAACCGCGTTCATATCGCTGCCTCCCGCAACTCCGAGCCGCGCCGTCCGGCGACGATCCGCGGCGCCGTCTCGCGCAGCCCCATCGCGATGATGCCGGCCACGATCGTCAGCCCGAGCATGATCCAGAGCGGCGCGGCCAGGCTGGTCGCGTCGGCCGAGCGCCCCGCAATCCAGGGCGCCAGCACACCGCCCAGCACCTCGCCCGATCCCATGCTCAGCCCGAGCGCCGTCGCAACGCGGCGCGGGTCCACGCTTTCCGACGGCACCGTCGCCATGAACAAGGGGAAGATGCCGTTGAGGCCCCAGCCGAAGAAGAAGAATATTGCCAGGAGCCAGGGCGATCCGGCAAAGAACATCGCGCCCAGGGGCAGGATAACCCCGATCAACGGCATCGCGATCATCACCGGACGGCGCCCGATACGGTCCGACAGGCCCGAGATCGCAAAGCTGCCGATCGTCGCCGAGATGCCGAGCGTCCCCATCAGCCACTGCATCGTCTCGGGCGGATAGCCGCGCACCTCGGTCAGGTAGAGCGGCATGAAGACCCAGCAGATGACCAGATACGACACCAGAATGACCGACAGCAGGCAGCACAACAATACGTTGCGCTCGCGCAGCACCGCCCAGAGCGATTCCCTATCGACGGCGTCATCCACGATATGCGCGGGGGCCTCCGGCTCGCGGATCAGCAACCAGATCATCAGCGCGCTGACCAGGCCCGGGATACCCGCGAGATAGAAAGCCTGCCGCCAGCCGAAGGCGGCCGCGAACGATACCAGCAACACCGGTGCGACGAACGAGCCGAGCAGATTCGACCCGAAATTCTGCGCGATGCCCTGTGCGAGGCCGCGCCGCGCCGGAGACACCTCGCTCGCCACCATGGCATGGCTGATCGGCATCACCCCGCCTTCCGCCGCGCCCATCAACAGCCGCGCGCCGAGCAGCAGCGCAAAGCCCTGCGCAAGCCCGGTCAGGAACGAGCAGACCGAAAAGATCAGCGTCGAGAGCACCAGCAGCAGCTTGCGGTTGCCGGTCCGGTCGGACAGCCGGCCGATCCCGAACGCGGCAAGCGCCCAGGTCAACGACAAGGCGCTTTGGAAGATTCCCACCTGCTCGTTGGAGAGCCCGAGATCGGGTTTGACGAACGGCATGAGGAAGTTGAGCGAATTGCGATCGAAGAAGACGATGCCGAAATTCAGGCTGAGCAGCCCGACCAGCAGCACCTGGTACGACCCGGATCGGTTGCTGGCCTTGCTAGCCATCAAGCCTTCCTCTCCATCCCTGTAGTGCCGCCGTCTTCCGGACGAACCGGAGCGGCCGCTCTTTTTGTACGCAGAGCATACAATATCCCTCTTCTTCCCACAAGCCTGTCGGATCAGGCGAATGGCCGGATCGGATCCTTGCCGTCCCAGCCGATCGAGGCGCGCCAGAACGCCGTGAACGCGGTGTCCATTCCCGGCGTCGCGGGGATCAATTCGACGAAATGCGGATGCGTATCGCCGCCGTCGAGATAGGCGACATGGCTGCCGGTCGGCACGCTCGCGGTGAAGGCGAGCGAATAACCACGCGCCAGGTAGGCGGGGATTTCGGCATCGACGTCGTCGCAGGCAATCCCGACATGATGGAAGCCATGGCCGCGCCGCTCGACCATCTCGCGATAGACCGAAGGGTGATCGTCCTTGGGCTGGATCAACTCGATCTGCATGTGGCCGGCAAAGGCCATCGCGATCCGCACATCGGCCCGCGACGGCGCGCCGCGATAGACATGGTCGGCGCCCGTGAAGCTTTCGAGGAGAAACCACGGCCCGGTCCGCGTGTCGCGCACCCACCAGTCGATCGCCGCCTCCATGTCGGGGACGACATAGGCCATCTGGGTGATGCTCCCGACGCGCTGGCCGAAGCCGAGCAAGCGCCCTTCCGCATCACCCGGCACGGATCGGCACCCGCGCTATCGGTCGATGGAAGCGGTGCGAAGGCGGATTGGCCATGTCGATCAGCTCTCCGTCGCCTCGCATTCATGGCGATGGCGTTGAAGGGCGATCCTAACGGGCTGCCCAATCCGGTCTTGGACTGGCGCGCAGCGGAATTGGACTGCTGCGAAGAAGTTGGACGGGGCCGGACGGAATCCCCTATTCCGTCCAGGGCGCCACCTCTCCCTTCGCGACCTTTGCCGAATTGGTCAGGATGAAATTGTCGAGCACGTCGATCGCGTCGGGAAAGGCCTTGCGCACGCGCGCTTCAAGTTCCTTTGAATCCTTCGACGCGGCCGCCAATTTGGGCCAGGCGGTGAGATAGGCGCGGGTGAAGACCAGACCGCTGGCATCGTTGGGCAATCCGGGCTTCGAATGGCCGGGGACGACGGTCAGCGGATCCAGCTTGGCCAGCCGGCCCAACGATGCCGACCAGGCCGCCACGTTCGCCGCGCGATGTTCGGCGAGCCATGGGAAGACCTGGTTGAAAATCAGGTCGCCTGCCACCAGGGCCCTGATCGACGGCACCCATAAGGCGGTCGCGTGAACGTGATCGCCCTCCATCGGGCCGAGAACCTTGATCTCACGCCCTTCGAGCATGATCGTATCGCCATCGAGCGCTGACGGCGCCGACGGGTGGACGGGCCCGTTGCGGCCCAGCACCGGGCCCCAGCGCTTTACCTTGTAGGGAAGCGAACGCCAGATATCCGCCACGACGACCGGATTGGCCACAATCTTGGCTTCGGGGAAAATGTCCTGGATCACTTCCGTCGAAAAGAAATGGTCCGGATGGTCGTGGGTCACGAAGACATAGGTCAGGCGCTTGCCGCTTTCGAGCACCATCGCGGCGAGCCGATAGGCATCCGCCCGCGTAAACGGAGGGTCGACCAGCACGGCATCCTTGTCGCCGATGATCAGGGTGGAATTGGCGTACAGCGACCCTTCGCTCGACCGCAGCACTTCCACTCGCAGCGGCTTTTCCTGAGCCGTCGCCGAACAGGCAGCGAGTATGAAAAACGCGGCAAAGGCATTCAGGATAAAGCGCATCTGCATCCTCCGTTCTTGATACGGCGCCCGCCGCCGCGTTCGACGCGGCTCAGTCGACGCGGATCACCACCTTCCCGAACAAGTCCGGTGAGGACTGATATTCATATGCCTGCCGCGCCTCGTCGAAGGCGAAGACGCGGTCAATGGCAGGCTCGATGCCGGTCGCGTCGATTGCGCGGTTGAGGGCAGTCGCCATCGCCGCCGACCCGACGAAGATCCCGCGCAGGCTCGCCCCCTTCAGCATCAACGCGTGCGGCGCGGTCTCGCCCTGGCGCGTCAGCACGCCGATCAGCGCGACCTCACCGTTGTAGCCCACCGCGGCCATCGATTGCTGCAGCGTTCCGGCGCCGCCGACCTCGACGACATGATCGACTCCGCTACCCGCCAGCCCTGCCGCCACCGCGCCCCAGTCGGGCGTGGTCCGGTAATTGATCGTCTCGTCGGCGCCGAGCGCGCGGATGCGCGCCAGCTTCTCGTCCGACGACGAGGTGGCGATGACCCGGGCACCCGCCGCCTTGGCGAGGGCGAGGGCGAGCAGCGAGACGCCGCCAGTGCCGAGCACGAGCACGCTGCGGCCTGGTCCAACCGCATGCGGCCCCTCCATCAGCGCGTTCCACGCGGTGACGCCCGCACAAGGCAAGGTCGCCGCTTGTTCGAACGACAGGCTTTCGGCGAGCCGCACCACGCCGCGTTCGGGCAAGGTGACATATTCGCTGAGCATGCCCTTGGCGGGCGGTGCGCCGAGCGCGACGCCGGGGGCAGGGTTGGGCGGCCCGGCCAGCCAGTTCTGAAAGAATGTGCTCGCGACACGATCGCCGGGCTGGTAGCCGGTGACGCCCTCACCCACCGCTTCCACCGTGCCGACACCGTCCGACAGCGGGGTCAGATCCTGCGCGATCGTCCCGCCGAAATACTGGCCTTTCACGATCATCTGATCGCGATAGTTGAGCGAGCAGGCGCGGACGCGGATCAGCACTTCGCCCGGCCCCGGCTCGGGCTTGGCCGCCTCGATCATCGTCAGGTCGTCAAGCGAGCTCGCGCCGGCGGCCAATCGCCATGACTTCATAGCGCCTCTCCTGGTTTGTACGCCTGACAAACTGTCGCCGGATTGTATGATAGGCAAGCAATTAACATCGCATCCCTGGCACGCCGACGCTAGCGCCTTGATATGAGATACAAATCGAAAGCGGCCCATTCCGTTGGGAGCCGATGCCTAGCCAGCAACAAGCCGATTTCCTTCGAGTTCTCCCGTGGCGAATTTCGAATTTCTTCCACGAACGGGAGCCACTGCGGAAAAATCGCCCAGCTACACCTACGTCCGCTCGCGCCTCGGCGGTCCTAGCAGCGCGGGCTCGAAGATCAGGGCGCAGATCAGCGTCCAGATCAACGAGATCATCAGAATCTCGCCCATACTAGCCGTGCCGGGATGATGCGACAGCCAGAGGCTGCCGAACGCGGTGCCGGTGGCGAGCGCGCTGAACATGACCGCGCGGGCCAGGCTCGACTGGAGCAGCCCCGTTGCCCCCGCCCGCCACGCCATCACGAAATAGATGTGGAAAGCGACGCCCACGCCGAACAATAACGGGAAAGCGATGATGTTCGCGAAGTTGATCGGCTGGCCGATCAGCACGCAACTACCCAAGGTCAGGAAGATCGACAGCACGACCGGCGCTAGCGTGAACGCCACCTCGCGCACGTTGCGGAGCACCACGAACAGCAATGCGCTCACCAGCAGGAAGGCAAGAATACCAGCCTGGACGAAGGCGCCGGCCACGGTGTTGGCCGCGGCCTGGGTCGCGACCGGCAAGCCGGATATCGCTGGCGTCACACCGGCAACGGCGGCCCGGAAGCGGCGGATCACGCCATTGTCGTTGCTATTGCCGCTGGGAAAGACCTGGAGCCGCACGCGGCCGTCGGGCGCGACCCAGTCGCGCACCAGCTCGGCAGGCAGATCAGCACGGGTGACCGGCGTCGCCTGCAAGGCAAGCCGAACCTGGCTGAGCATCACGTCGAGCGGCCGGGACACCGCCGCATTCATCTCGGCGCGTTTTTCGGGCGTGCTTCTGACCAATCGGTCAAACAAAGTTGCGAGGCGCCGGACATCGCGCGCGCCGGCTTGCTGTCCATTCCCGGCGACCACGCGCAGCTTGGCGGCGCTCTGCGAGAGCGATGCGACCAGATCGGCATCGCTCGGCGATGGTGCGATATCGAGCGGATTGATCGTCACGTCGAGCAACAATGCCGCATCCTGGATGATCGGCAGCTTAGCTTGCTGGCCTTCCGGCACGAAGCTGTCGAGCGAGATCACTCGCGCAACCTCGGGCAATTGCCCAAGCTTGCCGGCGATCGATCGAGCTTCGGCCGGATTGGCGGCGAGGACGTCGATCGTGTTGGGCGTACGGTCGGGATCGCGCGTCAAATCGGCCAAGGCCCGCATTGCCGGTGCGTCGGGATTGCGCAGGTGTAGCGGGTTGAAGTCGAAGCTCACCCAGGGAAGGATGGCGATGCTGGCGACGAGCGCGATCGCGAATCCCCACAGCACCATGGCGCGCTTGCGTTCCAGCCACCGGTCGACCGGCGCGAGCATGGCGAATCCGACGTCGCCGCGCGGTTGTCCGGGACGGAACAGCATTACCAACGCCGGCAGCAAGGTGACGCTCAGCGCCAGCGCGACGATCATGCCCAGCCCGGCGATCACGCCCAGTTCGGCGATACCGATATAAGCGGTCGGCAGGAACGCGCCGAAGCCTAGGAAGATCGCGCCCGCCGCCAGCGTGAGCGGAGCGCCGAGCGCGATCGCGGCCTGGCGAAGCGCCGCATCGGACGGGGCGCCGACCGCACGCTCGGCATTGTAGCGGACGCAGATCTGGATACCGAAATCCACTCCCAGCCCGACGAACAGCGGAATGAACGCGATCGAGATCAGATTGAAGCGGCCGACCGCGACCAGCCCCGCCGCCATGGTGACGAGCAGGCCGAGCACGATCGTCGCCAGGATCGCGGCGACCAGGCGCGCGGACCGTGTCGCGAACCACAAGGTGAGCAGCATCGCCGCGAGCATCACCAGTCCGACCAGGCCGATATTCTCCTGGAGCGTACCGAATTCCTCGTCGGCCAGCGGCACCTCGCCGGTCAGCTGCACCTTTACGCCATGCGCGGCATCGAGCCCGAGCGCGGCGGCGGCCGTCCGGACCGCATCGCTCGCCGCCTCGCCCGACATCAGCGCGCTATGATCCAATACCGGCTGGGCGAGGATCAGCCGTCGCGTCGGCGGCGCCAATGCCCCCTTGCCGCTCGCGAACAGCTTCTGCCAGGAAAACGGCTTCGGCTTGCCGGCCAGCACGCCGTCGGCGGCATCCCCGAGCGCACGGACGGGCTTGTCGATCCGGTCGAACGTGACCTGGCCCGCTTCGACTCCGTCGGCGATAGTCGACAAGGCGCCGGCTACGCCGCGCAGGCTGGGGTCAGCGGCAAGCGGCCCGAGCATCGGCTGCGCTTCGACCAGCGCGGCACTGGTATCGCGCACATCCTGTTCTGAGCCGAACAACAGGCCTTCGCGCCCCAGGAAATCGCCGCCGTCGGGCCGAGTGACCAGCCGGAAATGCGCCTTGTCGGATGCCAATCGAGCCGCGAGCCGAGCCGCGCCGTCCTCGGCCAGTTCCGGGGTGGCGCCGTCGACCATCACCAGCATCACGTCGCGCAGTTGCGGGAACGCCTGCTCCATCGCCCGTTCCCGCTGCCGCCATTCGACATTGGGAGAGATCAGTTCGGCGGTGTCGGTGGTCATCGCGAAACGATCGAGGGTGACCAACAACGCCAGCGCGGCGAGGACGAGCACCAGGATGACCGTCAGCCACGGACGGCGCACGCTGGCCGCGACGATGGGCGTGACCGGGGACCGCACGATCAGCGCGCCGACGGACCTTTGGCGCCCATGAAATAACGCAGGTTCAATCGGATAGTCCGGGCATTGCCGTCGAATGCGAACACCGCTTCGGCGAATTTGGGCGGGCCGAGGCGGATCTTGGCATCGTTCGAGAAGCCGACACCCTCCTTCGGGATGCCGAACAATGCCCGATCGACCTCGCCATTGCCGTTCTCGTCGAGAAAGGCCTGCACCGCGTAGCGCCCCGCGGGCAGGTTGGCGACCGTCACGCGAGTGTCGCCCAGCCTGGCCCGCGCATTCCCCGTCCAGGGACAATTATCCTTGAGGAATTGCGCCTCGGGACAGACGTCGACATGGACATTGCCCTTGGCGATGCGGACATTGCCAATTTCGATCGTCAGAACGCCATGCGGGGGTGCCACTGCCGCCGGCAAGAACAACAATGCGGGGAAAACCAACACCAATCGCCTCATATGCGCTGGCACTCCGCGATCGCGCTCGCCTCGTTATAGCGCAGCGCCTTGAGCACGTTGTCGACGATGGCATCGGCATCGAGCCCGGCCTGGGCATATTGCAGCTCGGGCTTGTCCTGGTCCTGGAAGAGGTCGGGCAGACGCATGGTGCGCAGCTTGAGGCCACCATCGATCAGCCCGGTGTCGCTCGCCATCGTCAGCACGTGGGCGCCAAGTCCGCCGATCGACCCTTCCTCGATCGTCACCGCCACTTCATGGGTAGTGAGGAGACGACGGATCAGTTCCTCGTCGAGCGGCTTGGCGAAGCGCAGGTCGGCGACCGTGGTCGACAGTCCCTTGGCATCGAGCGCATCGGCTGCCTTCAAGGCTTCCTGCAATCGCGTACCCAGCGACAATATCGCCACCTTCTTGCCTTCGCGCACGATCCGGCCCTTGCCGATCTCGAGCCGCTCGGGCGTCTCGGGGAGCGCGACCCCGACCCCGTTCCCGCGCGGATAGCGCACCGCGATCGGTCCGGCGTCGTGGAGCGCGGCGGTATGCGTCATGTGCACCAGCTCGGCCTCGTCGGCCGCCGCCATCACGACGAAATTGGGTAAGGTCGCCAGATAAGTGACGTCGAAGCTGCCGGCGTGGGTCGCGCCATCGGCCCCGACCAGGCCAGCGCGGTCGATCGCGAAGCGCACCGGCAGGTTCTGGATCGCGACGTCATGGACGACCTGGTCATAGGCGCGCTGCAGGAACGTCGAATAGATCGCGCAGAACGGCCGCATGCCTTGCGCGGCGAGACCTGCGGCAAAGGTCACCGCATGCTGTTCGGCGATGCCGACATCGAAGGTGCGGTCAGGGAACGCCTTGGCGAACCGGTCGATGCCGGTGCCAGACGGCATGGCGGCGGTGATCGCGACGATGGTCGGATCGCGCGTCGCATCCTTGATCAGCTGATCGGCGAAGACGTTTTGGTACGCTGGCGGCCCGGGCGGCGCCTTGGCCTGGGCGCCAGTGATGACGTCGAACTTCTGCACGCCATGATATTTGTCCGCCGCTGCCTCGGCCGGGCCATAGCCCTTGCCCTTCTTGGTCACGACATGGACCAGGATCGGGCCGTGCTCGCTGTCGCGGACATTCTCCAGCACCGGGATCAGATGGTCGAGATTATGCCCGTCGATCGGCCCGACATAATAAAAGCCGAGTTCCTCGAACAACGTACCCCCGG
>NZ_JBFUJZ010000005.1:0-259866 GCF_056401105.1 Sphingomonas sp. P4_G3
GCAGCGGCGACCGGCAATATCGACGTGACCGCGAATGGCGCGATTACCGCGCGGTTCGGCATCGACGCCGAGAATTTCGGCACCGGCAATACCACGGTCACGACCGTCGGCCCGGTCAACGTTACCACCGGCAACGGCATCTACGCACAGACCTCCGGCGGCAACGTCACGGTCACCGCGGGCGATGTCACCTCGACGGGCAACACCGCGATCGTCGCGCAGCAGGTTGATGCGACCGGCGGGGGCAGTGTCGATGTGACCGCAGGCAACGTCTCGGGCACGACCGGCATCTTCGCCAACAATTTGGGCACCGGTACGCTCAGCGTCACCACCAACGGCACGGTGACCGGCACGTTTGCCGAGGGCATCCGTGCAACCGGCAACGACGCGGTGACGGTGACCGTCGCCGATACGGTTACCGGTGCGACCAACGGCCTGACCCTGATCGGCGGCACTGGCGGCGCGGGCAACATTCTCGTCACCGGTGCCGGCGGCTTCTTCGGCGGTACCGGAGACGGTGCCAACATCCTCAACAACGGATCGGGTACAACCACGGTCGATATCTCCGGCGCGAGCGGCTCAACGGCGGGTAATGGGATCATCGTTCGCGACACGGCCGCGGGCGGCGACATCAGCGTCACGACCGGCGCGGTGACCGCACTGGCGGTCGGCAAGAATGGCATCGACGTTCAGAGCGTGTCGACCGCGGGCAACCTCACGATCGTGGCGAACGGCGACGTCCAGGCGGGCAATGCCGGCATCGTCGGCGCGATCTTCCCGGCAGCGGCGACCGGCAATATCGACATTACCGCGAACGGCGCGATTACCGCACGGTTCGGGGTCGATGCCGAGAATTTCGGCACCGGCAATACGACGGTGACGACGGTCGGCCCGGTCAACGTGACGACGGGTAACGGCATCTATGCGCTGGCCACGGGCGGCAACGTCACGGTCAATGCAGGCGACGTCACCTCGACCGGCAATACCGCGATCATCGCGCAGCAGGTCCTGGCGGGTGGCGCGGGCAATGTCGATGTGACCGGCGGCAACGTCTCGGGCACGACCGGCATCGTCGCGACCAACTTCGGCACTGGTACGGTCGGCGTCACGACCAACGGTACGGTGACCGGCACGGCGGCGGATGGTATTACGGCGACTGGCAACGACGCGGTGACGGTGGCTGTCGCCGATACGGTGACCGGGGCGACCAACGGCCTGACCCTGGTGGGTGGAACCGGGGGCGCGGGTAATATCAGCGTCACCGGGACCGGCGGCTTCTTCGGGCTGAACGGTAACGGCGCGTCGATCCAGAACAACGGATCTGGAACGGTCACGGTCGATATTTCGGGCGCGAGCGGTGCTACCGGCGGATCGGGTATCCTGGTGCGCGACACCAATGCCGGCGGCGACATCAGCGTCACCACCGCTGCGGTCACGTCAACCGATCAGAACGGCATCGACGCGTTCGGGAGCTCGTTCACCGGCAACGTCACGGTCGTGGCCAATGGCGACATCTATGGCGGCAATGCCGGCATCGTCGCGGGGCTGATCGGCACGTCGGCCGGCAATGTCGACGTCACCGCCAACGGCGCGGTCGGCGGGAAGTTCGGCGTCGATGCCGAGAATTACGGCACCGGTAACGTCACGGTCACCACGATCGGCCCGGTCACCGCGACCACCGGCTATGGCATTGTCGGGCTGACCGACGGCGGCAACGTGGTAGTGAATGCGGGCAACGTGTCCTCGACCGGCGCCGCGGCGATCCTCGCCGAACAGATCAGTGCCGGCGCTGCGGGCACAGTCAGCGTGACCGCCGGCAATGTCTCCGGCACCACCGGTATCATTGCCCAGACCAACGGCACCGGCGGTATTTCGGTCAACGCGCTGGGCAACGTCACCGCGACCAACGGCAACGGGATCCAGGCTGTCAACTTCAATCCCGCGGCGAACGCCGGAACGATCGATGTATCGCAGGCGGCGGGCACCAAGATCACCGCGACCAACGGCAGCGGCATCTATACCGATAGCGGCCTGTCGACTGGCATGACGACGATCACGGTCGCGGGCGAGATCACCGCGGGCACCCCCGGCTATGCCGGCGTCTACGGCACGTCGACCAAGGGCGGCATCACCGTCAACGTCACCGGCACGGGCAAGATCGACCCCGATTACGGCATCGATCTCAGCACGGTCGACGGCCCGCTGGTGGTCAATAATGCCGGCCTCGTCACGGGTACGATCGACGGGGTCAGGCTGGTGGCGACCGGCACCGGAAGCGCCAACATCTCCAACACCGGCACGATCACCGGCGGCACCAATGCGGTGTTGATCAGCGTCAACAACACGCCGTCGACCTTGTTCAACAGCGGGACGATCAACGGCGCGATCAAGATGCTGGGGTCGACCGTCGCGACGTCGAACTGGATCAACAGCCCGACCGGCATCGCCAATCTGACCGGCGCGTCGAGCATCTCTGGCAATCTGGTCAATGGTGGCAACGTCAATCTCGGCGCCGGCAGCTCGCTGACGATCCTCGGCAATACCAACAATGCCAGTCGCATCACCTTTGCCGGCGCGGGCACGTTCACGACCGCGGGTTCGATGGCCAATACCGGGATCATCAACGCTCGTAACAACCTCACCAGCAACGTCGTCACCGTCGGCGGCAATTATTCGGGCGGGGGCCAGTTCTGGGCCGACTACAGCACCAATACCGCCACGGCCGATCGCCTGAACATCGGCGGTTCGGCCACGGGCAACACCAATGTCACGATGAACCTGGTCGGTACGCGGTCGTTCGTCCCTGGCGGGTTCTTGCCCGTGGTGACGGTCGCCGGGGCAGCCCCCGCTAGTGCCTTTACCTCCAGCACCGTGTTTCCGACCACTGGCTTCATCCTCGACAGCTTCGGGCAGAACCCGTCGAACGCCCATCAGTTCGGCCTGATCCAGGCGGTCAATCCGACCGCGGCCGGGCTCGGCAAGCTCAGCTACATGGCCGAATCGGCATCGGGCCTGCTCGACGATCCGATCAGCCCGTTCGTGACCAACCGGACCGATGTCGGCGGCACGCGGTTCAGCCTGTGGATGCGCGGCAGCGGCGGGCACAGCAAGCAGACGATCAGCTCCTCGCTGACGGGCGGTGGTCTGAGCTACACCTCGACCACGCAGTTCCGCACCAGCCAGCATGCCGCACAGATCGGCGCCGACGTCTCATTCGGCGGCATCGGCGGCGGCTGGAAGATCAATGCCGGTGTGATGGGCGGCTGGTACGGCGCCTCGGCACCACTCGCAGGCGGCGAGCGGATCAAGGTCGAAACGCCGTTCGTCGGTGGCTATTTGGTGGTCGGCAACGGTGCCTTCGAACTCGAAGGCAACATCCGCAAGGAATGGCGCCATTATACGGTCGCCATGCCGTCGCTGTTCGGGACGGTCGGAACGCAGCGCATGCGCGGTGACGCAACGGCGGGCTCGGTCCGCGCGTCGTACCGGGTGGGTGGCGCGACCGGCTTCGCCGCGACGCCGTTCGCTCAGTATAATTATGCCGATACGAAGATCGATCCGCTCGTGATCGATGCCTTCAGCGTGTGGACGCCGGGCAGCGACACGACCAAGATCGGCCAGGCCGGCTTGCGCCTGTCCTATCGTGGCGGGTCGGCAGCGACGGCGACATTCGAACCGTTCATCAGCGCGGCGCGGATGGAAAATTGGTCGCGCAACGACAGTTCGAGCTTTGGGTTCGGAGCGCCGGTCACGACCTTCTCGCTCCAGACCAACACCTGGAAAAGCGCGATGCGCTACTCGGCGGGGCTGCTTGTCAATGCCCATGACAGTCGGGTCTCGGGCTTCGTGGTCGGCAATATCGACGACGACTCGCGGCTGCGCAGCTTCACGATCAACGCCGGACTGCGCTTCAACTTCTAACCGGTGGGGCATCGGCCGCGTCGTGTCTTCGGACATGGCGCGGCCGTATCCGTATCGATTGGATATTGGATACAATCATATAAATGACGCGCCACCGGCGGGGAAATTCACCAGAGCGACCGACCGCGACGAAACGTTGACCCCCTATCGCACCGTTTGCCGTCGGACCATCGTCGATGCCACCGCCAGCGCGGCGATCGGGATCAGCAACACGTGGAAGGCGATCGTCCCCTGGAACATCGCGAAGATGTGGCCGACGACGAACGAGCCGGTCGTCCCGCCAAGCGCCGAGAACACCACGATCAACCCGACCATCGCCGGCTGCTCCCTGGGCGCCATTGACGACAGGATCGCCGAATTGAGCGCGGGATAGATCGGCGCCATCATCAGCCCGATCGCCGGGAACAGAAAGGCGGCGATCGGCGCGCCGGCCCAGCTCGTGACCTGGCCATGATGCGCGGCGGCGAGCGGCAGCACCGCGACGATAAGCACTGCCATTCCGATCAGGCATCCAAGGACGAGCGGGAACCAGCCGGTGCGCCGCACGATCACGCCGGCGCCCAGCCGCCCTGCCGCCAGGCACACCGCGAAGATCGATGCGGCCTGCACGCTCATCGGCGCCGACAGCCCGAGCAATTCGCGGTTGAACGTCGGCAGCCACGAGCCGATGCCCTGTTCGACCAGGACATAGCAGAAGATGGCAGCGATGAAGCTAAGGCTCAGCGGCCGCCAGGCGAGCGCGACCATCTCGGCGAATTTCTGTCCCGGGCCCTGCGGCGCGGCTGCGGGTTCGTCGACCGCGCTTTCGTCATAAGGCGTGACGGCGAGCAGCGCCAAGGCGACGAGGCTGACGGCGGCCAAGACGTAATAGACGTTCAGCCATTGCCGGCTGCCGGGATCGGCGGGGTCGATGAAGGCGGCGAAAATCCAATAGCCGCTCAGCACGCCGAGCATGAACACGCCCTCGATCACGTTGAGCAGCGACGCATGGCGCGCGCTGTCCTCGGTCAACAGGCCGACGAAACTGTAGACCGATACCTTGGTCACCCCGAACGCGACCCCGACCGCGAGGAACAGCAGGCGCGTGGTCCAGAAACCGGGGAATAAAGGCATCGCCAGGCAGGCGATCGCGACCAAGGCTAGCGCGACGATCATCGCACGCCGCAGCCCGAAGCGCGGCAGCTGCGCCGCCAGCAGGAAGCTGGTGGCCGCGATCGACAGGTCCTTGAATCCCTCGAGCGAACTTGCCGCGACCTTGGTCACGTGGAACGATTCGATCGATTGCAGGATGACGGTGCCGACGCTGTTGAGCAGCACCGCGAACACGGCATAGGTCAATGCCAGTGCGACGATCATCCGGGTCCTGTTCATGCGCCTCCCCTGCCGGGATGCCCGGCTTATTGTCTTGACCATCTCCTATTATGAAATGCATATCATTGGCAATCGGGCGTTTGATCGCCGCATCGGAGAGGAATTGCGTGGGGCGGTCATTACCCGAAGCGTCTTTTGCTGACTTGCGATTTGCGCGCGACGCCTGGCGCCTTGCGGCGGACGGCGATTCCGCGCGGTCGGACCATGTTCCCGCGCTGTTTTCGATCGGCAACGGTTTCATCGGCATTCGCGGTCCGGGCGAGGCGGCGGAAGCGCCCAAAGTCTATCTGAACGGCGTCTATGAACGCGTGCCGATCGCTTATCACGAGGCGGCGCATGGCTATGCCCGCGAAAGCGATCTTCGCCTGGCGGTCGCCGATGCCACCCGGCCGGCGATCATGGTCGGCGGCGAACCGGTCGGTGCGCCGGCGGGCGTCGAACTCGACCTCGTCCGCTGTGTGCGGACCGAAACTTTCACAGCTGGGGCGACCGAGATCGCGATCGAGCAATTCGTCTCGATGGCCGATACCGCATTGGTGCTGACGCGGGTCAGCTTCGCCGACGGCGCCGATGTGATTGTGTCGCCAATCGTGACGCCGCCGCCGGGAAGTGGCGACCGTGCCGCCGATGTCGCCAGCCAGGGCGTTTACGACCCGCGCGTCGCGCCGGTCATGGCCACCAGCCCCTGGGTCGACCCGCAAGCCCATGACGAGCCTGGCGCCGCCATGCGCAGCGATCGGTTGCGCACGAGCGGCTTCGTCGTGACATGCGCGATGCGCGAAATCGGGCGCCGGACGATCGATGGTCGGGTGCAGGTCGATTTCGCGTCGGGCTACCACGCCGGCACCGACGGGAACGGCGTTGCTGCGCTCACCGCGATAGTGCGCGCCGCGGCCGAGCGAGGCTATGAGGCTCTGCTGGCCGACCAGGTCGCCTGGTTCGCGGATTTCTGGGCGGCGAGCAATATCGCCATGCCGGGCCAGCCCCACGCCGAACTCGCCATCCGCTTCGCCTTGGCCGAGCTGGCGATGGCGGTCGGGCGCGACGGCAAAACCTCGATCGGCGCCAAGGGTCAGACCGGTGAGGGCTATGAAGGCCATGTCTTTTGGGACGCCGATCTCTACGTCATGCCGGTCTTCGCCTTCACCCGGCCGGACATCGCCCGGGCGATGCTCGAATGGCGGATCTCAAAGCTTGCTGCCGCGCGCGACAATGGACGGGCGATGGGGCATGAGCACGGCGCGCTCTATCCGTGGCGGACGATCGGCGGGCACGAATGCTCGTCCTATTTTCCTGCCGGATCCGCTCAATATCACATCAATGCCGACATCGCTTATGCGCTGGAGACTTATCTGGCGGCGAGCGGCGACCGCTCGTTGCTCGACGCCGGCGGCGCGGCGATGCTGGTGGAAACGGCGCGCATCTGGCTGGCGATCGGGTATCACGATGCGGCGCGCGGCGGCGCCTTCGTCATCAATCGCGTGACCGGACCCGACGAATATTCGGCGATCGTCAACAACAACCTCTACACCAACATGATGGCGGCGCGGCATTTGCGGTTCGCCGCGCGCGAAGGACTGGCGGCGTCGCTGATCGACGACGCGGAAGCCGCCCGCATGGTTCGCGCCGCTGACGCGATGCTGCTGGCGTATGATGACGAGCGGCAAGTCTATGCCCAGGACGATGCCTATTTCCAGCTCGATCCCTGGCCGTTCGAGACGACGCCGCCGGCCGCCTATCCGCTGCTGCTGCACGTCCATCCGCTCGCCATCTATCGCCGCCGCGTCTCGAAACAGGCGGATGCGGTGCTCGCTTTGGCGCTGATGCCCGAGGCTTTCGATCCGGCGATGCGGCGGCGGATGCTCGACACCTACGAAGCGACCACGGTACACGATTCGACTTTGTCGGCGAGCGCGTTCGCGACCGCGGCGGCGCGTGCCGGCGATGGCGCGCGGGCGGCGCATTATTGGCGGGTCGCGGCGCTGACCGACCTCAACGATCTGTTCGGCAATGCCGATCACGGCCTGCACATGGCGGCGCTGGCGGGAAGCTGGACGACCCTGGCGATGGGCTTTGCCGGCATGCGCGTCGATGGCGACACATTGTGCTTCGATCCTGTGGAGATACCCGGACTGTCCGACTATCGCTTCACCGTCACCTTCCGCGGTGCGCCAGTCGATGTCGCGGTGTCGGGCCGAACCGCAAGCGTGTCGGTGCGCGGCGATCGCACGGTCGCGATCCGCGTCGCCGGTGACGAGCTGGCTGCCTGACCATGGCGTTCGGCGCGGCGATCTTCGACCTGGACGGCGTGCTGGTCGACAGCGCCCGGCTGCATTTCGTCGCCTGGAAACGGATCGCCGACGAGCTCGGCATCGCGTTCGACGAGCAGGACAATGAGGCGCTCAAGGGTGTCGATCGCATGGGATCGCTCGAGCATATACTGGCGCTCGGTAACGTGTCGCTCGACCTCCCGGCGCGAGAGGAGCTCGCCGCGCGCAAGAACGGCTATTATCTCGACGCGCTGGCGACGATGAGCGATGCCGACATCTTGCCGGGCGCCACCGCTTTACTGGCCGGTGCCCGCGCCGCCGGACTGTCGCTGGGGGTCGCCTCGGCCAGTCGAAACGCGACGATGGTGCTTGAGCGGGCTGGGCTGTTGGGCTCGATCGATTTCGTCGCGGACGCCGCCAAGGTCGCGCGGTCCAAGCCCGCGCCCGACATCTTCCTGGCCTGCGCGGCAGGGTTGGGCGTTGCGCCAACGGCGTGCGTCGGGTTCGAGGACGCCGCGGCCGGGGTGACCGCGATCAAGGCGGCGGACATGGTCGCGATCGGGATCGGCGACGCTGCCATCCTGGCCGAAGCCGACTTGGTGTTCGCCTCCACCGCGGCGGTCGATCTCGACCAGGTGCTGCGGCTGACGCCGGCTCCGTCTCAGGTCTGACGAACGATCAGCCGGGTCGGGAGCACGCTCGATTTCGGCTTCCCGCCGTCGAGAATCTGCATCAGCTTTTCGACCAGGATCGCGCCGGCCAGATGGGTTTCCTGTTCGATCGTGGTGAGCGCCGGAGTGAAATCGGCGGCGGGCGGGATGTTGTTGTACCCGCACAGTGAATAATCGGCCGGTGCCTCCAGCCCCAGCTCGCGGAACGCGGCGACGATCGCGATCGCGGCCGTATCCGAGAAAGCGAAGACCGCATCGGGCGGCGGATTGCCGCGCAGCCATGCCAAGGTCTGCTGGTAAGCGGGCGCATAGGCCATGTGCTCGACCTCGAGATGCTCGACCGTCACTTCGGGATGCTTGGCGGCGACCGCGCGCAGGCCGTCGAACCGCATGCGGATCTCGGCATGCGCGACATTGCCGACGAACAGCCAGCGTTTCGCGCCGCGCTTGACGAACAGGTCGCCGGCCAATTCTCCGCCCAGGCGATTGTCGCTGCCGACCGAGCAATAGGGTTCGGCAGGATCCACGCCGCCCCACACCACGAACGGGGCTCCGGCTCGTGCCAGATCGCGCAGCATCGGGCCGCGCACGCCTTGCCCGAGGAAGATGAAGCCGTCCGCGACGCGCGAACTGATCAGGTCGAGATGGCTCTGCACATCGGTGAGGTTGGAAGGGGAGAGCAACAAATCCTGGTTGCGCACCGATAAGGCCTCGGACACGCCGGCGAGCAATTCGAAGATGAACGGATCGGCGATTCGCCCGGCGCGATGCGAGCCGAAATCGAGCACGACGGCGACCGTGTCGTTGCGCGCCTGGCGCAGTTTCTGCGCGTTGCGGTTGATCGCATAGCCATTTTCGCGCGCGACGCGCAGCACGCGTTCGCGCGTCGCTTCATTGACCAGTGGGCTGTTGTTGAGCACGCGCGACACGGTCGGCTTCGACACATTGGCGAGCCGGGCGATATCCCCCATGTTCAGATCCATCGCACGTCGACGCAAAGCTCGGCTCCTCAATCAGCGGGCCGCCGGACAACCATTGAAACTGGTTTCCGACGATCCTCGACGATGCACCGCCCCCGCTCAGCGCGCCCAAAATAGGCTGGTCGTGATCCCCGATGCAACAAACGCTTTACGCGATGACGGGATAAAGCGCGCCGCACGCCTTTTGTGCCCCGATAGCGGTCTGAAATTTCGTTGCAGGCGCTGTGACATCTCTGCTACATCCGTCACCTATCTCCTTAAGCTATATAATTGATATATAAGGAACTATTATAATAATACGCTTATGTAACGGCGTATTGAAATGCAATTCATTCGTGTGTAGACCCCGTCCTCAGGCACTTCCCGAGCAGGAAGGCAGCGGCAGGAGAGGATCATGATGGTTTCGCGCAATCGCAATTTCGTTGCTGTGTCGGGGTTCGCGCTGGCGATTGCCCTGGCCCATCCGGCCGCGGCGCAGGAGACGCCCGCAGCGGCGCCGGCCGCCGATCCCGCGCAGGCTGCGGACACCGCGCCGCCCGCCGATCTGCCCGACATCATCGTCACCGGCCGCGCCGCGGGTAATGGCATCAACAAGCTCGAAGCCGGCTATTCGGTGACGACGCTGTCGGCGGACGATATCAAGCTCCAGGCGCCCAAGAGCTCCGGCGACGTGCTCAAGTCGATCCCCGGCGTGTGGGTCGAGAGTTCGGGCGGCGTCGGCACCTCGAACATCTTCGTCCGCGGCATCCCCAGCACCGGCGACGCGCCGTTCGTCACGATGCAGTTCAACGGCGTCCCAGTCTATGGATCGAGCAGCCTGTCGTTCATGGATCAGACCGGTATTGTCCGCCTCGACGAAACCGTCGCGGGGATCGAAGGCGTCAATGGCGGTCCGGCCTCGCTTTATTCGGACGGGCAGCCCGGCCTCACCACCAACCTCCGCCTGCGCGAAGGTCATGACCAGACGCAGGGCAGCATCGGCGCCTCGATCACCGATTACAGTGCCTGGCGAGTCGACGGCTGGCTCAGCGGCAAGCTCGCCGACGATCTCTATTATATGGTCGGCGGGTACGTCTCGCGCGGTGACACGGTGCGCAGCGCCGGCTTCAACACCGAGCGCGGCCAGCAGATCACCGCCAACATCACCAAGAAGTTCTCGCACGGCAAGTTCAACATCTTCGCCCGCTACACCGACGATCACGGCGAATGGTTCCTGCCGTTCGCGGCGAACGTGCCCGGCATCGATCGCGGCACGTACAACCAGCTCAACCAATATACGCGTTACGCGACGATCATCTCGCCGGGCTCGGCGGGCAGTGGCGCGACCGAGCGCGTCGACCTGGCCGATGGCCGCGGCTGGAAGGGCGTCGTCACCGGCGCCAGCCTCGATTACGATTTCGGCGGCGGGATCAGTTTCACCGACCGTTTCGGCTTCACCAGCGGCACGCTGCGGACGACGGGCCTGGTGCCGCAGGGCGCCGGCGCGATCACCGTGGCCAATGCGCTCGCGACGGCTGGCAATCCCGGCCAAACGCTCGTCCACACGATCAACACCGGCCAGACGCTCGCGCCGACCGACTATGTGCAGCAATTCGGGTCGTGGTGGGTCGACAAGAAACTCCAGAACGTCTCGAACGAGGCGGTGGTCAATTTCAAGACCGGCCCGAACACGCTCAACCTCGGCTATTATTTCTCGCACTTCACCTCGGACGACGCCTGGAGCCTGGGCGGCAATCGCTGGATGCAAGTGGGCGGCTCGGGCGACCTGGTCGACCTGAACAACGGCGCACTGTCGGCCTTCGCCATTTCGGATCGCGGTCGCGCCACGGTGAACGCGATCTATGTGTCGGATTCATTCAACATCACCGACGCATTGCGCCTCGATGCCGGCATCCGCCATCAATGGACCGATATCGACTTCCACATCACGGGCAACGGCCTGCCCGATTCGGCGAAGATCAGCCGCGAGGCGACGCCGTGGACGGTCGGACTCAACTATCGCGCGACCCGCAATTTCGACGTCTATGCTCGCGTCTCGCAGGGCTATCACTCGCCATCGTTCGACGATGTCCGCTCGCAACTCGGCAATACCGGACCGCGGCTCGACCTGAACTGGAAAGTGCGGTCGTACGAAGGCGGCGTGAAATATCGTGGCGGCGGGTTCGAAGCGGCGGTGACCGGCTTCTACGACAAGGTCGTCGGCGCGGTGTATAACGATGTCGGCGTGCCGCCGCAGATCGCCGGATCGAAGACCAAGGGTATCGAATTCGACGCGTCGTATCACAGCGCCAGCGGCTTCGGGTTCATCGGCAATGCCGTGCTCGAAGATGCCAAGACCGACACGCCCAACATCCCGGACTTCGACGGCAAGAAAGCGCAGCGTATCCCGTCCTATCAGGTGCGCTTCACGCCGACTTATACCGCGCGCTTCTCGGACAAGTCCGACATCACGTTCTACGGCACGTATGAAGCGATCGGGAAACGTTATAGCGATCTCGCCAATACCCAGTTGCTGCCGGCTTACGCCACGCTGAGCGCCGGGCTGCGCGCGAAGGTAAACGGCTACACGCTGCAGATTTCGGGCGACAACCTGACCAACTCGCACGGCCTGACCGAAGGCAATCCACGCTTCCTTGCCGGCCCGGGCGCTGCGCTTCCCGACGTGCGTCCGATCTTCGGTCGCTCGTACAGGGTGTCGGTCAGCTACGCTTTCTGAGCTGAGCGGGTAATAGCGGAAAAGGGGCGGATCGGAGGACGCCATGTCGTCGCCCCGGCGGAGGCCGGGGCCGCGATGTCGTGATGCGGCCAACGGCCCCGGCCTCCGCCGGGGCGACGGTTTCTTTTTGCGGTCGGGCATCGCAAGGCCTCGTTTGTCGGACCGTGTCGATGGCGAGGGAGCCTGTCGCGCCATGCGGCGTTTGAGGGGACGCCGATCATTTCGATTTGGCCTATCACCCTTCCCGGCGACCGCCCGTCGTCCCCGCACGGAGACCGACCGCATGAGCGACGATCTGTTCACTTTCTCCGGCCTCCATCTGCACCCCGACCCGTCGCGCACGGTGATCAAACCGTTCAGCGTCGATTATCCCGAACCGTTCCGCGATGCCGCGCATCCCCGCATGCGCACGGTGATCGAGCGCGTGCTGTCGCTCGATACGGCCAGCTGCCGCAAGGATTGCGAAACGGTGGTCGCGTCGCTGTCCGAGCGGCATCGCAATGTCGAGACCATATTGACGCGGCGGTTCGAGGCTGTGCGCGACAGCTTGCCGGAAGACGTCACGGCGAACCCGGAGCAGCAGCTGCTGATCGGTGCCTATCTCAGCGCCGAATATTCGTTCGAGGCGGCAGCCCTGTTCAACCCCAGCATCGTGTTGCGGATGAACCAGGACGACGCGCCGGCCGACGGCCTGAACTTCATCCTCTCGTTGCGCGGCATCGGCGAAGGTCACGTCTCCTCGGTTACTTTCCGCACCGGCAATTGGAGCGCGAGCACCGGTTTCCAGGTCGACGATCCGAGTCCCTGGGTCACGTCCCCGCGGATCGAAGGGCCGGATGAGAGCGGCACGTCGGGCACGACGCGGATCATCTGCGAGGGAAGCAAGGAGCCTTCGGAAAGCGTCCTGTTTCCGATCACCGCCAGCCAGCGCCAGGGGATCGAGGATCTGCGCATGGTGCGGTTCACCGAAGAGGACGGCACGCCGAGCTTCCTCGGCACCTATACCGCGTTCGACGGCCGCAATGCACGGTGCGAGCTGTTCCGCGGCACCGGCGTCAACACGTTCGAGATGACGGTGCTCAAGGGATCGGTGCCGCAGAGCAAAGGCATGGCGCTGTTCCCGCGCCGCGTCGATGGCCGCTTCAACATGATCGGCCGCCAGGACAATGAGAATCTGTGGCTGATCGTATCGGACGACATCACCACCTGGAATGGCGGCACCAAGCTCATCGGCCCGCGCTATCCATGGGAATTCATCCAGATGGGCAATTGCGGTTCGCCGATCGAGATCGACGAGGGCTGGCTGGTCATCACGCACGGCGTCGGCATGATGCGCAATTATTGCATGGGCGCCTGCCTGCTCGACAAGGCCGACCCGACCAGATTGCTCGCGCGCACGCCCGAACCGATCCTGCGGCCCAGCCCCGAGGAACGCAGCGGTTATGTCCCCAATGTCGTCTATGGCTGCGGCGCGATCGTCCATGATCGCACGTTGCTGCTACCCTTTGGTATTGCCGACAATTTCGCGAGCTTCGCCAGCTGCAGCGTCGACGATCTGCTCGAACGGATGGACTGAGGGACAACGGCTTTCCGGCGGCGGCAGCGAAATTGAGCCAGTCCGGATTGCACGCACGATATTTGCCCGAGTCACCCCTCGGGATATATCGATGGATATATTTACGGCGGCGGTACCGGCGTGAGAGGCTCCGGTGTTTCGACATGATGTCGACAAAAAGGGGACAAGCATGGCACGTCTTGCTGCTTCGATCGCGGCCTTCGCCCTCCTGACGGGGATTCCGATGAGTCTCCAGGCGCAATCCGCCCAGGGGCTGTTGAAGTCCGGTAACGTCTATCACGCCGCGGTTTGCCCGGGGGCCGCGGGTCCGGGAACGGCACGTTGCCACGCGCGCATCGTCACCGACGACAAGGGCAAGCCGATCGAACGCGATGCGGCGCCCAATGTCGTTCCGTCGGGCTTCGGTCCGGCCGACTTGCGGGCCGCCTATAACGTCTCCGCGCAGGGCAGCAGCACGACGACGGTCGCGATCGTCGATGCTTATGGTTATGCCAATGCGGAGAGCGATCTGGCGACCTATCGCGCAACCTATGGGCTTCCCGCCTGCACCACCGCGAACGGCTGCTTCACCAAGTACAACCAGTCCGGCGTGAAGGGCAATTATCCGCGCCAGAATAACGGCTGGGCACAGGAAACCGCGCTCGATCTCGATATGGTCAGCGCGATGTGCCCGGGATGCAAGATCATCCTGGTCCAGGCAAATTCGGCGAGCTTCAGCAATCTGGCGGCGGCGGAGAACACCGCGGCGTCGCTTGGGGCGCACGTTATCAGCAACAGTTATGGCGGTGGCGAAAGCGGATCGCAGGCCTATGAATCGGCATACGACCATGCCGGCGTGGCGGTCACCGTCAGTTCCGGCGATAGCGGGTATGGCGTACAGTTCCCGGCATCCTCGCCGCACGTCATCGCGGTCGGTGGCACGACGCTGAAGCGCAACACCAGCGCGCGCGGCTGGGGTGAGACGGTGTGGGCCGGTGCGGGCAGCGGGTGCAGCACCATCTATGCCAAGCCCAACTGGCAGCTCGACGGTGGCTGCTCCATGCGCATGGAAGCCGATGTCGCGGCGGTGGCAGATCCGGCCACTGGCGTCGCCGTCTACGGACCGGGCAATGGTGGTAAGCCGACTTGGCTGGTCTTTGGCGGTACCAGCGTGGCGGCACCGTTGATCGGCGGCGTCTATGGCGCCAATGGTGGCGGGGTGACCTATGGTAGCAATCCTTATGCCAATACGGGCGCGCTGTACGATGTGACGTCGGGCAGCAACGGCAGCTGCGGGGGCACCTATTTCTGCACCGCTCGCGCCGGCTATGACGGGCCGACCGGCCTGGGCACGCCCAACGGCATCACGGCTTTCTAACGCTAGGGCCCAATGAGGTACTCGATTGCCCTGTGTTCCTGCGAAAGCGGGAAACCAGGGGATCGGGTATTTCGCTACCCCGCTCCCGATTGGGCAGTTGGCTCTAACGTCACTCAGCCAGATTCTGGTCGAGCATTTCGAGCGCCACCTCGAGGCATTTCAGCCTGACCGGCCCGCGGCCGATATCGCCGAAATGCTCTTCGCGATGCACGACCTCGCCACCGCGGCGCAGGCAGCCGAAATGGACTAGGCCAGGCTCGTCATCGGGGCCGCCCGGCCCGGCAAAACCGGTGATCGACACCGCGATGTCCCCGTGCGAGCGTTCGAGCGCGCCGCGCACCATCGCGATCGCGGTCTCACGACTGACCGCGCCGCAGCGCTCGACGGTATCGCGGTCGATCGCCAGCAACTCGCATTTGGCTTCGTCGGTATAGACGACGAATCCGCGCTCGAACGCGCGGCTCGTGCCTTCGACGTCGGTCAGCAGCGACGCGAGCAGGCCGCCGGTGCAGCTCTCGGCGGTGACGATCGCCAGGTCGCGGTCGCACGCTTTGTTCAACAGCGCACGTGCCGCTTGTTCGATCCGATCGGGCAAGACATCCAGCAATTCGCTCATCGCGCCGCGTCATCCTCCTTGCTCGGGCGGCCGCCTTGGGCGGCTCCTGGTCGTTGTGGAATGGCAACAAACCACCGGGCGACCGGTTTCCGCAGCGGCGGCGGAAAAAGACTAACCTGTGTCAGGGTCGCGATATTTCGGGCAACTTCGCCGCACGTTCCTCGTTGGGCAAACGCGGGGCGGGCGATCGTTTGCCAGCTATTGAGGAGGCCAAGATGGGCTTGTTTTCCAAGGACATCAAAACGTTCGACGATCTGTTCGTCCACACGCTCCAGGACATCTATTATGCCGAGAACCAGATCACCAAGGCGCTGCCGAAGATGATCGAAAAGGCGACCGATCCCCAGCTCAAGCAGGGCTTCGAAACGCATCTTCGCGAGACCGAGGGGCAGATCAAGCGGCTCGAACAGGTGTTCCAGATGCATGGCCAGGAGCCGAAGCAGGTCAATTGCCCGGCGATCGACGGCATCATCAAGGAAGCCAACGAAATCGCCGGCGACGTGGAGGACAAGAATGTGCTCGACGCCGCTTTGATCGCCGCGGCGCAAGCGGTCGAGCATTACGAGATCACGCGCTACGGCACGTTGATCGCTTGGGCCAAGCAACTCGGTCGGTCGGACTGCGCGGCGGTGTTGGCCGAGACGCTCGCCGAGGAAAAGGCGACCGACGAGAAGCTGACCAGCATGGCCGAGACCAAGGTCAATTCGAACGCCGAACTCGAAACCGCCTGACCACTCCTGTCACGGCTGGCGGAGCTAGCGTTCCGCCAGCCGGTTTCTTACGCCGCATACGCAGCGGATCGGGTTGGCCGGCATCGGCGATCAGTAGCGTCAGCCGTTGCCCTGGCGTCGGCGGGTTTCCCAGCCCTTCTTGGCCGCGGCCGAGCGCTGGGCCTGGGTCTGGCTCGATCCGCCCTTGCGGCCGCCTTTGCGCGAGCTTTCGTGGTTCTCCTTCTTGCCGCGGCCGGATCCGGACTTCTTGCCGCCGCCCGATTCCTTGTTGACCGTCGCCCAGGCGCGGCGTTCGGCTTCTTCCTTGCCGACGCCGCGATCCTCATAGCCTTCCTCGATATGCTCGGCCTTGCGTTTCTGTTTGTCGGTGTAGGACGATTTGTCCCCGCGAGGCATGGTCCGTCTCCTTTCAGTTGAGAAATCGCCCGTCATATTGGTTACGGGATGGTCCTTGCTGGCAATGGATTGCTCGGCAATAAAACGCGCTTATCGTTCGCACGATCCGGCCCCCGCGCTGAAATCCTGTGTCCAACCCGGCCGTCCACGCCGTTGCAACCAATGTAAGTTACTGGTCGTTCACGAATGTCTTGGAAAAAGGGGAAGGCATGACCGCTGCGCGTCGCCAAGGGCGCCAATCGATTACCGCCGACGAATGGCGGCAGATCGTCGACAGCGCGGTCGATACCGCGATCATCACCACCGACACCGAAGGCCGGGTCACCAGCTGGAATGAGGGAGCGCATCGGCTGCTCGGCTGGCGAGAGGAGGACATGCTCGGCGGCACGCTCGAGGGGCTATTTCTCGAAGGCACCGGCGTCGCGGCGTTGGAAGACGAGCGCCGTGAGGCGTTGAGCTCCGGCCGTGGCGGCGGCGCGGAAGGGTGGCGCGTGCGTATGGATGGCAGCCGCTTCTGGGCGACCGGGGAAATGACCCCGCTCCGCAATGCCGACGGCATCGTCATCGGCTTCACCAAGATATTGCGCGACCGGTCGCGGCAACGCGAGGCGGAGGAGGCCTTGCTCGAGGAACGGCGCGCGCTCGAAATTCTCAACCGCGCCGGATCCGCGCTGGCCGCTGAGACCGACTTGCACAAGCTCGTCCAGATCGTCACCGATGCCGGCGTCGAGCTGACCAAGGCGGCGTTCGGCGCCTTTTTCTACAATGTGCTGAACGACGCGGGCGAGAGCTATATGCTCTACACGCTGTCGGGAGCGCCCGAAGAGGCGTTCTCGCAATTCCCGATGCCGCGCAACACCGCGGTATTCGCGCCGACCTTCAGCGGCGAAGGGATCGTTCGCTCGGACGATATCACCAAGGATCCGCGCTATGGGCAAAATGCGCCGCACAACGGCATGCCGGAGGGCCATCTCCCGGTCCGCAGCTACCTCGCCGTGCCAGTGATCGCGCGCGACGGCGACGTCATCGGCGGGTTGTTTTTCGGTCATGATCAGGCCGGCGTTTTCACGCCGGCATCGGAACGCGGTCTCGAGGGCCTGGCGGCGGAAGCCGCGGTGGCGATCGACAATGCGCGCTTATTCCAGGCACTTCAGCGCGAGCTGCAGCAGCGCCGCACGGCCGAAGCCGATCTCGCTGCGAGCGAAGACCGGTTGCGCCTGGCCAACGAGGCCGCCGACATCGGAACCTGGGACTTCGATCCGGTGACTCGCGACTTGCGCTGGGACGTCAAGTGTAAGGAGCTGTTCGGCCTGCCGCCCGATGCCGACGTCAACTATGAGGACAGCTTCCTCGCAGGGCTCCACCCGGACGATCGCGAGCGTGTGGACGCGGCAGTGCAAGCGGCACTCGATCCTGATGGCTCCGGCAATTACGAAACCGAATACCGCACCATCGGCCTTATCGACGGTGTCGAGCGCTGGCTGGCGGCGAGCGGCCGCGCGATTTTCGATGAGGGGAAGGCGGTCCGTTTCATCGGCACTGTCCTCGACATCACGGCGCGACGGGAAAATGAGGCGCGGCTGCGCGAGTTGAACGACGGGCTGGAGGAGCAGGTCGCAGCGGAAGTCGCCCGGCGCAGCGAAGTCGAGGAAGCCTTGCGCCAGGCGCAGAAGATGGAGGCGGTGGGCCAGCTGACCGGCGGAATCGCCCATGACTTCAACAATTTGCTGACCGTGGTCACGGGCAATATCGGCATTGCCCAGCGGGCGCTCGATGCGGCGGATGTGGGCGACGTGCGGGCGCGCCGCTCGCTCGACAATGCGATGAAGGGCGCCGAACGGGCGGCGGCGCTCACCCAGCGGTTGCTTGCCTTTTCCCGCCGCCAACCGCTTGCACCCAAGCCGATCGCGCCCGACAAGCTGGTCTCGGGTATGTCCGATTTGCTGCAGCGCTCGCTTGGCGAACTGATCCGGCTGGAGATCGTGACCTCGCCGGGCCTGTGGCGGGCGGAAGCCGATCCCAACCAACTCGAGAGCGCGATCCTCAATCTCGCGCTCAATGCCCGCGATGCGATGCCCGAGGGCGGCGAACTGACGATCGAGACCGAGAACGCTCGACTGGACGAGGGCTATGCCGCGATCCAGGCGGAAGTGCCGCCGGGCCAATATGTCATGATCGCGGTCACCGATACCGGGAGCGGCATGCCGCGCCACGTGATCGAGCGGGCGTTCGAGCCGTTCTTCACCACCAAGGAGGTCGGTCGGGGCACCGGGCTCGGCCTTTCGATGATCTATGGCTTCGTCAAGCAATCGGGCGGCCATATCAAGATCTACTCGGAGGAAGGCGAGGGCACGACGGTCAAAATCTATCTGCCGCGGCTGCTCAGCGGCGCCGCGGAAGAGGAGGAGCCGGCGCGGTCAACGCCCGGAATCGAGCAAAGCCCGCGGCAGGAGACGGTGCTCGTGGTCGAAGATGACGACGACGTGCGCGCCTATACCGTCGATTGCCTGCGCGAGCTCGGTTATCGTGTGATCGAAGCGCATGACGGTCCGTCCGCGCTTCGGCTGCTCGAACGCCAGGCGGATCCGGTCGCGCTACTGTTCACCGATGTGGTCATGCCCGGCATGAGCGGTCGCGAACTGGCCGAGCAGGCCCGCAAGCTCCAGGCCAGCCTGAGGGTCCTCTACACCTCGGGCTATACGCGCAACGCGATCGTGCATGGCGGCCGGCTCGATCCTGGGGTCGAGATGATCACCAAACCCTTCACCTTCGAGGCGCTGGCCCAGAAGGTCCGCGACATGATCGATACCGGCACCGGCAATGTCCTCATCGTGGAAGGCGAAACTGCTGTGCGATCGCTCCTCGTCGAGGCGCTGGCGGCAAGCGGATTGCGGATCGAAGAAGCCGGAACCGGCAGCGAAGCCCTGGGCAAGGTGCGCGCGGCACAGGGACGTTATGACGCGATCGTGCTCGACGACGACCTTCCCGATCACACCGGCGACAGCTTGTTGCGCGAGTTGCGCGCGCTCTATTCGGACTTGCCGATCGTCGTTGCTTCGGGCGTGCGTGCCGCCGAACTCAAGCGGCACTTCAGCGACGACCGGAATGTGGCGGTGATCGCCAAGCCTTACAAAGCGGGGAAGTTGCAGGATACGCTACGGCTACTCGGCGTGGCTTGCCAGGAAGCCGAGAAATAACAGCGGAGATCGGGGACCGGCGGGATTGGAAAAGCCGGTCCCCAGAACAAGTTACGGTTTCGCCGGCGTGTCGATCTTGATGTCGGCATCGACCTTTTTCGTGTTGCTGAGCATGTTCTGACCAAACATCAGGAACAAGACCACGGCGATTACCGCCAAGACGACGGCGAGCAGAGCAATCGCTCCTCCGCTACCGCCTCTCTCGATCACGGTCGTTTTATCATCGTCTGCCATTACGCCTCTCCTTTACTGCCGCACGATAACCGGCGGGGCCGTTGCCCGGTTCCAACACTATGAATCTATTTCCCGGCGTTGGCCGATCGGCGATACTCAGAGCCTGCCAAGCAACAGGAGGATGATCAGGATGACGACGACAAGTCCCAATCCGCCCGAAGGCGCATATCCCCAATTGCGGCTATGACCCCAGGTCGGGAGAGCGCCGACCAAGGCGAGTACCAGGATGATGATAAGGATCGTTCCAAGCATTGTTCCGCTCCTGTTCTGATTGGCTAGTACAACCAGCGGACGCGATTGCGGTTCCGATCGAGGCTCCGGTGCGAAGCGACCTCGGCTCTCGCCACCGCGCTTCTCGCTTGTCTATTCGGCGATCAGGCCAGGCCAGGCGGGGACTCGTCGCCTGACGGCACCGCCGGCACATCATCATTGTGCTGTCCGAGCATTGGTGCCGCGAACGGTTCGGGACCCGGCGTGCGCGCGAACTTGATGGCGCGCGCGACGCCGCGATAGCGGCCGAGCACGGGGTGCGCGATGCTCGTCACCATCCCCTCGGCGTGCACTTGCGGATGGTCGAACATTTCCTCGATATGGTGCACGGCGGAACAGGGCACCGCTTCGCCGAACACCTCTTCCCATTCGAGCGCGCTTCGCTTGGCGAGCGCGGCGTGCAGCAGCGGGACGAGCTCGGCGGCATGTTCGGCGCGCTTGCGGACGCTGTCATAGCGCGGATCGCGCGCCAGCGCTTCGAGCCCGGTCCGCTCGCACAATGCATTCCAGAAATGCGGCGTGTTGGCCGACAGATAGAGATAGCCGTCGCCGGTCGGATGGAGACCGGTGATCCCGCCCGATCGCATGTCGCGCGAGATGTCGTGCGCCTCCCCCTCGGCCTGGATCATCCGCGCCGACTGCATCGTCAGCGCGCTGCGGAGCAGCGACACGCCGACATATTGCCCCTTGCCGCTACGCTCGCGCTCGAACAGCGCCGAGGAGACGCCGGCCGCGACCAGGGCGGCGGCATAATAATCGACCGGCGAGCCATAGGTCAGTTCGGGCACTGGCGGCTTGCCCTGCAGTACGCACATCCCGGTCATCGCCTGGAGCACCTGATCGTATCCGGCCTTGCCGCGCAGCGGTCCTTCCTCGCCATAACCGGTGACGGCGCAATAGATCAGCCGCGGGTTGATCGCCTCGAGTTGCGAATGGCCGATCCCGAGCCGGTCGGTCACGCCGGGGCGGAAATTGTGGACCAGTACGTCCGCTTGCGCGACCAGCGCCAGCAGCCGCGCGCGCTCGGCTTCGTCCTTGAGGTCGAGCACGATGCCGCGCTTGCTGCGATTGACGCCGAGAAAGGCGCGATTCTCCCCTTCGAGCGTGGAGGGATAGTTGCGCAGATTGTCGCCCGCCGGGGGTTCGATCTTGATCACGTCGGCGCCCTGATCGGCGAGCAGCGAGCAGCCATAGGGCCCGGCGATATAGGCGCTGAGGTCGAGCACGCCGATACCCGACAACGGCCCGCGCGGCCCGCTGCGCGCGGGATTGTCGAACGCGGACGGGGAAGAAGAGGAGGCGTTCGTCAAGGTCAGGTTCCCGGCTGGGTATAAGGGGCAGGGGCGAACAATTCGCGCTGCCAGCGGCGCGGGTCGTTCTCGACCCGGCTGGCGACATCGAAGATCATCGTCGCCCGGCGGCGTTCGTCATAAGCGGGCCAGGCGGGAAATCCGGGCAGGTCGGGACGGCCGGTGCGGGCGAAGGCGACGAAACGCCGCTGCATCAAGCGCGACAGTATCCTCGTCTCGGGGCCGCTGCCGGTCCAGGCATAAGGCGCGTCGAACGTGCCGAAGACGAGTCCGATATCCACGCCGTGGAACGCGCCGCGATCGGGGTTGGTCGGGGACTGGAAATCGACCTGATAGACAAACGCCGGACGACCGGCGCGGGCCCGTGCCTCTGCCTCGATGATCTGCGGCCGCCAGCTGCGGCCATCGGTCGTCGCGGCATAGAAAATGTCCGCCGGCGAGGCTGCGGGCATGTGCGCGCGATAGGCGCGGACCAAAGCTTCGGGCAGCAAGTCGACCGGCAGTTCGGCGGCGATACGGTCGGGCAGGGCATCCCAGCTCAGCCCACGCATTTCGGGCGAGGCGGGATCGGAGAAATCGCGGGTTTCGTCGCGCGTGCCGCCGAGCATCACATCGACGCCGAGGCCATCGGGGTGCGCATCGGGCCAGAAGGGATGGCGTGCCAGCGACCGGCCATCGAGGACCGGGCCGAAATAGATTGTGCTGTGCTCGACCGGATCGTCGGCATCGAGCGCCTCGATCAGCGTCTCGACCGGCTGATCGAGCAGGCGCCGGGCCTCGGTCTCCTTGATGCCCAGGCGGGCCAGATAGGCGCGGGCGCGACGCGTTGCGTGAATCGGACCCGACACCGTCACTTGCTGCCCGCTCATCGTGATCGCGCGGCGGAACAGGCCGCGTGCCGCGGGCATCGCCATCAGGGTCGCGATCTTGGCACCGCCGCCCGACTGGCCGATCAGGGTCACACGCGTCGGGTCGCCCCCGAACGCGGCGATATTGTCGCGCACCCAGTGCAGCGCGACGATCAGGTCGAGCTGACCGGCATTGCCGCTGTCGGGAAATGCCGCATCGAGCCGCGCGAGATAGAGATAGCCGAGCGCGTTGAGCCGGTGGTTGACCGTCACCACGACGACATCGCCCGCCGCGGCGAGTCCGCCGCCATCGGTGATCGGGTCGTTGGCGCTGCCATAGGCATAGCCGCCGCCATGGATCCACACGAATACCGGCAGCCGCACGCGAGCGTCTGGCGCGGGCGTCCACAGGTTGAGGAACAGGCAATCCTCGGCTTGCGGCCGGCGCTTGCCGCGCTGCGGACAAGCCGGGCCGGGTTCGGTCGCGGCGACCGTCTCTCGCAAGGACGGCGCCGCGACAGGCGCCGCGAAGCGCCGGGCCTGGCCGTAGCGGATGCCCCGGAACGACGCGACGCCATCCTGCCGCCGACCCTGGAACCGTCCGGCGCGGCAGGTCACCAACGGATCGCCGGTCGCCCGGGCCGCGCCGATAGCGAGCAACGCAGTGCTGCCCGCGATCATCGCGCGCCGGGTTGGTGCAGGAAAGGCGTCTCCGGTCACGCGCCGGCCTCCGCATCGTCGGCCAGGCCGAGCCAGGTCAGTCGCCACGCGCCGTCGTGCCGTCCACCCGCGCGGTACCAGGGCTCGAACACGATCGGGGCGCGGCCTTCGGGCTCGAGGCGGACGGTATCGCCATCCGCGACCGCGACCGGCGCGCCAACGAACCGCACCGTCTCGCTGCGCTTGAAACCGTCGATCAATCCGGTCGCATAAGCGAGCGGCCCGCGCGTGATCGCGACGAAATCGTAGCGCATCACTTCCTGCGCCACCGGCTCGCCGCCCGGCGCCAGCGATTCCTGAACGTTACGCTGGACCGCGCGATGCAGCTTGGGCGGCATAAGCAGGTCGAGCATGATCATGTCGCCGGGTGCCCAATACCGCTCAATCCGCGCATAGCTGCCGGGCGTCGCGGCGATGCTGTCGTCGCCAACGCGCAACGTGGCGTGCTCGGCCCAATCGGGGATACGGACGTGGATCGCGAAATACGCCAGCGATGCCGGCGTCACCTCGATCCTGATCGGTCCCTCGAACGGGTAAGGCGTTTCCTGGCGAAGCCGGATCTTACCTACGTTCGGCAACGCGATGTCGGCGACGGACGCACCGAGCAGATTGACCGCCAGCCCCCCGTCGGCGGTCACGCCATAGGCGATCGCCGCCAGCTCCTCGAGCGCCATCGCGCCACTCGACTTGCAGCAGCGCCAATAGGTAGTGTGGGTGCGCCGACCGTTGGGGAAGGAATAATAGCACCAATCCTCGCCGTCGGGCGCCTGGGCGCCGAGCAGGTCGTTATAGGCGCTGCGCTCGATCTCCTGCGCGAAGGCGGCGTCGCCCAGGATCACCAGCAATTCGCGGTTGAGCTGGATCCAGGCCATGGTCGAGCAGGTCTCGACATAGGCTTCGGGGCTGAACACGCCGGCGGGGTTGAACACCTCGCGCGAACGATGCGCGACGCCGCCCCAGGGTCCGCCGCCCAAGGTCAGGTGATGCGCGCGCACGGCTTGCCAGATGTTGCGGACGGCAGTGAGGTAGCGCTCCTCACCGGTCGCGCGATGGAGCTTGGCGAGACCGACCAGGTTCCACAGCAATTGATAGGCCTTGCCGGTGGCGATCTCCGACGGGTCGGCGCCGGCCAGCGCCATGCTAAGCAGCCGATTGCGCGGCTCGCGCTCGGCCTGATCGAGCACGAGGCGCGCCAGGTCGAGATAGCGTTGCTCGCCGGTCGCCAGATAGAGGTCGACCGCGGGATCGAGCAGCACCGTGGCCGACAGGCCGAAATGGTTGCCGAGATCGGTGATCGCGATCCCGTCCTCGCTCAGCGTCCGCCAGCACAGGTCGCCGATACGGCGGGCAGCGATGAGATAGCGATCCTCGCCCGCCGCTTTCCACAACTCGACCAGGCCCAGGATCAGATAGGAATGCGTCCAGATATCCCAGGTGCGTAGCGCCGGCGCGCCATCCCAGGTAACCGGCTTGGGCGGCTGCGGCACCATGAAGCGGCGCGCCGGCGCGTAATTGCCGAGATAGCCATCGGCATCCTGTTGCTCGATCAGATAATCGGCGACGCGCACCACGCGCGCCAGCAGCGCGTCGTCGCCGGCGCGCACCGCCGCGCGCGTCGCCGCGACCAGCCATTTGCCGGCATGCTCGCCATACCAATCGCCTTCCTCGTCGCGCGCCACGATGTCGGGGGCGAACAAGGCGATCGCCGGACTGTGTTCGTCGGTGATGAAGTGCGAGAGCCTGCCGGTGCGATTGGCCTCGACCGCCTCGCCCAGCAGCCCGCCCAGCGTCACCGCGCCGAGCGGGGCGAGGCGCATTGCCGGTTCAGCGATCGGCGGCACAACGGAATCCGATCCCGGCCGAACGATCCTTGGCCGGCGCCATCAGCAGGAACTTGCCGTGTTCGTCGAGGCGATAGGCCTGGGGGAAATACCAATGCGAGGTCTGGGGCTGATAGGCGCTGCCGCCGCGCAGGACGCCGGCGCGGACGCGATCGTCGCGATATTCGTCGGTCCACTGCCAGACATTGCCGACCAGATCCATCACCCCGAACGGGCTCGCACCGGCGGGATGCGCGTCGACATCGGCCGGCGCCGGCATCACGCGGTCGAGCGACGGCGCGGGTACTGCCGCCTCGTCCCATTCATTGCCCCAGGGATAGGAACGGCCGTCGCTCCCTTGCGCGGCATATTGCCATTCCCATTCGCGCGGCAGACGCTTGCCCGCCCAATCGGCATAGGCACGCGCATCCTCGATCGCGACCCAGGTGACGGGCTTGTTCTCCCATCCGGCGGGCGGCGCGCCGTCCTGCCAATGGCGCAGGAAATTGCGGTCATCGGCGGGGACATAGCCGCTGGCGTCGAGGAAAGCCTTGAACTGGGCGTTGGTCACCGGGAAGCGGTCGATCCAGAAGGCATGGATCGCCATGCGGCGGCGATGATGGCGGCGCGGGCTGTCTTCCCAAGGATATTGCACATCGACGCCGTCGGCGGCGTAACCCTCGATCTCTATCCCGTGCACCGCGAAGTCGAATTCGCCGGCGGGGATCGGCACCATGCCGTCGGGAGCGTCGGCGTGACGAGCGGTCGGCGCGATCGGCACGAGCTCCTGCTTGGCCGAACTCCAGCTCGCCGAAATCGAGGCGAGCGGGGTGGCGGCGCGGTCGCGCATCTCGACCAGGAAGGCGTCGAGACCCGCGACGGTCTCGCCCTCGGCAACCGAGAGGATCGCGCCGAAGCCGCGTCCGGCGATGTCGAGCGTCAGGATCGCGCGCTCGCCATCGATCCGCGGATCGAGCGCGACACCGTTCCAGACATCGAAATAGCGCGTGCCCGCCTTGTGCGGCACCGCAAGTTGCTCGCCATCAATGGCATATTCGGCGCGATTGATCAGCGTCCACAAGGTCCGCCCATCGCCGGGAAAGCGGCTGGCGAAAATCCCAGCCTGCAAGGTTCGCTCATAGGGCCGCCAATCGGGGCTGACGATCAGCGGCGCGAAGAAGCGCTGGACCATCGCCACGCGGCGCAAGGTCTCGGCGTCGCGCGGGGTGAAGCGGTTGACGAAGCCGAACACATTTTCCCAGGCGACGTAGCCGACGCCGTTGAAAAAGGCGTGCTGCAGGTCGTTGGTCCGCGTCCGGCTCCAGCGGTTCTCGATGTTGATGATGTGGCGCGGCTCGAGCCATTTGAGCTTGAGCACCGTCGGGATGCTCTCGTCGGGGACGCGCTTGGTCCAGCTCTGCAGGTTCCAGCTGAGGATATGGTCGCCGGCCTGTGCCGTCGTCTCGGGCTGCAGCACCACCGCACCGCCCGCCGCTTCGCACGCTTTGTGAAAGGCGAGGGGCACGCCGCTATAGGTGTCGCCGTTGATGCCGTCGGCGCCGGTCGCGGCGACGATCGCCGCCATCCGTTCCCAATCGGGCGCGTCGCCCGGCCGCGTACCATTGTCCCACGGCATGGTCGGCAGGAACACCTTGACCCCGCGGCGGTGGAAGTCGGCGACTGCTTGCTTCAGTCCATCGATCCCGCCGGGGAGCGCGTCGACCAGGTCGAACTGGCTGCGGTCATCGATCCCGATATTGGGATAGATATACCAGAGCAGCACGCTGTCGATCGTGCCGAGCCGCGCCTCGAGATCGTCGAGATAGCGGTCGACGGTATAGCGGCCGGTGTCGGGATCGTAGAAATAGCGATCGTCGACCATCAGCAGATGATGGACGAAGTTGGACTGCGACCATTGCAGTTCCGGGCGGCGGTACAGTTCGTCGTCGAAGCCGATGCGGATCAGATGCTCGCGGCGCCACTCGATCAGCCCCTGCACCCATTCGTCGGCGGCACCGTCGGCGTCGATTTTCCAGCGGCCCATTTCCTGGAACGGCCAGCCGGGCACCTTGCCCGGCGTCGGCAGATAGGGGCCAGTGAGGGCGTGCGAGAATTTGACGTCGCTGGTCGTGCGGATCGGGTTGGTCATGGGACTTTCTTCAATTCGCTGCCGGGCCCAGGCCACAATAAGCGGCGAGGTCGTCCTGACCATGCTGGTGCGCAGTGGCGATGAACGCATCCAACTCGGCGCGCGCCGGGATGCTCGATTGCGCGCCCGCTTTGGTGGTGGCGAGCGCGCCGGCCGCCGCGGCGCGGGCCAAAGCCGCCGGTACGTCCAGACCGTCCGCAAGGCCTGCGGCCAGAACGCCGCAAAAGGTATCGCCGGCAGCGGTGGTATCGACCGGCGTGACGGCGAAGGCCGGTTGGAGCGCATAATCCTCGCCCACGCGTGCGCAGGCGCCGCGGCCGCCCAGCGTCACCACCGTGGTGGCGACCCCGGTGCGCGAGAGCCGTTCGGCGATCGATCCCTCGGCACCGACCAGCACGCCAAGCTCGTCCTCGTTCACGACCAGCAAGTCGACCGCCGCGAGCAGGGCGGAGGGCAAGGCGCGTGCCGGCGCCGCGTTGAGGAGTACCTTGATCCCGCGATCGCGCGCGGCGCGAGCGAAAGCCGCAACCGTGTCGAGCGGTGTTTCGAGCTGCATCACCAGCCACGCGACACCGTCGAGATCGGGCAGATCGTCCGGGCCGAGATCCATATTGGCGCCGGGCGCGACGGTGATCGCATTCTCGCCCTCGTCGGACACGGTGATCAGGGCAGCCCCGGTCGATCTCGACGAGCGCCGGACGTCGAGCTCGACGCCAGCGCTGGTCAACGAACTCGCGATCAACCGCGCGAGATCGTCATCGCCGAGCGCCACAACCATCCTGGTGGCGACGCCGCCGGCGCGGGCAGCGGCGACCGCTTGATTGGCGCCCTTGCCGCCGGGAAAGATCGCCAGATCGCCGCCGAGCATTGTCTCGCCGGCCGCGGGAATGCGGGCGGCTCGGACGACGAAATCGGCATTGGCGGAGCCGGCGATCAGCACCGACGGTTTGGAGCGATCGCCCACGGCTCTTCTCGCCTCAGAAATTGCGGCTGAACGTCAACGATACCGTCCGTCCGCGGCCCGCGAAATAATTCTGATAGATATCGATCTGCGACGAGCTCAGGAAATAGAATTTGTTGAACAGATTCTCGACGCCGAGCGAGAAGGTGCCGACCTGATCGACGCGATAATTGGCTGTGGCGTCGAACAGCGTATAGCCCTTGGTATGCTCGTTGATCGTGTTGAGGTCGCGGCTGAAGAGGTGACTGGCGCCGAACGAGACGGACCCTTGCGGGTTGAACTGCCACGAAATCTGACCGTTGAGCTTGTCGGGGGCGATATTGATAATACCCAATTGGACGTCCAGCGGCGAGGTGATGCCATTGGCCTTGGTGGTCTTGCCGATGACGTGGCTGAACAAGGCATTCAACCGCAGGGTCGAGGTCGGCCGGAACTCGGCGGTGACGTCGATGCCGTAGATTTTGATCGGCTTGCGGTTGAGGACATAGTCCTTGGTCACCGGATCGACCGACAGGCTGGATCCAAGGGCCGACTTGGACTGGTAATAGGACAGGCCGAAACTGCCCTGCTTGCCGCGCCAGTTGAAGCCCACTTCCTTGTTCTTGAAGATCACTGCCTCGAGGTCGAGCAGCCCTTCGACCGACTTGCCCGGCACGTTCACGTTGCGCAGCGGGATGCCGAAATTGGGCAGGGTGAAACCCTCGCCATAAGTGGCATAGACCGAGAAGCCGCTGCCCAGCCGGCCGATCGCGCCGGCGTTGAACAGATCGTTCTTGTACTTGAGCGTGCCGCCCTTCACGAACACGCTGTTGCGATACGCGGTGGTGGTATAGTCGTCGACCTTCACCCGGCCGTCCTCGTGGCGCATACCGCCGCTCAGCGTGATCGGGCCGATCTCATATTCGAGCTGAACATAGGGGCCGAAGCTGGTGTAGTTCATCGGCGGCACCCAGACGCGGTTGGTCACCGCGAGATATTGCTGGGTCTGGTCGTGGACCAGGTCGACGCCGAACCGCAGTTCGAGCCCCTTCAGCAGGAAATCGGGGTGCGTGTACGAGGTGCGCAGGCCGTATTTCTTCGAGAGAATCTCGGACTGATCGTAAAGCTTGCCGGTCGGATCGATCTTCGGATCCTGCTTGTCGATCGCGTTGTCGCCGGGGAAACGCATCTCCTGCTTGGCGTAATAAGCGGTCGCGACCAGGCTGCCGCCGACCAGATCCTTGTTGGTGTAATTGACCGCATATTGCTGGAAGCGGTTGAAGTCGGGCTTGAACAGCAATTGGCCGGTGAGCGGATCGACCGGCGGACCCGGCTCGGCAGTATCGGGAATGCCCGTGGTCTGGTCCTTGCCCGCCGGTGGGCGGACGCCGGCGACATAATGATAATCGCCATTGGCGGTGAGCTTGAAATAGCTCGCCTCGGCCTCGAGCCGCTGCGAATCGTTGGCGCCGAAATCCTTGCCGACCTTGAGGAAGAAATCGATCTGCTTCGAATCGGCCAGCGAGCTCGACGCGCTGAGGCCGATGCGGCGTCCTTTGGCGTCATAGGTGATGCCGCGGCTGAGATAGGAAGCGGCGGCGAAGATATCGATGGCGTCGGATTTGTGCGCGATCGTGGCGCCGACCTTCCACACCGAGCTGTCGTCGTCGAACTGAGTGCCGAAGCGGCCGGAGACGCCGAAATGCGTGCCGGGTTCGGTCGCGCGCTTGGAGATATAGTTGATGATGCCGCCGGCGGCGCCGATCCCTTCGGCCGCCGAGGCGCCGCCGATCACTTCGATCCGCTCGATCGTCGCCATGTCGGTGAAGGTCGCGTTGCGGCTGCCGTCGCGCAGCGGCGTCGACTGCGGAATGCCGTCGAACATGTAGAGCGCGGTGCGGCCGCGCATCGTCTCGCCCAGCGTGTTCATCGTCTGGTTCGATTCGGAATAGCCGGGCACCGAGCGGGCTAGGATGGCGGTGGCGTCCTCGGTGATCGTCAGCGACCGTTTCACTTCGGCCGAGGTGATGACGGTGACCGCACCGGCGATCTTGTCGACCGCCTTGGGCGAGCGGCTGCCGGTGACGACGATCTCGCCGCGGTCCTCCGCGCTGTCCTGCTGGTTGCTGGAGCTGGTCTGACCGTCGAGGGGTGCCGCCGCATTCGCGGTCTGCGGCTCGGCCGATGTGGCGGGATCGGGACCGGCCTGGGCAAAGGCCGGCAAAGCGACGCTCGACAGCAGAGCGGCGGCAAGCGTCAGACGCGCATGATTGTTCATTGGAAATCCTCCCCGGCGTATTTTTTCAGCAGCCTAAAGCGAGGCCGAGGCACGCAAAAGCGGTAGACTGCTGCGTTCACACCCAAGATTTTCTGTGGTTCTCCGACCCAAGCCTGGCTACGGTTCGGCTTGGTGAGACGACAGTTTTCCTGTGCTGTGAACGCAGCAACTAAGCGCTTTTCCCGCGCTACAGACCGGTCGACCGCATCGCGCAAGGTGCGGCGACATGGGAGGGAGCTGCGATGCGCAGCAAGTTGTTCGTGCCGTGCTCGCGACCCGAATTCTTCGCCAAAGCCTTGGCGAGCGATGCCGACGCGCTGTCGTTCGACCTTGAAGATGCCGTGCCCGATGGCGACAAGGCGGCGGCACGCTCGCGGCTGGCCGAATGGTTGCGGTCGGACGCTGTCCTCTCATCGGCCAAGCGGATGATCGTCCGGATCAACGCGCTCGAAAGCCCGTTTTTCGCCGACGACCTGGGCGCGCTGGCCGGCCTCCGCGTCGACTGCGTCAACCTCCCCAAGGCAGGGTCGCCGGCCGCGGTGCGGATGGTCGCCGTGCAAATGGAATCGGCCGGCATCGCCGCCGGTTTGCTGGTCAATATCGAGACTCCGCGGGGAATTTCCCAAGGCGCCGGAATCGCCGGCGCGCATCCGCGGGTGATCGGGCTGCAGGTCGGGCTCAACGATCTGTTCGCGTCGCTCGGCGTGGATCGGCACGACCTTCGCCACGTCCATGCCGCGTTGTGGTCGATCCGGCTCGCGGCAGGCGAGCACGGGCGGCTCGCCTTTGACGGGGCGTGGCCTGATCTTGCCGATGACGAGGGGTTCCGCGCCGAGGCCGAGCTCGCGCGCAGCCTCGGCTATCCCGGCAAAAGCTGTATCCATCCGCGCCAGGTGGCGATCGCCAATGAGGTGTTCGACCAAGGCGGCGACGTGGCGCGCGCCCGGCGCCTGTTGGCGGCGGCGGCGGAGGCGCGCGCGCGCGGGCATGGCGCGTTCCTGTTCGACGGCGCGATGGCCGATGCCCCCGCGGTCGCCGCGGCGCGCGAAACGCTCCGCCGCGCGGGCGACGCCTGATGCGCGCGCTGCTCAAGCTGTTGCTGGCCGCCTGCCTGCTGATCGGAGTCGCAGGACCGGCTTTTGCCGAGCCGCCGATGTCGACGGTGACGACCAGGCTTCCGACGCTGCCGAGTTCAGGGCCAGTCCTGCTCGCGGCGATCGATGGTCGTCCTGTAGCGATCGATATGGGCGGCAAGCGTGCATTCGTGCTGGGGCCGCGAGGTTGGTCGGCGGTATATGCGGGGCATATAGACTTTGGGCGTCTGCTGACGGTCATAAGCGACGGCCGCCGTACGTTGCTCATCGGACGCGGCGATGACGGAGGGGCTCAACTGATCGCCGGGCTCCATTTTTCAGGCGGTGACCTCAGGCTGCGAATCCTGCCGCCACTGCCGATGTCGCTCACGTCCGCCACTGCCGCCTTCGAACCCGACGCCGTATTGGTGGCCGGAACAGACGCCCGCGGCGTGGCGCATCTTCTTCGCCTCGACTGGACCACGGCGGACGCCTGGAAGCCCCTCGACGCCTGGCCCGGCGGCGGCGTACCCGCTGCGCTCGGGGCGCAGAATGGCGGCATCTTCGTCACCCTCGCGAGCGGCCAGCAATGGCGCTGGATACGGCTCAAGGGCTGGAGCGCGGGCGCGCCGGCGCCGGGTGCGGTCGTCCCCGGCTCGGCGCGCGCGATCGGTCAGGCCTATCTGCTCTATCTGATCGGCGGCGCGAACGGCGCGCGCCTCTACAGCTACAGCGCGATCACCGACGCCTGGTCACCTCTGGGATCGGCGCTGCCGCACCCGCCAGTCGCTGCCGTCAGCCAGGGCGACGGCATTCTGTCGGCATGGCGCGACGGCAACGGCCTCGCCTTCTCGGCGCTGACGCTCAAATCCGCGCGCCAGTCGATCGCTCCGATCGATATGGCGATCATCGGCGTCTATCTGTTCGGCATGCTCGGCATCGGGCTGACCTTCTACCGGCGCGCCAAGCAGGGATCGTCGAGCGAGTTCTTCCTCGGCTCGCGCACCATTCCGTTCTGGGCCGCCGGGATCAGCATGTTCGCCGGCTCGATCAGCTCGATCAGCTATCTCGCGGTCCCGGCCAAGGCGTTCGAGACCGACTGGGAATATATCATGTCGAAGATGACGACGGTGTTCGGACTGATGTTCGTCGCCGTCTTCGTCGTGCCGATCTTCCGCCGCCTGAACCTGGTATCGGTGTTCAACTATCTCGAACAGCGCTTTCACCCCGCGATCCGCATGCTGTCGAGCGCACTGTGGATCATGATGCAGATCGGCGGGCGGATGGGGATCGTCCTGTTTCTGCCGGCGATGGCGATCGGCACGATCACCGACACCAACATCGTCGCGTGCATCGTCGTCGTCGGCCTGTTCACCATCGTCTATACCGCGCTGGGCGGGATGCGCGCGGTGGTGTGGACCGATGTGTTCCAGGTGCTGGTACTGACTTGCGGCGCGCTGTTCGCGATCGGCTTCATCGTCTGGCAGATCGGCTTCGGTACGATCGTCGACACCGCGGCGGCGTTCGACAAGACCAGGATGCTGAACTTCAGCTTCGACGTCACCCAGCCGACGGTCTGGGCGTTCACCATCCTTGTCCTGTTCGACGTCGTGCTGACCTTCCCCAAGGATCAGGTGCTGATGCAGCGTGTGCTGGCGACGCCGTCGGAAAAGGCTGCGGGGCGCTCGGTCTGGCTGTTCGCGGCGGTGCTGCTGCCCAGCGCCTTCATGTTCTACATGATCGGCACGGTGCTGTTCGCTTATTACCGGGTGCATCCGGGGCAGCTCAATCCGCTGCTGCCGATCGACACGGTGTTTCCCTCGTTCATTGGCACCGAGCTGCCGCATGGTGTGGTCGGGCTGATCATCGCCGGCCTGATCGCGGCGGCGATGGGGACGCTGTCGGGCATCATCAACAGCGTCGCGACCTTGCTGTCGGTCGATTTCTACGATCGGCTGATCCCCGGGCGCAGCCAGCGCCAGATCGTCCGCTTCGCCGAGATCACCAGCGTCGGCGTCGGCCTGGTCGGGATCGCCATCGCGATCGTCCTCTCACGGCTCGACATCCACTCGCTGCTCGACCTGACCATCGAATTGTTCGGCCTGTTCGGCGGTAGCTGCGCGGGCGCCTATACGCTCGGCCTGTTCACTCGGCGCGCCAATTGGCAAGGCGTGGCGATCGGCATCGTGCTGGCGTCGATCATCACCCTCGTCGTGTGGATTTTCGGCCTCGTCCACCCCTATCTCTATCTCGCGCTGGCAATCGCCTCGTCGATCGCGATCGGCTATGTCGCCAGCTTCCTGTTCCCGCCGCCCAGCCATTCGCTCGAGGGTCTGACGATCTTCACGCCACGTCGCGGCAAGGCGCAATCGGAGGAGTCGCTACTATCGACACCGGCTTCCTGAGGACGTTCGTCACGGTCGTCGACCAGGGATCGATGGCCGCCGCGGCGCGCGTGCTCAACATCAGCGCGTCGGCGGTCGCCCAGCAGCTCCACGCGCTCGAACGGGAGATGGGCGCCCCCTTGCTGCTCCGCGTCGGCCGGACGATGCGGATGACCGAACAGGGCGCGCGCGTCCTGGCGCCTGCGCGCAAGCTGCTGCGCGACGCGACCGATCTGCGCGGTATCGCGCAGGAAGGCGAAGTGACCGGCGAATTGTGGCTCGGCGCCTGCACCACGCCGCTGACCGGCCTGCTGCCCGATATCCTGGCGGCGGTGAGCAAGACCTTTCCCCAGGTCAACATCCACATCCAGTCGGGCAATTCGGCGCAGCTCTTCGTCGATGTCGAAGCGGGCAAACTCGACGCGGCTTTGGTGCTCGAAGCGCCCTATCCGCTGCCCAAGACCTGCGACTGGCTGTTGTTGCGCGAGGAACCGTTGATCGTGCTGGCGCCGCGCGCGTTGGCCGACCGCGATCCGCTCGACTTGCTGCGCGAGGAACCGCTGATACGCTACGACCGCAATCAATGGGGCGGTCGGTCGGCCGAGGTCTATCTGAACGAACTCGGCATCGTCCCGCGCGAGCGGTTCGAGCTCAATGCCTTGAATGCGATCGCGATGATGGTCGATCGCGGACTGGGCGTGTCGATCGTTCCCGATTGGACCCCACCCTGGCCCGAAGGGATCGACATCGTTCGCCTGCAACTGCCGGAGCGGCGGATCGGGCGGCGTATCGGTATCGTGTGGTCGCGCTCCAGCGTGCGGATGCGGCTGGTGACGGTATTGCTGCAGGAAAGCGCGCGCCTGTCAGCCGCGCAGAAACCTAGTTCCGCGGAATCGCCGCGAGGCTCCCGCGTTCGATGAATTCGTAGGGCAGTTCGACGCAGGCGCTGCCGTCGCGGGTCTGCTGTCCCGGCCCGATCAGTAGATCGATCGCCGCCGCCGCCATTTCCGGATTGGGCTGGCGCACGGTGCTGAGCTGTGGCCAGGCCATGCGCGACACCGGCGCGTCGTCGAACCCGACGATCGACAAGGCAGTGGGAACCGCGATCTGATGGCGCATGGCGACGACCAATGCGGCCAGCGCCATCTCGTCATTGCTGGCGAAGATCGCGGTCGGCCGCTCGCCCTCGCCCAGGATCGCCTCCGCCGCGATCAGGCCGCTGCGAAACGTGAAATCTCCCTGCAGCACGCGTTTCGGCGGGATCGTTATCCCCGCGGCGGCAATGGCGTCGCAAAACCCTTCCCACCGCCGCACGGTCGCGCTGTGGGTGGGATTGCCCTTGATGAAGCCGATATCGCGATGGCCGAGCGCGATCAGCTTCTCGGTTACTTCACGCGCCGCGGCGCGGTCGTCCATCCGAACTTGCGGCGTGCGGTCGAGTGCGTCGCCGGGCGCGATCCGGACGATCGGCACTTCGTTCGCCTCGAGCATGTCGATCAGGTCCGGCCAGTCGCAGATCGGTGGGGTGAGCACCGCGCCCGCCAGCTTTACCGTGCGCAAGGTGGCATCCAGCCGCGCCATCCAATCGGGCTGGACGCGGTCGACCTGTTCGATCAGCAAGTGATGACTGAGCGCGCGGCAGCGGATGAGCGCGCCGCGCTGCAGGTCGGCGGCATAGACCGAGGCGGGATCGTCGAAGAACATCCCGATCAGGAAAGACTTGGCGCTCGACAATCCGCGCGCGAAGGCATTGGGCCGGTAATCGAGTTCCGCGACCACGCGCATGACCTGTTCGCGCACTTCGGGGCGGACGTGCACTTCATCGTTGATGACGCGCGACACCGTCTTGGGCGACACGCCCGCGCGTTCCGCGACGTCCTTGATGGTGACCGTCTTCATGCCATGCAAATGTCCGCCAGCCGATCGGCCGGTGAGGCGGTGCGATAATACCAATTGGCGCGGAAGCAAGGCCGGGACGTCACGAAGAGGATTCTAGCCGGCCTCATCCCCCATGCAATGGCGAGGGTCAGCGGCAATCGACCACCCCTTCCGGCGGCGAGGCGAAGCGGATGGCGGAGATCGTCAGGTCGAGTCGGCCCGCCGAGGTCAGCGTCAACGGCTGGGTAACACGGTCGAGCGGCGTACCGACGAGGCAGCGCAGCGGCACGGCGATCTGGCCCCATTGCTTGCTGGCCGCCAGCGCCGTCAGCCGCGCGGTCACGTCCCTGCCGCCCAGCAGGACGTGAGCTGTCGGCGCCTCGTCGACCTTGAGGTCGATGACCAATGCGACGTCGCCATTGGCCTCGCGCGTCAAGTCGACCGGCTCGCCGACCAAAGCCGCCGTCGCGCTCGCTTTGCCGGTCCAGGCGATCCTGACCGAATCTTCCTGCGCCCCGCGATCGGCCGACCGCGCCGATATCAGCGCCGGATCCGGATCGGCCGACAGCGCGCCATCGGCACCGAACAGGAAGTGTCGGCCGTTGGTCGGCTTGCCGCGGGCGAACAGGATGTTGCGGTCGCCCTTCAGCGTGCCGCGATCTTCCGGCAGCGGGGCGAGATCGCCTTTGTCGCGCGTGCTGAGGCCGAAACCATAAGCGAAGAGCGGATCATACCCGGGATCGCCGACATTGAGCGGTGCCTGATCGGGGCGCTTGGGCCAGCTGAACGGTAGCTTGCCGCGGAAATCGGCCTTGCCGAACAGCAGGTCGGCGACGCCTTCTCCTTCCGATCCCGGCAGCCAGGCGGCGACGAACGCGTCCGATGCGTTGAGATAGGGGTTCACCCAGAGCGGGCGCCCCGACAGGAACACCGCGACCACCGGCACGCCTGCCGCCTTCAACCGCTTCATCGTCGCCAGATTGTCGATCGTGGCGGGGTCGTCGAACGCCACGTCGCTGCGGTCGCCCTGGAATTCGGCATAGGGATTTTCGCCGAAAACGACGATCGCGGCATCCGGCTTGGTCGCGAACTGCCCGTCGACCGACAGGCTGGCCTTGCCGCCGGCGGCCTTGACCTCATTCTCGATACCGCGCCAGATCGAGGTGGCATTGGGAAAGTCGCTGGGGCGGGTGCCGGTGCCCTGCCACGATAATGTCCAGCCGCCGGCCTGCTTGGCGACATTATCGGCGCCGTCTCCGGCGACGAGGATATCGGCGCCAGCCTTCAGCGGCAGCAGCGAGCCCGCATTCTTCAGCAGCACCAAAGATTCGCGCACGGCCTGGCGCGCGACCGCGCGGTGATCGGGCGAGCCGAGCTGGTCATATTGGCCGGCATAAGGGCGTTCGGACGGCCGTTTCGCCTCGAAGATGCCGGCGCGGAACTTGACCCGCAGGATGCGGCGAACGGCGTCGTCCAGCCGGCTCATCGGGATCGTTCCCGCTTTCACCTCGCGCAGGGTCGATTCCCAGATGCCTTTCCAGCTGTCCGGCGCCATGTAGAGGTCGAGCCCGGCGAGGATCGCCTGCGGGCAGTCGGATGCGGTGCATCCCTCGACCTGGGCATGGGCATTCCAGTCGCTGACCAGGAAACCGTCGAAATTCCAGCGATCCTTGACGACGCCGGTCAACAGGCTGTGGTTGCCGGTCATCTTGCGGCCGTTCCAGCTCGAAAAGCTGATCATGATCGACTGCACGCCGGCCTTGATCGCAGCCTCATAGGGCGGCGCGAACAGATCGCGGAGCTGCGCTTCCGACACCTGAGCGTCGCCTTGGTCCTTGCCGTCTTTGGTACCGCCGTCGCCGAGGAAATGTTTGGCGGTGGCGATGACGTGCGGGCCCTTCAGCCAGTCCCTGGAGCCGATCTTGCCCTGCAGCCCTGTGACCAGCGGTCCGGCATAGCTGGCGGCGATCTCGGGGACTTCGCCGAACCCCTCGTAGCTGCGGCCCCAGCGGTCGTCGCGGACCACGGCGATGGTCGGCGCGAAGGTCCAATCGATGCCGGTCACGCGCATCTCGATCGCGGTCACTTCACCGATCCGCCGCATCAGCGCCGGATCGCGCATCGCACCGAGCCCGACATTGTGCGGGAACAGCGTCGCGCCGACGATGTTCGAATGACCGTGCACCGCGTCGATCCCCCAGATCGCCGGGATGCGTGGCAATTTGGGATCGTCGCCGGTCGACGCGTCCCAAAAGGCATCGGCGAGCGCGAGCCAGTCCTTGGCGGGCGCATTGTATTTGCCGCCCGGGTCCGAGTTGCCGCCGTTGAACACCGATCCGAGATGATATTTGCGGACATCGTCGGGTGTGATCGAGGCGATGTCGCCCTGCACGATCTGGCCGACCTTCTGCTCGAGCGACATGCGCGCGATCAACTGGGTGATCTTGTCTTCGATGACCGGATCTTCGCGCACCGGCGATTTGATCGCGGGCCAGGTCGCCGGGTTCGCGACGCTGGAGGCGGCAGCGGAGGGGGCGTCGGCGCGCACGGAGGATGCCGTCTGTCCCGACGCCGGCGCCCCAACTGCCAAAGCGGCCATGGCAAAGCCGGCCAACGGCGCTCCCCTACGAATCATCTCCACCCCTTATCGTTCTGCAGGCGTCGCTCGCCGAAACTCGTTGACATCGATGTCGGTCTTGGCGATCTACGTCAAGCATTTCGGAAAAACCGAAAGAGGGGAGAGGGATGATGATCGCCGCGCGAGCCCTGCCGTCCGACGCTTTTGCCTCCCCTATTTTTCCGATTCTCGAATCCTCCCCCGCCGTGCCTCGCGCCGGCGGGCTAGCGGCCGCCGCAAGCTGCGGCGGCCGCTTTTTTTGCCACATGGATTGAGGAATCCGCGATGAAGTCTCGTCTGTTTGGCGCCTTGATCTGCATCGGTTGCGTCAGTCTGCCGGCCGCGCTCGCTGCGCGCGATGCCGGGCAGAAGCCCAGCGCGGGTGCAACGAATCGCATCGGAGAACCCTGGCGCAACAAGAGCTTGTCGGCCGCGGCGCGCGCCGCGGCGTTGGTCAAGGCGATGACGCTTCAGGAGAAGCTGACCTATATCCACGGACTGTTCCCCAACAAGATCGATCCCCGCCCCGCCGACATGGTTCCCTCGGCCGGCTATGTGCCCGGCGTGCCGCGGCTCGGCATCCCGACCTTGCGCGAGAGCGATGCCAGCCTGGGCGTCGCCAACCAGATGAACCTGCGCACCGACGACGTCGCGACGGCACTGCCCTCGGGCCTCGCCACCGCCGCCACCTTCGATCCCAAGCTGGCTTATGCCGGCGGCGCGATGGCCGGGGCGGAAGCGCGCGCCAAGACCTTCAACGTCCTGCTCGCCGGCGGGGTCAATTTGACGCGCGACGGCTGGAACGGGCGCAATTTCGAGTATCTTGGGGAAGACCCGCTGCTCGCCGGCACGCTCGTCGCCGCTGCGATACGCGGCGTCGAATCGAACCATATCGTCTCGACCGTCAAGCATTTCGCGCTCAACGCGCAGGAGACCGGGCGCACCATCCTCAACGCGCGGATCGACGAAGCGGCGTTGCGCGAGAGCGACCTGCTCGCGTTCGAGATCGCGGTGAAGGACGGCCGGCCCGGCTCGGTGATGTGCGCCTATAACAAGGTCAATGGCGATTGGGCGTGCGAGAACCGCTTCCTGCTGACCAAGATATTGCGCGACGACTGGAAATATCCCGGCTGGGTGATGTCCGACTGGGGCGGAGTCCATTCGACGGTCAAGGCGGCAATGGCGGGCCTCGATCAGGAATCGGGTCAGGAACTCGACAAGGAAATCTATTTCGGCGCGCCGTTCGCCGCCGCGATCGCGAACGGCACGATCCCGGTGGCGCGGCTGGACGAGATGGTGCGTCGCATCCTGACCGGGGTGATCGCCAGTGGCCTTTATGACGATCCATCGCCGGCGGCGGTGCAACCTATTGATTATGCGGCACATGCGGATGTGGCGCAGCGCGTGGCCGAAGCATCGATGGTCCTGCTCAAGAACCGGGGCAATGTCCTGCCGCTGGCCAAGCGCGCGCAGAAGATCGTGCTGATCGGCGGCCATGCCGATGTCGGCGTGCTGTCGGGCGGCGGGTCGAGCCAGGTGCGTTCGGTCGGCGGCGTGCCGATCGAGATTCCGCTGACATCGGGCGCGGCGATGTCGTTCGTGCGCGTGACATATCACAATTCCTCGCCGCTCAAGGCGATCCAGGCGCTCGCGCCGGGCGCGCGGATTTCCTATGTCGACGGCAAGGATCCGGCGGCCGCGGCAGCGGCGGCGCGCGACGCCGACATCGCGATCGTCTTCGCCACGCAATGGTCGACCGAGGCCGAGGATAATCGCGACATCGCGCTGCCCGACAATCAGGATGCGCTGATCGACGCGGTCGCCGCGGCCCAGGCGAAGACGGTCGTCGTGCTCGAGACCGGCGGCCCGGTGCTGATGCCGTGGATCGATCGCGTGCCGGCAGTGGTCGAGGCCTGGTATCCCGGCCAGCGCGGCGGCGAAGCGATCGCGCGCATCCTGTTCGGCGATGTCGACGCGACCGGGCGCTTGCCGATGACCTTTCCGCGCACGTCTGCGCAGCTGCCGCGCTCCGGGCCTATCGGCTTGGAAAGCCTGAAGAACGACGCCGCGAGCAACGCCGGTTCGGGGACCGCCGAGCCGGTCGCATCGTTCGATGTCGATTATAAGGAAGGCGCCAATGTCGGTTACCGCTGGTATGCGGCGCAGAACAGCCAGCCGCTATTCGCGTTCGGCTATGGCCTCAATTATGCCAGGGTGAGTTATGCCAAGGCCCGCTTCACCGGCGGAGCCAAGCCCGGCGTGACGGTTGCGATCACCAATCAAAGCGACCGCGCGACCGTCGCCGTGCCCCAGCTCTACGTGACTTTGCCCGATGGTAGTCCGTTGAGACTCGCCGGATGGAGCCGGGAAGCGCTGGCGCCGCACGAGACGCGAACCGTGACGATATCGGCCGATCCGCGCGCGCTGACGCGCTGGCAAGCCGGCCGGTGGCGGCAGGCCGCGGGCAGCTACAAACTGACCTTGGCAACCGACGCCGCGCACCCGCTGCAATCGGCCAGTGTTGCCCTGGCGCAACGCTAAACCGAACGATCCGAAATGGGCTTTGTCCGATATTGACATCGATGTCGGACGCGATACGAAGACAGTCGAGGCGAGACCACATCGCTTAACATCAAAATCGTGTCGGCATGGGAAGATGCCGACCAGGTAGGGAGGATCCGGGGCATGAGGACATTGAGAATTTCTGCGTCTGCGCTGGCACTTGCGGTCGGGCTAGCAGCGCCGGGCGTGGCTGCGGCTCAGGCTCAACCGCAAACGGCTGCGCCCGACGCGGCGCCGCCGGCACCGGCCGACGATCAGGCCGCATCGAGCGGTGACATCGTCGTCACCGGCGTCCGCGCCTCGCTCGAACGCTCGATCGCGATCAAGCGCAATTCCAACGGTATCGTCGACGCCATCTCGGCCGAGGATATCGGCAAATTCCCCAACACCAACCTGGCCGAATCGCTCCAGCGCATCACCGGCGTGTCGATCGACCGCGTCAACGGCGAAGGCTCGACCGTCACCGTCCGTGGGTTCGGCGCACAGTACAACCTCGTCACCTTGAACGGGCGCCAGCTCGCCACGTCGAATATCGTCTCGGTGGGCGGCGATCAGAACGGCGATGGCGCGGGCGGCTTCGGCCGGTCGTTCGATTTCGCGAACCTCGCCGCGGAAGGGGTCAAGACGCTCGAAGTCTACAAGACCGGCCGCGCCGCGATTCCGTCGGGCGGCATCGGTGCCGCGATCAACGTCGTTACCCGACGCCCGCTCGATGCGCGGGAAAGTGGGTTCACCGGCACGATCGGCGCGAAGGCCAGTTACGATACCAGTGCCGACGACTGCATCAGCTGCGGCAGCCATGTGACGCCGGAAGTTTCCGGCCTGCTCAGCTGGAGCGACAAGGATCAGAAGGTCGGCGTCTCGCTGTTCGGCAGCTACCAGAAGCGCAACTTCAGCGTCCCCACCGTCGCGAGCAACGACTGGAATATTCGCACTCTGTCGGATTTCCTCAATCCGGCCAATGGTTTCGTTAACGCCGCGACCAAGCTCAACAACGTGCCGGGCAATGCCAATGTCCTGGTTTCGGTGCCTGATGACAGCCGCTACCATTTCTCCGAGGACAGCCGTGAGCGGCTGAACGGTCAGGCGATGCTGCAATTCCGGCCGACCGACGGGCTGACCATTACTGCTGACGGTATGTATGCGCAGCTCCGGGCGTCCGAGCGCCGTTCGACCCAGTCCAACTGGTTCAACCGGCCATTCGACGAGGTGACGTTCGACGACGCGTCCAACGGCATCGCCACGACCTCCTACCTTCACGAAACCATCAACGGCGTGAAGGATGAGGCGTTCGAGCAGGCCTATCGCGCACAGAAGAACCGTTTGTGGGATGTCGGTCTGAATATCGATTGGCAGGCGACCGATCGGTTGAAGTTCGTGCTCGACGGGCATCTCGGCAAGGCCGAAAGCCTGCCGGACAACCCCAATGGCCAGACCTCGACCACGGTCGCGTTCAATATGCCGGTGGTGACCTCGCACTCGCTCACCACCACTCCGGGCGGCTTCCCGCAGCAGACGTTGACCTTCAACGACTGCACGCCGAGCGTCACCCCCAACGGCACGCCGTTCATCAAGGGCAATTGCAATAACAAGCTCGATGCAGGCGATCTGTCCGGCGCGATTCAGCGCCAATTCGCCTCGACCCAATCGCAGCGCATCAAGGAACTGCGCCTCGACGGCACCTGGGATCTGGGCGGTGGCAGCAAGTTCGATTTCGGCGGCGGCTACCGCACCACCAATACGCTGCAGACGCAGTATAATACGCGTCAGGTTCTCGGCGACTGGGGCAACTCATTGCCGCCCGAGATCAATGCCGTGGCGCCCGGGCAGGTCTTCCAGTTCTGCACCGCCTGCCAATTCACCCACAACAATCCGAACGCTGACGCCAATACGCTGGTGGCGTGGCGCACCGAGGACGCGACCAAGCTCTATAATACGCTGTATCAGCATTATATCGGCATCACGAACGATGGCGTGAACCACCAGAACAATATCGACACCAACAGCTTCAACCGTGTCAAGGAGAGCATCTGGTCGGTCTATGGCCAGATCACCTGGAACGGCACGATCGGCAACATGCAGGCGCAGCTCGTCGCCGGTGCCCGGTTCGAGAGCACCAAGGTCACGGCCCAGTCGCTGCAACCCGTTCCGCTCGCAATCGTCTGGCAGGCGGACAACGACTTCAACATCCTCAACTCGACCGATCGTCAGGCGCTGACGTCGAAGGGCTCCTACAACAATCTGCTGCCGTCGATGGATTTCTCGATCGGCTTTACCGACAAGCTGAAGGGGCGCTTCTCTTACTCGAAGACGATCGCGCGCGCTCCCTATGGCAGCTTGTTCGCCTCGACCACTGTCGGCGCGCCGCCGCGTCCGACCGCGATCGGCGGCACTGCGACCGGTTTTGCCAACAATACCGATCTCAATCCGCTCGACTCGGATAATTTCGACGTCTCGCTTGAATGGTATCCGAACAAGGACAGCTATTTCTCGGTCGGCTTCTTCGACAAGCGCGTCCACAACTTCATCGGCAACACGTTGGTCAATCGCAACCTGTTCGGCTTGCGGGATCCCACATCGGCTGCTGCGGGCACGCGCTCGGGCATAGCCAAGGACCAGCTGACTGCGTTACAGGCCGGCATCACCGACGTGAACCTGTTTACCTATACCGCTTTGCTGCAGCAGAATAACGGCAACGTGGCGGCGGCGAATGCAGCGTTCCAGGCGAACTATCACAATGGTGCACTCGATCAGGGCTTCGTCGACTCGACGCTGGCCGCGGTCGACATTATCGCCAACTCCAGTGATCCGCTGTTCAACTTCTCGGTCAACACGCCGATCAACAACAAGGACGCGGAGATTTACGGCGTCGAGATCGCTGGCCAGTATTTCTTCGGCCGGACCGGTTTCGGCCTTGCCGCCAGCTACACGCTGGTGCGCGGCGATGTCGGAATCGACGTGGCGGCCAATCCCAATGTCGACCAGTTCGCGCTGGTCGGTCTGTCGGACACCGCCAACGTTACTTTGATCTATGAGAAATACGGGATCTCGGCACGTCTGGCCTATAACTGGCGCGCCAAGTTCCTGAGCCAGCTCAACCGCGACTCTTATCACAACCCGGTGTACACCGCGCCTTATGGCCAGCTCGACCTCAACCTCAGCTATGACATCACCAAGAACATCGCGGTAAGCTTCGAAGGCATCAACCTTACCGAGGAAGGTGTCCGGACCTATGGTCGCGATCCGAGCAACACCTGGTATCTGGCCGAAGGGTCGGCCCGCTATCTGGTCGGTGCGCGCTTCAAGTTCTGAACAGCCATCACATGCTGGAAATGGGGAAGGCCGCTGCACAAGCGGCCTTCTTCGTCTAAGGATCGGCAGCGATGGCAAACCCCGTCCTACTCAACAATGTCGACCATGCCGATCTGCGGGTCGTGGTGGATCGCGGCGCCGCTTATGGCGATGCCGTCAACCAGACGATGGTGTTCGCCACCGAGTTCGAGGAATTGCAGCGCGAATATGCGATCCTGTTCCGGCGTGACCCTGCCGGCGCCTATCGCGCGACCGTCCTGCTCGGGTTCGATGCCGAGGAGAATCTCTATCTCGACGGCACGCATTGGGACGCGCGCTATATCCCCGCGCTGATGAGCCGCGGTCCGTTCTCGATCGGGGTCCCGCCGGAAGGCGTTGCCGGCGAACCGATGATCCATATCGACCCGTCGCATCCTCGCGTGCGCCATGGCGGCGAGGGCGCTGCGATCTTCCTCGACCATGGCGGCAACGCGCCCCTACTCGACCAGGTCGCAACCGCGCTCCAGCGCGTCTATGTCGGATCGCAGGCCGCGCCCGCCATGTTCGCCGCGTTCGAGGAGCATGACCTGATCCAGCCGGTCGAGCTGCGGATAGAGACCGAGGACGGACGCCGTTTCACCGTGCCCGACGGCTATGCGATCGCGCAGGATCGGCTCGCCGCGCTCGACGGCGCGGCGCTCGCGGCATTGCATCGCGACGATTTCCTGCGGCCGGCGATCTGGGCGGCATCCTCGCTGGGCAACATCTCCGCGCTGGTCGCGCGCAAGCGGCGCCGCGATGGCTGATGCCGCCCCCGTCCGGATCGCCGTCACTCGGCGAACCCGCGAGTTGGACGGAAATATCGCCGCGCCCGATCTCGCTGCCATTGTCGCCGAGGGCGTGCCGACGATCCTGAAGGGCGTCGCGCGTGACTGGCCGTTGGTCCAGGCTGGGCTGCAATCGCCGGAACGCGCCGTCGACTATCTGCTGCGGTTCCACAGCGGACAGCCGGTGGTCGGCTATACCGCCGACCCGGCAACCGGCGGCCGCTTCCACTATAACGAAGACGCGACGGCGATGAACTTCCGCGGCGAACGCGTCGCGTTCGACGCCTTCCTCGCCCGCATCTTCGAACAGCGCGGCAACCCAGACGCACCGGCTTTCTACATCGGCTCGACCGACCTCGACACCTTCTTCCCGGGCTTTCGTGCGGAGAACGAATTGGCGCCCGCGGGCGACTTGTTCGCCAAGCATCCGCCGCTCGCCAGCATCTGGCTCGGCAATCGTACGATCGCGGCGGCGCATTTCGACATGTCGAACAATGCGGCGTGCTGCGCGGTCGGGCATCGCCGCTTCACCTTGTTCCCGCCCGACCAGGTCGCCAACCTCTATCCCGGTCCGCTGGCGCCGACGCCGGGCGGGCAAGTCGTGACGATGGTCGATTTCGCCGCACCCGATCTCGACCGCTTCCCCGATTTTCCCAAGGCGGCGGCGGCCGGCGAGATCGCCGAACTCGAGCCCGGCGACGTCCTCGTTTACCCGGCCTTGTGGTGGCACCAGGTCGAGGCGCTCGACGACTTCAACGTGCTGGTCAATTATTGGTGGAACGCGGCACCCGATTTCCTCGACACGCCGATGACGACCTTGCTCCACGCCATGCTCTCGCTCCGCGATCGCCCGGCGCACGAGAAAGCCGCGTGGCGCGCGATGTTCGACTATTACATCTTCGGCCCGCCCGAGCGCCCGGCGGCCCATTTGCCCACCGCGGCCCGCGGGCCGCTGGCGTCCCTCGATCCCATGGCGGCGCGGCAGTTGCGCGCCCTGATCCAAAGGCAGCTCAATCGATGACCGAAGCAACTCCCGACAGGATCCGTCGCGTCGTCGTGGCGGGGGGCGGCACGGCAGGCTGGATCGCCGCGACCACGCTCGCCAAGCATCTCAGCCCGATGATCGAGGTGGTGCTTGTCGAATCCGACGAGATCGGCACCGTCGGCGTCGGCGAATCCACCATCCCGACGATCCGCAGCTTCCATTCCTTCATCGGCATCGACGAGGACGCGTTCGTCCGCGCGACCAATGCCAGCTTCAAGCTGGGGATCGGCTTCGAGAATTGGGACCGGCCGGGCGACCATTATTTCCACTCGTTCGGATCGGTCGGGCGATCGGTGTTCGTCGCCGATTTCCAGCATTTCTGGCTCGAGGCGCGGCATCGCGGGTTCGGGCGTCCTTATGGCGATTACTCGCTGGAGCTGCGCGCGGCGGCGGAAAACCGCTTCTCCGCCGATCCCGAGCTCGGCCTCGCTTATGCCTATCATCTCGACGCCACCGCTTATGCCCGGTTCCTGCGGAACATTGCCGAGGCCGACGGGGTAAAACGTGTCGAGGGCCGTATCGCGGAAGTGTCGCAGGATGCGGACAGCGGCGACATCCGATCGCTGGTGCTGGCATCGGGCGAGCGGGTCGACGGTGATTTCTTCATCGACTGCACCGGCTTTCGCGCGCTCCTGATCGAGCAAACGCTCAAGGCCGGGTTCGACGATTGGAGCCACTGGCTGGCGACCGACAGCGCGTTCGCGGTCCAGACCGAAAGCGCCGGCGAACCCGTCCCCTATACCCGCGCCATCGCGCATGACGCCGGGTGGCGCTGGCGTATTCCGCTCCAGCATCGGGTCGGCAACGGCATCGTGTTTTGCAGCGCGGACATGGACAATGACACCGCGCGCGAGACGCTGTTGGCCGGGATCGACGGCGAACCCTTGTTCGAGCCGCGCCTGCTGCGCTTCACCGCGGGGATGCGCCGCCGGGCATGGCATCGCAACTGCCTGGCGCTCGGCCTCGCCGGCGGGTTCATCGAGCCGCTGGAGTCGACCAGCATCCATCTGGTGATGATCGCGATCACGCGCTTCATCCAGTCGTTCCCGTTCACGCGCGACTATGATGCGCTGGCCTCACGCTTCAACACGCGGTCGGAAGCCGAGTGGACGCACGTGCGCGATTTCGTCATCCTGCATTACGCGCTCAACCATCGCGACGCGCCGTTCTGGCAACGCATGGCGCAGATGGATCTGCCCGATACGCTGGCCGCCCGCCTCGACCTGTTCCGCGAACAGGCGATGGCGCATCAGGACCAGGACGAGATTTTCCGCGTCGATTCCTGGTGCCAGGTGATGATGGGGCAGGGCCTGACGCCCGATGGCTGGCATCTGCTGCCGAGCCAGCTGTCCGATGCCAATCTTCGCCAGGCGCTGGACGGGCTCGACGCGGGGATCAAGGCCCGGCTGCCGCAGCTGCCGAGCCTGGCTCAGTTCCTGACGCGCTACGCGGCACCGGTTCCGGCGGCAGCGCTGCGCTGACATCGACATTCGTCCGCCGATGGCGAACCGGCGCGTCATTGCCGCTTTATGGTGATCGTGATTCGTCCGGCTTTTTCGATCCGAACCGACGCAAGCTGCTCCGCGAAGACAAGGTGGGCCCCGGCGACGTCGAATGTGCAGCCGTTGGGATATTGCGTTCGCGGCACGTAGATTTCAGTGGGCGCCGCGATCGCCGGATCAGCGTCGAAGGTCAGCGCGAAGTCGCCACTCGCCCGGTCGAAATGCATGTTGTGGATTCGTCCCTGGACGTGCCTGGCGAATGGCCGGCAAAATCCCCTGACCCCACGACCGCCAGAATTGGAATCGCCTGCTACCAATTGGTCGCGTGAAAAGATCGACAGATCCTCCTGGTTCCAATTGTCCCCGATCCTGAGGTCGTTGCGGTTCGACGCGGTGTAATTCCACTGCGTCGAGTTGAGCTGCAGCGCGTCGAGCGCGTCGTACATCAGCCCGAGCAACAGATCGTGTTTCGCCCAGATCGCCGGATCGCGCTCGCCGCGATCCCAGGCGGCGTAGGCCTCGCCTTCGTCGAGATCATAGGGAATGCCGAATTCGCCGATCAGCGACGGCGCGCCGTTGGGGCCGAATGTCTTGGCGCCGCCCGCCGCCTTATAGCCGATCTGCGCGACATAACGCTGCAGCACCTGATCCTCGCTGGTCGCGAGTTCGCCAGTAAGGAAGTCATACGAATTGTTGGGATCGAACGTCTTCAGATAGAGCGTCGAAGCGTCGTACCAGTGGCTGGCATTGACCGAGCGCTCGGGCATGCGCTCGGGGAAGGGGCGCCCCGACGCCGCGCCGAACGCGTCGAGCTCGGCGAACACCGACCAGTCGGGATTGTGCCGCCGCGTCGTCTCCGCGACAGCGTGGAACAGCGGGCCGAAGCCGTCCTCCGATATCGTGATGCGGCGGCCGTCGCGGCTGCGGAAGAATTCCTCGTCGAGCGCGACCGCCTTACCGCCCTCGACACGCCAGGCGCCCGCGGCGGCGAACGGACAGGTCACGCCGTCGCGCCAGATCGATACGCCGTCAGGATTGATGACGCGGCTGCCCGCCGGCTCGGCATGGCCGGTATCGAGGTTGCGCCGCAGCACTGGCACTTCGACCGATAGCCCGCTCGCCGCGGCCAGACCGTCAAGCGCCGACGTCGCGACACCGGGGCGGGGGCGCGTTCGGTTTTCCTCGCTCGGGGCCAAGTGGCGATAGCTCAGGCCATCGCCGACCCAGCCGGTGCCGGGCTCGTTGAGCGTATCGAAACCAAGCACGTGCGGCATGCCGGCGACGCGCTCGGCGATCGCTTCCATCGCGCCGAGATAATGGCGCTGCAGGTAATGCTGGATGTTCTCGCCGTCGACGCGATGGTCGGGGGTGAACAAGGCACCGCACCAGAACAGGCTCCACATGATCGCATTGCCCGATAGGCGGTAATTCGATCCCCAGCTCATCTGCGGATATTGCGGCTGGCGGCGGACGTCGCTGCCATAATCGTAGACCTGTTGCATGACGTGCGCCGCGCCCGCCGCGTGGAACTTGGTGAAATCGAGGCCCACCGCCTCGAACGTCCAGCCCGGCGCGCCGTCGCCGCCGGTCATCCGCGACCAGACGTCCTGATGGAAATCGACGAACAGATAGAGGCCGTGCTTGCCCGCGCGCGCGCAGATCTCGGTGAAATAATCGAGATAGTCCTGATCGTGCTGGCCCGGCCCGGCATGCTCGACCGCTTCCCAGGTGGTGAGCAGGCGCAGGCAATTGAAACCCCAATGCGCCAGCCGCGCCAGATGCTCGTCGGCCTCGGCGATCGGAAAGGGGCGCCCGACGAACGACACGGTGCGATGGTCGGCAAAATCGCTCGGATATTGGGTGCCGCCATTGGGGGAGGGCACTTTGCAATCGCCGCCCAGATTGACCCCGCGCAGGATGACATGGCGCCCATGGCTGTCGACGAACCGATCCCCGTCGATCGAGAGGGTGGGGAGAAGGGCAGGTCGCGTCGCGATGTCGATAGTCATGGTTTCTAAGCCTAGCCGTGACGAAATGGTCGGCTATAATTTGATCGAAAATAGAATAAAAAGTCAATTATGATCAAAAAATACGAAAAGGAGATGCGGGTGGTTTTCCGGTACACCTTTCAATTCGCCCAGCCCGCTGCTCTATGAGGCCGGCATCTCGCCCGATCAGAAAGACCTGATGTGACAGCATTGGTTTCCGTCGCAACATTTACCGATCCCCGCCTGACCGTCGGGATCGACGCCGACAAGAACCCGACCCAGGCGATCGCGCACTGGTTGCGCCGCGACATCGTACGCGGCGTGTTCGCGCCGCTCGAACGCCTCAAGGTCGAACAGCTCACCCAATATTACGGTGTGGGGCACAGCCCGGTGCGCGAAGCGATCCTGCTGGTCTCGGCGCGCGGGCTGATCGAGCACGAGCATAATAAGGGCTATCGCGTCGCCGGCGTGTCGCTGGCCGATTATAACGACCTGATCGATATCTATCGGCGGACTTATCAGCTCGCGCTGGAAATGGCGGTCGAGCGTGGCGGCGAGGAGTGGGAAGAGCGCGTCGTGCTCGCGCTGCACCGCTCGCTCAAGGTCAGCAAGGTGATGACCGATGCCGATCCCGAGGCGCGCGAATTGTGGCAGCAAGCATATAAGAGCCTGCACGAGGAAATATTGTCCGGCTGCGGATCGCGAATCCTGAGGGGGGTGGTCGGCAATCTCGGCGACCGCGCCGAGCGCTACGTCAATCTTCACGCCGATCTCGCCACCGACCGTGCGCGCGACAGCCATGCCGAGCACCGCGTGATCGTCGAGGCGATCGTCAGCGGCGACGCCGACCGGCTGCATTCCTTGCTCGACCGCTTCTTCGAGGGCGGCGAGCCGATGCGCGAGACCATCCGGCGTAACCTCGCCGAGCTCGACCAGCCGAAGCGCCGGCGCGGCGGTGTTCAGAGTGTGCGTGGACGGCGCCCCGTAACGGCCGCCTGACGCATGCGCCGGCTCAGCGTCAGCGTGGTGGCAGCCCCGCGGGCGCGGTAAATCCCGCCTTTTGGTGTTGGGGCGGTTGGGATAGCACGGTGCCATGCCAAGCTCTGACGGAATTTACTGGACGACGGACGAGAAGCTTTTTCGGACGTTGCCCGGGAGCGATGAGGTCACCGGATGGTTCGGCTTCGTACCCTCTTTTCATGATTGGGAGATCGAGAGGTTAGACGTCACGGCCGGCGAGGCGACGATCGTCTTTAAAGCTTGTCGGATGACGAGCGAGATAGACGCGAAAGGATTTTTCGTCTGCGACCGCCATGCGCGTCTATTCGTTCACTTCGACGGAATCACTGGCATCTCGCTGGTTGGAGATGCCGGCGCAATCGTTCAGGATCTCGGCGTCAGGCGGGTCGCGGCGAAGCAAGGCGGATGGGCCACGTCAGCGGGTCCACAAATCGGGGACCTCGAATTGACCTGGGAGAGCAGCATTGGGCTCGAGGGGTCGTTCTATGCTCGCGAGATCCGCTTTTCGGTGCAGCCGGCATAAGCGCGAGCAGCCGGTTTTGGGCCGACCTACGCCACTTCCGGGATGATCCCGAGCACAGCCGAACGCCGGAACCTCTCGTCGCCAGTGTCTGGCCACGGTCCCGGCTCCGGGAACCCGCCGCCTGCCAGCGGCCAGGCAATCGGTGTCGCCGGCCCGTCGATCGGCCGCCGATCGCGATGCCGGTTCGGTCGACCGAGGGATGCGATCGCTCGCCGCTGCGCGTGCAGCCGTCGGCGAAATAGATCGCGGTATAGGCGCGGCGCGTTATCCCCGACTGGTTGGGCAGCGCCATGTGCATCGTGCGGCCATGATGGAACAGCACGTCGCCCGGCCGAGCGGGGACGAACACTGCCTGGTCCTCGACTTGCGGCCCGTTGCTGTCGTTGCCGGCGAAGATGTCGACGAATTGCCGCGCGTCGCGGTGCGAGCCGGGGACATAGCCCATGCAGCCTGTCTCGCGATCAACCTCGACCAAGGGAATCCAGGCGGTGATCGTCGCGTCCTCGGCGATCGGCCAATAGGGATGGTCCTGGTGCGCCTGGGTCGATTTGCCGCCAGCCTCCTTGAACAGCGCTTGGTCGTGCCACAGCCGCACGGCCGGGGCGCCGATCAGCTCGGCGGCCATCCGGCAGACATTCTCGTGGAAGGTGAGGGGGCGGATGCCGGGCGAATCCTCCCACATATATTGGCATTGCACGAACGACTGTTCGTAGCGCGACTTCTCCGCCAGGCTGCGCGTGTCGCGCGCCTTGCGCCGCGCGACCGCGGCATCGACTTCGGCGGCGAGCGGGGCGAGTTCGGCGGGATCGATCAGCCCGCGTACCGCGACGAAGCCATCGCTGCGATACGCCTCGATCAGCGCCGCGCTGTCGTCGCGCATCATTGTCCGGCGCCCTCGATGATGAACTGGCGTTCGGCATCGTCCTGGCGGATCGTCTCGCCGTCGACCATCGTATGCGCGCCGTCGGGGGCATATTGCAGGATGTACGCCTTGCGCACTGTGCCGTCGCGCAGGTTCGGCCCCGTGCGATGCGGAGAAAGCGACGAGAACAGGATGATGTCGCCCTTCTCCGCCGGCACCGCGACCGCGTCTTCGGCCTCCTCGAGGCACTTGAGCCCGATCGGCGTGCGCCAATGGTCGAGCGTGCCGCCCTTGTGCAGGCCGGGCACGATCCAGGGACAGCCATTCTCCTCGTCGACATCGAGCAACGGAATCCAGAAGGTCAGATATTGCTGCGGCTCGATGAAGGTGTAGCCATTGTCCTGATGCCAGGGGAATTCCTGCTTCACCCCGGTCTTCTTGTAGACCGACTGGTCCCAATAGAGCCGCACCGTTCCGCCCATCAGATCGTGGCACAGGTCGCGGATCACGGGATGCGCGGCGAAGCGGCGCAGCACGTCCGAATGCTTGACGATATGCGTGGTGAAGGTGATCGCGTCGGTGTTGGTCAGGCTGAGATTGCCGCCCTGTTCCTTGACGTACTTTTCATAGGCCTGCTCGATCGGGTCGATCGCCGCCTCGACCGCAGTCAGTTCGGCATCGCTGAACGCGTTCTTGATGACGATGAAGCCGTCGCGGTCGAACGCCTTCACTCCGTCGCGCGTCAGGCGGCGCAGCGGCCGCGCGCCGGGCACGTCCTGCCAATGGAAATCGTGGTTGAGCGGATGCGGGCGGGGATAGGTCTGGGTCGACATTGGATCCGTTCTTCTAGGCTGAGATGGTGGAAGTGGCGCGCCGCGCGGGGAGCCAGCGGTTGACGTGCGCGAGCGTCGCCGCCGCGACCGCATCGAGCGGTTCGGTGCCCGCCTCGGCATAATGGTAGACCATCGCCGATCGGCGATAATCGGCGACATTGTCGGTCGAGCGATGCATCAGGTACGAGTGGAAGAAGAGCACGTCGCCGGGCTCCATCGTCACCGGGATTTCCTCGGCGGTGTCCTCCGACACGATCTCTTGATAGCCCTGCAGGCTTTCCGGCCGGCGGTCGGCGACATGCTCGAACACCTGCTGCCTTTTGTGCGACCCGGGCAGCACCCACAGGCAGCCATTCTCCAAGGTCGCGCGGCTCAGCGCGACCCAGACGGTCACCTGCGGCTGCTTGTCGTAGCGGAAATAATAAGCGTCCTGATGCCAGGGCTGGCCGAGCACGCCGGGATTCTTGAAGATGAACTGGCTCTGGAAACAGTCGATATCGTCGGTGAGGATGTCGCGCAGCGGATCGGTGAGCACGGGATCGACGGCGAGGTCGTGCGCCGCGCCGACGATGTGGCAATTGAATACCTTGGCGATGAAATCCTCGGGGTTGCGCGCCACCGGGCTCGGCGCCTTTTCAGGATAGATCAGCAAATCGTCGGCGGTCGAATAGACGCGCTCGCCGCCATGCCCCGCCGGCGGGTCGGCACGGATCGCGTCAACCGCCTCGCGCTCGATCCGCTCGGTGACGGCCGCCGAGAGCAGGCCACGTTCGATGAAGAAGCCACGCTCCTCCCAGCTGTCGCGATCCGGCATATCCATCTCCCCATGATTCGATCTAATGCAGCATATTTACGCAATTTACATCAAAAATAGATCGAATTTGCAAGAGGCGAAAGGGCGGAGCGATGCCGTGCGTGGGAGACACCGACCACCACACCAACGAAGCCACCCCGGCGAAGGAGCGCCGGGGTGGGATGCAAGCTAGATGGGTTACAACTGGGTGATCGAGTGCTGGGCTAGGATCGCCGCGAGACGTCACCCCATGCCCAGGGTCAGGGTACGTTGCTCAAGATGCTCTGCCAGTTGGTCGTCTCGGTATAGATCTCGCCGGTCGAGGCCTTGAACGCCTGCTGTCCGTCGGCTGCTCCCTGGAGCTGCCACATCAGCCAGGCGGTCGGATAGCCGAGATAGGCATCGACGCCGTTGTTGCACGACCCGAGCCCCGACGGGCAGGTCGGATTGCCCTGGACGTCATTATGGTTGGTGCCCTTGATGATCGCCTTGGCCTTGGTCAGAGCCGAAGGCGTCGCGTTGTAATACGCCGTATTCGAGTTGAGCTGGCTGCCGAACAATTGCGTGTCGGGGGAGATCAAACCGTCGGCCGATCCGCTGACATAGAGGAACGAGCCCGAGGTCGCGCCGGTCAGCGTCGCCGTCTGCAGGCAATTGGACGACGAACTGCACCACATCTGTGCGGGAAGGTGGAACGCGACCGCGGTGCGGATCATGCCACCCGAATGGATCATCGCGTTGATCACCCCGGTGGCGCCTTGCGAATGGCCGACGGCGCCGATCTTGGTCACGTCGAGCTTGCCGAAGAAGACGCTGCTCGCGTCGGTGTTGCGCGCCTTGATGTAATTGGCGCTGTCGATCAGCGTCTGGCCGATGCCGGTAGTGCCGTCCTGCGTCGCGATAACGACGAAGCCCCACGACGCCAGGTGACGGAGATAATAAGCGTAAGTGCTGGCGGCGATCGGCGTCGTGCCGGTGCCGTTCCCCCAAACCACGATCGGATGCAGGAAGCCGTTGGCGCCGAGATTGGCGGGGAAATAGATATCGCAGAGGTCGCCCTTGGAATCGCAGGCCGTGGCGGTGACCGTCGTCGTCACGGTCCAGGGGCCGTTGGCGTAATATTTCTGCTCGATGGGCTTCGTCGGAAGGTTGGGCCCTGCGTAGGCGCTCATGGGCATTACCGCGACCAACGCCGCAGCCAACCAGGCTAACCGCTTCATAATCCTCTCCCTTCGCCGAATTTGGCATCGGGCCGTTCCGTCCGGGACGGTTTCGATGCCCTTTAATAATTATCGACTCTCTTTATAGAAAATAGAATTAAATGCAGAAAATTATCGAATCAAGCTGAATTTAAATTATTGGGCCGAGGCCCCTTCAACAGGAGACGATGATGACTAATCTCCCGACCACTGCACCGCGGATCGATCCGCGCAGCGCCGGCTTCGACTGGCAGGACGTGCCCGGCGACCGGCCGTTGCGGCGCTTGACCCGCGATGAAGTGGAGGCGTTCGACCGCGACGGCTTCGTCATCGTGCGCGGCGCGTTCGCCCGCGCCGAACTGGCCGAGGTCGAGGCCGCGATCGATCCGATCGAACAGGCCTATGAAACCTATGTCAGCGAGCAGCAGGGCGGCAATTTCCGCCTGACCTCATCGGGCACGATCACGTTCACCGCGCATCTGGTTACCCAGTCCGAGACTTTGCGCGATTTCGCCGCACATCCGGTGATCCGCGACCTCTGCCACGACCTCGCCGATGCGCCGATGCGGCTCTATTGGGACCAGTCGGTGTACAAGAAGACCGGCAAGAAGCAGGAATTCCCCTGGCATCAGGACAATGGTTATACCTTCATCGAGCCGCAGCAATATCTGACCTTCTGGATCCCGCTGGTCGATGTCGATGAGGAGAATGGCTGTCCCTGGATCGCGCGCGGCCTGCACCGGCTGGGCACGCTCGACCATTGGCTCACCCCGATCGGGCTGAAGTGCCTCGAGCAGGCCGACGATGCGGTGGCCGCGCCCGCCGCCGCCGGCGACATCATCCTGTTCTCGTCACTGGCGCCGCATCGGACCGGACCCAACCTCAAGGATGGGACGGTGCGCAAGGCGTATATCCTGCAATATGCCCCCGACGGCGCGCGGACGTTCGGCACCGATGGCTCGGTGGTGTTTCAGAACGACCCCGCTCGCCAATTTCTGATCGATGGTTAGGCACTAAAATGATGGAGGGGGAGGACGGCGATTGCTCGCCGTCGTGCTCCTCCCCCTCCGACAGTCCCTGCGGAGACTGTCACTCTCCCTGGGGAGAACCGATCAGGCCTCGCCGGCGACCACGCGGCGCTGCGCCTCGAGCTCTTCGACGATCTCGTCGTGCCGCTTGCCGCGCAGCGGGTAGAAGAACATCGCGATGCCCGCGATGACCAGCCCGAGCGCGGGTAATGCGGTCATCAGCACTTTCATTCGCGCCAGCGTCTCGGCCGATTGCGAGACATTGGCTTGATAGCCGATTACGCCGAGCAACCAGCCAAACAGCCCCGCACCAAGGCCTAATGCGACTTTCAGGAAGAACTGCCCCAGCCCGAACACGAAGCTTTCGGTCCGCCGACCCGATCGCCATTCGCCATATTCGACCGTATCCGGCAGGATCGACCAAAAGCCGAGCGCGAGGCCGAGACCGGTCACCTGCATCCACAGGAAGAATCCGATCGCCAGCGCCGTCGTCCGCACGTCGGTGATGGCGAACCAGGTCAAGCCGGCCAGGCCCCAGACCACCGCGGCCAGGCAGGCGTTGCGCTTGCCGATCCAGCGGGTGACGACCATCCAGATCGGCACGACGATCAGCCCCGATGCGGCGCAGAGGCTCAGCGCGGTGCGCGCCTGGGCCTCGTCGTGGAGGTAATATTTGAAATAATAGAGGATCGATTTGCCCAAAGCGGTCGAACACATCACCCCGGCGCACATCGCGGCGAGCATTGTCCAGAGCGCGCGATTGCCCTTCAGCGCCTGCCAATATTCGCCCAGGCTGTGCGGCACGACTTCGTGGACGTCGCCTTCCGGCTCGCGAGTGGCGGCGAACACGATCGGGAAGATCATTGTCGCCATCGCCGCGAACAGGACAGCCGCGATCAGATAGCCGTGCGGTGAGTCGACCGTTCCGCCGAAATGAGCTGCGAGCGGCTGGGTCGTGATTGCGATGGTCAGCCCTGCCAGGGTCGCGAAGATGATCCGCGCGCCGGCGATCGATCCGCGCTCGCCCGAATTGGGCGTGATGCGCGCGCTCATCGCGGTATAGGGGATGGATACAACCGTATAGGCGATGCGGAACAGGATGTGCGTGGCGAGCATCCAGGCGGCAAGTGCCGACCCCGCCAGATCCGGCTTGAAATAGAGCAGGACGAACGCGATTCCGACGAACGGGCCGCCGAACAGCAGATAGGGGCGGTAGCGTCCCCAGCGCGTCCGCGTACGATCGGCAATCGCGCCCATCAGCGGGTCGATCGTCGCATCGAAGATCGAGGCGATCATGTAGATCAGTCCCGCCGTCCCCGCGCTCAGCCCGACGGCGTCGGTGTAGAAGAACAGCAGATAGAGCGAGATGCTCTGCCAATAGAGATTGAACGCGAAATCGCCGACCGTGAAGCCGATCACGCGCGAGATGCCTAATTTCGTACGCGCCAGTCCGGCCATCCCATCCTCCCGATTTTTTGGGGAGGAATAAATGGAGAATTGATAATTAGCTAGAGAATTTATCTATTTTAACGCGGATTTTTGCGCGGCCGTCCACGCTTGCGCGGCGCACCCTCCCTCTCCGGCGCGGGGTCGGCGTGAGCGGACTTTTCGTAGCTGGAAAGCGTACGGCTGATCGTCTGGTGGAACTGTACGCCCATTTCGAACATGTCGGCGACCAGCTCGTGCAGCCGCTCGGCATCGCGGTGCACCACCGCGTCGACGATTTCGCGATGCTTGCTGTGATGGTCGAGCACGCGGTCGATCTCGAGATCGGCGAACAAATTGACATAGCGTTCGAGCCGCCCGCCGAGATCGGCCCAGATCCGCATCAGGATCGGCGAACCGCAGCCCGACAGCAAGGTCCAGTGCAGCGCCGAATAAGCGCGCTGCCACATTTCGCGATGCTCGGGATCGTCGAAATTCTTCTCGACCTTGAGCGAGCGGTGGAGCTGGAGCACCACCGCTTCCTCCCAAGCCTCGTTGCCATGCTTGAGCGCGCTGTCGAGCATGAGCTGATAGATCTTGCGATAGGCGCGAATCAGATCGTCGTAATCGGCCAGTGAGACCGGTGCGACGCGATGCCCCTTCTGGTGCTCATGTACGACCAACCCGCTGGTCGACAACAATAAAATCGCCTCGCGCACGGGGCTGTGGCCGACATCGTAGAAAGCGACGAGTTGCTCGACCTTGAGCCGTTCGAGCGGCGCGAAGACACCGCGGACAATGTCGCGGCCGAGCCAATATTGCACCGCCAGCGTCGGATTTCGCTTGGGGTCGACGGGGGCGATGACCGACGGTGCGGTGAAGTTCTTTACGGACGGAATGTCGGTCGGCACGCCGCGACTATTAGACATGCCTCGCGCCCGCGCAACCAGCACGCCTTCCAGCCGCGGGCGATCGTCGCGGGGGTGTTTTGGTGTCCCTTCGCCGTGACGGCTATTCGCGGCCATCGTCGCTCGCGAGCATCGGCAGGGCTGGGGGTGCCGATGCCGCGATGCCCTGGACGGCAGCGTCGAAACAGGCGCGCGCCTGCTCGGTGAGGAAGGCGGCCTCGACCCAGCGGTCGCTTTCCTCGCGCGGACTGCCATCGGAGCCGGTGACCATCTTGGGATAAAAAGTGCGCGCGGGGAGCAATTCGCAAAGCGCGGGCAAATAGTCCCCGGAGCAGGCGGTGAGGAGGAAGCCGCCGATGCTCTCCGTCCACATCCGCCGGAAGATGGCGAGATGCTGCGCTTCGGCCGGGTCGCTCGCGCTGAGCTGGCCGAACGCGCCGGACGAGACGCGCAAGTGGAGGAAGCGGACACGCTCGAACACCGGGCGCATGGCGATGAGCTTGGCCTCGATATCGCCATACGGCAGTTCGTGGCCGGTATACCAATGTGCGAAATCGCCGTTGAAGGTCAGTTCGGGAAAGCGCTCGATCAGTCCGAGCGTCCGTCGGATATCCTGCGTCATCGTCGCGCGATGCGTTTCGAGGTGGAGTCTGTGCCGCTCCTGCTCGGCGATCTGCAGCATGCCCTCGGCGAGTCGCATCAGATCGTCGTCTTCCTCGAGACCGGTCCCCAGCTGCACCGTGGTGCAGGCGCAGCCCTGGTCGCGCCAGTGCCGCGTCATTGCGCGAAGCTGGTCGAGGTCATGGATCACGCGCGCGATGCCGAATGGGATCAGCCCGGCGCCGCGCGCGACCGCCGGCTCGAGCGTCTGGATACCTTCATAGCCGGCGCCCGGTAGCGCGGCGTAGATTTCCGCCGTGCTGCCTTTGGGTCCGGCGGACCAGTCAGGCAGTTCGGCGATCGTGACGAAGCTCAATCCCGCGATCAGGCGGGGAGGGGGTAAGCCCTCCCCGCCTGCATCGCGCGGTTCAGAAACCGACATCGAGCGACAGCCCCACCGAGCGCTGCGATTCATATGGCCGGAACTGGCTCAGGCTGCGCGCGCTGCCGAACGGGGTCGAGAACATCGTCACGGCGAAATGCTCGTCGAGCAGGTTCTTGCCGTAAACCGACAGCTTCCACAGCTTGCCGCTGGCCAGCGCGATCGCGCCGTTGACCAGCACATAGCCGTCCTGTCGCGTGCGCGGATTGTTGGGGAAGGCGATCAGCTGCGACGAGCGATAGCTGGCCGACAGATCGAATTGCAGCTTGAGCCTGGACGACAAATCGACGCCGTACGAACCGCCCGCATTCAATTGCCATTTGGGCGAATAGGGCAGCGGCGCGTCGGTCAGATTCTGCTGCACGCCGGGCGATCCCGCCGGCGATCCCGGCGCGGGGACGCATCCTTCCGCCACGGTCTGCCCGCCGAAGCACGGCGCGTTGGGGAAATCGCCCCAGCGCGCATCGACATAGGAACCGCTCAGCACCAGATTGAGGTCGGTCGCCGCGATCGGCCGCCAGCCGAGATCGAACTCGACGCCCTTGGTCTTCGCCTCGCTGCTGACGATCGGATAGGTCGCGGTGACCGGGTCGCGGCCCGCTGTCTGGTAATTGTCGACATGCGTGTAGAAAGCGGTGACGTTGAACGTCACGCGCGCGTCGGGCCAATAGGTGCGCAGGCCGATTTCGTAATTGGTTGGCCGCTCGGGTTTCACGTAGCGCAAGGTCTTGACGCCGATATTGGTGTCGAACCCGCCGCCCTTGAATCCGCGCGTCACGGTGGCGAACACGTTGGCGTCCTTGGCGATGTCGTATTGAGCACCGGCGCGCCACACCAACGCGTAGGATTGTTCGGCTTTACGATCGGAATCGGTCAGATGATAAGTCGGATCGAGACGATCCTTGGCCGCTTCCACCCGGTCCTTGAGGTAGCGCAGTCCGCCGATCAGTTTGAACGATTTCGATATGTTGAGATTGGCCTGGCCGAACAGCGCCATGTTGCGCGAATCCGAGGTGATGTGGGCGCGGCGGTTGAAGAACGGGAACGGCACCGTCGCGAAAATCTGGGTCGACCGCGAATTGACGTCGGCGTCGAAATAATAGGCGCCGAGCACGTAATCGATCAGTTTGCCGGTCGGCGAGGCCAACCGGATTTCCTGACTGAACTGCGCCTGGTTGAAATGGGCATAATTGACATCAAGGAGGTTGATCGGTGCCGAATCCGAATCGAGCCCGTCGGTCGTCTCCCAGGTCCGCCACGCGGTGATCGAGGTCAGCGTGAAGCCGCCCAGGCGATAATCGGCTTGCAGTGACACGCCCTTGCTCCTGGCGTTGGAGAAGACGTCGCCATTGATATCCTGGTCGAGATTGTCCCTGCCCGGCTTGATGCCTTTTGCGATCTGAAACAGTTCGGGCGCGCCCGGGGGCGTCCCCACCGAATAGAGCGTCCACACGCAGCAATCGGAGTCGCGCTTGTAATAATCGGCGATGCCGGTCAGCGTCAGGTTGGCGGTCGGCTCCCATTCCAGCTTGGCGCGCCCGCCCCAATCGTCGCGGTCGTTCAATTTGCGGCCATCGAACACGTTGGTGACATAGCCGTCGCGCTTGTTGCGCCGCCCCGAGATCGAGAAGCGAAGCGTGTCGGTGATCGGCCCCGACAGATAGGCGCTGAAGCGGCGGTCATTGTCGGGCCAACCCCAACTGACGCTGGCGTTGCCGGTGAATTCCCTGGATGGCCGCTTGGTCACGACGTTGACCACACCGGCCGATGCATTCTTGCCGAACAATGTGCCTTGCGGCCCGCGCAGCACTTCGATCCGCTCGATATCGGGGAGGTCGCCGAGCGACGCTCCAGCCTGGCCCATGACGACTCCGTCCAGGACATAGGCGACGCTGCCCTCGATCGCCTCGGACGAAAAGGTGCTGGTGCCGATGCCGCGGATGAAGAAGCCGAAATTGCGTGGTCCCGCCGAATTGGTCAGCGTGACGCTCGGGACCATATATTGCAGGTCGCTGGTCTCGTTGAATTTGAGCGAGGTGAGCTTGTCGCCGCCAATCACCGCGACCGACAGCGGCACGTCCTGCAGATTCTCGGCGCGGCGCTGCGCGGTGATGACGATGTCGCCGCGTGTGTCGATCGATTGTGCCTGCGAATTCGCGGCAGGCGTGCCCGGCGCTTGCGGATCGGGCGCCGGCTTGTCCTGCGCCTGCGCCGCGGTCGTCCAGCTTAGCGCCAACATGCTGACAGCGACGCTTCCAACCGCCCGGAATCGAAAACTGAGCATTCACCTCTCCTGATAAATTACTATATTTATCACTAATAATTTATCGGATTTATGATGTTGTCAATCATTCGATATTTTAAGCACGATGGGGCGGCCCTCGCACCCCAGCGCCGTTCGCGGAAATGCGGTTTCGCCTAACGCGAGGCTTTTGAGTGAGGCGACAGGCGTCGGCTAACGGACGGATTGTGCCGTCAGTCCTAGGCGAACCGGTCTCTGAACGATGGATTCGCGATCATTCCACGGGGCCGGCCGAGCTCATCGGCACGTTCTTCCTCAATCGGAGTTCGTCGGAGCCGCCGTCAGCCAATAGCCGGTAGATCTGATAGACCACGACCGGGACAGAGGCTCATGTCGACCGCGACCCGGCAGCGGCATCGCGTTCGCTTCGTTCCAGCCGGACGGCAACCTCGCGCTGCGCCGCTCAGGTGGTGTGCGAGTTTGGTCTGGCGGAACCAGTACCTTCCTGTGCGCGAACCTCCAGATTCAGAATGAGGCAATCCCCGAAATGCCCTCCATTTTACCCGCCGCATTGTGGTGGGAAGAGGAGGGACTGAGTAAATTCGATGGGACGGTTAATCCAAAAATCCTGACGGACTTATAAAAGGTTACGGGTGTTCTGGGGAGCCCGGGAGAGGGTGCAAGTGGCGGTGCTGTCAGTCTAAGGCGAACTCGTCTCTGGGCGATACAGGGCAGTTTTTGACGGCAAGAGCTTTACTCGCGAGCAACTGCCGTTCAGACGGCCCTTGTCCCGTTGCTTGATCGGAACGGCCGGCAGGTGCCCGGCACGATTTAGCACGAGCGCTCGGCTTGCTGCCAAGCGAGAGACGCGAGCACGGGCAGGTCGGCCGCGAGCCGTCCCGCTTCCGCGGAAGCGGCCGTTCCACGGAGCATCCGCGCCTTGATGCCGTGGCAGATCGCGGCGAAGCGGAAGAAGTTGAACGCGACGTAGAAGTCCAGGTGAGGAATCCCCGCGCGTCCGGTCCGGCGGCAATAGGCCGCGACATAATCCTCCTCGCTCGGGATGCCGAGCTTGGCCAGATCGCTATCCGCCAGCCCGGGAATGGTGAGCGCAGGCATCCGGTACATCATCAGGTGATAGGCGAAGTCGGCGAGCGGATGGCCGAGCGTCGACAGCTCCCAGTCGAGCACCGCGCGGACGGCGAAGGCGTCGGGCGCGAAGATCAGATTGTCGATGCGAAAATCGCCATGGACCAATGTCGTCTCGGCACCCGCCGGGATATGCTCGGGCAGCCAGGCGATCAGCCGGTCCATATTGGCGTCGCGGCCGGCGATATCGTCCGCCAGATACTGGCGCGACCAGCGCGCGACCTGCCGCTCGATATACTGGCCGTGACGCCCGTACCTGCCGAGCCCGACCGCTTCCGGATCGATCGTATGAAGCTGCGCGATCGCGGCGTTCATCGCGTCGTAGATCGCGGCGCGCGCCGCCGTGGTTTCGCCGGACAAGGTCGCGTCCCAGAATATCCGGCCGTCGACCATGTCCATCACATAGAACCAGGTGCCGATCACCGCGTCGTCGGTGCACAGCGCATGAACGTGCGGCACGGGAAAACCCACGCCTTCGACCGCGCGGATGACCTGCGCCTCGCGATCGACCGCGTGCGCGCCGGGCAGCAAGGTGCCGGGCGGCTTGCGGCGCAGGACGTAGCGGCGGCTGGGCGTGACCAATTTGTAGGTCGGGTTGGACTGGCCTCCGTTGAACTGCTCGACATGCAACGGGCCTTCGAAGCCGGGGACATTGGCGGCCATCCAGTCCGCGAGCCGTTCCTCGTCGAAGCGATGCGCGAGACGGACTGCGCCGGTGCCGGCGAACGAGTCCGCGGTCATTGCGCGGCGATCCAGTCGCGCTTGATCTTCTTGGCGAGGCTCCATTTGTGGACCTCGGTCGGTCCGTCATAGATGCGGAAGGCGCGCACCTCGCGAAAGACCTGTTCGACGATCGTATCACCCGACACGCCGGTTCCGCCCATCGCCTGGACGCAGCGATCGGCGATCCGCATCAGCGCCTCGCTGACCGCGACCTTCGCCATCGAGCTCTCGACGGTGCCGAGCGCACCCGTATCGAGCACGCCCGCGCACCAATCGATCATCAATTCGGCCTGTTTCAGGTCGATTACATTCTCGGCGAGCATGAACCCGACACCTTCATGGTCGATCAGCGGTTTACCGAACGCCTGGCGGCGATTGGCGTAGTCGGTCGCGATCTCGTTCGCGCGGGTGCAGGCGCCGAGCCAGCGCATGCAATGCGTCAACCGCGCCGGCGCCAACCGGACCTGCGCTAGCTTGAAGCCGTCTCCGGGTGCGCCCAGCATCTGGTCTGCGGTAACCCTGAGCCGCTCGATCGCGACGATCGCATGGCCGCCCGGCATCGACGAATCGATCGTGTCGAGCACGCGTTCGATGCGGATCGCGGGATCGGGCAGATCGACGAGGAACAGCGAGGCGCCTTTCTCGGCCTTGGCCATGACGATGCCGACCCTGGCGCCTTCCGCGCCGGTGATGAACGCCTTGCGCCCGTCGATCCGCCAGCCATTGCCGTCGCGCGTCGCGATCGTCTGCAGCATCGACGGATCCGACCCCGCACCGCCGTCCGTCGCGGGTTCGGTCATGAAGAAGGCCGAGCGCGCCTCGCCGGCGACGAGCGGTGCGAGGAAGCGCGCTTTCTGCTCCGCCGTCGCGACCTTGCCGAGCAGGTACATATTGCCTTCGTCGGGCGCCGCGACATTGACCGCGACGGGACCGAGTGGCGAGAGGCCGGCCGCGCGCAAGATGACGGCGACCTCGCGATGATGCAGGTGCGTGCCATTCGCCAGGATATGCGGCGTCAACACGCCGGCCGCGCGCGCCTTGCCACGAAGCTCGGTGACCAGTTCGTCGCTCGGCCCGTGTGGACCGCACCGCGGATCGCGCTCATAAGGGGCAACCACGTCGCGGACGAAGGCTTCCACCTTGGCGGCGATGCCGGCGGCGCTCATCGCGGCGCCATCCGGATCGCGCCGTCGAGCCGGATCACTTCGCCGTTGAGCATCGGATTGGTCACGATCGTCTCAACCAAAGCGGCATATTCCTCGGGCCGTCCGAGCCGGCTGGGATGCGGCACCTGGGTCCCGAGCGATTCCTGCGCGGCGGGCGGCAAACCCATCAGCATCGGGGTCAGGAAGATGCCCGGCGCGATCGTCATGACGCGGATGCGATGCTGGGCGAGATCGCGCGCCAGCGGCAGGGTCATGCCGACCACGCCGCCTTTCGATGCGGCATAGGCGGCCTGGCCGACCTGGCCGTCATAGGCTGCAACCGATGCGGTATTGACGATGACGCCGCGTTCCTCGCCGATCGGATCGGCGGCGGCCAATCGCGCGGCGAAGCGCGCGATCACCGCGAAACTGCCGACCAGATTGACCTCGATCGCCTGGCGGAATGCCGACAGCGGGTGGGGGACATTCTCCTTACCCACCGTCTTGATCGCGGGCGCGACGCCCGCGCAATTGACCAGGATCCGCGCGATTCCGTGCGCGGCTTCGGCTTCAGCCAGAGCCGCGTCGATCGCCGCGTCGTCGGTGACGTCGATCTGGGCGAACAGCCCGCCGATCGCGGTTGCATGCGCCGCTCCGGCAGCGCCGTCGCGATCGAACAAGGTAACCTTCGCCCCGCGCGCCGCGAGCATCGCCGCGGTCGCGCCGCCCAGCCCCGACGCGCCGCCGGTGACGATCGCTGCCGCATTCCCGATTTCCATAGTCTGTCTCTCCGGTTTTATTGCGCGGTCGAGCCGCCGTCGACGACGAGTTCGGCCCCGGTCATGTATTTCGACGCGTCGCTTGCCAGGAACAGGATCGCGTCGGCGATCTCCTCAGGCGTGCCGATCCGGCCGACCGGTATGTCGGCGAGCAGGCGGGCGGCGATCGCGGGGTCGGCATGAACGCCGGCGCTGAGCGGCGTGGCAATATGGCCCGGATGGATCGAATTGGCGCGCACGCCATTGCCCAAAGCCGCGCATTCGAGCGCGGTCGCCTTGGTGAACATCCGGACCGCGCCCTTCGCCGCGCAATAGCTGCCGGTATTGGCGGCGGCGGCGATCCCGCGGATCGACGACATGTTGACAATCGCGCCGTTCCCCGATCGCCCGAGGAGCGGCAGCAGATGTTTCGTCGCGAGGAACACGCTGTCGAGATTGACCGCCATGATCGCGCGCCAATGGTCGAGCGTGGTGTCCGCAATCGACCGGAACACGCCGAACCCGGCATTGTTGACCAGGATATCGAGGCGTCCGGCGTCCCGATCGATCTCGTCGGCCAGCTTCGCCCAGGCGGGTTCGTCGGTAACGTCCATCGTGACGCCGCGATGCCGGCCATCGCCGAGCGACTCGACCGCCGCGGCCAGCCCGTCGGCATTGCGGTCGACCAGGATCACGGCTGCGCCCGCCGCGGCGAAGCGGCGTGCGGTCGCGAGCCCGATTCCCGATGCCGCGCCGGTCACCAGCGCGACCTTGACCGTTAGATCGTACATCCGAAAGCCGCCTTTCCTAATCCTCGTCACGCTGACCAAACCGTCCGTTGACGTGTTCGCGATCCTGCCGTTAGCATAACCGTCCGACCGGTTGGTCTAGCAAAAAGGAGAGGCGCGCAATGACCGCAGCTGCGGTAACACTCGACGCCGTGGGCCGTGTTCGGGCCCATGCGCCGAAGACCTTGGCGGGGTATCGCCGCTTCCGGTCGGTGATCGAGAATGACGGCGCCTTGCCGAAAACGCTCAAGCATCTGTTCGTCGCGGCGGCGGCGTGCGCGAAAGGCTATCCCGACATGACCGAGCGCGAATTGCGCGCGGCGGCAGCGGCGGGGCTCGACGTCGAGCTTGCCGGATGCACGGTGGCGATCCTCGCGAGTTCACGTGGCGAAGGCGCCGCGCTGCGCTTCGAATCGATCTATGCGCGCGTCTATCCCGACAGTGCCCGGATCGAGGCCGACGAGCGCGAGTTGGTCGTCGCGCCGGGCGAAGCCGAGCAGAATTTCCTCTCTTATTTCACGACGATGCCGCCATCGCTCGGTAAGCTGCTCGATCTCGTGCCGGTCGGCGGTGACGCTTATTATCTGATGCGCGAGGGAACGCTGTCGGGCACCGCGCTCGAACCGCGCCATGCCGAGCTGTTGCTGGTGACGGTGCTGGCGGCGGATTACAGCAACTGGGCGTCGGTCCATATGGACGGTGCCCGGCGCGCGGGCGCCAGCGAGGCCGAAGTCGCCGAGGCGGTATTGTGCGCGGTGCCGGTCGCCGGTCTGTCGGCCTGGGTGGTCGGCGCGACCGCGATGGATGCCGGGGCGAAATGAACAAGGCGGCGCGTCTTGAGTTCGCGATCGTGCCGGGGCACGTCCTGGATATAACAGGGAAAGGATGATCGATGGGCGCCAAACCAGCGCGAAAACGTCGGACCACCGAAGCGCATGACGAAAAGCGCATCGAAATCATCCAGCATTGCGCCGCCTTGTTCGATAAGGTCGGTTTTCACAACACGTCGATGCAGATGCTTGCCGACGAAGTGGGACTGGGGAAGCCGACGCTCTATCACTATTTTCCCAGCAAGCTGTCGATCCTCTACGCGATCCACGACACGCACATCTCTGCGCTGCTGGACGGACTGAAACACGAAGCGGGCACCGATCCGGCCGACTCACTGCGCTCGGCGTGCGTCGACATCCTCGGCCAGATCGCGACGCATCCCGGCTATGTCCGCGCTTTCATGGACAATTACGGCGACCTCGAAGGCAAGATGCGCGACGCGATCCGTACCCGCCGCCGCGACTATTTCGACGGGGTCAAGGCGCTCATCATCGAAGGCGTGGAGAGCGGCCGGTTCCGCGCGGTCGACCCGGTGATCACGACCTACGGTTTCCTCGGCATGTGCAACTGGGCGTATAAATGGTATCCTCCAATGGCGAAAACGCGCACGCCCGAAGAGGTCGCCGATGCATTGTGCGGTCCATTCTTCGATGGCCTGAAGGCGGGATAGGACGCGATGCACGTCAACGAGGACATGCTGGCCGCGGTGCGTGTCCGATCGCTGGCGGAAATCCGGCCGGCTGCGGAAGCGTTGCGCGACGCGGTGCACGGCCTGGCCGGGCTGAAGGTCGCGGTCACCGACAATATCGCCGCGGCCGAGCCGATGAAGGATGCCGAGGGCATAATCCTGGCCGGCGACGTCTTCGGTTTTTCGGGCGAGGATTCGCGCTGGTGGCGATTTCCGCAGCTGGCGCTGACCTCTCCGCTGCCGATGGCGTGCCGGTTCGAGAGCGAGCCGTTCTGGTGCAACGCGGATGGTATCCGCACCCGCACGCCCAACGCGTTGCTCGCCGGGCTCGACCTCACCAACTTTCGCGAGCGCGCGCTGACCAGCGCGGCGATCGTCGCGCCGATCCATCTGCCGTTCGGGCAGATCGCGGCGGCGAGCTTCCTGTCGCCCGATCCCGCGGTCGACGATCTTTCCGCGCCGTTCGAGGCGGTCGGCGAGACGCTGGCGTTGCTCGCGCGCATCTTCGTCGCGAGCTACGTCAAGGTAACCGAGCGGCGCCCGGCCAGCATCGCGCGGGTGATGCTGACCAAGCGCGAGGTCGAATGCCTGCGCTGGGCGGCTGCGGGCAAGACCAATGACGAGATCGCAATGATCATCAATCTCAAGCGCACCACGATCCGCTTCCACATCCGTTCGGCGGCGCAGAAGCTCGACGCGGTCAACCGCGACCAGGCCTTGTTCAAGGCCGCGCAACTCGGCTTCCTCGGCACCCTGCGCTAGCGCGAAACGCTAGCTGACCCATTGGACAGAGGCGCTGACCGACCTGCCTGACTAGGTTTCTGGGCAGGAGGAAGGATATGCCTGATCTGGCACCGCCGATCGACGACCGGTTGCTGCATCTCGACGCGGACGGCGCCCTGGCGCTGCTGGCGGCGCGCGAGCGCGAGAGCGGGCGGCTGGTGTTCCCGGCGCCGGGAGACGCCGATCCCGAGCGATACGAATCCGTCCTGTTGCCGCGCGAAGGCCGGCTCTGGTCGTGGACGATCCAGCGCTTCCGGCCCAAATCGCCGCCTTATGCCGGGCCCGAGGCGTTCGCGCCTTATGCCGTGGGTTATGTCGCGCTCGGCGATGCGATCATCGTCGAGGGGCGGCTCACCGGCGCGCCGCTCGACGGCTTCGCGATCGACATGCCGATGCGCCTCGTCGCTGAGCCCTTCACGCTCGAAAGCGGCGAGCGGCGGACGACGTTCGCCTTCGCCCCGATCACGGAGAAAGCGGCGTGAGCGGCGTCTATATCGTCGGCGCCGGCATCCATCCGTTCGGGCGCACGCCGGAACGAACCGGGCTGCAGCAGGGCGTGTTCGCGGTGCGCCAAGCGCTCGGGCGCGCGGGGCTCGACTGGCGCGACATCCGGTTCGCTTATGGCGGGTCGGATGCCGCCGGCAAGGCCGATACGATGGTGTCCGAGCTCGGGCTGACCGGCCTCCCGTTCATCAACGTCGCCAATGGCTGTGCGACCGGCGGGTCGGCGATGTTCGGCGCCTATTCGACGATCAAGTCGGGCGAGTTCGACCTCGGCATCGCGGTCGGCTTCGACAAGCATCCGCGCGGCGCGTTCGATCCCAAGCCGGCCGAATGGGGCCTGCCCGATTGGTATGGCGAAACTGGACTGATGCTGACCACGCAGTTCTTCGCGATGAAGATTCAGCGCTACATGGCGATGCACGGCATCACCAATGGCACGCTGGCGGCGGTTGCCGAAAAGGCGTTCGCGAACGGCGAGCTGGCCGACCATGCCTGGCGGCGCGAGCCGGTCGATGCCGAGACGATCCTGTCCTCGACGATGGTCAGCGACCCGCTGACCAAGTTCATGTTCTGCTCGCCCGCTGAAGGCGCGGTCGCGCTGATCCTAGCCAGCGAGGCGAAGGCGAAATCGCTTGGCCTGCCGGCAGTCCGCCTGCGCGCGGCGTCGGTGCGCAGCCGCCCGCCGGGGTCGTTCGAGGTCTTCTCGCCCGCGCTCGACATCGACCGTGGCCTCTCGCCCACCAACATCGCGTCGCGGGCCGCCTATGAAATGGCGGGGGTCGGGCCCGAGGATGTGGACGTCGCTCAGCTCCAGGACACCGAGAGCGGCGCCGAGATCATGCACATGGCCGAGAACGGTTTCTGCGCCGATGGCGAACAGGAAGCGTGGATCGCCGAAGGCCGCACTCGGATCGACGGGATTCTGCCGGTCAATACCGACGGCGGCTGCCTTGCCTGCGGCGAGCCGATCGGCGCGTCCGGGCTGCGCCAGGTGTACGAGAACTACGTCCAACTGACCGGGCAAGCGGGCGCGCGGCAAGTGCCGGGCGACCCGCGGATCGGGTACAGCCACGTTTACGGCGCGCCCGGCGTCTCCGCCGTAGCGATCGTGGAGCGCGCCTGATGGACCTCGCGCTCTCGCCCGAACAACGCGCTTTCCGGGAAGAGGTACGCGGCTTCCTCGACACCGTGCTCACCCCCGTGATGCGGCGCGGCGCGGCGCTGACCTCGGGCGTGTTCGCCGAGCCCGATGTCTACCGCGCGTGGCAGACGGCGCTCGATGCGCAGGGGTGGCTGACCTATTTCTGGCCGGCGAGTGCGGGCGGACCCGGTTGGGGCGCGGTCGAGCGCTGGATCTTCGAGACCGAATGCGCGCGGGCCGGCGCGCCGATACTGCCCGGCATGGGTCTTAAGCTGGTCGGGCCGGTACTCTACACTTACGGCACGCCCGAGCAGCAGGGGCGCTTCCTGCCCGCGCTGCGGTCGGGCGAGCATGTCTGGGCGCAGGGTTTCTCTGAGCCGGGCTCGGGCTCCGACCTCGCCAGCCTGCGGACCCGCGCGGTGCGCGACGGCGACGATTATATCGTGACCGGGCAGAAGATCTGGACCACCCAGGCACAGTTCGCCAACTGGCTGTTCGCACTGGTGCGCACCGATGCCGCGGTCAAACCGCAGGCGGGAATCTCGTTCGTGCTGATCGACATGACCTCGCCCGGCGTCACCGTCCGCCCGATCCTGAGCGCGTCGGGTGACCATGAGCTCAACGAGGTGTTCCTCGACGACGTTCGTGTACCCGTCGCCAACCGCATCGGCGCGGAAGGCGAGGGCTGGGGCATCGCCAAGTTCCTGCTTGAGAACGAGCGTGGCGGGACGGGTTATGCTCCGCAGTTACTGGCCGATCTCGACCGACTGGTTGCCGCGGCATCGCCGCTCGGCGCGCTGCTCGCCGATCGCGCGGTGCAGCTGCGGCTCGAAGCCGAGGCGCTGGAAATGACCGAATTGCGCACCCTGCTTGAAATCGAGCAAGGTCAGGCGCCGGCCCCGCGCAGCCTCGCGGTCAAACTGATCGCGTCGGAAATCCGCCAGGGGATCGAGGCGCTGGCGGTCGATGCGTTCGGGCTTGCCGGACTCCAGCTGCCCACCGAACGCCCGTTCCACGCGGACGATGCTCGGTTATTGGTCGGCCCGCCCGAGGCGGGGCTGGCCGCAGCCCGCTATCTCAACGCCCGTGCCTGGTCGATCTTCGGCGGGACGAGCGAGATCCAGCTCAACCTGATCGCGCGCGCCGCTCCGGCCGCGCCCTGACTTTCGCGAAAGGATCGCATTCGTGCCCGACGCCTATATCGTTTCCGCCAGACGTACCGCCGGCGGCCGCCGCAACGGGCGGCTCGCCGGTATCCACCCCGCCGATCTGGGTGCGCGCGTGCTCGACGCGATCGTCGCGGAGACCGGGGTCGATCCGGCGGCGATCGACGACGTCATCATCGGCTGCGTCAGCCAGATCGGCGAGCAGACCTTCGCGCTCGGGCGCAACGTCGTGCTGGCGTCCTCGTTGCCCGACAGCGTGCCGGCGGTGACGATCGACCGCCAATGCGGGTCCTCGCAACAGGCGCTGCATTTTGCCGCGCAGGCTGTGATGTCGGGCACCCAGGATCTGGTGATCGCAGGCGGCGTCGAAAGCATGTCGCGCGTGCCCATGGGCTCGCCGGTGACGCTGGCGGCGCAGGCGGGGATCGGCGAGGGACCGTTCGCGAAGAGCATCCAGGCGCGTTATGGCGTCCCGGCATTCAGCCAGTTCACCGGCGCGCAGATGGTCGCCGACAAATACGGCCTCGACCGTGATACGCTCGACCGTTTCGCGCTGAACAGCCATCGCAAGGCCGCCGCCGCGATCGAAGCGGGGGCATTCGCGCGCGAAATCGTCCCGGTCGCGGTGACGACGCCCGAAGGCGGCCGGCTGGTCCACGAGCGCGATGAGGGCGTCCGCGCCGATGCCAGCCTCGAATCGATTGGGTCGGTCAAGTTGCTGACCGAGGGCGGCAGCCTGAGCGCGGCGACCGCAAGCCAGGTGTGCGACGGGGCGAGCGGGGTGCTGGTCGCGTCCGAAGCCGCGGTCAAGGTGCACGGGCTGACCCCGCTGGCGCGCATCCACAACCTGACCGTTACCGCGGGCGATCCCGTTATCATGCTCGAGGAACCGATCCCGGCGACGCGGCGTGCGCTCGAGCGGGCCGGCCTTGCGCTCGATGATATCGACCTGTTCGAGGTCAACGAAGCGTTCGCGTCGATCCCGCTGGCCTGGCTCAAGGCGATCGGCGCCGATCCGGCCCTACTCAACGTCAATGGCGGCGCGATCGCGCTCGGCCATCCGCTAGGGGCTACGGGGACCAAGCTGATGGCGACTCTGATCCATGCGCTCCATGCGCGCGGCGGGCGCTACGGCCTCCAGACGATGTGCGAGGGCGGCGGGATCGCCAACGTCACGATCGTCGAGCGGGTCTGACATGCGGCTGGAGCCGAGTGAGGAACAGACGATGCTGCGCGATATGGTCGCGCGGTTTCTTGCTGATCGCGGTGAGGCGGCAGCGATCGGGGCCGCGCCGATGCCGGCGGCCGACTGGCGTGCGATGGCCGAATTCGGGCTGTTCGGCTTCCTGCTGCCCGAGCGTGCCGGCGGCATGGGTGGCGGATCGGACGACGTGATGATCGTCGCGGAGGCGCTGGGTCGGGGGCTGGCGATCACGCCTTTAGGCGAGGCCGTGCTCGGCGCGGCCGACATCGTGGCGCGATATGGCGACGACTTGCTCGTCCGGCGGTTGGTCGCGCCGGCCATAGCGGGCGAGGCGATCCTGGCGCTGGCGGTTGGATCGCTGCGCGAGGAGGCTGGCAGCGTCTCGGGCAGGGTCGAATTCGTGCGCTGGGCGCCGCAGGCCTCGGCGCTCGTCGTGCTGGGGGATGACGCCGCTTATGTCGCAGCGCTCGATACGGATGCCGCCACGCTGACGCCGCGGCGGCTCGCCGACGGGACACCGGCGGCCTGCGTCACGCTGACCGATTGCGAGGCCGCGCGGATCGCGCTGCCTGCCGGCGCTGCAGAGACGGCGCTGGCCATGGTCGACCTCGCGCATGCCGCGGAGATGATCGGGGTGATGGCGCTGCTCTACGCGCAGACCGCCGATTATGCCGCGACGCGGCGTCAGTTCGGCGCGGCGATCGGCACCTTCCAGGCGGTACAGCACAAGCTCGCTCGGATGTTCGTCGCGCTCGAACAGGCGCGCTCGCTGACGATCAAGGCGGCCGCGACTGGGCGGGAGGATGCGGACTTCGGGCGCGCCGCGCGATCGGCCAAGGCCTATGTCGCCCACGCGGCGCAGTTCCTCGCCGAGGAAGCGGTGCAGCTTCACGGCGGGATCGGCGTCACCGATGAATTGCCGGTCGGGCGAGGCTTGCGGCGGATAATGGTGCTCGCGCGGCTGTTTGGCGGCGCGGCGGATGCTCGCGCCAGACTGGCGGCATGACCATCAACCGCCGCTGGACGCTGGCGCGGCGTCCGGACGGGCCGGTTGCGATCGACGATTTCGCACTGGTCGAGGTGCCGTTCGTCGCGCCGCCGCTGAACGATGGCGAGATATTGGTGCGCAACCACATGTTCGCTATCGCGCCGACGATCCGCAACTGGCTCAACCCGCCGGGGCGCAGCGATCGCGGGTCGATCCCGATCGGCGGGGTGATATCGGGCATGGCGGGATGCGAAATAGTCGCCTCGCACCACCCCGGCTGGCAGATCGGGGATCGCCTGATCGCGATGGCGCGCTGGGAGGATTGGAGCGTGATCGCGCCCGATACCGCCGCAGTGCCGGCGTTTCGGCTGTCCGCCGAGATGGATTTTGCCCAGGCACTGGGGCCGCTCTCGCTCAACAGCCTGACCGCCTATTTCGGGATGACCGAGGTGGGACGGGTCGCCGCGAACGACGTAGTGCTGGTGTCGGGAGCGGCCGGCTCGGTTGGGTCGGTCGCCTGCCAGATCGCGCGGATCCTGGGTGCGCGCGTGATCGGGATCGCAGGTGGCGCGGACAAATGCGCTTGGCTGCGTGAGACCTGCGGCGTCGAGGCGATCGATTATCGCGGCGAAGACGTGGGCGCGCGCCTCACGGAACTATGCCCGGCCGGGATCGATCTGTTCTTCGACAATGTCGGCGGCGCGATCCTCGATGCCGCGATCGACTGGATGGCGGCGCACGGGCGGGTCGTGCTGTGCGGCCAGATCGCCGCTTATGACGGCGACGGGCCGGCGCGGGGACCAAGCGACATGATGAAACTGGTCTATCGGCGGCTCAGGATGGAAGGCTTCGTCGTCGGCGATTTCGTTGACCGCGCCGACGAAGCGCGGATGGCCTTGAGCGCATGGATCGACAGCGGCGCGCTCACGGTGCGTGTTGACGAACGGTACGGCTTCGACGCGATCCCGGCTGCGTTCGTCGACCTATTCGCGGGGCGCAATGCCGGGACGCTGATCGTCGCGGCGGACTGAGCCTCAGAGCCGCACCGCCAGCCGATGCGCTTCGAACAAAGCCTGCGACAGGCGCCGCGGGGCAACGCAATCGCCGATCGAGTGGACCTCCAGCCCGCGATCGGAAAAGATGGCCGGCCTCGGGCCGGCGACCGAGCGCCCGGTCTGTACCACCACCAGATCCGCCGCGATCGTGCGTTCGGCGCCGCTAGTCAGGGACATCAGATTGGCGACCCCCTCCCCCGCCTGGAGCAATTCGGACAAGACTTCGTAGCGTGTGTCGCCCGTGCCGAGCCGCACCAGCAACGGCGCTACGCTCTCCGCCGGGATTGCCCCCGCGATCGTCGCCGACGGGGTCGACAGGGTGACCTGCCACCCCGCGTCGACCAGCGCATTGGCGACGCCATAGGTCCACCAGAAACCGCTGCCGTCGTCCTGGACCAGCACCTGCCCCGAACCGTACGGTGCGGGCGCGCCATCGCGGAAGATGTCGAGCCAGCCGCACACGCCCGCACCATCGCGCTCGGGGTCGAGCGGCCGAGGCACGGCACCAGTGGCGAGCACGATCGCATCCGCGTGTCCGACAAGATCGCCGGGATAGTCGATCCGACGGCCGAGATGGATATCGACCGGCAGGCGGCGGAGCTCACTCTGCAAGTGATCGATCAACCGCAGTAGGCCGGAACGTTCGGGGATCGCGGCGGCATAGAGGAATTGTCCGCCCAGGCCGTCGCTCGCTTCGTATAATGTGGCCCGATGCCCGCGCAGCGCCACGATCCTTGCTGCTTCCATGCCCGCCGGTCCGCCGCCGACAATTGCGATGCGGCGCGGCTCCGCAGCGGGCTTGAACGACGCAAAGGCAGGGTCGCGCTCGCGCCCCGCCAGCGGGTTGACCGCGCAGTGCAGATGCGGCGCGAAGGCGCGGCAATCCTGGTTCAGCCCGACGCACGGGCGGATGCGGTTGGCTTCGCCGCGCGCCGCTTTGGCCACCCAATCGCCGTCCGCGACGAAAGCGCGTGCGAAGCCGACGGCGTCGGCTTGCCCGTCGGCCAGAGCCTTTTCGGCGAGTGCCGGCGACGTGAAGCGCTGGCCGACGATCGTCACCAGTCCGGACGCATCTCGCAGCACGCCGGCGGCGCGCGCCGCGGTAGCCTCGGGCTGGGTCACGTCCTTCACATAGGCGCCGCGCGTGCCTTGGGTGACGCTGAGGTAATCGACGGGATGATCGCGCGCGATCGCCTCGACGATGCGCCTGGTGTCGGGCAGTTCGAGGCCGTCGGCGAGTTCCTCGTCGGCGCTGAGCCGCAGCCCGAGCAAGAAGTCGTCGCCGCAGGCGGTGCGGATCGCGTCGATCAGTTCGAACAGGAAGCGCATCCGGCGCACCGGGTCGCCGCCCCAGCCATCGTCGCGGTGATTGGTGGCGGGCGACAGGAACTGGCCGACGAGATAGCCGTGCGCGCCGTGGATCTCGACGCCGTCATGCCCGGTCGCCTTCAGATTGGCCGCGGATCGGGCGAAGTCGGCAATAATCCGGCGGATGTCGGCGTCGTCCATCTCGTGCGGCGGGAAGGGATCGCGCGGCGAGCGGATCGGGCTTGGCGCAAGCAACGGATGATCGCTTTCCATGCCGATCGATTCGCGGCCCAGATGGATGATCTGGCCGACGATCGCCGCGCCCTGCGCGCGAACCGCCGCCGCGCGCCGTGCGAGCGCGGGCAGGACCTGGTCGTTATAGGTCTCGATCAGCTTGCGTCCGCGCCGCGCGGTGTCGGGCGAGACCACCGCCGCCCCCGTGATCATCAGCCCCACGCCCGATCGCGCGCGGTCTTCGTAATAGGCGATGTCGTCGTCGGTAGGGGCGCCGTCCACGACCATCGAAGTGCCGTGCGGCAGCATGACGATACGGTTGCGGAGCGTGACCGGACCGATCTCGACTGGGGAGAACAGGCGCGGAAATGGCGGGCCGCCGGTCGACGTCATTGCACGATCGTGCCGCCGTCGATCACCAACTCGGCACCAGTCATGTAGCTGGACTCCGAACTCGCCAGGAACAGGATCGCGTCGGCGATCTCGTCTGCCCGTCCCATCCGGCCGAGCGGAATATTGGCGAGGCGTTGCGCGGCTTTTTCGGGGTCGGCGAACACCGCTGCCGCGAGCGGAGTCTCGATCAGCCCCGGATGGACCGAATTGGCGCGGACCCCATTGCTCAGCGCCGTGCATTCGAGCGCGGTTGCCTTGGTGAACATCCGCACGCCACCCTTCGCCGCGCAATAGCCGGCGATATCGACGCCGCCGATGATGCCGCGAACCGAAGACAGGTTGACGATCGCGCCATGCCCGGACGCGGCCAGCAGCGGCAGCATCGCACGCGTGCCGAGAAAGACGCTGTCGAGATTGATCGCCATGGTGTCGCGCCACTGCGCCAGGCTGGTTTCGGCGATCGGGCGAACGACAGCATTGCCGACATTGTTGACCAGCACGTCCAGCCGGCCGGCTTCGTGCGCGGTGCGGTTCGCCAGCGCCGTCCAGGCCGCTTCGTCGGTCGCGTCGAAGGTTATGGCGTGAAGCCGGTCAGCGGAAGGCAGCCCGGCAACCGCCTCGGCGAGCCGGTCGGCATCGCGATCGGCAAGATAGACTTGCCCACCTTCCTCCAGGAAACGCCGCGCGGCCGCGAGGCCGATGCCCGAAGCGGCGCCGGTCACCAGCACGAGGTGATCGATGAAACGGCTCATGCCGCGTGCGGTTCGCTGGCCGATGGTTCGCGATCGAGACCCGCGTCGCGGCGGCTCATCGCGACGATATCGTCGAAGCTGGGATTGGCGCGTGCCAGGATATCGTCGGCCCGCTGCCTGATCGCGGGATCGAAGGCGGTGGTGGTGAAGGCATAGAAACGATCCGCGATGATCGCGTCGAACGCGATATCGGCGGCTTCCTCGGCAGTGGTGGCGTTGCGGTAGAGTTCCTCGCGCATCGCCTCGAGCTCGGCGGATTCGCTGATCGGGTCGTCACTCTCGACGAAGGCGGCGGGGCGGTTGCGTTCGGCGTCGTAGATTCCAGTCTTGACCAGCCCTGGACAAAGCATCGTCACCCCGATCGCCGCGCCGATTTCCTTCAGGCCAGCATAGAGCGCCTCGGTCGCGCGCACGACGGCATGCTTGGCGGCACCATAGCACGCCGATCCCGAACCGCTGACGACGCCGGCGACCGATGCGGTGTTGAGGATATGGCCAGGCCGACCGGCCGCGATCATCCTCGGCACGAATGCGCGCATTCCATGGACCACGCCATAGAGATTGACCCCGAGCGACCATTGCCAGTCGCCCAGGCCATATTCCCAAACCTTGCGATGCCGTCCGCCGGGCACGATTCCGGCATTGTTGCAGAGCAGGTCGACCGTGCCGAACCGCGCATAAGCGGCGTCGGCGAGCGCCGCGACGCTTGCCTCGTCGGATACGTCACAGCGCACCGCCAACGCCCGATCGCCCCCGATTGCCGTGGCAATCTCTCGCGCTTGTGTTTCCTGGATGTCCGCCAGGACGACGTTCATTCCCTCGTTCGCCGCGCGGCGAGCCAAAGCGGCGCCGATTCCGCTGCCCGCGCCGGTGATGACCGCGGTCCTGCCCTCGAAATCGTGCATGTCCGTCTTACTCCGTCACGACATTCTGCGACTGGCTGAAGAACCGTGCCGCGTAGAGGAAAACCAGCGCCGCGACCGCCGAGGGAGCCAGCATGATCGCGAGCGCGAAGCGCAGTGCGTCCTGCCCGGCCAGCGGCGCCAGCACATCGCTCAGCAAGCCGGTCAGCCACGGCCCCAGGCCGAGGCCGAACAGATTGAAACAAAGCAGCAGTACAGCATTGCCGAACGCCCTCATGTTGGGCGGCGTGGCGGATTGGGTCGCGGCGAGAATCGGGCCGTAATAAGCGATCATCGACGCCGCCGCGATCGTCGCCGCGCCGATCGCGATCGGGGTCGACCGCGTCAGATATTGCAGCAGCGCGACGACCACCGTGATGCCGACCACCAACGCCATGATCCACACGCGCCAGCGCGGATCGCGCTTGGTGAGCCGGTCGGTGATCCAGCCGCTGGCGAACATCCCGACGGCGCCCGCACCCCCGCTCAGCAACGCCATCAGCGCCGCGACAGTGCCGAGCGACAGGCCGTGCGTGCGCGAAAAGAACGGCGCGTTCCACGTCATCATCGAATATTGCGAGAATCCGTGCAGCATCCCCGCGATGACGACGTAGCGAAAGCCCCTGGCGCGCCACAGCACGCCGAGCGACGCGCCGATCGGCAGGGCGGGGGCTGGAGGAACGGCAGTAACGATGTCGGCGCTGCCGCGTTTCGGTTCGGCCAGAATCGCGAGGACGATCGGCGCGAGCACCAGCCCCGCGCCGCCGATCACCGCAAAGGCCAGCCGCCAGCCCAGTACCGCGCCCAGCCAGCCGGCGCCGGCATAGCCGACCATCAGCCCTGCCGGCAGCGCCAGGCCCCAGGTCGACATCGCGGTCGCGCGGCGGTGTGGCGGATAATAGTCGGCGATCAGCGATACGCTGGCCGGAACGCTGCCCGCCTCGCCGACCGCGACACCGATGCGCAGCACGACCAGCATGGCGAAGCTGGTGGCGAGGCCGCACAGCGCGGTCATCGCGCTCCAGATCGCGAGCGAGACGACGATGATCCAGCGCCGGTCGAGCCGATCGGCGAGCCGCGCGATCGGCAGCGACAAAGTCGCGTAGAACAACGCGAAGGCGAGCCCCGTCAATGCGCCGAGCTGCCCATCGCTCAGCCCCAGGTCCGCCTTGATCGGAATCTGCAGCAGCGAGACGATCGTGCGGTCGATATAGTTGAACGCGGAGACCAGGAACAAGGCGAGCAGCGCGAGGCGCCGGGTGCCGGCGCGTCCGGTCGCTTGCGGATCGAGTACGGTCATCGTCGTCATGCCCAGCCCGCGGAGCGCGCGGCGGTGATACCGAAGGTGGCGGCAAGCGCGAGCCCACCCGCATAGCCGCGTCCGAACGCGCCGCCGGCATCGCTGCCCGCCGCGAACAGCCCGGGGACGGGCGTGCCGTCTCTGCGTAGCACGCGCGCCTCGGGATCGATCGTCAGCCCGCCGAAGGTGAAGGTGATCGCCGGGTGGACGATCAGCGCATAGAAAGGCGGTTTGTCGAGTACGGCGAAATCGTCGGTCCGAGGCGGGTCCATCACTTCCCAGCCGTGGCGGGCCTGATGGTTGAACGCGGCGATCGTCGCGCGTGTCGCGGCGCCGTCGAACCCCTGCGCGGCGGCGAAATCCGCGACCTCATCGAGCGTCTCCGCAACGATGCCCTTGCCGCCATTCTCGATCGCGACCTGCATCTTGTCGAGCGGGACGCCGACCGAGACGACCGGGACGGTGGCATAGGCCGCATGCGCGCGCGAATCCCAGAAGCACAATGCGCGCGCGCCAGGCTGCCGCACCGTGTGAGCGGTATTGGCGTGGTCGCCATAGCTCTCGTCGCAGAAGCGCTCGCCGCGCTCGTTGATCAGCAGCGCATGTTCGCTGTGATATTGCGACAGCGCGACATAGAGCCGCTCGTCGTCCCAGACGCGCGGCTCGCTGACCAGATGGCCGTAGAACCCGGCATTGGTCCCCGCGACCTCGCCGCCCGCTTCCTCGCCGAGTCGCAGCCCGGCACCGTCGCTGATCGGATTGGACCGCAGTAGCATCTTCTCGGCCTGGGGATGAATGTAGCGCGCGCGCAGTTCGGGCGACGCCTGATAGCCACCGGTTGCGAGAAGCGTTGCCGCCGATTTGACGGTCACCTCGCCATCGGCGTGCCGAGTCCGCGCTCCGGTCACTCGACCGTCCTCGTCGCGCAGCAGCGCCGTCGTCTCGGTCTCGAGGATGACGAACCCGCCATGCTGCTCGACCAGATCGGCGCAGCCGCGGATATGGGCGTGAATGTCGATCTGGTAGCCCTGTCCGTGAAGCACGTCGATCCGCGGCGACATGTCTATCCCGCGGCGCCGCAGCCAGGCGACCGCCGCGGGATAAGTGTCGAACACGACGCGGGCGAGCGCCGGATCGCCCCCGCCATAAAGGTCGATCTTCTCGCGCGAGGATGCCGTCCAGAACACCCCGCCCGACAGCACCGCCGACCCGCCCAGCGCCGCTGCCTTCTCGACGACGATCACGCGCGCGCCGCGCTCTGCGGCCCAGCCGGCAGCGGACATGCCCGCCATGCCGCCGCCGATGACCAACAGGTCGCATGTGATCGTCTCTTCGTCGGTCATCGGCTAGTCGCGCTTCCTAGAACTTCATCTCGACCTGGACGAGGACGGCGCGCGGCTCACCGGCGACGGTGAAGACCTCACCCACGCCGCCCGGCTTGTCGACACCCAGCGTGCCGTAGCGCCTATTGGTCAGGTTGCGGCCGATCAGCGACAAGGCCCAGCGGTCGTCGACCGTGGCGATCCGGGCACCCGCGTTGATGATCGTGAAGCTGGGCTGATACGACACCGGGTTGAGATTGAGCCCGGTATAATAGCCCGCCGTGTAGCGAAGGTCGGCGTTGAGCGTCATCTTGAAGTTGGACGACAGACTGACGTCCTGTGCGATCCCGGCGGTCAGCACCCAGTCGGGCGCGCGATAGACCGGTTTCCCTGACAGGTCCTGATGGGCCGGTACCGATCCGGCAGCAGGAATGCATCCGAGCGCTGCGGTCTGCCCGGCATAGCATTGCGCGATCGGGAAGGACTGGAAATGGGCATCGTTATAGGACGCCGTCGTGCGCAAGGTGGTGCCTTTGATCGGGCGATAGGTGGCTTCGAACTCGACACCCTTGGTCAACGTACTGGCGGCATTCTGCGTGACGAACACCGGGGTTCCGTTTGGCAATACCAGCAGCGAGGTCAGTGGCAGGCCGGTATATTTGTAGCTGAACCCGGTGAGCGTGGTGGTCAGCTTGTTGTTGAACAGCGACGCCTTGGTCCCGATCTCGAACCCGCGCACCTTCTCCGCGTCGAAGCTCAACGTATTCTTCGTGGCGGTCGATGCGAGAATGCCGGGATTCGAGTATCCGCCCGCCAGATACCCGGTCTTATACGCGCCGTAGATCAGCACGTTGCGATGCGGATGCCAGCTCAACGTCGCCTCGGGCGAGAAATTGCTCGCGCTCTTTTCGCCGTTGATGACCGTGCCCACCGGCAGAATCCCGACGGCGTTGGAGTTCACGAAGGTGCTGAAGCTGTTGAGCTTGTTCTTCTGCCACGTATAGCGCCCGCCGCCGGCAAGCTCGAGCGAATCGGAGAATTTGACGATCAGCTGTCCGAACCCGGAAAATGCCGTGCTCTCATTATGCTGTTCGTTGTCATAAGCGTGAAATTTGCCGGTCGTCGCGTCGGGCAATAACGGACCGTTCGCGCCACCGACGTACAGGGTCCGCTTGTTCTGTTCGTAATGTCCGCCGAACGCGATGTTGAACATGCCGTCGAACGAGGAGACGGCACGGAGTTCTTCGTAGAAGCTCTTGTTCTTCTCGTTGCTGTACGACCAGAATTGGGAATAAGCGGTGCCGTCGGCATTGCCCTGGCTGACATAGGCATAATCGTAATAGCCGGTGACCGAGGTCAGCTTGATCTTGCCCGCGGTGTAATTGAGCGTCAGCGTCGGCAGATAGGTATCGTCGCTGGAATAGGGGCGGCCATTGTCGTGCGACTTCACCTGTGGCCACAGGTTGATGATCGTCGGCGACAGCCAGCCCTGCGAAGAGCGGTCATTGAGCTTGCAGTCGCCGGTCGGATCGAGCAGCGCCGCGCCGGTGCCTGGCCGCGCCCGACCGGCAGGGCAGCCCATGACCTCGTCGAAGCTTTGCAGGCTCTGGCCTTCATAACGGCTGACGAGCATCTTGAAGGTCGCATCGAAATTGCCGTCCTCATATTTAAGGGTGAACCTGCCGGCGAGCTTCTTCTCGGCGCCGAGCCGGCCCTGCGCGGCGGGGACGAAGATGCTCCCGGTCGCGGCGCTGCGCAGCAGATCGGGCACGCCGTTGTTCATGTTGCGGATATAGCCCTGGCTCTGGCTGGCGAAGAGCGCGAGGCGGGCGCCCAGCTTGTCGGTGATTGGCCCCGACACCGCCGCCTCGATCGAGGCGGTATCGGCGTTGAATTCATAACCGCTGCGGACGAACCCGGAAAACGTCGACGTCGGATCGGCCGACTTGACCGACACCACGCCGCCCGGAGAGTTCTTGCCGAAGAACAACGCCTGCGGCCCCTTGAGGACGTCGACCGTCTCGATGTCGAACAAGGCGTCGTTGAGAATGCGTCCGCGGCTGATCGCCATGCCGTCGAAATCGAGCAGGACCGATTGCTCGACCCCGGCGTCGAGGCTCGCCGAACTGACCCCGCGCATCGTGATCGACGTGCCCGACCCAGTGAAGCCGCGGTCGAGCGAGACTTGTGGTGCCAGAATCTTGATGTTGGCGACCGACGTTAGGTCGTATTGCCGGATCTGTGCCGGGGTGATCACCGTGGCAGCCACGGGCACGTCGATCAGACGCTCCGAACGCCGGCGCGCGGTCACGACGATATCGGCGTCGTTGGTCTGATCGTCCCGGGCGGCCTTGGCTTCACCGGGGGCCGCTTGCGGCGCGTTCGCGTTCGCGTTGGCAGCGGCGAGCGCCGGCTGTTCCTGCGCCATGGCGGGCGACGCCAGGGCGGTAGCAAGGGCGCCGAGCGCCGAACTCCAGAATAGCTTGTCCATATCGTTTCCCTCTCCCTTTACGTGATCGCCCCGGTCTCGCCGAAGTCGTTTTGTTTGGTTTTCAGGTTGCGCCCGCCTTCAGGGCTGCCCGCCAAGCGGCCTTGGCCAGCGGGTCGATGCGCTCGATGATTTCGCTCGCATTCGCCGCAGTCTGGACGCCTTCTCGCGCACGTCCCGCGATCCCCTGGAGGATCGCCGCGACGCGGAAGAGATTGTAGGCAGTGTAGAATGGGTGCGTCGGGTCACTGTCGAACCCGGTGCGCTCGCGATAGCGACGGGCATAGTCCGCGGGACTCGGGATGCCGAGCGCATCGAGGTCGGCACCGGCGAGCGTGCCGCGCACATCGACACCCTCCGGCCGGGTCCATTCCATCATGTGATAGCTGAGGTCGCCGATCGGATCGCCGAGCGTCGACAATTCCCAGTCGATCATCGCCACCACGCGCGGCTCGGTCGGATGGATCAGCAAATTGTGGAACGAATAGTCGCCATGGATGATCGTCGTGCGCTCGGGCAAAGCGGGAATCGCGCCGGGCAGCCAGGCGATCAGTCTGTCCATTTCGGGGATGTCGCGAGTGCGCGACAGGTCGTACTGGCGCGACCAGCGCGAGATTTGGCGCGCGAAATAATTGCCGGGCTTGCCGTAATCACCGAGCCCGATCGCGGCATAATCGATGCGGTGGAGCGCCGCGAGTGTGGCGTTCGCCGAATCGTAGATCGCCGCGCGCTCGTCGCGCGACAAACCGGGCATGCGCGGATCCCAGAAGGCACGGCCGGGCACGTGGCGCATGACATAGAACATCGTGCCGATGACGTCGGTGTCCTCGCATAGTACCAGCGGCTCGGGTACCGGCAGCCCGGCGTCGAACAACGCGCGGGTGACGCGGTATTCGCGGTCGACAGCATGGGCGGAGGCGAGCAGCACGCCCGCAGGCTTGCGGCGCAGGACCAGCTTGCCGGCGGCGGTTTCGAGCAGGAAAGTCGGGTTCGACTGGCCTCCCTGGAACTGATGGACCGCAATGTCGCCGGTCAGGCCGGGGATGGCGCCGCGCAAGTAACGCGTGAGCCGATCTTCGTCGAACTGGCTGCCCGGCGCCACGGCGACGGTCGCGCCGATCTGTGCGGCGGGCGCGTTCATGCCGCCTTCCTTGCGGCGCGATATTTGTCGAGTTCCATTCGCGCGAGCTGACGTTCGTGGACCTCGTCGGGACCGTCGGTCAGGCGGACGATGCGGGTGTTGGCCCACAGCTCCGCAAGCCCGAAATCGTCCGAGACGCCACCGCCGCCATGTGCCTGAATGGCATCGTCGACGATCCGCTGCGCCATCCGGGGCGCGGCGATCTTGATCATCGCGATTTCGGCGCGCGCCGCCTTGTTGCCGACCGTGTCCATCATGTGCGCCGCCTTGAGACAGAGGAGGCGCGCCATCTCGATCTCGCAGCGCGCGCGGGCGATCCGTTCTTCCCACACCGAATGCTCGGCGATCGATTTGCCGAAGGCATGGCGGTCGACCAGGCGGCGGCACATCTTCTCAAGCGCGACCTCCATTGTCGCGATGTTGCGCATCGTGTGGTGGATGCGGCCCGGGCCGAGCCGGCCCTGCGCGATCTCGAACCCGCGTCCTTCACCCAGCAGCAGATTCTCGGCGGGGACGCGCACCTCCTCCAGCAGCACCTCGAAATGGCCGTGGGGGGCGTGATCGTAGCCGAAGACGGGCAGGTGCCGGACCAGGGTGACCCCGGGTGTGTCGCGCGGCACCAGGATCATCGATTGCTGGTTATAGGCGGGCGCGTCGGGATCGGTCTTGCCCATCAGCACGAAGAAGTCGCACCGCGGATGGCCAGCGCCCGACGACCACCATTTGCGGCCGTTGATGACATAATGCCCGCCGTCGCGCCGTATCTCGGTCTGAATGTTGCGCGCGTCGGACGAAGCCACGGCGGGTTCGGTCATCAGGAACGCCGAGCGCGTGACGCCGTCGCGCAGCGGCACCATGAAGCGCTCTTTCTGCGCCGGCGTGCCGTAGCGATGGAGCACCTCGAAATTGCCCGTGTCGGGCGCCATGCAGTTGAACACCTCGCTCGCGAACGAGACGCGCCCCATCAATTCGGCGATCGGGGCGTAGTCGAGATTGGTGAGTCCCGGGCTGGTGAAATAGGCGTCGTCATGCTCCGATGGGGGCATGAAGAAGTTCCACAACCCTTCGGCTTTCGCTTTGGCCTTGAGCGACTCGAACACCGGCGGGATGTCGCGCCAGCGGTCGATCGCCGCCAGTTCGGCGTGATAGACGGGGATCGCGGGGACGATATGCTCGTCCATGAATCCGCGGACGCGGCCCATCCATTCGCTGGATCGCTGCGACTGTTCGAACGCCATGGCGCGGATATCCCTCCTGTCGATTCTCTCGGATCGTTCGTCCGGTCGGTCGGCCATACTATTTCCCGACCGACCGGTCGGCTGTCAAATTGGACAGTGGGGTGATGGTTGACGCCCGACCAGTCGGTCGACAAGTTTAAGGCGGGAGAGGTCGATGACGACGCCAAGATCATTTGGGCCATTGGGCGACGTCGCGCTGCTGCGCGGCCATGCGCCGTACACGCTTGCGGGCTATGCGGGTTTCCGTGCCGTCATCGATACCGATGGCGCGGTGCCGGCACGGCTCAAGGCGCTGTTCGCCTCAGTCGCCGCGATCGACCGCCGCTATCCCGATCTGGCGCGGCGCGAGCTGGCGCGGGGGGCATCGCTCGGGCTGATCGTCCGCGACGCGACCGCGGGGCTCATCGTCCTCAGCAGCTTGCGCGGCGAAGGCGCGGCACTCGAATTCGCCGACGTGATCGCAAGCGTCTTCGATGACCCCAGCGCACCGCCGCCGCAGGACCTGCCGCGTGCCGAACCGGGTGAGGCGGAAGCCAACTTCCGCGCTTATTTCGGCACGATTCCGGCGCCGCTCGCCCAGTTGATGCGGCTGTGTCCGGCTGCGGCCGACGCTTATTACCTGATGCGTCGCGGCAGCATCGACGCCAATCCGCTGTCGCCCAAACATGGCGAACTGCTGCTGCTGGCGATCCTCGCCGCCGGCTACAGTCCGATGGCCGCGACGCATGTCCGCGGCGCGCGCATGGCAGGCGCGACCGACCAGGAAATCGCCGAGGCGGTGCTCTGCGCCGTCCCCGCTGCCGGCATCGCGGCCTGGATGGGCGTCGGTGCGATGCTCGCTCCCGACCAATAGACCCCAGGGCCCATTCACTCGAATATCGAAGGAGATACTCATGGAACTCGAAAAGGACGTCATCCAGTACGAACTGGCCGGCAACGGCATCTGCACGATCTGGCTCAACCGCCCGCACAAACGCAATTGCGTCAGCCCGCAATTGCTGCGCGAACTGGAAGTCGCGGTGGATCGCGCGGCGGCGGACAAGAAGGCGCTTGCCGTCGTGTTCCGCGGGCGCGGCAACACCTTCTGCTCGGGCGCGGACCTCGACCAGCTGGTCGGCCCGGTGCTGCACGAATCGACCACCTCGCTACAGCTCGCGATCGACTCGGCACGCACCTATGACAAGATCTACAACATGGGTAAGCCGACCATTGCAGCGGTCGAGGGCTATGCCGTCGCGGGCGGGTTCGAACTGATGATCTCGTGCGATTTCGCGCTGGCGGCGTCCGAAGCGAAGATCGGCGACTTCCACATCCGCCGCGCGCTGTTCGGCGGTGCAGGGCCGATCTATCGTCTCCCGCGCTATATCGGCATGCGCAAGTCGAAGGAGCTGATGTTGACCGGCAAGCTCTTGACCGGCGACGAAACGGTCGAATGGGGCCTGTGCAACGCCTCCGCGCCGATGGCCGAGTTCGACCAGTTGATCGCCGATTTCTGCGCGCCGCTGATCGACAAGAGCCCGTTCTGCATGTGGATGACAAAGATGGCGCTCAATCGCGGCATGGATGCGGACACCAATACGCTGATCACGCTCGAGACGATGACCTGCAACGTCGTTCACCATTCGGCCGATGCCAAGGAAGGCGTCGCGGCCTTCCTCGAAAAGCGCAAGCCAGTCTGGACGGGCAACTAAGGCGATGTCGGTCAGCATGGTCGTGCTCGCCAGTCGCCCCGGCGACTGGCCGCAGGAGCGTTTCACCGAATGGTGGCGCGGGCCGCATGCCGATGCGGCGAAGCTGCTGCCCGGCCTGCTCGCCTATCGCCATGGCGTGGTTACCAAGGACTATGACAGTCCCGAAACGCCGGGCTGGGACGGACATGCCGTGCTGACTTTCGCCGACCAGGCCGCGCTCGACGCGGCCTTCGCCTCGCCCGAATGGAAGGCGGCGACCGCGCAGACCAAGGGCATGGGCGGCCGGCGCATCATCCTGATCACCGATGAGGTTGATCTGCTTGCCGGGGGCGGCGATGGCTGACCTTGCCCCCGGTTTCGCGACCGCGGCGTTCCGCCTCGATGGCAAGCGCGCGCTGATCACCGGTGGGCGCGGCGCGCTGGCCGAAGCGATGGCGGCGACGCTTGCCGACCTCGGCTGCGCGGTCGCGCTGGCTTCGCGCAACGGCGAGGAATGCGCGGCGATCGCGGTGGGGATTGCCGAGCGTTTCGGCGTCCCCGCGATCGGCCTGTCGTGCGACATCGCCGACGAGGACTCGGTCGAAGCGGCGGTGGCCAAGGTCGTCGCCGAGTTCGGCGGGCTCGATCTGCTCGTCAACAATGCCGGCGCCTCGTGGTGGGGACTGCCGCAGGACATTCCGCTCAAGGGCTGGCGCAAGGTGATGGATATCAACGTCACCGGCACCTTCCTCGCCTGCCGGCACGCCGCTCGGCACATGATCGCGAACGGCGGCGGATCGATCGTCAACATTGCCTCGGTCGGCGCGTTCATCTCGTACCGGCCCGAGGACGGCCAGGTCGTGCCCTACACCACCAGCAAGGCGGCGATCGTCCATTTGACCAGCGACCTCGCCGCGCAATGGGCCGGACACGGCATCCGTGTGAATGCCATCGCGCCGGGATCGATCGAGACCGGAATGACCGAGACGCTCGATCCCGCGATCCAGGAGAAGACGCGCGCTGGCATTCTACTTGGGCGGTTCGGCAAGCCGGAGGAAGTGAGCGGTACGCTCGCCTTGCTGGCGTCGGATGCCGGCAGCTTCATCACTGGCCAGACCTTCCTCGTCGACGGAGGGCAGTCGATTGGTTGAGTTTCGTGCCGACGGCCTGACCTGGACCGGTGAGCGATTATGGCCGCAATTCGTGGCCCATGCGGGCGCAGACCCGGACGCGCTCGCGCTGATCGATTGCGATGATCGCCGCTGGACGCGGCGCGAACTCTACGGGCTCGCGCTCGACATCACGGAGCGCCTGGCCGCGACGGGCGTGACGGCGGGGAGCCGGGTTCTCGTCGCCGGCGTCAAGCGTGCCGAGACGCTGGCGGCGGCGCTGGCGACATCGGCTTGCGAAGCGACCTTCTGTCCCTATTCGCCGAAACTGTCCGAGGCGGACCGCCAGGTGCTCGAGGCGCGGCTCGGCCACGCCGCGCATGTCGTTATCGGTAGCGACGGCGCGATCATCGTCGCCGAAGCCGCACGCCAGGGGCGTACCGCCGATCCGCGCGATCGCGACACCGTGCTGATCGGTTTTACCTCGGGGTCCACCGGTGTGCCCAAGGCGGTGATGCATGGCGCCGCCGCGCTCAATTATGCGACCCGCGCCTGCGCGGCGATCGCGGCACTGGAACCGGCGGATTCGATCCTCGGCATTGTGCCCCTGGATAGCGCGCCGGGATTTACCTTCACTGCGCATTTCGCCTTGTCGCAGGGGCGGCCTTTGGTGTTCGTCGATCCCTGGGATCCGGCGGCGGCGATGCGCCGGGCGGTCGAGCATGGCTGCGGCTGGGCGATCATGGTGCCGACCCATCTCTATACGATGGTCGAGGCGGCGAAGACTGGATCGTGGTCAGGAACCCTGCCGCTGCGCGCCGCCGCGGTCGGGGGCAGCGCGATGACCGCCGAATTGATCGCCGATGCCGAAACGCTGCTGGGTCTCAAGGCGCTCAGGATGTTCGGCATGTCCGAATGCATGGGGCATTGCTCAACGCGCCCCGATGATCCGCTTGCGCGGCGGCAAGGATCGGATGGCGTTCCCTTTCCGGGCACCGAGGAGGAAGCGTTCGATGCCGACGGCGTCGCACTAGCGCGCGGGTCGCGTGGGCAGGCGGGCGTGCGCGGGCCGTCGCTGTTCCTCGGTTATGCCGAGGGACTCGGGTCGGGCCAGGAGCGGCGCAGCCGCGACGGCTTCTTCCTGACCGGGGACGAGATCGTCCGCGACGAGGGGGGATTCGTCACCGTGGTCGGTCGGATCAAGGACCAGATCATTCGCGGCGGGTTCAACATCGATCCCGCCGAGATCGAGGCCGCGCTGCTGCGCCACCCGGCGATCGCCGAGGTCGCGGTGGTCGGCGTGCCCGAACCCAAGCTGGGCGAACAGGCTTGCGCAGTCTGCCGGGTCCGCCAGGGCGCGGCGCCGTTCATGTTTGCGACGATGGTCGACCATCTCGAACGCGAAGGCCTCTCGCGCAAGAAATGGCCCGAGCATCTGTTGATCGTCGAGCAAATGGCGGTCGGCGCGACCGGCAAGCTCGACAAGAAGGCGATGGCCGCGCGCGCCGCAACGGCGCTCGGCCGAGGCTAGCTGCGCCAGCAAGGGGGACAGATGAAAGGTTTTTCGTTCGACCTCACCGGTCGGGTTGCGTTCGTTACCGGTGCCTCATCCGGGCTTGGTCGCCGCTTCGCTGCCATTCTCGCGGCGAGCGGCGCGAAGGTCGTGATCGGTGCGCGCCGCGCGGGGCTGCTCGAGTCACTGGCGGACGAGATTACGGCGGCGGGCGGCGAGGCGCTCGCGGTGACGCTCGACGTCACCGACGAGGCGTCGATCGTCGCCGCCTATGACGCTGCGGCGGCGCGGTTCGGACCGGTCGACACGGTCGTCGCCAATGCCGGTCTCAACGTCGCGGGCAGTGCGCTCGGCCTTCCCGTCGAGGCGTTCGACCAGATGGTGGCGGTCAATTTGCGCGGCGTGTTCCTGACGGTGCGCGAAGGCGCCCGGCGCATGGTCGCGGCGGGCGCGCTCGACCGTGGCCATGGCCGGATCGTGATCATTTCCTCGATCACCGCACACCACCCCTCGGCCGGGATCGCGCCCTACAGCGCGACCAAGGCCGCGGTCGCCCAGATGGGCCGGTCGCTCGCCAAGGATTGGGCGGCGAAGGGGGTCAACGTCAACATCCTGTGCCCCGGCTATGTCGCGACCGAAATGAACGACGCCATCTGGGAAACGTCGGCCGGCCAGAGTTTGCTGGATGGGTTCGCGCGTCGGCGCGTGATGGATGAATCGGCGCTCGATCCGATGGTTCTTTACCTCGTTTCCGACGCGAGCGCCCAGACGACCGGGTCGATCTTCACGATCGATGACGGTCAGACACTGTGAGCCGCGATTTCTAGGGATAGTTGGCGGCGCTGCCGGACAAGCGCGAACCGTGTTATTTCGCGTATGTGCGACTTCAGCCGCCGCACTGTTCGACATAAGGGGGCGTTATCAATCCGCCGTTCGGACGAGGAAGCGGCAAAAACATTATCGGCGGAGGCCCATGCCTAGGTCTTTCAAGCACTTGGCCGAGGGCGGAAAGGCGCTCGGATTTCGCGGGTTGCCTAGTAATTTCAATGGCTGTGGCAGAGCGGGAGGAATGCCAGATTCCGCTCTAACGACTTTATCTCAAACAGCGCGCGAAATCGATCTCGCTCCATTTGGCCTGGCGCAGTTCGCCCGGCCGCAGAAACACGTGCGGTGCCAGCTTCAACGCGAATACAGTCTCGGGCCGACCCTCATAATCGTCGATGGCTCGCAGGAGCGCCGACCTTCGCCGGCTCGATGACCGCAGCGTGATGCTTGACCTTTGGCAAGATGAGCGCCCCGCGCAGGGTTCTGCTCGGTCCGCAGCGTCGCAAAACCGTAGCGAAACACGCGGCCGGCAAAGGATCGCAATTTGTTCGCCGTCTCGTGGTGACCTCGGCGCTCGATCCGCTTCAAGGCGTCGAGCAGCTCGTGCGGCGTGATCGAGGCAATCGGGCGCTTCCCGATGTCCTCCAGCAGTTCGAGAAACCACCGCGCCTTCTTGATCGTGGCGGGAGACTTTCCCTCCTTTTCCATTTTCTGGATGAACTCGTCGGCCACGAGCTTGAACGTGGTTTGGGCGGCAAGCTCGGCTTTCAAGCGGCGCACGCTTCTCCTCGACTGGATCGATATCGTCGACCAACTGGGCCAGCGCCTTGTCGCGCTCCTTGCGCGCTTGCTGCAAGCTGATGTCGGGAAAGCTCCCGAGAGACAATTTCCGCTCGATGCCGAACTTTCTGTAGCGAAAGCGCCAGAGCAATGAGCCTGACGGCTGAACCAGCAAAAAGAGGCCGTCAGAATCAAAAGCCGTATAAGGGCGCGACCTCGGTTCAAGCGCCCGAATCTGCACAACGGTAAGCATGGGGCCACGCCTCCTGGACCGCTCGTGGCCCCACCATTCGTGGCCCCTTTTTGGTGGGCCACGGCGGAACATAATGAGATTTCGTGGGACCGCCGAGGCAGTTACCGCAGGTTTTCCGCGGTTTTACAGGGGTGCTCCCCATATGTAATGGTGCCGCCTACAGGACTCGAACCTGTGACCCCCGCATTACGAATGCGATGCTCTACCAGCTGAGCTAAGGCGGCCCGCACGCGCCTTCCGGCACGGCAAGGCGGGGCGCTTATCAGGCTTGTCGGAGACTGACAAGCGCGCCGTCGCGATGGCGCCTTCTGGATCCCTTGGAAATGTTGTTTCGTCTAGCAGTCGGTTGCGGGCAGCGCGTCAGTTAGCCGTTGCGGACGTCTACATGCTGCAGCACCGAGCGGTAGAGCGCGATGTACTCGTCGGCCATGCGGCCGACCGAAAAGCGCTCGATGGCGCGTTGCCGAACGACGGCCCGGTCCAACGCGCCGATTCGGTCGATCGCGCGGATCGCGCCTTCGGCGTCGTCGACCAGAAACCCGGTTCTATCATGCTCGATCAGCTCGCTCATCGATCCGCGCCGGGTGGCGATGGCCGGCGTGCCGCACACCATCGCCTCGACCACCGACAGGCCGAACGGCTCGTCGAAATTGATCAGGTGGAGCAGCGCGCGCGCCTTGCCGAGTGCGCGCGCGCGATCGGCGCCGCCGACCGGGCCGTGATATCGGATATGATCGTCGAGTTCGGGGGCCACCGCCGCATCGAAATAGGCCTGGTCCTGGACGATGCCGTATATATCGAGCCGGTGGCCGCTGCGGCGGGCGGCGGCGATCGCTTCCTTCGCGCCTTTGTCGGGATGGATGCGGCCGAAGAACAACAGGCCGTCGCCACCGTCCGGCTCGAACGGAAATTCCTCCAGCGCGATGCCGTGATGGATGGTGGCGGCGTAGCGCAGCGAGGGATGCCGGTCCGCCTCGCTGATCGCGACGTAGTGAACGCGATCCTGGAACGGCTGGTACATCGGCAGGATGCGTTTGGACGAGAAACCGTGGATCGTCGTCACCATCGGCGTGCGCACCAGCGGCGCGAAGGCATGGGCTGGGAAATCGGCCTGATTGTGGATCAGGTCGAAGCGATCGGCCTGCGCGAACAAATGCGAGAGGTGGCGATACTCCCACACCTTGGCGTCGATCGTCGGGTCCTCGGAATAGGGCGCGGGGACGATGCCGTCGAGCTTGGCCGAGGTGATGCTGTCCAAAGTCGCGAACAGCGTGACGTCGACGCCTCGCGCGACCAGCGCCTCGGTCAACAGACTGGTCACCAACTCCCATGGCCCATAATGGCGTGGCGGGGTGCGCCAGGCGATCGGCGCCAGCATCGCGATCTTCATGACGCGGCCGGGTCGGTCAGGCGAAAGACCATTGCTTCGTTCGGGCGCAGCATGTCGCCCAAGCTCTCGCGCGGGTGCGTGCCGACGAGCAGGTGCGCGGCGGGATCGAAATCGAACGGCAATTTGATCGCATTGGCGGCGAGGTTGAGCGCCACCCGCACGCGCTCGCGATCGTCGAACCGGTCATAGACCAGCAGATCGCCGTCCGCCGCGACCAGCTCGAATGCGCCGAGCGCCAGTGCCGACGACTCCCGCCGGCAGCGCAGTAACTGGCGATAGAGCGACAGCATCGATCCGCTATCCTGCTGCTGGGCCTGGACGTTACGGAGCGGCCAGTCGTCGTTGAGCGGCAGCCACGGCTCGATGGTGCTGAACCCGGCATTGGCCGATCCGTCCCAGGGCATCGGCGTGCGCGAGCGGTCGCGGCCGAGGCCCATGCCCGGTTGCCTCAAATCCTGGGGATCGCGGATGCGGTTCGGCGGGATGGTCACCTTGCCGATCCCGAGCTCGTCGCCCTGATACAAGGTCGGCGTGCCACGCAGCGTCAGCAACAGCATCGCTGCGACACGCGCCTGCGCCTCGCCTAGCCGCGCCGCGATGCGTGGGGCATCGTGGCTGCCGATCACCCAGTTCGGCCAGGCTCCCTCGGGCAACGCCGCTTCATAGGCGCCGATCATCGCGGCGAGCGATTGCGCGTGCCATGGCGCGTCGAGCAGCTGGAAATTGAACGGCAGGTGCACCCCCGGTGCGCCGCGGCCGTAATAATGCATCAGCGTTTCGACCGGCAGGCAGATCTCGCCGACCAGCAGGCGGTTGCCATAACTGTCCGCCAGCGCGCGGAACGCCGCGGCAATGTCATGGACCTCGGGCTGGTTGGTCGAATGGATCTGCAGCAGCTTGAGCTTTTCGCCCAGTTCGGCGCGGTAATGCGGATTAAGCGGATTGTCGGGTAGCCCTTCCGCCTTGACCATGTGCCACAGCACGTCGATCCGGAATCCGTCGACGCCGCGCTCGAACCAGAAACGCAGCACGTCGGTCATCGCCTTGCGCACGGCAGGGTTGCGCCAGTTGAGGTCCGGCTGCTCCTTCAGGAAAGCGTGCAGATAATATTGCCCGGTCGCCTCGTCCCATTGCCAGGCCGACCCGCCCATATCGCTGATCCAGTTATTGGGCGGGCCGCCGCCCGGCGCCGGATCGCGCCAGATGTACCAGTCGCGCTTGGGGTCGTCGCGCGATCGCCGGCTTTCGAGGAACCAGGGATTCTGGTCGGAGCTATGGTTGGGGACGAAATCGAGCAACAGTCGGAGGCCGCGCGCATGCGCCGCCTTCAGCAGCCGGTCGAAATCGTCCAGCGTCCCGAACAAGGGATCGACGCCGCAATAATCGGCGACGTCATAGCCGAAATCGATCATCGGCGACGGGAAGATCGGCGACAGCCAGATCGCGTCCACGCCCAACGCCGCGATATAATCGAGCCGCTGCTCGATCCCGCGCAGATCGCCGACCCCGTCGCCGTTGCTGTCCTGGAACGAGCGTGGATAGACTTGATAGATGACGCCGCTTTCCCACCAGGGCGCTTTCCTGGTCGATGTCACTCCGTCACGCCTTTTCAACGCCTCTGGAAAGCGGCGCGACGTCGCCGGGCGTCGATAGTGCGTGGACTTGACGCTGAACGATCATGATCTTCTCCTCGGGATCGGGCTAAAAGCTCGAAACTGGCTGCGTGGTTCCGAAAGGACTCGTTGGTCATCGAGATGGGGCGATCTCACCGCAAATTTTCGGCCAGAAAGTCGACAAAGACCCGTATCCGCGCCGGGGTACTGACGCCGCCCACGAATACGGCGTGAATCTGCTCGACATCGCCGGGATTGAACGCCTCCAGGATCGGGACGAGTTGGCCGCTGGCGATCTCCTGGGCGACGCTGAAGGCGCCGACGCGCGCGATGCCGATGCCGATCGCGGCGAGCTGGCCCAGCGTCTCGCCATTATTCGCTTCGATATTGCCCTTCACGCAGAGCGAGAAATCGCTCTCGTCGCGGCGGAATGGCCAGATCGGCTCGGCGCGTCGGAAGTTGAAGTTGAGGCAGTTATGCCGGTGCAAGTCTTCGGGCTCGCGCGGCGTTCCGTGTTTCGTGAGATAGTCTGGTGACGCGACGATGACCCGGCGCGTCTCGCCGAGCTTGCGGGCCGTGAGCGTGCTGTCGGGCAGCGGACCGAAGCGGATCGCGACATCGGCCTGGCCTGCTGCGACATCGACCAGCGTGTCGGTCAGCGCGATATCGACCAGGATATGCGGATAGGAGGCGGCGAACTTGCCCAAGAGCGGCACCACGCAGAGCCGCCCATGAGCAAAAGCCGCGCTGACGCTCAGGCGGCCACGTGGCGCGCCCTGGTCGGCGATCTGCTGCTCGGCATCGTCGAGATCGGCGAGGATGCGCCGCGCCGCCTGGAGATAGGATTGGCCTTCCGCGGTCAGCGCCAGCGTGCGAGTCGAGCGCAGCAGCAGGCGTATGCCGAGCCGCGCCTCGATCCGGTCGATCCCGCGCGCGACCGCCGACGGACTGAGGTCGAGGAGGCGGCCCGCCGCCGAAAAACTACCATTGTCGATCACCGCCATGAACAGCGCCATCTCGCGCGCCCGATCGGTTCCGCTCGCCATCTTTGCGCCCAATGCAATAATCTTTCGCGTCGACGGCGGGTACACGGGCAAAGCCTTGATGTCCATCTATGCGCCAAACGAACAAGGGATGAACGAGTGATGGAATATCGGCAATTGGGGTCATCGGGTTTGCGGGTACCGGCGCTGAGTTTCGGCACCGGAACCTTCGGCGGTCACGGGCCGCTGTTCAGCGCCTGGGGAACGAGCGATGTCGTCGAGGCGCGGCGGCTGGTCGACTTGTGCCTGGATGCCGGCGTTACGTTGTTCGACACGGCGGACGTCTATTCCAACGGCGCCTCCGAGGAGATTCTCGGTGCGGCGATCCGCGACCGCCGCGATAGCGTGCTGATCTCGACCAAGACCGGCCTGCCGATGGGAGAGGGGCCGCAGGATTGGGGCGCATCCCGGGCCCGGCTGATCCGCGCGGTCGAGGACGCGTTGCGGCGGCTGGGCACCGACTATATCGATCTGCTCCAGCTCCATGCCTTCGATGCCTCGACACCCGCCGAGGAAGTCATGGGCACGCTCGATCTGCTGATCGCCACGGGAAAGATCCGTTATGCCGGCGTTTCCAATTATCCCGGCTGGCAGATCATGAAGGCGCAAGCGATCGCCGATCGCTACGGCTGGCCTCGTCTCGTCGCGCACCAGGTCTATTATTCCTTGATCGGCCGCGCTTACGAATCCGAGCTGATGCCGCTCGCCGCCGACCAGGGTCTTGGCGCGCTGGTCTGGAGCCCACTTGGGTGGGGGCGGCTGACCGGGAAGATCGGGCGGGATCGTCCGGTACCGGCGGGAAGCCGGCTGCACGACACCGAACAATTCGCGCCGCCCGTCGAAACCGAGCAGCTCTATCGTGTCATCGACGCGCTCGAGGCGGTGGCGGCCGAGACTGGCAGGACCGTGCCCCAGATCGCGATCAATTGGCTGCTGCGACGCCCGACCGTCTCGTCGGTGATCATCGGCGCGCGCAACGAGGAGCAATTGCGCGACAATCTTGGCGCCGTCGGCTGGTCGCTTACCCCCGAACAGGTCGCAAGGCTCGATGCGGCAAGCGACGTGCTGCCGCCTTATCCGCACACGCCTTACCGCCAGCAGGAGGGCTTTGCCCGCCTCAATCCGGCGCTGGTCTGAAAGGAGGCGGCAATGAAGTTCAATCCCGGCCTCTTGGCCTTGTCGGTCGGCGCCTTCGGCATCGGGGTGACCGAGTTCGCCCCGATGGGGCTGCTCCCGGTGATCGCGAAAGATCTCGGCGTCTCGATTCCGGCCGCCGGCCTGCTCATCAGCGGCTATGCGCTGGGCGTGATGATCGGCGCGCCGCTGATGACGCTGACCACCGGCCGCGTCCCGCGCCGGGCGCTGCTGATCGGGCTCGCCGCCATCTTCACGCTGGGCAATGTGCTGGCGGCGGTTTCGCATAGTTATGCGCTGTTGTTGGCGGCGCGGATCCTGACCTCGTTCAACCATGGCGCCTTTTTCGGCGTCGGGTCGATCGTCGCGGCTGGGCTTGTGCCGCCGCAGCGGAGGGCCAGCGCGGTCGCCGCGATGTTCATGGGGCTGACCATCGCCAATGTCGTCGGCGTGCCGCTCGCGACCTGGGCGGGCGAGCATCTCGGCTGGCGCGCCTCGTTCTGGGGCATCGCCGCCTTGGGTGTGGCCACCATCGTTTCGCTGCGGTTGACGCTGCCGGCCCTGCCGGCACCGGAAGGCGGCAATGCCATCGCCGAGCTGCGCGTGTTGATGCGCGGCAAGGTGCTGGGAGCGCTTGCGCTCACCGTGATCGGATCGAGCGCGATGTTCACCGTCTTCACCTATATCGCGCCGATCCTGCGCGACGCGACCCATGCCTCGCTCGGCCTCGTCACCGCGATGCTGGTGACCTACGGTCTGGGACTCACGGTTGGTAATTGGGCCGGCGGCAAATTCGCGGACCGGCACGTCGACCGCACGCTGATCGTTACCCTGGCGTCGCTGTCGGCGATCTTGATCGCGTTCGCCTTGACGATGTCTTATGCCGCCCCGACCGCGATCCTGGTCTTTGCCTGGGGCGTGGCGAGCTTCGCCCTCGTGCCGCCGCTGCAGGTGCGCGTGATGGCGGCGGCCGCGGACGCTCCGAACCTCGCGTCCTCGGTCAATATCGGCGCGTTCAATCTCGGCAATGCCTTTGGCGCCGCTTTGGGCGGCGGCGTGATTGCCGCCGGATGGGGCTACCCGGCCGTCGCGCTGGCCGGAGCGGTGACGTCGGCGATCGGATTGGTCGCGGTCATGCTCGCCGCCAAGCGGCACTCGCTTCCCGCTCGTCGTCCGTGTTCGGCGATATAGATTGTTGTCCCGGCCGCCCGCGTTCATCGCGCGCGGCGTTGGGGGCGGGGATTCGATACGTAGAATTGCGAATTAACTGGCGATGCCAGGGGGCGAAAGGCGCTTTTCGTCCCCAATCGACGACCTGCGTTTGCAGCTGGCGGTGCATTTCTTGGGACAATCGGCGCTACGAGATCATCTGACATTAGTGTGTCGATGGTGTAACATCGCTGCGGGGGGAGGGCGATTGACGGGCGAGTTTGCAAACGGTCTTAGAGAGGCGCTGCGGCGCGATCTCGGTTATTCGGTGGCGCATGACGTCGTCGCCGCCGGCCGCACGCTGCTCGCGACGATCGCCTTGGGTATCGTCATGGCGATCCCGTTCCCGATTTCGGCGCTCGATCGGGCCGTCCACTGGTGCTTCATCGCCTATCTGCTGCTCGCGGTTGCGGCGCTGGTCGTGAGATTGGTGTCCTGGAAAGTCACGTGGTTGATACGCCGTATCGGATCGGTCGCCGATGAGGCGATCGGCCTCGGCGTGCTGATCTTCTATCCGACCGTCACCATTCTCTATCTGCCGTTCATCGTTTTCCTGCTGGTCGCCAAGCGGATTCAGTCGAGTATTGCCAGCGTCGCGCTCGAATATCTGATCTTCTCGCTCGTCATTCTTCTCCATAATCGGGCTGCGGCTTTGTGGCCGGCCTTGCCCCATATCAGTGACGGGCAACGGATGCTGCAATTCACGGTGCTGACCTTCATTGCCGCCGCCGCGCTGGTGGTGAAGATGCGGCAGACCGATGCGACATCGAGCGACCGCTGGAACGGCGAGTTGCTGGCCACGGGCATGCGCGCGCGGTCGATGCCGATCGAGGAGATCGCGGCGCGGCTGGCGAGCCGGTTCCAAGTGTCGACGATTCTGATCTGCTGGCGCGGCGGGGAGGATGACGACCGCCATTTCTATCGTTTCGCGGACGGCGCGCTGTCGCGGATCGATCCGCCGTCCGCGATCGCCGACCGCATGCTGCTGCCGACCGGCTGGGACGAAGCCTATCTGTGGGAGGCGCGGACCGGCAAGGCGATGGTCAACAGCGAGGTCGCGCGCGATCCGGTCGTTCGCACGATCGAGCCCGGTTTCCTGCCGGACGAGCTGGTCGACGGCGCGACGATCGTCGCAGCGATGCCGATCGCGGCGAACGCGATGGACGGCTATGTCTATCTGATCGGATTGCCGCGCGTGTCGGAGGTGCTGCTGGGTCAGGTCGTCAGCGCCGGCCATGCGGTCAGCGCGACGCTCGACCGCTACCAGATGTTCGAGGCGTGGCGCGAGAACGCCTTTGCCAATGCGCGGCTGGAGATCAGTCGCGACATGCATGACAGCGTGTTGCAGACGCTCGCCGGGCTCAGGATGCAGGTCGCGGTCCTGATGAAGGAAACCGACATGCCGGTCGCCAAGCGGCAGGAGCGACTGAAGGGCCTGGAGTCGATCATCTCCGCCGAACAGGCGTGCCTGCGCGAACTGATCAACGACAGCGCCCAGCCGGTCAGCGAGCGGATCGATCTCGCCAGCCACCTGGCGCAGCGCGCCGAATTGCTGTCGCGGCAATGGGGCATCGACTGTTCGGTCCAGGCCGAGCCAGCGGTGCTGCCCGTCTCTCCCGACATTGCGCTCGAAGTCGAGTTCCTGGTGCGTGAAGCCGTCTCGAACGCGGTGCAGCACGCCCATGCGTCCGTGGTCAAAGTGGCCGCGGCGCTGCGCGACGAGGCGGTGTTCGTCGCGATCAGGAGCAACGGCGCGACGGTCATCGACACCAGCGCCGATGGCGCCGACGTCGAAGGCGTCTTGTCGCATTCGCTGACCAAGCGCGTGAAAGCCCTCAACGGGCGCGCTTATACCGATCCGATGGAGCGCGGTGTGCTATTGTCGCTCAGAATTCCACTAAAGGCTGGTGTCCATGTCGAAACTGCTGCTGGTTGACGATCACCCGATCTTTCTCGAGGGGCTGCGCCAGTTTCTCGAGACCAACGGCCATGTTGTCCAGGACACCGCCCGAACGTCGGTCGATGCGATCGACCGCGTCGCGCATGGCGTATTCGACTTGCTGGTGCTCGACGTCAGCATGGCCGATGGCGGCGGCCTGCACATCCTGCGGACATTGCGCGGCGCGGGCAATCAGATCCCGATCGTCTTTCTCACCGTCGGCCTGAAGCCGGTCGAGACGATGGAGGCGGTCAAACTGGGCATTAACGGCATCGTTCTCAAGCACAACGACCCGAGCAATTTGATCACCTGTATCGAGGCGGTCAATCGCGGCGACACCTGGATCGATCCGACCATCATCGAGCGCGTGTTGAAGCGCAGCATGGCCGGCCAGTCGGTGCCCGTGCTGCCGCAATATGGGCTGACGCGCCGGCAGGAGGAATTGGTCAAGCTGGTCGGCGAAGGCCTGCGCAACCGCGAGATCGCGCGCCGCTGCGGACTGACCGAAGGCACGGTCAAGCTCCATCTGCACCACATCTACGGCAAGCTGGGGATCAGTTCGCGCGCTCAGCTCATCATGATGTTAGCTGCCGAAGCGATGTGAGCCGGTCAGGCTGGCCGGATCGAGATACCAGGCCTTTGGCTGCGGATTGATGTTGCCCCCGACGATCGCGAGCATCGCGCCGGCCGAGATCGCCAGGCCATAGGGAATGGGGCCGCGGGCCTTCAGGCTGGCAACGTTGGTCGATTGCGCGATCCCGGCCGGAAGCATCCGCCGGAGCACGATGAAGACGATGGCGAGCAGCGCGCCGCCAATCCCCATCCACAGATAGAGCGCCGCCGCGCCCTTGAAGTCGAACCATAAGGCGATCGCGGCCATCAATTTGACGTCGCCGCCGCCGAGCCATCCGCGCGAGAACAGGAACAGGCCGCCCAGGAAGGTGCCGACGAACACGAGCGCGTTCTGCCACAGCTGCGCGTTCCAGCCGCAGCTGTACATCCAGACCGGGAACAGCAGGATGATCGTGGCCGGGAATATGTTCGGGATGCGCAATTTCCACACATCGGTCAGCGCGGCGAGCGCCAGCACGAGATACAAAGCGATCAACAGGACGTTGGGAAGCGTCGTCATTTCTGGGGCCCCAGCGACGAGAGGATATTGGCGGTTGCCGCCGGATAGATCGGCGCCGCGGCGAGCGACTGGGTCAGCCACGCCCGCGCATCGTCGCTCCGGCCGGCGAGCGAGGCGGCATAGCCGGCGTTGGACAATCGCTCTGCCCAGCGCGCCGCATCCTCCCCGCGCCTGCGCACCGGCGGTTCGCCCATCGATGCGGCGGCGATATCGAGATTGTTGGCGACACGTCGATCATCCGGATCGGCCGCCAGCGCTTGTTGCAGCAAGGCTTTGGCTTCGGGATAGCGGTGTTGCATCAACAGCGAGATCGCCATGTCGTTGAGCAGCGACGCGCGCGGCGCGCCCAGTGCCGACGCCCGCTCATAGGCCGCCTTGCTGTCGTTCCACCGCGCGCCGGAATCATAAGCGTGGCCGAGATCGGCCCATAGCCGCCAGTTGGCCGGGCAGCGCGTGGTCGCATCCTGCAACCGGGCGAGGGCGACCTCGGTATGCCGCATCGCCGCGGCCGCGCTGCCGAGCCCGGCGACCACGCGGCAATCGTCGCTGGGCGTTGCTGCCAGCTTGCCGAACGCACGCTCGGCTTCGGCATATTGGCCTTGCGCCAGCATCAGCTGCGCGCGGAGCACCGCGACATCGAACGTGCCGGATTGGGCGTCGGGCAACAGATCGAGCATCGTCTGCGCCTGGACCAGCCGCCCGCCCCGGATCGCGGCATCGACTAAAACGAGATCGTCCGGCGGCGCCGCCGACGCTGTGCCACAAGCAAACAGGGCCGCCAGCGATAGCAGCCGGACGGCGAGGATCACCGTCGTCCCCCGGCGGGCTTGGCGGCGAACCGCAGCGCGTTAGCGCCGACCAGCAATTGGATCCGGTTGGCCTGGCTGGTGGCGTACAGCCGGGTCGGAAACGGCACTGCGCGCGCCAGCCGGCGTGCGGTCGCCTCGCCCGACGGCGGATAGAGGATACGGCTGACCGCGATGCGCATGCCGCTGTCGCCGCGATCGAGTGGGCGCCAGCCGCGCCCGGCAAGATAGGATTGGACGCGCCCGGCAACGCCTTTGCGCCCAGCGGCATTGACCACCATCGTGTTGCGCAGCGCGCCTGGCACCAACGGCGTGGCGATCGGCTTCGGAGACGCTACCCGCGAGGGTGCGGGTACCGACGCTGGCGCGGGCGAAGAGGCGAGGATTGCTCCCTTACCGACGCTGCGCGCTGGCGGCAGGATCAGACGAACGACCCCCGGGGCAAGTTGTTCGAGGCGCGGGCCGGCGACAATGACGGGGGCCGGCGCGACCGGCACCGCGGCCGCGCTCGCCAGCGCAGGGGCGGCTATTGGCGGCGGCGGCGCAACTGGCTGTGTTGGCATCGGTGCGGCGGCAGGCGTGGCGGATGCCGAGGCCAGCATGGTGCGCATGTCCAGGTCGAGCAACGCCGCGGCGTCATTGCGGCCCTGCGCGGTCAGCGACGCGGCATAAGCGCGGTAGAAAGCGTCGTTGCGCGGCGCCAGTGCCAGTGCCTTCTGGAAATAGACGTCGCTCAGATCGTAGCGGCGCAAATGGTCATAACAGAGCGCGAGCCCCTCGACCGCTGTCGCATCGTCGGGAGTCGCGACCAGGATGCGGCGATACATTTCGATCGCCAACCCGTAATTGCCGTCCGCGAGCAGTCGCGCGGCGGCGATCGACGAGGCGTCGGTCGCGGCGGTGAACCGCGTTCCCTCGGGCAGCGCGGTTCGCTTGGCCGAGCTCGTGCATCCGCTGGCAGCGACCAACAGGCCGATCAGCGCGGCACGCGAGGCGAGATTGCGCTTCATTCCGTCATCCTCCCATCATGGGCAGAAGCTGGCGAACGACGCGGATCGCAGCCGGCAGCATCAGCACGCCGATCATCACCGGCAACATGCAGGCGACGAGCGGGATCGAGATCAGCACCGGCAGACGATGCGCCTTTTCCTGTGCCAGCATCTTGCGGCGCTCGCGCATTTCGCCGGCATAGATGCGCAACGTCTGGCCGATGCTCGAGCCCAGCTTGTTCGACTGGATCAGCAAGGTGGTGAACGACCGGATCTGGTCGACCGCGGCGCGATCGCCCATCCGGCGCAGCGCTTCCTCGCGGCCGCGCCCGGCGCGCAGTTCGAGCACCGTGGTCGCGAGCAGATTGGCGACCAGCGGATGCGACCGTGCCATTTCGCGCCCGACGCGATCGAACGCCGCTTCCATGCCGAGCCCGGCCTCGACGCAGACCAGCATCAGGTCGAGCGCATCGGGAAAGCCGTTGACGATCTGCTCCTGGCGCCGCGATGCGCGCGCCGATACCCAGAGATTGGGCAAATAGAGTCCGAGCACTGCGAGCGCCGCGCCGAACAGATAAAGCTTGAGCAGCGACGGCGCCTCGCCGCGAAAGACGGTCGCCGCCACCAGGAGCAGCGGCAGGCCGAGCGTCAACGCCAGCCGCGCGAGGGTGAACACGCGCGGTGCCTGGGGCGAGGTATAGCCCGCTGCCGCCAGCCGCGCGGTCAGTGTCGCGTTGTTGGTATCGACCAGGGACACCCCGCGCTTCTCGATCGCGCCGACAAGGCGGCTCCAGGCGTCGGCGCGTCCCGAATCGCGCAAGGTCGCGACATGCCCCCCGGTCTGCCCCGCCGCTGCCGCTTCGGCGAGCCGGCGACGCACGGCGGCGCGCCCGGTGACGACGGTCGACACGCCAAGCACGATCATCACGACCACGGCGAACAGGCCGGCGAGGATCGCATAGCGCGGAAATTGCTGGATGACGGTTTCCCACATCGCGCTAGACCTTGATGTTGATGAGACGGCGGATGATGAAAAATCCGATCAGATAGAGCCCGATCAGGCAGCCGAAGCCGATCGAGAAAGCGGGATCGCCCGCCACCTGAAGGTAGAAAGGCGGGTTGAGCAGGAACAAGGCGACGAACGCCATGACCGGCAACGCAGTCAGGATCGTCCCGGTCATGCGGCCTTCCGAGCTGAGCGCGCGGACCATCAGCACCATGCTGGCGCGCTCGCGGATGACCTGGGACAGGTTTTCGAGGATTTCGGCGAGATTGCCGCCGGTCTCGTTCTGCACCGACAAGGACACGACGAACATGCGCAGATCGTCGAGATCGCAGCGATCGGCCATGTTCTGCAGCGCGTCGCGCAATTCCGCGCCATAAGCGACTTCGTCGGTGACGATGCCGAACTCGCTGCCGATCGGGTCGGTCATTTCCTGGGTGAGGAGATCGAGCGCGGACGCCACCGGGTGCCCGGCGCGCAGCCCGCGCACGAAGATGTCGAGCGCGACGGGGAATTGCTCGGCCATCTTCTTGCGGCGGCGTTCGGCGCGCTGCGCGATCAGCATCAGCGGCAGCACCATGCCCGCCGCGGTGGCGAAGCATGCCGCCATCAGCACCGTGCCCAGGCCGATCCGGAAACCGAAGATGACGGCGCCGAATATCGTCAGCATGAACAACACCGCGACGATCAGCAGCATCAGCATGAAGGTGCGTCCCGGCGACAGGCCGAACCCGGCGGTGCGGAGCGTCGTATCGAGCTTCTTCCCCGGGCCGGCCAGGAAGCCGGGCAAGCGGATCGCGTCGCCCCAAGTGTCGCGGCGCAGGCGCGCGAGGACTTCGGGCCGGTCGAACCCGCTGGCGATCAGGCGCAGGCGTTTGTTGACCGCCATCGCGCCGCCGCGATTGGTGCGATACCAGCGCATGCCGCCCTCGATGCCGAGCACGACCGCCGCGAAGACGAGCGCGAGGACGAGCAGCCGGATGACGTCGGAGGACATCAGTCGAGCGCCGCGCTGGGATTGAAGATATCGGCCGGCAGCTTGATCCCGCGATCCTCGAGTTCCTGCATGAAATGCGGACGGATGCCGCTCGCTTCGAACCGGCCGAGCACCGTGCCATGCTCGTCGCGGCCGGTCAGGCGGAAGCGGAAAATCTCCTGCATGGTGACGACCTCGCCTTCCATGCCGATCAGTTCGGACAGGCTCATCAGGCGGCGCTTGCCGTCGGACAATCGGCCGACCTGGATGACGACGTTGATCGCCGAGGCGATCTGCGCGCGCGCCGAGCGCGGCGCGATGTCGATCCCGCTCATCCCGATCATCTGTTCGAGCCGCGACAGCGCATCGCGCGCGGTATTGGCGTGGACCGTGGTCATCGACCCGTCATGGCCGGTGTTCATCGCCTGCAGCATGTCGAACGCCTCGCCGGCGCGGACTTCGCCGACGATGATGCGGTCGGGCCGCATGCGCAGCGCGTTCTTGAGCAGGTCACGCTGGGTGACTTCGCCATTACCCTCGATATTGGCCGGCCGCGTTTCCAGCCGCGCGATATGCGCTTGCTGCAGCTGGAGTTCGGCCGAATCCTCGATCGTCACGATCCGCTCGGAATTGTCGATATAGGCCGACATCGCGTTGAGCAGCGTGGTCTTGCCCGATCCGGTGCCGCCCGAGATCAGGATGTTGCGCCGCGCCTCGACGATCGCTTCGAGCACCTGCGCGACCGACCGCGGCACGCTGCCATAGGAAATCAGTCGATCCATATCGATCGGCACCCGCGCGAACTTGCGGATCGAGAGCAGCGACCCGTCGACCGCGAGCGGCGGGATGATCGCGTTGACGCGCGAGCCGTCGGCCAGTCGCGCATCGACATAAGGTGACGCCTCGTCGACCCGGCGCCCGACCGCGGAAACGATCTTCTGGATGATGCGCAACAGATGGCGCTCGTCCTTGAAGCGGATCGACGACGGCTCGAGCTTGCCGTGGCGCTCGACGAACACCGAGTCGAAGCCGTTGACCAGGATGTCGGTGATGCTCTCATCCTTGAGCAATGGCTCAAGCGGGCCGAGCCCGAGCAGTTCGTCGAGCACGTCGCTGACCAGCCGCTTGCGCTCGGCCAGGTTGAGCGCGTGTTTCTGCAGCGACAATTGTTCGTGGACGATCTCGCCGATCTCGGCGTGGATCTGCTCGCGCGACATGGTCTCCAGCGCCGACAGGTTGATCAGGTCGAGCAGGCGCTGGTGCAATTCCACCTTGAGCGCGGTGTGGCGATCGGCCTCGGCTTGCGACTGGACGTCCTTGTCGGGCACGGTTTCGGCTTGCCCGGAGGCAGCGCGTTCGCCGGCGCGTCTGATCTGCCAGGCACTCATCAGCCGCGCTCGAGCAGCATGTCGATCGCGTCGAGCAGCTTGTTGAGGTCGCGGGTTACCGCGCTTTTCGACTTGATGTCGCCGATCATCACCCCGCGATTGAGCGCGGTGTTCATCAACGCGAAGTCGCTGGTGACGCTGAGCCCGATCTGGCGGCCGATCGTGTCCGACGCGTCCTTCAGGTTGATCTGCTGGAACAGCCGTTTCTCGACGCGGTTGACCACGACCTGAACCTTCTCGGCCGCCACGCCGAGCTTGAGCAGCAAGGCGAGTTGGCGTTGCGCCTGGCGCAGGCTGGCGATCGACAATTCGACGATCAGGAACACCACGTCCGACTGCGCGACCAGCGAGAGCGACCAATTGGTCCAGTCGCTCGGCAGATCAAGGAAGACGGTGCGATATTCCGCGGTCGCCAGATGGACGATATCGCAAATCTGGTCGGTGCCGACGGTGTCGGTTGGCATCAGGTCGGTCGGCGCGGCAACGACCCGCAGGCCCGACGCATGTTCGGCGGCGACCGAGGTCAGCACCGCCGGGTCGAGCCGCTTGCCGGCGTCGAGCAATTCGCTGACGGTCAAGGCCGGGCTGATCCCCAGATGCGTCGCGGCGTTGCCACCTTGCAGATCGAGGTCGAACAGGCAGGCCTTGAACCCGCGATCGGCTTCGCGCCGGGCATAAAGCGCGGCGGCCTGGGTCAGCAACGCGGTCGCGCCGACGCCGCCGACGCTCTTGATGATCGACACGACCTTGCCGGTCGGCGTCGCCAGGGCCAACCCGCGCTCGATCTCCTCGCGCATCCGTTCGAGCATTGTTTCGAGGTCGTTGCGGACCAGCGGCAAGGCGATGATGTCCTTGACGCCTGCGCGGAGCAGGGCCTGCATTGTCGGCACGGTCAGGTTGCGGACCGCCGCGATCACCGCGATCGATGGGTGCGCCACGTGCAGCCTGATCAGCCGCGCGAGCGAGGCGGGCCGGTCGGGCCGCACCTCGATCACGATCACCCGCGCGCGCTCGACGATCTCTTCCGGGACCTCGTCATCGAGTTCGATCTTGCTGGTGTCGAGCGACCAGCCGCCGACGACGCTGGGGCCGAATTCGGCGGTCAGCACTTCCTCTTGCGACAGCACCAATTCGACCGCCGCGCCGGGCCGCCTGATGGTCCAGCTATTCGGTTCGAACTCGGACAACTCTACCGCTCCCACAACTCAAACTCCCGGTTCATGTGCTTTTACCATCTTCCAGCGTCAGCGACGCCGCATAGGTAGGCAGGTTGATCGTGGCGCTCCCGAAGAAGCGGAACAGCATCGGCGTAAAGGTCGGCTGCTTGAGCCGGACCGTGACGACCGGGGATACCTGGATTCCGTTAGGATCTCCTGCATATCCCAAGCCCGAATATTCATAGCTGATCGTGACCTTGTCGGCGGTCAGGCTCGGGTAGAATCGCTGCATTTGGGTCACGATGGCGTTGAACGCCGTCGTATTGACGGGGGTGAGCGTGGGGCAAGTCGCCCCAGTCCTGCAGACGCAGGTCACCGTGCCGCTCGCCGAATTGCAATCCGCGCCACCGAACGAACTCAACGGAATGGGATCGCCTTGCGGAATGCCACCGGCGATCGCGAAGTCATAAGTCGCCAGCCCGGTCGGCACGATGTCGTTGGTGACCGCGTAGCGTACCCCCATCTGGGTTGCCTTTTCGGCACGGTTGCAGGTCCACAGGAACCGGCCGAGATCGACCGTGCCGATCATGAACGACAGCAGCAACGGCGTCAGCAGGCCGAATTCGGCGGCGGTCCCGCCATGCGTCGATCGCAGCAGCGCGCGTAACGTCGTCATGCGCCCACCACCGCCGCTTGCGCGGTCGCGTTGAGGTTGATCGTCGTGTTGGTGATGCCGAATGCCTTGAACAGCGAGGGATAGGGAACCGTCGCGGTCACCGAGACCACCGGTACGCCCGCCGTCGACGCGGTGTAGATGCCGCCGCGATAGGTGGTGTCGGTGTTGCAGGCGACCGACACGACGATCGTGGCGTTGCTGGTCCAGCCGTTGAGGCGGACAGTGCCGGTTCCGTCGACGGTGTTGGTGCGCACCAGATTTTGGGTCGCGACGGCGATGGCGCTAGTGTCGGTCGTCACCGCGGCGCAATTGACCGGGTAGCGCCGCGACGCGTAGCGCGCACCGTCGCGTACGCCCTTCAGCACGGCATGTTCGGACAGGAAGTAATTGCCCAGGTCGACCGCGCCGCAGGCGAGCACCAGGAAGAATGGCGTGACGAGCGCCATTTCGACCGCCGCGGAACCGCGGCGACAGGCCAGCGCCCGTGAGGCGATCGAGAAGCGCCCCCCGCTCATTCGATCAGATAGGGTACGTCCTTGCGTACCACCTGTCCCGCGGTGCCGCCCGCGCTGCCGCTATCGGTGTCGCCGATGATTTCGACATAGATGTCGCCGGCGGTGGTCCGCGCCCGGTTGGCCGACGGTTCGGTCAGGAACAGTTCGACCCATTTGACCACCGGCACATTGGTCGACGATCCGTTGACACTGTTCTGCTGGCAATTGACGATCGCCGCCGAAATCCGCCGACGGTCAACATTGTTGCCGCCCGGAGTGATTCCGCCGGAGGGCGTTCCCGACCAGCAGATTGGTGCACCATAAGCGGTCGTGTTGGCGCCGACCGCTCGCGGCGTGTTGATCCGCGACGCGGCGTTGGTCAGTTCCCACGTATAGACTTGGTACCGCGTGACGGTGTTGGAATTGTACCCGGCTGTCGTCATCGCCGTACGCCAGTCGAACCCCGACCCATAATTGACGTAGAAATAGGCGTTGCGATCCCACAACCCGTCGCCGATCCGGCCGCTTGCGCAGGTGCCGTCGGCGCTTACCGCGTGGCACATGTCGCGTGGATAGCCCATCGCGTTGGGCATCTGTGCCGAAGTCAGCGGCGTGGTGGCGCTGGTCGGCAGATACGGATTCGACGCTTCCTGCCAGCCATTGTTGCCGAGCGTGCAGGAATTGTTGCCGTTGCCGTTCTGCTTGACCAGGTCTTTGACTGTGTTTGCCGACGGCGGACAGGTGCCGCCGCTCGGACAAGGCTGGCCAGAATCGTAAATGTCGAAGCGCGTGTTGAGCGCGTCGGTGACCGACACGCTGGCACCCGGCTTGGTGTCGACCCCGGTTTGCGGCAAGCAGTCGCCGGCCGGAGTCAGCCAGCCCAGCCCCTCGCGCAAACCTTGCGCGCCGTTGCTGCCTGCGTGGGTGTTGAGATACCCGAAATTGCCCGGTGCCCAGCCGCCATTGCCGCCGCCGACGGACACCAGATTGAGGCCATCGCCGATCAGCCCGCTGGCGTCGAAAGTCTTGACGGTGGCCGTCTCCTGCGGATTGCAGATCATCACCGGCGGCACCTTGCAGATGCCCGACGCCACGCCCGCAAACGCCTTGGCGTTGATGGCGGGCGAGGTAAAGGCGGCGACGACCGGCGTCAGCGCATAGCGCGCCTGTTTGGTGTCGACGGTGACCTGGACGAAATAGGCATTGGCATCGCTGGTCGACAGCGTGGTCTTGGCCTTGTCCTGATAGAAGACGACGTTGCCGCTGGTCACCGACACGGCGCGGTTGGCGCCGTCATTGGCGAACAGCGCCAGATTGGTGATCAGGCTCTGCGCGGCCGAGACCGCGCGGCTACGGGCATTGGTCTTGCCGTCTAGCTGCCCGGCGGCGGCCAGCGCGGCGTGGTCGGCGGCGTCCTGCAGCTCGGTATGCAAGCCGACAAGCCGTGAATAATCGAACCCGATCCCGGCCGCGCCGATCAGCGCGAACAGCGAAATGGCGACGATGGGCGCGACCGAACCGCTCTCCGATTTCCAGAGCTTTTGGGCTGCGCGGCGCATGTCAGTTGGAGCTGGGGGGGGATCCCCCCCCGCCTCCGCCGCTGCCGACACTCCCGCCGCTGCCGGTGGACTGGGCCTGGGGCTGCTTGACCGCGCCCTTGCGATAGCGCTCGGCGGCCCCCGCCGCCTGCGTCCCCGATCCGCCTTCCATCACCGCGGCCTCGGCCGGCACCGGCTTGGGATCGGGATTGATCGTCTGGAGGGCATAATCGGTCTTCACCGAGTCGCCCAACGTGGTGTCGATCGGCGTGCACCCGGCCAGCAAGCCGATGCTCCCCAGGAACGTGATAGCCGCGATCGGATGGATGAAGCGCATATCGGTCACCTTTGCGGCGCGTAGCCATTGGGACCGGAAAAGCCTCCGGCGGGTGGTATCGGCTTCGGCCCATCTTTGGGCGGCTCGTTCGGGTCGAATGGATTGGTCCCGACCGCCTTGTCGGTCCGCCCCATCATGAACAGATCGAGCTCGCTCGGCGGTTGCACGCGATCGGTCGGCAGGCGAAGCTGGCCCGCCGGCACCGGCCGCACCAGCCGCGGCGTGACGATGATGACCAGCTCGGTTTCCTGGCGCTGGAATCCCCTCGAGCTGAACAGCGCGCCGATGATCGGGATCGACCCGAGCAAGGGGAATTGCCGCACGGTGCTCTGGAAATCCTTGCGCAACAATCCGGCGATCGCGAACGACTGGCCGTCGCGCAGTTCCAGCGTGGTCTTGGCACGCCGCGTCTGCAGCCCGGGAATGGTCAGGCCGTTGATCGTGACCGAGGCCGAAGGATCGATCGAGCTGACTTCGGGCGCGACCACCATGTTGATCACGCCGTCATCGAGCACGGTCGGCGTGAACGCCAGGCTGACGCCGAACGGCTTGTATTCGACCGTGATCGCGTTGCTGCCGCTATTCTGGCCGCCGCCGCTGCCGCCGCCCTGCGACACCGGCACCGGGAATTCTCCGCCCGCCAGGAACGATGCGGACTCGCCCGACAGCGCGACCAGGGTCGGCTCGGCCAGAGTGGTCACCAGCCCCTTGCGCTCGAGCGCATCGAGCGCGGTGAAGATGTTGAGATTGCCGAGCGAAATGCCCTTGGACACGACACCGAATGTGTCGAGGATACCGGACAGATTGACTGTCGGCACCCCGTTCTTGTTGGTCAGCAGCGCCGTGCCTGGCGCGGTATTGCCGATACCGCCCTGAAAGGTGCTGGCGCCATTGCCGTTGGTGAAGGCGGTGTTGATCCCCAGGCTCTTCGCCACGTTGCGGTTCATTTCGGAGAACCGCACTTCGAGCATGACCTGTTGCGACGCGCCGACCGCCAGCAGGTTGACGACCTTGTCGCCGGCATAAGTGGCGGCGATCTGTTTGGCGCGATCGATCGCCGGGCCGCTCGAGACGGTGCCGGTCAGCACTACCGAGTCCCCCGACATACGGACACCGATCTGCTCGCTCGGCATCAGCTCGCTGAGTTGGCGGCGGAGCGAGAGGACATCGGGTCCGACCGCGACGTCGATCACCGAGATCAGATTGTTGTTCTTGTCATAGAGCGTCAGGCTGGTCGTGCCGATCTTCTTGCCCAGCACATAAAGCGAGCGATTGGTCAGCGGCAGGACGTCGGCGACATCGGCATTGCCGATCAGCGCCTTGGCGAACGGCCGGTCGGCGGTCAGCACCTGACTCTTGTTGACGGCGACGTCGAGCTGGCCGGCGCGCAGATTGGCATCCGCGGTCCTGACCGTTTCCTGCGCCTGGGTCATCGCCGGGGCGATGATGGCGGCGGCGCTGGCCGCCAGTGCGAGCACGCGACAGCGCGCTTTCATGTCAGCGACCGACATAGCGACCCACCTCATAGCTGCTGTCCTTGGTACCGCGGACGATCATGACCGTGAGGTCGGGATTGGCCGGCTTGCGCGGCGGTGCGCGCGGCCCTGCGGGTGGAGCGGAAAGGAGTGGCGGCTGAAAGCGCGGCGCGCCGTCCGAATAGCCACCGACATAGGCGCCATCGCGCAGATCGTTGGTGCTGACGGTTTCGACCGTCGGGCTGGTTTCCGACGCGGGATTGACCAGCGCCAGGCTGAGCTGTCCGACCTGTTGCGCCAGCGCGAGCTTCTGCGCATCGACCTGCGCGACTTCCAGCGTCGCGGTCTTGCCGATCGCCGGCTTGTCGGTGTTGTCGCTGGCATCCTGGTCGATCGCGATGACGCGGACCTTTTGCAGCAGGATGTCGGTGATCTGCTGGCTGTTGCCATTGGGATTCATCGGCGTGCGGGTGATCAGCACGTCGACGACGTCGCCCGGCAACACGAAGCCGGCGACGCCGGCGACGTCGCCGACGCGCACCGCGACGGCGCGCTTGGTCGGATCGAGCACCGCGGAAATCGCCGCGCGGCCGCCTTCACCGGAAATCTTGGAGCGCAGGATCGGCTCGTTCGCCGCCATCGGGCGAAGCGCGACGCGCGTGTGGTTCATCGGCAGCAGCTGCGGGATCGAGCTGAACGTCCCCTCGGGCAGCGAGCTCGCCGGCCAATCGACCAGCCGCACCTTGTCGGGCGTGATCGGCGTGCCGAAGTCGAGCGGAACGCTCGCCACGGCGACCTTGACCATGCCCTGGGCCGTGGTCGTCTGTTGCTGTTCGACCCGGCCAAGATAGGAATTGGCAAGGAAAACGGCCGCGAGCCCGATCAGGATCGCGACGCCCAATATGATAAGTCCCTGTCCACGCATGATTACCGACCCCCCGCCGGCCGATCGCTACCGCGATCGGAACGGGATCGCGGATGATCCGCGACCCCGCTCAGTTCATCAGCAAACGCCGTTGACGCCGTTTGCGATGCAGTTCGACGCTTTGTTCATGGCATTGCTGATCGATCCGCCGAGCGTGAATGCGGCAACGGCGATGCCGGTGCCGACGATCGCCAGGATCAGCGCATATTCCGCCGCCGAGGCACCACTGGTGTCGGTCAGCAAATTCTTGATCATCGTCATGTCGAAAACTCCTTCTTTGCCGGATCGGCGGAGCGCTCCCCCTCCCGAAAGCGCTCCGCCTGCGTCAGCCGTGCATCAGCAGGCCGCGTTGCTCGGCACGCGATTGATGCAGTTCGACGCCTTGTTCATGGCGTTGCTGATCGAGGTGCCGAGCGTGTAGGCGGCTACGGCGATGCCGGTGCCGACGATCGCGAGGATCAGCGCGTATTCAGCGGCAGATGCGCCGCTGTCGTCCAGCAAAAGATTCTTGATCATGGTCATGTCACTTCCCCAATTCCCCGCCGGCACTCGCCGGCCCCAACTATTCCGTGGGCAGTCTGGGATCGGGTGTGCCTAACTCGTTTCAGAGCTCGCCCGATCAGGCGTCCTCGGAATGCCAGTTCAGAAGGGGTCGAAGTGGGTAACGAGTCAATAACCCACTAATTGCATATTTATTTCAACATCTTACGGCTAACTCCTGTTAACCATTAAAGCTTAATTGTCGGTTTATCAGGCACTTAAGCTAACGGCGTTGGGGAAGGGGTGCTGCCGGTTAACCATCAAGAATCGCAGAAAAAATGTGCCGCGCGGGACAAAGGGCATAATTTGTATATCGTTCGTCATACCCATTTCGGGCCGGAATGGATATATTGCTCTGTCGCTTTTATCCAACGGTATGAATCGCCTGTCCGATTCTTACAAATGGGCGAATCACTTTTGCAAAAAACGAATCACCCATTAGTCCGATGAGCGGGCCTAGGGGGAGATTTCTATGCCACAATTAGTCTTACCAAAATGAGTAAGGGAAAAGCCAGCGATGCTGACCTTCCCGATATTGTCTTACTATTGCTGGCCAGCTTTACCGCATTCGCGTTCGTGACTGTCTTGTCCTCGGCCTTCGCCGATGGCGATACCGGCTGGCATATCGCGACCGGACAGTGGATCGCGACGCACGGCACGGTCCCGCGATCCGACCCTTTCTCGTTCACCGCGCGCGGCCATCCCTGGGTCGCGCACGAATGGCTGTCCGAACTGCTGATGTATGGCGCCTGGCGTTATGGTGGCTGGAGTGGGCTGATCCTGCTGTTCGGCACCGCGGTGGCGGCGCTCTACGCCATCGTCGCGCTCTATTTGCGGCGCTGGCAGCGACCCGGTGCGGCGGCGCTGATGATGCTCTATCTGTCGATCGGGCTGGGGCAGTCCTTGTTGGCGAGGCCGCATCTGCTCGCGTTGCCGATGCTCGCGGCGTGGCTGATCGCGCTCTTGCGCGCACGCGAGCGCGAGCGCGCGCCCCCGCTCGCGCTCGCGATTCTTATGCTCGTCTGGGCCAATGCTCATGGCAGCTTCGTGTTCGGCCTGGCACTGGCCGGCGGGTTGGGGTTTGAGGCGCTGGTTTCCGCCGCACCAGGCGACCGCCTGCGCGTGGTCCGGCAATGGGGGCTATTCGGCATCGTCTCGCTCGCGGCGGCGATGGCGACCCCGGCCGGGCTGGATGGCCTGCTCTACCCCTTCTACGTCAACAACCTCTCGCTGCTCTCGCTGATCGCCGAATGGCAGCCGGCGCGGTTCGGCGGTGCGTCGAGCCTGGAGGTGCTGCTGCTCAGCGGATTGTTCTTCCTGCTGCTGCGCCCGGTTCGCATTCCAGCGATGCGCCTGCTGATCCTGCTGGCCGCGCTGCACATCACGTTCGAGCATATGCGCAACCAGATGGTGCTGGTGACGCTCGCCACGATCCTCCTCGCGGAGCCGCTCGGGCGCGCCTGGGCGGTGGATGCAGAGCGGCCGCGGCCGGCATTGCTGCCGCGGCTATGGGCGGAGCGCCGCGAGCTGGCGCCGTTGCTGGCGGTCGCACTGCTGCTGTTCGTCGGGACCGCGACCTATCGCCTCATCACTCCGTTCGATCGGCCAGACAGCTATGGCGTCCCGGTCACTGCGCTGCGCAACCTCCCGCCCGGGCTGCGCGACAAGCCGGTGTTCAACGAATATAGTTTCGGCGGCCTGCTGGCGTTCGAGGGGATCGCGCCGTTCATCGACGGACGATCGGACATGTATGGCGACGCCTTCACCGCCGACTATGTCAAGATCGCGCATGGCGACGCCGCGCGCTGGAAAGCAGCGGAGGAGCGCTGGAAATTCGGCTGGACAATCCTGCCGCCCGACAACGCGCTGGTGAAGATCCTGGACCGCGAGCCGGGATGGCGCCGGGCCTATACCGACAAATGGGCAGTGATCCACGTCAATGACCGAGCGGCGACGCATTGACACTCGTGCCTGCCCCGGACTCCCCTCCCGGCTTGCAGGAAGAGGTCGAAGATGGGGGCGCACGTCGGCGCGCTCAGGGGCATATGAGCAGTTTGCCTATTTTTCAGCGGCTGCGGACGGGTGTTCCGCGTTCAATGATGCTATCTCCGTTCGAGCCCCTGGCTTTGCCGGCCTGGATTGTCCTCGTCCTGGGCTTCGCCGCGGTCGCCGCAACGCTCGCGTTTACGCGGTTCGAAATTCGCGCCGAATTGGGCATGCCGGTCGTCTCATCATGTCTGATGCTTCCCACCATCGGGATGCTGGCGCGACGCTATGGCATGCTTGCCGTGTCCGATTTTCTGCAGGCGAATGGCGCTCTCGCGCTGATTTCGTTGTTGATGCAGATCGGCTGCTTCTTCATCACGCCCCTCGCAATCGGATGGGCCGATACGACGCTCGCGGCTGCTGATGAGCTACTGCGCTTTCCCTGGTTGCGGATATTCCACTGGTTCCAGAATCATCCAGACGCGCTCGATTGGAACCGTCTGCTCTACCGATGGCTGATGCTTCAGCCGTCATTCGTCGCGCTACTGTTAATCGTCACGAAGGAACGCGAACGGCTCTGGACCTTCGTCAATGCGTGGGCCGTGGCTCTGGTGATCACGCTCGCTGTCTACATCTTCTTCCCGGCACGCGGGCCCTTCTGGCTGAACCACATCGCTCCGCATGACCTGCCCGGATTGACCAGCGAGCTGCCGTGGAAATTCCCCCAGATAATTGAACATCTGCGCGACGGGTCGCTGCGCGTGATCAACCGCGAATTTGGCACGGGGCTGGTTTCGTTCCCCAGCTTTCACGCCTGCGGCGCTGTATTGCTCGCCTGGGCAATGTGGTCGCGACCCATCCTGCGTTATCCGTTTCTCGTGCTCAACATCGGCGTCGCTTGGTCGGCAATCATCAGCGGTGGCCATTATTTTGTCGATCTGCCCGGTGGCGTCGCCGTTGCTCTGCTGTCGATCGTCCTCGTCGAGCGGGCCGTCAGGCCGGAACCCGCCAGCGGTACGTCAGGTTCACCCGGCGCGACAGCAGCAGATAGGGGAGCCAGATCGCGACGCTGATCAGCACTTTCTTGAGATTGCCCTGGAGCATGTCGGCGAGCGACGCGCTCACCGATTCCGGCAGGTTGGCGACATTGCCCATCACGCGCGCGATGCAGATCTGCATCAGGACGTCGATCGCCCAGACCGCGGCCAGGAAGCGCGGAAACAGGGGCACGTGGCGCAGCGCGAGGACGAAGGCGAGGCCGTAGAGGCACGACAGCAGCACCAGGTCCGCCAGCATCATCGCATAGAGGGTGCGGAACCAGTCGGGCGCCATGCCGCCCAGGGCCGGGATGCCGGTCAGGAACTCGAAGGTGCGGATTGGGACGTTGATCAGGATGCCGACCAGCAACGAGGCCATGAACCCGGTCGCGCCATAAAGCGGCATCGATCGCGCGGTGACCGCGTCGACCCGGCGCCAGCGGCCGACCCACGCCAGGCGCTGCGTCGGCTGGGCATGGAGCGCCGTCGCCGGAAAGGCGGACAGGCCGAGCAGGACGGTGACGATCGGCGCGACGACCAGCAATAGATAGGGAAGCGCGTTGCCGAGCTCGTCGCCCGGCGTCAGGATCGGCGTCGCGGAGAATGCGACCCTTAGGCCGCAGGCAGCGCCGGCGAGCAATACCCAGATCAGCATCAGCCGGGGCAACCCGACCTCGAGCTTGCAGACCAAGGCAAGGCTGCGCGCGGTCAGCGCACGGCCGGCCGGGTATTCGCTCAACGACCGCATCCCACCCCCTTTGACTGTTAACAAGAGTATCAACCGAAATCGTTGCCGTCTCGTAAAGGTTCCGGGCGGGAGTTGCCGAGTGTTTCTTTATGGTGCGGGGGAGGGGGCGAGATTCAGCCCTGTGCGTTGCGGTCAGCTTCCAATCCTTCCCCGCCAGGGAGGTGTCGGCTAGGCTAGGACTCATATTCCTGGCGCCATCCCCGCGGAATCCTCCCGCCGCTCCAACATACTCCGCAGCTTACTCGTCCGTCACCCAGCGCACCTCCCGTCACCCCAGCGAAAGAACATCGGGTTGAGCATGCCCCGCATGCTCAAGGATCGTCCGGGGGACGATCCGACCCGATGTTGGTCTCTGGCGGTGACGCGATACCGCTTGAGATCCCAGCTTTCGCTGGGATGACGAATTTTGGAAATGGATCGCTTTAAGAACAACGGCTTATTTGGGTTCCCAACCTAGGGCCGACGGAGGGGGGAGGAAGCACGATGGCGAGTGTGTCGCCGTCCGCCCCCTCCGTCAGCCTGGCGGCTGCTACCTCCCCCTGGCGGGGGAGGATTTGGTTGATGCCTATCCTCGCCAGTCCGCACGTCACCAATTTGATCGGAACTCGGCGCGCATCGGCCGCCACGCGCGACAATCGGCATATATCCTTCGGTTGGGCGCCGTGGGCATCGCCCTGTTTTGATTCTCTAACTTTTGTTCCGCGACTCACCGCCGATTCGGTGCGTTCCGTCGCCGAGTCGCGTCGAGTCGGCCATGTCGATTCCATCCAAGCGTTAAAAATATTACTTAACAAAACAATAATCGAATATATGTTGGTAACTATATAACAAAGCACCGCTTGGCGTTCGGATCGCGCGGGGGGCAAAGGCCAGGGATCGGGTTCAAGTACAGGCTGGACCTGGCGTCGGAAACCAAAGTTATATCCGCGAATTATTTTCGACGTTTTACACTATAGATTTTATGTCTGACTTCAGACTGAAAGTTTTGTCCCAATAATAAACAGCGAAAAACACAAGTATATTGATTCGATATATCCAAGGATATATGCGTAATAACCGTGGCTATAGCCTATATTCGGTAGGTTACCTGAATTGGTTAATGAATGGTAAAATATTCTTCTTGCGTTTTTGGCTACCTCGTCAATCATTGGGTCATCGTTCATTTGTCCGGGAGGGGGCAGCGAACTGTGACTTGCCGGGGTTCATTGACCACGATCGTGTTGGCGATCGGCATCGCACTGCTTCCGCAGGGCGTCGCCGCGCAAACGGTCTACGCCGCGGGGCAACCCGGGGTGGTTGGCGGCAATCGCCAGCTGCCGGTGATGGTCACCGCGTCGGTTGGCGGCCATTGCGGCTTCGCCACCGGGTCCGCGCCTTCGGGCACCTATACGCAGCCTGATTTCGACGTCGTCGGTCTCAACCACGATTTCTCGTTCGCGCTCGATTGCACCGGGCCGTCGCGGGTCGCGGTGGTCTCGGCCAATGGCGGCCTGCTGACCGGCGGCTCGGTGCCGACCGGTTATACCACGCTCGCGCCTTATGACGTGGCGCTCAACGTGGTTGGATCGACCGCGACGGCGACGGGGTCGTGCGCGGTCTCGACGCTGACCGCCACATCCGGCGCGCCTTGCACGTTCCGCGGCCCGGTCAGCCAGTCGCAGGGCCTGCTGCTCAATTCGACGTCGGTCAATCAGCCCGGCACTTACCTCCGCGTGACCGCTCCCGCTTATGCCGGATCGAGCGCGCTCGTCGGGGGAACCTATTCCGACACCTTAACGGTGACGGTGAGTGCGGCGTCATGAGGATGCCCGCACAAACGTCCGCTTTTCCCGCCCTCGGGGGAACCGGCCGATCTTCTACCGAGGGTGGGCGGAACGGTCCGGGGGGGCAGTGCTCGCCAACGGCAATATCTTTGAAAAGGAACGGTAAAGTGAACAAGTTCATGCTTATGGCGCTCGGCGCCGGTTCGATGATCGCGATGGCCGCTCCGGCCGCCGCGCAGACGGTCACTGGGACGATCAACATCAACGGCAGTGTCGCCAACAAATGCTCGGTCCTGCCCGGCTCGGGCAGCACCTTCGGCGGCACGGTCGCGCTTGGCGAACTGGCCCAGGCCGACGGCACGATGGCGACCGATCTAGCGACCCGCTTCAATGCGGCCGCCAACGCCGCCCAGCTCAACTTCCGCGTGGTGTGCAACACCGCCAATCCGACCGTCGCGGTCGACGCGACCGAGCTGACCACGCCGGGTGTGGCGCCGACCGGCTATGCCTCGCGCATCGATTATGCCGCGCATGTCGCCGTCGCGCTGACGCCGTCGGGCACCGACACGTTCAGCAACGACAGCCGCAACGCGGCGAGCGCCGCGACCGCGACCACCGGCCGCATCGCCAATAACGGCAGCACCAACGTCAGCGTCACCGCCGACACGTTCGGTACCGCCGCGCTGACCGACCTGCTCACCGCGGGCTCGTACACCGGCAACATCTCGATCGTCATCGCGCCCGGCGCCTGATCGATCTTCAACTGGGGAATGTTGACATGAAGACCTCGATCCTTGCCGCCGCAGCGGTCATCGCCGCCACGGCAGCGTTTCCCGCCGCCGCGCAGAATGCGACGGGTACGGTTACGATCAACGGCTCGGTCGGCGACCGGTGCCAGTTCACCTTGCCGTCCGACGTGATCAATGCCGGCGAGCTGTCGCTGCAGGGATCGGGGGCTACTGCGGGCAAGCTGGATCCCAGCAAGCTCGACGGCCAGACCCGCACCTTGCAGGGCTGGTGCAACGGCACTGCCGCCACGATGAGCGTGGAGGCGCAGCGCCTGGTCAACACGACCTTCACCACCACGCCGCCGGCCGGTTTCGACCGGGTGGTGAATTACACCGCGACCGCCGCCGCCAATAGCGCCAACGCCACCGACACGTCGGTGACCGACGGTGCCGGCAGCGCGGTTCCGGTGGGTCTGTTCTCGGGCGACGTGAAGGTCACGCTGTCGGGCTCGACGAGCCCCACCAGCGGGCTGCTCGTCGCGGGCGATTATTCGGGTCAGGTCCTGGTGACGCTGGCGCCGAGCATCTCGCTGCCCTGAACGGTTCTGACGGAGAAGCTGTGATGAAGCGCCTCGCTCTTACCCTGCTCGCCGCGGTCGCCCTTCCGGGTATCGCGCACGCCCAGGCCACCGACACCGCAACCGCCGATGTCGGCGTCGCGGGCACGGTCGCCAAGCTGTGCACGCTCGGCACGCCGACGCCCGCGCCGGTCGATGTCGGCCAGATGGCGAACACGTCGGGAGCGAGGGTCGGCAAGATCGCCGTCATCGCACCGCGCACGGTCACCTTGCCCGGCTCGTTCTGCAACTTCGCGGGATCGGCCATCACGGTGACCGCCACCGCTCTGGTGTCGAACGATGCCAGCTCGGTCGAACCCGGCTTCGCCAAGGCGGTCAATTATACCGCCGCCGTGGCGAACTGGGCGGCGGGATCGGCGACGGTCACCACCGCCGCCACCGCCGGGGGCGGATCGCCGACCGCGTCGGCGACCGGACCGACGCAACCGGCGCCCAAGGTCGCCGATCTCGACGTGACCTTGTCCAATTTCACCGCACCGTCCGACTTCCTGCTCACCGCCGGCGCCTATAGCGGCCTGGTCGTGGTCAAGCTCGGACCGGTCGCTTCGGGGGGAGAGTGATCATGACGCGTAACCTGAAAAGCCTGGCCGTTCTGTCGGCGGCAGTGGTCGCGATCGCCTGGAGCGGCGCCGCCGCTGCCCAAAGCGAAGGCGGCAGCGACACCGACACCAAGGAATTCGCGGTGGTCGGCAACGTGCCCGCAATGTGCGTCGGCGGAACGATCGCCGGTACCGGATCGACGTTCGATATGGGCGTGCTGATCGACCTCAACACCGGCCTGTTGCGGAACGACCTGGCGGCACCGCCCAAGGTCCTGTCGGGCTCGTTCTGCAGCGCGCGCAGCACCATCACCGTCAACGCGACACCGATGGCCGCGCAGACCTTTACCAGCACGCCGCCGGCCGGGTTCTCCCGCGTGGTCGATTATACCGCCACCGCTAGCGGCTGGACGACGACACCCGCCGCCTTCGCCACCGGCGCGGGCAGCAACCCCGCAGCGGTGCAGACGCGCGCGACGGCGTTTTCGGGCGACATCACCGTCTCGGTCGGCAGTTTCTCGACCAATGGCGGCGCGACCCAGCGGCTGGTCGCCGACACCAATTATCAGGGCAACGTCACCGTCACGTTGGCCGTGGCGTCCTGAGATGTCACGCGGCTTCCGCCTTGAAACGGTCTTGGTCGTCGGCGGGCTTATCGCCTGGGCATCCCCCGCATTTGCCCAGTCGACCGTGGCGACCAAGACCCTGCCGGTTACAGGCAACGCCCCGCCGGTATGCGCGGTGGGCTCGCCCCGGCTGGCGGCGGGTAGCCAGATCAATTTCCGCGGGCTGAGCGGCAACACGCTGCAGATCGACCAGATGATCGATCCCACCACGCTGGCGGTCAGCGCCGCGTCGGTCGACGTGAAGTTCGACGCGGTGTGCAACTATCCGCACCGGCTGCGCCTGGAATCGCAAAATAACGGCCTGTGGCCGACCCTGCAGCGCACGCAGCCGCCTGCGCCCGGTTTCGGCTCGGCGGTGCCCTATCGCGCGACCGTGATGTGGGGCTTGGTCAATGGCGTGCTCAACGCCGATGCCCAGGCGCGCCGCGTCAACGACCAGCAATTCAATATCGACCTGCCGACGGCGGGCGAGATCGACCTCAAGCTCAACATCGCGCCGGGCGCGTCCAACGCCCGCGACAATGCCCCGCTACTGGCCGGCGATTATGCCGACACGATGCGGATATTCGTGGAGCCGCGCTGATGCACCGCATCGCCCTCATCGTGCCTGCTTTGCTCGCGACCACCGTCGCGGCGCACGCGCAGAACGTCATCGATACCGGCCAGAGCCGGCTGGAGATCGCCGGGCGCGCGCCGCCGGCCTGCGTGCTCAACGCGCCGACCGCGACGGGCGGACAGAATGCCAGTTTTTCGGGTACCGGCGCGACGAGCGGCGAGATCCTGATCACCGAGTTCGGCGATCCGCTGACCGCGCAGCCGCGTGGCGCCGCGATCAACCTGTCGTTGCCGGTGATCTGCAACGCCCCGCACCGGCTGACGGTCACCAGCCGCAATGGCGGGCTGCTGCGCGACGGCGGCAATGCGCGCAACCGGCAATCGCCGACCGGGTTCGGCGAGTTCGTGGGATATCAGATCAGCGCGACTTGGGCAGGCCAGAACGCCAGCGTGCTGACCACCAACAACAGCGTCCTCGCGATCGCGACCGCCGATGGCGGCGCGGGCGACATGGGCCTGACGATCGCGGTCCCGCCGGGGGGCGGGCCGCTGGTCGCCGGGCGCTATGCGGACACGGTCACGGTTCTATTCGAAGCAGCGTTCTAAACGACCCAGCGGGAGGGGGAAGTGAAGAGAATGAAAAGGATATTGATGAGTGCGGCCTTCGCGGCCGGCCTTATCCTGCCACAGCAGATCGCGGTGGCGATGACGGTTCAACCGGTCATCATCAACCTGAAACAATCAGGCAACGGGATGACTCAGATCATCACCGTCGAGAACACGTTCGCGACGCCGTTGCCGGTCGAGCTGCGCGTGCAATCGCTCGAGTTCGACGAGAACGGCGTCAAGGAAACGGGCAAGGATCCAGGCGATCTGCTGATCTTTCCGCCCCAGGCGCTGATTCAGCCGGGGCAGACGCAATCGTTCCGCGTGCAATATGTCGGCGACCCAGAGCTCAAGACCAGCAAGCATTATTACGTCACGGTGGCGCAGCTGCCGGTGAAGCTGCCTGCTGGTCAGTCGGCGATCCAGATCCTGTACAATTTCCAGGTGCTGGTCAGCATCGCGCCGATGGGCGCGAAGCCGGCGATCAAGGTGCAGAGTGCCGAGATCGGGCATAACGACAAGGGCAAGCCGATTCCGCTTGTCACCCTGTCCAACACGTCGGCGGCCTATGGCTATCTGTCGGAAGGACGGCTGCGGATCGTCGAGAAGGATGCCGCAGGCAAGGAAGTGTTCCGCCGCACCCTGTCGGGTCCGGAGACGCAGCAAACGATTGGGTTCGGATTGGTGGGGGCCAACCAGACGCGGCGCATGTCGCTGCCGATTGAGTTGCCGGTTGATGGGGGCAGTGTCGATGTCAGCTTCACGCCGGACGGCTAAGCGGCTCCAGAGCCGCATGATCGGCGTGATGCTCGCGAGCGCGAGCATCGGCGGCCTGTGCGCGCCGGCACGAGCCAATAGCGACAGCCAGCAAAACACGGTGCCGCAAGCGCAGGAGCGGCGCGTCACGATCGACGCGCCGAACGCACCGACCGATCAACCGCAAGCCACGCTCAATCCGACCGGACGCGACATCGTCCTGACGGTGCCGGTCAAGGACGGCGGGACATATCTCGGCGACATGCCGTTGACGATCACCGCCAACAGCAAGCTGGAATTTCCGGCGCAGCGCCTGCTCGACTTGCTGTCGAACGTCCTCAACCAGCAATCCTTCACCGCGATCCAGTCGAGCCTGTCGACCAAGGCGGTGCTGACCCCGGCCGATTTCGAGGCCGCGGGTGTCGGTATCCGCTACAATCCACAGACGCTCGAGCTCAACCTGACGATCGCCGCCGAACGCCGCGCGTCGCGGTCGCTGACGGTCAGTCCACTCGACCGCAACCGGGTCGGCACCTTTGCCGCGCCGGCGAATTGGAGCGCCTATCTCAACATCCGCGGCTCGGAAGATTATATCCATGCCGGCGGCGACAAGGGCTTCGCCTCACCGATCTTCTCGCTCGACGGCGCGACGCGGATCGGCGGCGTGGTCGCCGAGGGCGAAGCGATCTGGCAGCCCGGATCGAACGGCGTCGACTTCCAGCGGCTGGGATCGCGGCTCGTCTATGACGACGAGAAGAATCTCGTACGCTGGACGGCGGGCGACCTGCAGACCGTCTCGCGCGGTTTCCAGTCGGCGCCCGACATTGCCGGCCTGTCGATCTTCCGCTCGTACAGCGTGCTCCAGCCGCAGCAGCTGGTCCGCCCGCGCGGCGACCGCAGCTTCCAGCTCAGCCGGCCGTCGACCGTCGAGATCCAGGTCAATGGCCAGATCGTCCGGCGCCTTCAACTCGCGCCGGGCACCTATAATCTGCGCGATTTCCCGTTCACCCAGGGGGCGAACGACATCCGCTTGTCGGTGCTCGACGATACCGGGCGCACCGATCTGTTGCGGTTCAACCTGTTCCTCGACCAGTCGCAGCTGGCCAAGGGGCTGAGCGAATTCGGCCTCTATGCCGGCGTGCTCAACCCGCTCGGCCTGCATGGGCCGCATTATACCGACAAATTCGCTTTCACCGGCTTTTATCGCCGCGGCATCAGCGACTTCCTGACCCTGGGCGTCAATGCCCAGGCCGACAAGAACACCCAGATGGGTGGCGTCGAGGCGGTCGTGGCGACGCCGTTCGGTACCTTTGCCGGCAATTTCTCGCTGTCGAACCTGAAGGGGTCGCATACCGGCCACGCCGCGACGCTGACTTTCCAGCGGCTGATCCAGCGCTCGGGCGGGCAAGCCGACTCGCTCAACATCTTCGTCGAGACGCGGAGCCGCTATTTCGCTCCGGTCGGCGTGCTGGTTCCCGACAACCAGTTCCAGTTCGAAGTGGGCGGCGGCTATTCGCATACTTTCAACGAGCGGCTCTATGCCGGGTTCGACGGGCGCTTCTCCAAGGGACGCGGCATCCAACCCGATCTGCATACCTATCGGGTCACCACCGGCTACCGGATATCCTCGACCGCGACGGTGACCGCCGACGCGCGCTGGGAACGCGATACCTTTGGGTCGCGGTTCGGCGGGCTGGTCTCGCTTGTCATCCGGCTCGGCCGCTATTCCACCGCGCGTGCCGATTATGATAGCCGTGGCAACCGAGTCCGGACATCGTTCCAGACGCTCTACGGACAGGGGGTCGGATCGTATAACATGACCGCCGATGTCGAACGCAGCGATGCCGGGTCGGGGATCAACTTCACCGGCAATTATTACACCAACCGCGCCGAATTGGGCCTCAGCCACTTCGGGACGTTCCAGGACACGTTCGGCAGCGTCACGTCGCAGCGCACGTCGTTCCGGTTTGGCAGTTCGTTGGCGATCGCCGACGGCGCCTTCTCGGTAGGACGACCAATCTACGACAGCTTCGCGATCGTTACGCCGTATAAGAAGCTCGACGGCACCAACATCGTCGTCTCGCCGTCGCCGTTCGGCTATACCGCGAACAGCGGCGCGCTCAGGGCCGGCACCGAGCCCAGCCTGAGCTCCTATGCCGAGCGGACGATCGCGGTCGACGCGCCCAATGCAAAACCGGGTGTCGATCTGGGGCAGGGATCGTTCCGACTGCTGCCTCCGTACCGGAGTGGTTACAGGCTTGTGGTCGGATCCGCCTATTCGGTGACCGCGGTCGGTCGCCTGATCGACATTGACGGCGAACCCGTCTCGCTGGTCAGCGGCACCGCGGTCGAACTCGCCCATCCCGAACGCACGCCGATCACGGTGTTCACCAACCGTGAAGGCCGGTTCGGCATCGGCGGACTGGCGCCAGGCAAATGGCGCATCACCATGCTCGACGACAAGAAATCGGTCTTCGAGATCACTATTCCCGGCGACGCGGACGGTCTTGTCCGGGTCGACGAACTCAAAGCGGTCAAAGGGCAGTAAGTATGGCCTTGTCTCTGTTTCGACACGCACTTTTGGGGCTGGCAGTCGCCGCCGGGCTATCTCCCGGCGCGGCGCTCGCCGCCGGCAAATGCGGCCTCACCACGGTCAGCGGCGGTACCGCCAATCTGACCTATGATCCATTCAACGGGACTACGACCTCGATCAACCTGACCGGCGTGCAATTGTCGCGCGTCAACGGCGCGGGAGGCGAGAAGACCGCGAATATCGAATTCTACGTCAAGGGAACCACCGCGGCGCAGAACGGTACCGTGCTGATCCCGATCAGCGCGACGGGATCCGGGTCGGGCGGCCCCACCGGCAGCAACATCTTCTTCGGCACCAACCAGTCGCCGCCGATCCTCAACATCAACGCGGGCAGCCCCGCACCGGGCGTGTTCCGCTGGGCGTTCACCGGCAACAACGCGGCATCGGACATCTTCACGCTCAACCTGACGCTGCAATTGCCGGCCAATCTGAACCTCAACGCTGGATCCACTTTGCCGTTCGACATCGTCTATAGCTGCAATGGCACCGGCGGCGGCGGCCCGTTCACCGATACCGGCACGGTCAGCAACGCGATCGTCGTCAACGTCATCGTGTTGAGCGGCCTTCAGGCGAGCTATGTCGGCACCAATCTCGACTTCGGCGAAGTCGGCAATTTGACCACCACGCAGGTCCTGGCTGCGCCGGCGACCTATACGACGCCGACCACCAATTATATCCGCGTCGCCAGCTCGGGGCCGTACAAGGTCGATATCGCCTCGCAGAACACCTACAAGCTGACCTTCGCGGGCGGCTCGCTGGCCAATGCCAACCAGACGCTCGCTTACAAGGCGCTGTTCCTGGGGCAGGCGCGGACGACCGCCAGCCCGACCTTCACGACGGTCACCTGCGTGCGCGCCGGCACCGACGCGGCGGCCGGCATCCTGCCGATCCGGGCGACGTTGCTCGAAGGCGGGCAAGGCAAGACGCCCGCCTCGGTCTATAGCGACACGATCACCGTCACGGTGACACCGTTATTGTCGACGGTGCCATCGCAACAGAATTGTCCTGCCTTATAGCGCGACGATCCGGAACGAGATCGTTCCCGGCTCGACGCCCTTCGGCAAATCCAGCGCAACCGCGTGGGCAGCAATGCCTGCGCGGTTCGACTTGGTCACGCGGACCGTGCCGTCCTTGCCGAGCGGGAGCTTGTGGCCGTCGACCAGCAGGCTCGCCTTAGCCATGTTCGCCGAATAATCGGCATAGACCTCATAGCCGTTGGGGCTGTTGCAGAATTCGTTGAGCGAGCCCAGCGAGACCTGGCCACCCTGGGCAGGGACCATCACCGCATCGACCGTGGCACGGCACACCACCGGCACGAAGCCGCTGATGCCTATCGTGTACTGGGCCGAACTGACCGCAACATGGGGATCGACCGCCTGGGCGGCCGGAGATGCGACCGCGAAAGCCGCGACTAAAGCAATACAAACGTTCTTCATGTCGGCATCCTTGGATAGAAACGCGAGGATGCTTATGACGGCGACGTGTGAAGATGCGGTCGTCCGGCGTGGTAAAGGCGCGGATAACCTTTGGTGTGGTCTTCCCGGATCGCTGCCGGAAGATGTCGGCAACTAATAGGCCGCGCTCGGCCGTCCCGAACTGAAGCGGTGGCCGTGGCGTGGCCGAGCGCTGACCAAGGACGAAAAGGCTCCGCCAAGCGAGTCAAGGCAAGTCGGCCGTCATCGGGGCACGGCATTCGGCGCCTCGCGATATTTTGTCAGACAAATAGGGTTTCTATCTTTGTTTGGTTGAGGCTATCAAGCCAACCGCAACGGCCCTGATTACAAGGGTAGGAATACGGAGAGGCTGATGGGTTCGGGGTGGCCGTGCGGATTGGATAGCCGTCGCTTTACCGATCGTCGCCGGGCCGAGCTCACCACCGCGGAACGCACCCTGGCGCCGGCCGGCGACGATCAGCGCATTGCCCAGCGTGGGTTTCTCCGGGACAGCCATTGATGTCCGATGTCCGCGTGATCGAACGCGAACGCCGCGACCGACTCGGGGAGGGGCTGCTATGGTCCGCCCGTGAGACCGCGCTCTATTGGGTCGATATCCTCGGCGCGCGCGTCAATCGCCTCGATCTGGCCAGCGGCCGCGTCGACGATTGGTCGATGCCCGACACGATCGGCTGGCTGATCGAGCGCGAGCAAGGCGGGTTCGTCGCCGGGCTCGGGCGTGCCTTCGTCGCGCTGTCGTTCGATCCACTGGTGATCGAAACGATTGTCGCGCCCGAGCCCGAGCGCGACGGCAATCGCTTCAACGATGCCAAGGCGGATGCCGCCGGGCGCATCTGGGCGGGCTCGATGCCGTTGACCTGCGATCGCCCGAGCGGCGCCTTCTACCGGCTCGATCCCGATGGGCGGGCCACCCGGATCGAGAATGGCTATACCATCCCCAACGGTCCCGCGATCGGCGACGGCTTCCTGTTCCACACCGACACCGCGCTCGACAAGATCTTCCGCTATCCGGTCCATGACGATGGCAGCGTCGGCGCGCGCGAGCCGCATATCGTGTTCGAGCCCGATTGGGGTCATCCCGACGGCATGACGATCGATGCCGAAGGCCATTTATGGGTGGCCTGCTGGGGCGGGTCGTGCGTGGCGCGGTTCGATCCGGCGGGCCGGCGCGAGCGGGCCATCGCCTTGCCGGCATCGCAGATCACCAATGTCGCGTTCGCCGGCGACGCGCTCGACCGGATGTTCGTGACCTCGGCCGCCGACGGCGTCGACGAGCCGCAGGCGGGGTGCCTGTTCGAAGTCGACCCCGACTGCCGCGGCATTTCCCCCTATCGTTACCTCGGATGATGGAGACTGACATGGTCCTGCGCTCACTCGCACTCGCTGCATTGCTGATCGGCGTCACCACACCCGGCATGGCGGCGGAGGCGCGGCAATCGAGTTTTGGCCGGCTGCCCGACGGGCGGTCGGTGCCGGCGGTGACGCTGACCAACAAGGCCGGCGTGTCGGCGACGGTGATCGCCTATGGCGCATCGCTGCAGTCGCTGGTGGTGCCCGACCGCAGCGGCAAGCGCGCCGATGTCGTGCTCGGCTACGACACGATCGACGAGTATCTCAAGACGCCGCAATATTTCGGCTCGACGGTGGGACGGTTCGCCAATCGTATCGCCCGCGGCCGCTTTTCACTCGACGGGCGCGATTATCGCGTGCCGGTCAATAACGGCAAGAACTCGCTCCATGGCGGCACCGTCGGTTTCGACAAGGTGCTGTGGTCGGTGGTCTCGGTGAAATCCGGGCCGACGGCGTCGGTGACGCTGCGCTATGCCAGCCGCGACGGCGATCAGGGTTATCCCGGCACGCTGACCGTCGATGCGACCTATTCGCTCGACGAGAAGAACGCGCTCAGCATCGAATATCGTGCAACCACCGACGCGCCGACGATCGCCAACATCACCAACCACGCATATTGGAACCTGTCCGGCGAGGGATCGGACAATGGCGCGATGGGATTGATGGTGACGATCCCGGCCGATTCCTATTTGCCGGTCGACGACGGCTTGATCCCGACGGGAGAATTGCGGCCGGTCAAGGGAACGGCATTCGATTTCCGCACGCCACGCGTGATCGGCGACCGCGTGCGCGATGCGCGTGACGTGCAACTCGTCTATGGCCGCGGATATGACCATAATTGGATCCTCGGACGCCGGGTCACGCCGGACCAGCATTTGATGACGCGTGTCTTCGATCCCAAATCCGGGCGCGGATTCGAGCTCTGGTCGAATCAGCCCGGCCTGCAATTCTATTCGGGCAATTTTCTCGACGGCACGTCGTCGGGCAAAGCGAAGCGCATCTATCGCGAGGGCGACGCGATCGCGATGGAGCCGCAACTCTTTCCCGATACGCCCAATCAGCCGGCTTTCGGTTCCGCGCGCCTGGCGCCTGGTCAGGTCTATCGCAACGTCATGACCTATCGCCTGACGACGGGTCAGACCGGCGGGCGTCGCCGGTAGAATTGGTTTCGGCGCCGCCGGATCGGCGGCGTTGCCGGTTCAGCTCTTGCTGAAATCGGGAATTCGGAGGGGAAGGGAAAGCGCATGCAGCTCGCCACCATCGATATCGCGGTCGTCGTGATCTATTTCGTCTGCATCTTCGGGCTCGCCCAATGGGTGAGCCGGGAGAAAGCGGGGCATACCAAGGACTCGTCGGACTATTTCCTGGCGTCCAAGAATCTTCCCTGGTGGGCGATCGGCGCGTCGCTGATCGCGGCCAACATCTCGGCCGAACAGATCGTCGGCATGTCGGGGTCCGGTTATGCCATCGGCCTCGCCATCGCATCCTACGAATGGATGGCGGCGGCGACGTTGCTGATCGTCGGCAAATGGTTCCTGCCGATCTTCCTCGCCAACAAGATCTACACGATGCCGCAATTCCTCGAACAGCGGTTCGGGCCGACGATCCGCACCGTGATGGCGGTGTTCTGGCTGATCCTCTACGTGTTTGTGAACCTGACCTCGATCATCTGGCTCGGCTCGATTGCCGTCACGCAAGTGACCGGCATCAATCAGGACGTGGCGCTGATCGGGCTCGGCACCTTCGCCTTGCTCTATCAGCTGCGCGGTGGCCTCAAGGCGGTGGCGCTGACCGATATCGTCCAGGTCGCGTTGCTCGTGTTCGGCGGGCTGGTGATCGCCTATCTGACGCTCGGCAAGATTGGTGGCGATGCCGGTATTATCGCCGGCTTTACCGAGCTGACGCGGCGCGTGCCCGACCATTTCGACATGATCCTGTCGCCCGACAATCCGCATTACAAGGACCTGCCGGGTGTCGCGGTGCTGGTCGGCGGGATGTGGATCGCCAACCTCAGCTATTGGGGGTTCAACCAATATATCATCCAGCGCGCGCTGGCGGCGAAGAGCCTGTCGGAGGCGCAACGCGGCGTCGTGTTCGCGGGTTTCCTCAAATTGCTGATGCCGGTGATCATCGTGCTGCCGGGGATCGCCGCCGTCGTGCTGGCCCCGGGGCTGACCAAGCCCGACCAGGCCTATCCGACGATGATGCGGTTGTTGCCGACCGGCTTGCTCGGCCTGGTCTTCGCGGCGCTGATCGCGGCGATCATCGCCTCGACCGCGTCCAAGATCAATTCGATCGCGACGATCTTCACGCTCGATATCTACGCCAAGAGGAAAGGCGTGCAGACGCGCGCCGAGGACGCCGCCGGGTCGATCGAGCATGAGAAGCATCTGGTGCTGGTCGGCCGGATCGCCGCAGCCGTGGCGATCGTCATCGCGATGGCGACGGCGCGTCCGTTGCTCGGCAGTCTCGACCAGGCGTTCCAATATATCCAGGAATTTTCGGGCTTCGTAACACCGGGGATCACGGTGATCTTCCTGCTCGGCCTGTTCTGGCCGCGCGCGACCGAGATGGGCGCGCTCGTCGGCGCGATCGCGTCGGTGGTGGTGAGCTTCATCTTCTGGTTTCCCGCCGCCTGGGGCGGCTCGGCGGCGCTCAACGCGATCCCGTTCATCAACCGCATGTCGATCGTCTTTTTCGTTGCGCTGGCGCTGGCCGTGATCGTATCCTTGCTCCGCCCGGCCCGCGCGGAGAGTAATCTGATCACGATGCGCGGTGTTTCGTTCCGAACGACGGCCGGGTTCAACATCGCCGCGGGCCTGATCGTGGTGATCCTGATCGCGCTCTACGCGACCTGGTGGTGATGGCATGAGCGTGCGACCCTTGCTGGCGATCGATTGGGGCACGACCAATCGGCGCGTCTATCGGATCGAGGACGGCGCGGTCACCGCGACCGAGCGCGATGCGCTCGGGGTGACCGCCGTCAGCGATTTCGCCGGCGAGCTGGCGGCGATCCGCGCGCGGTTCGGCGATTTGCCGGTGCTGATGGCGGGAATGGTCGGATCGACGATTGGCTGGCGCGAAGCGCGTTATGTGCCGGCGCCCGCTGGTCTCGAGGATCTCGGCGACAACCTGCTGCGCATCGACGAGCGTACCGCGATCGTTCCCGGCGTGTCGTTCAGCGACGGCGTGCGCGGCGACGTGATGCGTGGCGAGGAAGTGCAATTGCTGGGCGCCGTCGCCGCCGGACTGACACCGCCCGACGCGTTGCTTGTTCAGCCCGGCACCCATTGCAAATGGGCCGAGATGGAGGGGGCATGCATCGCGCGCTTCACCACCGCGATGACCGGCGAATTGTTCGCGCTGGTGCGCGCGCACGGCATCCTGTCGGCGCAGCTGGGCGCCGATGTCGTGCTGGGCGACGCGTTTCGCGACGGCGTTCGCGAAGGCGCGAAGCGCGATTTGACCGGGTCGCTGTTCGGCATCCGCGCGGCGAAACTGCTGGGCCAGCGCGACGATACCGACGCCGCCTCCTTCGCCAGCGGGTTGATCATCGGCGCCGATGTCGCCGCGCGCGTCGCGGTCAATCCGTTCGACACCGCCTATATTCTGGCCGACCCAATACTCGGCGGGCTCTATGCCGCGGCGATCGCGGTCAACGGGCGCGCCGCGACGATCATCGACAGCCAGGCGGCGTTCGTCGCCGGCATTTCCCGGATAGGAGCTTCTCTCTCGTGACTTCGCTTGCCGCTTTCGACGCCGCCTTTGCCTCCTGTCCGCTGATCGCCATCCTGCGTGGTGTGCGCCCCGACGAAGTCGTCGCGATCGGCGAGGAACTGGTCGCCGCAGGCTTCACGCTGATCGAAGTGCCGATGAATTCGCCCGATCCGCTCGACAGCGTCGCGCGCCTGGTCGCCGCGCTGGGGGACCGGGCGATGATCGGCGCCGGCACGGTGCTGACCGTCGATCAGGTCGCGGCGATGCGCGACGCCGGTGGCCGGATGGTGATCTCCCCCAACACCAATATCGACGTGATCCGCGCCAGCGCCGCCGCGGGCCTGGTGTCGCTGCCCGGAATCGCCACGCCGAGCGAGGCGCTCGCCGCGCTCGACGCGGGCGCGACCGCGCTCAAGCTGTTCCCCGCCGAAGCCGCCAGCCCGACAATACTCAAGGCGATGCGCGCGATCCTGCCGAGCGCCGTGCGCGTGCTGCCGGTGGGCGGCATCGTCCCCGAGGGCATGGCACCCTGGCGTCAGGCCGGTGCGGCCGGCTTCGGTCTCGGCTCGGCGCTCTACAAGCCAGGCATGACGGCGGGCGAGGTCGGCGCCCGCGCTCGCGCCTTCGTCACGGCGCTGGAGCGGAACGCCTGATTTATCGATCGAGCATGCCGCTCCGGCCCAGCGTCATTTTCGGCCGTCCTTGCTCTCATAATAGCCCGCCAGCACGCCGAACGCCTGTTTGCGCTGACCGGTCTCGGAGATCAGGCCCTTGCGGTTCCAGCCCTGCTGGAACTCCGGATTCTGCCGCCGCGGCGAGCGGAAATCCTTCAGGATCCAGGGCGACATGCCACGCAGAGTCGGAATCCGGTCGACCATGCCCAACGTCTTGCGGTAGAATTCAGCCTGATATTCCTCGGAGAATTTCTCCGGCATGCTGCGGGAATCGTGGAACCCGGCTTTGGCGTCGGCGCCGAACTCGGAGAAGATCAGCGGCTTGTTCGTGGGCACGCGGAACGAGAAGCTCGCTAGGTCGTCGAGCCGGTCCGGCGTATACCAGCCGAAATAGGTGTTGATCGCGACCACATCCAGCGCGTCGGCGAGCGGATCCGCCATGGCGATGACGGGCTTGCCGTTGGCCCCCTGCGATCGTTCGGTCAGCAGCGCCGCGCTGACCAGCCGCGTGTCGTCGAGCTTGCGCACGTCACTGACCAGGGTGCGCAGGAAAGTGTTGCGCGCATCGGTCACCGGCGTTTCGTTGGCGACGCTCCAGATCGCGATCGACGCGCGGTTGCGGTCGCGCACGATGTTTTCCGCGATCATGTTGCGCGCGGTCGCCAGCGTGTCGGGATTGCTCCAGGCGACGCGCCAATAGACCGGCACTTCGCTCCACACGATGATCCCCATCTCGTCGGCCAGCCGGGTCATCACCTCGGAATGCGGATAATGGGCGAGGCGGACATAATTGCCGTGCAGCCCGTCCTTGATCTCGCTGAGCAAGGCGCGCGCCGCGGCCGGAGTTATCGCGCGCGTCGGCTCGGTGCCCAGTTCCTCCTCGTGCAGCGAGATACCGCGCAGGAAGATCGGCTTGCCGTTGAGCAGGATATCGGGGCCGCGCACTTCGATCGTGCGGAAGCCGATCCGGTCGCGCCATTGGTCGTCGCCCGAGGCGATCGTCACGTCATAGAGTTTGGGCTGCTCGGGCGACCAGCGGACCAGCGCGCGCGGGGCGGCGACCGTCGTGCGCCAATTGCCCTTCGCATCAGTGGTGCCGGCAAGGTCGACCCCGAGCGCGGCGATCTTCAGCCGAATGGCGTGATTGCCGGCCTGGGCGCCGTCGAGATGGGCGTCGATCGCGAGCTGGCCGTCGCGGGCCAACCGCACCCAGGCGTCGTCGACATAGGTATCGGGAGTCGAGATCAGACGGATCGGGCGAGTGATGCCGCCATAATTCTCCCAGTCGGTGACCGGTGGCGGCACGGTCGCTTCGGTCGCCTGCGAATCCACGCCGACCGTGATCTGATTGTCGCCGGCCCGCAGTAGTTTGGTCACCTCGAACGCGAACGGCGTGAAGCCGCCTTCGTGCCGCCCGACCGGCTTGCCGTTGAGATAGACGACGGTCGAATAATTGGCCGCGCCGAAGCGGAGGAAATAGCGGCCCTTGCGCGCCGTGGGCGCGGGGAAGGTGCGCTGATACCACATCAGGCCCTGATAATAACGAAGCTCGGGCGCTTCGGTCAGCCAGGAGGAGGGCAGGGTGGTGACCGGCGAGCGCGCGAGATCGAACTCGTACATCGCGCGATTATCGTCCTTCATCGCCTTGGCGACGTCGAGGTCGAGATAGCGCTGCTGGCTCTCGCCCGGAGTTTCGCCGTGAAAGCCGGCAAGGCCGGCGCGGAACGGATCGACCGAATAATGCCACGGCCCCGACAGATCGACGCCGTCGCGCATATCGGCTGAGACGAGCAATGGCCCGGTTTCGACCGTCGCCAGCGGCAGAGTCGGGGCGGCCGCTTGCTGCGCCACCGCGGGCGCCGCACAGACCATCGTCACGGCAATCAGTCGCCGGATCATCCTTGCTATCTGCACGTTCCGCTCTCCCGTTTTCAGTCTGTTGTCGTGTGTTTGCCGCGCGCGAAAGCGATGCCGCGTTCGAGCCCGCGAAGTTCGGCCAGCCCGCGCATCCGCCCGAGCAGCGAGTAGCCAGGGTTGGTCCGCTTGGTCAGGTCGTCGAGCATCTGATGGCCGTGATCGGGGCGCATCGGGATCGAGCGGCCGGTCCGGCGTTGCAGCGCGTGCACGGCGCCGACGATCGCGGTCATGTTGGCATCGCCCTCCAGATGCGCTGCCTCGTGAAACGCACCATTGGCCTCGCGCTGCACCGAGCGCAGATGGAGGAAACCGATCCGGTCGCCGAGCCGCTCGACCATGCCGGGCAGGTCGTTGTCCGGCCGAACGCCGAACGATCCCGCACAGAAGCAAAGGCCGTTCGACCGGTTCGGCACGCGCGAAAAGAGATTGGCGACGTCCGCCTCGGTACTGACGACGCGCGGCAGGCCGAACATCGGAAAAGGCGGGTCATCCGGATGGACGACGAGCCGAATGCCCAATTCGTCGGCGACGGGGCAGACCGCTTCGAGAAAGGCGACATGGTTTTCGCGCAGCCGGTCTGGGCCGATATCGGCATAGCTGCGGATCGCCGTCAGGAATTCGGTCGCGGTGAAGCTTTCCTCGCTCCCCGGCAATCCGGCGATGATCGTCTGGGCCAACATCGCGCGAGCATCGTCGTCCATCGCCTGGAAACGGCGCGCCGCGGCCTCGACCATGTCCGGGGCATAATCTCGCTCGGCGCCAGGGCGCCGAAGGATGTGGAGGTCGTATACCGCGACCGCCTCGAGCTCGAACCGCAGGGCCAGCGCACCATCGGGCATCGGCCAGGCCAGATCGGTCCGCGTCCAGTCGAGCACCGGCATGAAATTATAAGTGACGACGCCGATCCCGCACGCGGCAAGGTTGCGCAGGCTCTCGCGATATTGCTCGATCAACCGGTCGCAATCGGATCCGCGGGTCTTGATGCCCTCGTGCACCGGCAGACTCTCGACCACGGTCCAGCCGAGCCCGGCTTGCTCGATCATCCGCTTGCGCGCGGCGATCGCCTCGCGCGGCCAGACTGCGCCATTGGCCGTATCGTGCAGCGCAGTCACGACTTCGCTCGCACCCGCCTGGCGGATATCCCGTAGCGACACGGGATCGTCGGGTCCGAACCAGCGCATCGTCTGCGTCATGAACATCGTCGGTAACTGCTCCTGCGTGTTGGTGTTGGCCGGTCGGCGCCGGATTGCTGTTTCGTATCGCCTATTCGGCGGGTTTGAATTCGAACGACATTCCCGATGCCTTGTTGGGTTCGAAGCCCTTCCACAAGGTAGCGGCGGGCGGTCCGGGGCTGTATCCGGAATAACGCCCAGGCGGCGCGCCGGCCCAGATTCCGTCGTTGGAATTGGGCGTCAGCCCGTCAATATAGGCGGCCTTGGATTGGTCGTCCTTGACGTAGCGATCGAGGAAGGCGGTGATGAAATGCGTCTCGATCGCCATCAGCCGGTCCTTGCGCCACACGGCATCTTCGAACCAGTCGAGATCCCAGAAGGAGCCGCGCATCCCGGCCGGGGCGCCGATCAGCGCGATGCTGTGCGCCGCTTCGCGGAAGGTCAGCAGATAGCGCGGCGCGTGCGCCTCCTGCGCGAACAATGTCCGCACGCCGGGGTCGTAGCCGACGACATGGTCCTGGCTGCCGACGATGAACAGCGTCGGCGCGTGTATCGCGGCGACGCCGGGCGCGGCCCACATATTGGTGCCGCGAAGCGTGGCCGGTGGAGAGATCGCGACCACCGCCTTCAGCCCGGCGACCTTGAGCTCGTCCGCTTTGGGCCCGGTCGCGACATAGGGTGCGAGCACATTGCGGGTCGCCCCTGCCAGTGCCGGATCGAGCGGCGCGCCGGCGGCGGTGAGCACGCCATAGCCGCCCATCGAATAGCCGATCAGCACCGTGCGGTCGGCATCGGCAGTCGCGAACGGCTCGAGCCCGGCGCGTGCGCGCCGCTGTGCCTCTGCGGCGACGAAAGCGATGTCGAGCGGCCGCCGGGCGAGCGGACCGGCGGCAGCCGCGGCGGTGCGGATGGTAATCGGCGGATCGCGAAAGTCCGGCGCGACGACGACATAGCCCTTGCTGGCAAGGTTCTCGCCGAGCCAGGACAGCACTACAGGCGTGTTGCTGTAGCCATGCGCCAGGATGACGAGCGGAAACGTCCCATGGGCGGCACGTGCGCCGGGCGACGCAACGCCGGCGACGGAGAAGGTCACGTCCTTGCCGGTCTCGCCCGGTAGCGCTGAGTGGTAGGTCGTGCCTTTTCCCGGCGCGGCGGCCGGATACCAGATTTTGAGCGCCAGATGCCGGTCGACGATCGCCGGTCGATCCTTGCCCTGGAGCGGATTGGCCTGGCCAGGCTGGACGAATTCGATATCGGCGACGCCGACCGGATGGGGGCCGAGCGCGGCGAGTTCGGGAGCATCGACTCCCGGCCGTGCCGGTGCATCCTGGGCCGGGGCGCCTGCCGCCGCGAGCAGCGCTACGGCACTTGCCACCGGCAGCGCAAAACGAACCATCACGTCGCTCCCGATCCGCACGAGGAGGCGGGGCGATACGCGCCCCGCCTGTCCATCAGAAGTTCACGCCCAACCGCAGCCCGCCATAGCGACGGAAGTCGCGCGGCAGCAGTGCTTGGGTCGCGATCTTGTTGCCGAAATTGCCCGCCGTGTTGACCAGCGACGGATAATATTGAACGTCGAACAGGTTGTTGACGAACGCGACGATTTCCCACTTGCGGTCCTTGTCGCGAACACCCAGCCCGGCATTGACGATGCTATAGGCCTTCTGGAAGGTCTGGGGGTCTTCCGCGACATAATAGACGCTGCTTTGATATTGCCAGTTGGCCTGAACAACACCCTTCAGGTTGCCGCCCAACGACGGCGAATAATCGGCGGCGATCGAGAATTTCCATTTAGGCGCCTGGATGGCGCGTGCGCCGGTCAGCACTTGATAGGCAGGCTGTGCCGGGGTCGTAGGCGTGGCCGGCACAGCAGCGACGCATCCCTGCGCCGGCGTCTGCAACGGATAGCATTGGGCCTGTGCGTACGACGTGTATTTGGCATCGAGATAGGCAACCGACCCCGTCAGGTTGAAGTCCTGGCCGATCCTCGCCGTGCTGTCGAACTCGAGCCCTTTGGTGTTGAGGCCGCCGACGTTAGTCAGGCGGAAATTGGTCGTACCGTCGGACAAGGTTTCGATCGTCTGCGCTTGCAGGTTCTTATAATTGGTGTCGAAATAGGTGAGGTTGAGCGTCACTTTGCGATCGAGCACCTGCGCGCGGACACCGATTTCCTTGTCGCGCGAGCGCTCGGGCTTGATCGGTCCCGCGTTCGCGCGATTCCTGTTGAAACCAGTTGTCAGGTCATAGGTCTGACCCTTGTAGCCGGTCGAATAGCTGGCAAAGGCCATCACGTCCGGCGTGAGCTGATAGCGCGCGGCGAGCCGATAGGTGCCGGCTGTGTCCTCGGCGTGGCCGCTAAAGAATTGTGAGCCCGCGGCTGCGAGATTGTCCTGGAAGGTATAGGACACCTTCTCGTTCTGGACGCGGCCACCGGCGGTCAGCGTCAGCTTGGGCACGATTTCCCAGTCGATCTGCGCAAACCCGGCCAGCTGTTCCGATTTCGACGTCGCGTACCAATTGGCCAACGAGAAGTAAGGTCCGCGCGCGAACGGCCGCTCGAACTTCACGTTCGCGTAATAGGCGCCGAGCGTATAGCGGAAGGGCTTGGCGCTGGACGAGAGCAAGCGGACTTCCTGCGTGAACAGCTTTGAATGGAATTGGCCGACCTGGACGTTGTTGCCGACCGTTGCGCTCGACGACGTGTCGTCATGGTCGAGATAGTCGTTGAGGCGGAATTTGTCGTAGGACGTGATCGACACGAGCGTCATGTCGCCCAGTCCGATTTCCCCGCGCAGCGATCCGCCGCCGCCTTCATATTTGGTGCGCGAATTGTAATTGTTGCTGATGTCCTGGTTGTCCGGACCGACCGTGACGCCGGGCATCGTCACTGCCTGGGTCTGGCCCGCCGTATTGCGCAGCAACGCGGTCGGGTCCAGGCGGATGAACGGGCGCCCGACTGTGGTGTTGCCGTTGAGGTAATTGCCCGACAAGGTGATGGTGACGTTCGACGCCGGCTCCCAGCGGAGCTTGCCGCGGGTATTGAATGCCTCACGTCCATTCACTTTCTTGCCGTTGAACAGGTTGCGGACATTGCCGTCCCAGTTCGAATAGCTGGCCGACAGGACATAGCCGAGCTGCGAACTGATCGGGCCGGAAACGCTGAAATTGCCGCCATATTCGCTGTCGGTCGTGCCCATCACGTTGAAGCGCGCACGGAACGTGTCGGTGGGCTGGCGCGTGATGATGTTGATCAGGCCGGCCGAGGCCGACTTGCCGTACAGCGTGCTTTGCGGGCCGCGCAGCACTTCGATCCGCTCGACGTCGGGCAAATCGGTAAAGGCACGCGCCTGGAAAGCCAGCGGCACTTCGTCGACCAGCACCGCGACACTCGGTTCGACGCCGATGCCGAAGGCGAAGGTGCCGACGCCGCGCAGTGACACGTTGGCGTTGACCGGATGCTCGGCCGGGCGGACGGTCAGCGACGGCGCGATCTTGCCCAGATCCTGAAACTGGGTGACGCCGGAGGCCTTGAGCTGCTCTTCGCTGACCACCGAAACGGCCAGCGGCACCTTCTGGATATTTTCCGAGCGCTTCTGAGCGGTGATGATGATGTCGCCCGGAACGGGTTCATTCGTTTCGGCGGCAACTGGACTGCTCTGGGGTGCGGCAGCGTCCGGCGTGGTCTGGCCGGGATCGGCCGGTTTGTCCGCCCGGGCCAGTGCCGGCGTCGCGCAGAATGCGAGCGACAGGGCGAGCGCGCCGCGTCCGACAGATGCATGTAATCCGATCATCTTTCCCTCTCCATGTCGTGCCTCGGGTCTTTTCGCCGATGCTTCGCGGCCCCAACTAACAAATGGTCAGACCACATGCAAGGATTGCCTGACAAAAGCCCGTCAGGCCACCTTACCAAGGAAGGTCGCTGTTGCCGCTGCGCACGGGCTTTGGTAAGGATCAACCGGTTATGCCGATACAGAGATTGATCAGGCCAGTTGCCAAGCCAGCGGGGGCCGCGTCGCAGCCCGATGGGCGCAAACTCTACCAGCAGGTCGCTGCGTCCGTCGCGGAGGCGATCCAGCGTGGGGACTTCCTGCCGGGCCAGCGCATCCCGTCCGAACGCGAGCTCGCCGACGAGTATAAGGTCAGCCGGCCGACGGTCCGCGAGGCGATGATCGCGCTCGAAGTCATCGGCATCGTGCGGTCGCGCCACGGCTCGGGAATCTTCGTCGTCGATAACCCGCCGCTCGACACGCCGATGATCGGACTCGATATCGGCGCGTTCGAACTGACCGAGGCGCGCCGCCTGTTCGAAGGGGAATCGGCGGCGCTTGCCGCGGTGTCGATCACCGACGAGGAGATCGCCGCGCTTGAAGTCCTGATCGGCGACATGGAGCGCGAGAACGAGGAAAATGTCAGCGGCGAGCATGCCGACCGCGAATTCCACCTGGCGATCGCGCGGGCCACGCGCAATTCGGCGGTGGTCGACGTGGTCGAATCGTTGTGGGACGCGCGGTCGCGTTCGCCGCTTTGCCAGCACATGCTTGAACGCGCGCGCAGCGTCGGCGTGGTGCCGCGGATCGACGAGCATCAGACGATCCTCGCCGCGCTGCGCGAGCGCAACCCCAAGGCGGCGCGCGAGGCAATGCGCGACCATCTTGCGCGCGTGATCGATGGATTGCTCACGGCGACCGAAAGCGACGCGTTCGAACGCGCCCGCGCCGAGGTGGAAGCCAGGCGCACCGACCTGGCGCGCCGCGTCGCGATCTGAGATCCGCGCTGCGCTAGATCGTCAGCGTGACGCCGCGGCGACCGTCATGGTCGATGTCGCTCCCGACGCCGCCATTCACCACCAGCGAACGGGTCTCGTTCGGCGGCAGTAACAGGGTGATAATGCCATCGCCCCAGCTACCGGGTCCGTCGCGGCGCACGTCGACGACGATCCGGGTCGCGTCCGCCCGGCCGGCGAGATGCCAGATATCGACCGGCCCATCGCCATCGCCCGAATCCTCGACTGCCGACCAGCTGAAGGCACCGTCACGAGGCGGGAACAGCCACACGCCGCGGCGATAGGGTTCGGGCTGCCATCCGCCGCGCGCGAGATCAACCAGCATCGCCGATCCGGCGCGCGCCAGCAGCGGCGGCAATCCGTCGAGCGGCGCATCGAGCGTGACCGATGTTCCTCCGGCGATCCGCTCTCCGGTCCACACGTCGAGCCATTCCGCGCCTTCCGGCGGCCGCAAGGTTCGCGTTCCGGCACCCTGCTCCATCACCGGCGCGACCAGCAGGTTGGGCCCGAGCAGATGCTCGTCATTCTCCTCCCAGGCGATGGCGTCTTCGGGGAAGTCGAGCCAGGTCGGCCGCACCATCGGCTCATAATCGGCGTGATAGGTGTGCAACAGGTCATAGAAGAAGGGGATCAGCGTCTGGCGCAGCGCCATCAGCCGGTGGATCACGGGCAGCGCCTCCGGGTACATCCACGGCTCGTTGACGGAGCGGTCGTCATTCCAGCTATGGATGCTGAAGCGCGGCATCAACACGCCTGCCTGCACCCAGCGGATCAGCAGTTCGGGCGACGGTGCCGGTCCGGCGAAACCACCGACATCATGGCCGCTGTTCGATACGCCGGACAGCGCCAGCCCGATCGACTGGCGCGCATTATAACGTAGCGACTTCCACTCGGTCAGATTGTCGCCGCTCCAGGTCTGGGCATAACGCTGCAATCCGGCCATGCCCGACCGCGTGACGGCATAAGGACGGCGATCGGGCAGCGCCTCGGCCTGGGCGCGCCGCGACGCACGCGTCATCAACAAGGGCTGGACGGGCCGCATTTCGGCCGCGGCGCGGGGCTGGCCGAAGCCGGCGAACCGGGCGCGCGCGTCCCAGATCTCATATTCATTATTGTCGTTCCAGGTCGCGACCATCCCCTTGTCGAGCAACGCGGTCCTGACCTGCTCGCGCCACCATGTGGCGGCGCGCGGATTGGTGAAGTCGATCTGGCTGCCGACTTCGTCCCAGAATTGCACCTCGACCGGGGTGCCGTCGTCATAGGCGACGAACAGCCCCTTGGCGGCGACCTCGTCATAGCGCGGATGGCTGCGCAGCAAGGCCGGCTTGATATTGGGCACGAGCTCGACGCCCGCCTGCGCGTAGCTCGTCACGAAACCGGCCGGGTCGGGGAATTTGTCGGTGTTCCAGTTGAACACGTAGCGTTTGTCGCCGATCGACGTGTAGCCCGACGACAGATGGAACGAGGTGCAGCCGATATCGTGCTCCGCGAGTTTGTCGAGGAACCCCGTCATCTGCGCCGCGGCGTCGGGCGCGTCGGTATAGCTCATCGTCGACCCCGAATAGCCGAGCGACCAGCGCGGCATCAGTGCCGGGCGACCTGTCAGCCAGGTGAAGCGCCGGGTAACGGCCAAAGGATCCGGGCCGGCGATCATCCACAAATCCACATCGCCGGCCTCCGCCACCATATGGCGGTACCAGCCGTGATAATTGTCCATCTCGCGGCCGAAGTCGAAACGCACGTCGGCATTGGTGTCGTAGAAGGTGCCGTGGCAGCGGCCATCGGCGTCCGCGACCAGCACGTACGGGATCGATTTGTAGAGCGGATCGCTGGTCTCCGCGTCATAGCCCATGGCGTCGAGATTGGTCAGGCGGAAGCGCCGGCCCGCGCGATCATTGTCACCGCTTTTGTCGCCAAGCCCGTAGAAGCGTTCGCCGGGCCGACGCGCGACATAATGATGCGCGCGGCCGTCCCACCAGCCGAAATCATAGGCTTGGGTCGGACGGTCGGCAGCCATCAGCCGCCACGCATCGCCGTCGCGCTGTTCCCAGGTGCAATAGAGGCCATGCAGCCGGATGCTGACGCGCAGCAGCGCGGTCTCGACGATGATCCGGTCGTCACTTTGCTCCAGCCGGAAGTCGGGACAGGAGAAGCCCGCGACATCCAGGCGGTCGCGCCCGGGCTCGGCGATGTCGGCGGCGCCCGGCGCGATCGCCCAGCTCGGCGGGCTCGTCACCTTGCCATCGGCGAGCAGCAACAGCCGGACGATATCGTCCTCGAGCACGAACAGATGCGCCACCGCGCTGGTATCTGCGGTCAGCGTCAGCCGGCCGGGGCCGCGTTCGGTCAGCGCGAACAAGGGCGGGTCGGATAACACGGCGCGTCTCATGAGCGGGCTTCCATTTGCGGGAGGGACAAGCGGCGGACAAAGGCGATCAGCACGGCGGCCCCGATCAGATCGAATATGCCGAGCGCCGCGAACAAGGGTGCGTAACCGACGCGATCGGCATATTGCCCGATCAGGAACGTGAATAGCAGCCCGCCGACCCAGCCTGCCTGCCCGACAAAGCCATTGGCGGTGCCGACTTCCTCCGGCGTGAAGACATCAGCGGATAGCGTGTTGATCAGCACCGAGATCATCTGATGCGCGAACCCGCCGATGCAGAACAAGGCGATGGCGACATAAGGGCTGACAGCGAGCCCGATGCATCCGGGCGCGATCATCAATACCGCGCCCAGGCTGATCCCGAGCACGCGCGAGGGTATCAGGTTGACGTGGAAGCGCTTCATGAAGAACGGCGAAAGATATCCGCCGAGCACGCCGCCGAGATCCGCCGCCAGGAACGGCAGCCACGCAAACGCGGCGATATGCGCCAGATCCATGTGGCGCTCGGTCGCGAGATAGAGCGGGATCCAGAAGCTGAAGGTTTGCCACGCCGGTTCGGCAAGGAAGCGCGGCACCGCGATCACCCAGAAGCGCGCGGAAGACAGGATCTCGCGCGCGCTGGCCTTTCGGGCAGGGATTTTGGGGCGATCCTCCGCGATCATCGCCTGCTCGCGCGGCGTGATCGCGGGATGCTCGGTCGGCGATCGGTAAAAAGCATACCATGCGGCTGCCCAAACCAGCCCGACCGCGCCGGTGACGATAAAGGCCAGCCGCCAATTGCCCCATAAGGCGACCGCGACGACGAGCGGCGGCGCGATCAGGGCGCCGAGCGAGGTTCCGGCGTTGAACCACCCCGTCGCGATCGAGCGTTCGCGCGCCGGAAACCATTCGGCAATCGCCTTCATGCCCGACGGGATCGCCGCCGCCTCGGCCAGGCCCAGCAATCCGCGAAAGAAGGCAAGGCTGATCCATCCGCCGGCCAGCGCGTGGAGCATGTTGGCGGCGGACCATGCGATTCCGAAAAACGCGAACCCGGCACGCAGCCCGAACCGGTCGACGATGTAGCCGGCGATCGGCTGCATGACGGTATAAGCGAGCTGGAACGCCATGACGACATAGCTGTATTGCGCGGTAGAGATCGACATCGACGTCTTGAGCTCGGGGGCCAGCACACCGAGCGAATTGCGCGCGAGGTAATTGGCGATCGTGCCGGCGCAGATCAGCGCGACGATCCACCAGCGCAAATGCGGTATCCGCTTCACGATCCTCTCCCCAGCCCGCGGCGTTGTCCGCTGGCATGCGGCGTAGCGCCTCCGGTGGGATTTGTCGATATTGGTCAGACCAGTGAGCAGGCCAGATCGACAAGTGGCCTGCCAGCTGCTCGAATCTTCGTCCCGGCCGCCATTCGGTGGCCGCCTCGAGCCCACACGCGCTTGACCAGCTAGATTAATACTTCAATTAGATAAATAAATAGAGCGAACAGCTCGGGTGCGGTTGGAGACAGCTTGATGGGCACGCCGAAGGAACGCGTCAATTGGAACGCAGTGGGCACTGCCAGCCTGGGCGGATTGCTGTTCGGTTTCGATACGGCGGTTATCTCCGGCGTTACCGAGGCGCTGCGGGGCGTGTTCGGGCTCAGCGCGATCGGGCTTGGGACGGCGGTATCGGCGGCATTGATCGGGACGCTGATCGGCGCGCTCGGGGCGGGCAAGCCGGGCGACCGATATGGCAGCCGGGCCGTACTGATCTGGATCGCGGTCGCTTATATCATCTCGGCTTTAGGCTCGGCGATGAGCTGGAATCTCGTGGCGTTCGTCGCGTTCCGGTTCCTCGGCGGCCTGGCGATCGGCGGTTCGTCGGTGCTCGCCCCGGTCTATATCGCCGAGGTGAGCCCGGCGGCACGGCGCGGATTCCTGGTCGCGCTGTTCCAGCTCAATGTCGTGATCGGCATTCTGGTCGCCTATATCAGCAATTTCGTGATCGGCCGGCTGGTGACGACCGATCTCGCCTGGCAAATCAAGCTCGGCATCGCTGCCCTTCCGGCTATCCTGTTCCTGATCATGCTGTTGCGCATCCCGCCGTCGCCGCGCTGGCTGGCGCAACGCGGGCGCGACGAGGATGCGCTGGCGGCGATTGCCCAGCTCGGGATGGGCGACCCGCAGGCGATCATCGCCGAGTTCCGCAGCGATCAGGTCGAGACCTCGAATACGCGGCTCAGCTGGGCGGCTTACCGCAAGCCGATCCTGCTCGCGATCGGCGTCGCGGCGTTCAATCAACTCTCCGGGATCAACGCGATCCTCTATTATCTCGGCGATATCTTCGCCGCCGCCGGGTTCGATCGGTTATCGGCCGACCTGCAATCGGTCGCGATCGGCGTCGCCAATCTGCTGGCGACCTTTGTCGGCATGACGGTGATCGACCGCGCGGGGCGCAAGCCGCTGCTGCTGATCGGCGCCGCGGGCACCGGACTCGCGCTGGCGGCGGTGGCGACGATCTATTCGACGGGGCGGGGACAGGCGCTGCTGCTTCCCGCGTTGATCGGTTTCATTCTGTTCTTCGCGATTTCGCAGGGGGCGGTGATCTGGGTCTATCTGTCGGAGATTTTCCCGACCGCGGTGCGCGCGCGCGGCCAGGCGCTGGGCAGCGCGACGCATTGGGGAATGAATGCGCTGATCGCGTTCGGTTTCCCGGTGGTCGCGCGCTATACTCAGGCGGCACCCTTCTGGTTCTTCGCGGCGGCAATGGCCGTGCAATTCCTCGTCGTCTGGCGCTTCTTCCCCGAGACGCGCGGGGTCACGCTGGAAGCGATGGAGGATGCCATCAACCAACCCCGAGCAAAGGCGGCGTAATGGCCAGAATTGAAACCATATTGGGGACATTCCGCATTGGCGTTCTCGACCGCGGCCAGCTAATTCGTATGACTATGCTCATGGTCATCCGTCGCCTCGTGATTCAACAAGAAGTGGGGATCACCCGCGCTCGGGCAATAAGGATGCACGGATGACCCAGCCGACAACCCGCCTCAGGCTCTCGGGCACCAACCTGGAGCGCGCCGCCGACCACAACCAGCGCGTCACGCTCCATGCGATCCGCATCAACGGCTTGCTGACCCGAGTGGAACTCGCCGAGATTACCGGGCTGACCGCGCCGGCCATCGCCAACATCACCAAGCGCCTGCTCGCGGACGGCTTGATCGAGGAGGCGGGCCAGCGCCGCGGCGGGCGTGGCCAGCCGCCGACCAAGCTCGTCATCAATCGCGATGCCTGCCACTCGATCGGCGTCAATATCGACCGCGACCACATCACCATCGTGCTGGTCAACTTCGCCGGCGAGACCTTGGCCCGCGTGTCGGAGGAAGTGAATTTCGCGCTGCCCGACCATGTCCGCTCGCTCTATCGGCGATCGATCAAGGAGATGATGCGGTCGGCGGGGATCAAGGAGGCGAGCCTGGTCGGTCTGGGCGTGGCGGTCCCCGACGATCTCGGTCTGGTCGATCTGCCGGGGCGTCCCGCAGACTATGCCAAGTGGGACAAGATCGACATGGGCGATCTGTTCGACAAACCCTTCTCGCTGCCGATCTTCGTCGAGAATGACGCTGCGGCCGCCGCGATGGGGGAAATGCAGCTCGGCCTTGGGCAGAAGCACAGCACTTTCTTTTACATCCTTATCTCATCGGGGCTGGGCGGCGGCCTCGTCATCGATGGCGCCTATTTCCGTGGCGTCGACGGCCGCAGCGGAGAACTGGGCTTCATGCACGCGCCTGGCAGCGGTCCGCGCGATCAGATCCAGAATCTCGTATCGCTGTCGGGCCTGGCCGGGCATCTCGAGCGCGACGGGTTGAGCCTCGCCGATGTGATGGGCGTGGCGAAGCTGTCGCCGGCGGCCGAGACGTGCGTCGATGGATGGATCAGCCAGGCAGCCGAGCAGCTCTACGTCCCGCTCGAGGCGGTGAATTGCCTGATCAATCCCGGCGTCGTGCTGGTCGGTGGGCGCTTGCCGAGCGCGATCGTCGAGCGTCTGGCGGAACGAGCACACGATCTGTTGCGCGACCAGGCGACCAACGTGCCGGTGATCGCGCCGGTGGCACGTGCCGCCTTGTCGGACGACGCGCCCGCGGTTGGAGCGGCCATCCTGCCGTTCAGCCATTTCCTGCTGCCCAAGCCCGGCGCCTTGTGGAAAGTGCCGGCGACCAGCAACACCAACGGCCGAGCTATCCAGCCGGCGCGCTGAGCGCGATCGACGCGTAAACAGCGTCGATCCATCCGGCTTCACCGACAGATAACGTACGGCACGGGCGAGCTTTTTTTGCCGTACTAATTCAATTGACAAAATACTTAATTTAATCGACGGTACTGCTCGACGCCGTTGGAAACAGGACCAATGGGGTGGTCGCCAGGGGCAGCAATAGCTCCGAGAACCAGGGGAGGTACCGTGGGTATCCGCCAGAAGCTTGCATGGCCGGATGGGCAGGGTCGCAGCGCTCGCCTGTTGCTATTGCCGCTGAGCCTGTCGCTCGCCTTGTCGGGGGCGGCGGTCGTCAGCGCGCAGACGGCTCCCGCCAAAGCCCCGGTCGATGAGGTCAATCCGCTGGTTGGCACCGCGCCGCTCGACCGGCCTGAGTTGATCGGCAACGCACCGCCGCCGGGCGAGCCGGTCTATTCCGGCCAGACCTCGCCCGGCGCGCGCCTGCCGCACAGTTCGGTCGAGGCGGCGCCGATCAACAACAATATCGCGCTGACCTATCCGAACGGCGTCGAGGTTCCCTATTATTACACCAATCCGACGATGATCGGATTTTCCGGCGGCGGCGGGTCGTCCTATGGCGGCCGCGCAGAGCCGATCATCATGCCGGTGGTTGGCGACTGGTCGGTGCCCCCTGCCTATTCGCAATCCTATTACGACAAGTCGCGCGAGATCGCGTCGCCGGGCTATTATTCGGTCTATCTCGACACGTTCCGGACGACGGCCGAACTGACCGCCACGCAATGGGCGAGCCTGATGCGGTTCACCTTTCCCGCAAGCGACCGGTCGAACGTGCTGATCAACTTTCCCGAACATGGCGGCGATATCGAGATCGTCGGCGACCAGATGGTGCGGGGCGTGTCGAAGGATAGCGGCGGCGCGGACGGCGCCTATTTCGTCGCCCTGTTCTCCAAGCCGTTCGCCAGCCTGGGAACCTTCAGCAAGGCGCCCGGCGACGCCAAGGGCTGGGGTATCGGCGACAAAAGGGTCGAGCCCGGCCAGCGCACGATCTCCGGCAGTTTTGCGGGCGGCTACATCACCTTTCGCACCAAGGCGGGCGAGAAGGTGCTGATGAAGATCGCGCACGGTACCAGCTACGCCCAGGCCGAGCAGCGCCTGCGCGACGAATTACCCGGCTGGAATTTCGATGGCGTTCGCAACGCGGCGCGCGGTGCCTGGTCGAAACTGCTCGATCGCGTCCAGGTGGCCGGCGGGACGCCCAAGCAGCGGATGCTGTTCTATTCGACCTTGTTCCAGTCGTTCGCCAGCCCGCGCCTGGTTGCCGCCAAGGGAGAGAAGTTCACCGACACCAACGGCAAGGTGCAGACCGCGACGCACGATCGCTACGGCCCGGTGCCGTTCTGGGATACCGGCCGCAACCAGATCGTCCTGCTCGAATTGCTGGAGCCGGAGACGATGCGCGACATCATGCAGTCCGAACTCGATATGGCGCGCGAAAAGGGCTTCATGAACACGTCGTTCCACGGCGACAATGCGGTGTTCATGTATTTGGGCGCGTGGGAGCGCGGCATCCCGTTCGACTATCCGGCGGCGTATGAATATCTCCGCAAGAACGCGACCGATCCCGCCGGCCCGCGCCATTATCTCGCCGAGTACGACAAGAACGGCTGGATCGCGGATGTCGTCCCCGACCACAATCCCAGCCCGCCTTATGCCGGCGGCAAGGCGGGGGCTGCGACCACGCTCGAATATGCCTGGGACGATTTCGCGATGGCGCAATATGCCAGGCGGCTCGGGAAGATGGACGATTACGCCCTGTTCCTGAAGCGGGCGCACAATTACGCCAACGTGTTCGACAAATCGGTTGGCTTCGTCCGCGGCCGGACCGCCGACGGCAAGTGGATTTCGCCGTTCGATCCGGGCGAACCCTATTACAATTTCATGATGAAGGAGGCGTCGGGCTGGTCGACCTTGTGGCTGGTGCCGCATGACGTCAACGGGCTGGCCAGGTTGCTTGGCGGCCGCCAGGCCTTCACCGCCAAGCTCGATCGGTTCTTCTCCACGCCCTACAATCCCAAGGGCATCTGCCGCGATTGCACCGGGCTGATCGGCCAATATGTCCAGGGCAACCAGCCCGACCAGCAGGCCGCTTATTATTACGACTGGGGCGGCCAGCCGTGGAAGACGCAGGCGCTGACTCGCCGGATCCTCGCCGAAATGTATGGCAGCGACGCGTCGGGCTATGGCTATCCCGGAATGGACGATCAGGGCGCGACATCGTCCTGGTACGTGCTGAGCGCGATGGGATTCTATCCGGTCGATCCGTCGAACCAGAATTACATCATCGCCAGCCCGATCTTCGACGACGTCAAGCTGCAGATGGGCAACGGCAAGACGCTGGAGGTCGAGGCCAGGAACAACTCCGCCACGAACATGTACATCCAGTCGGCAACGCTCAACGGCCGGCCGTGGAGCAAGCCGTGGTTCAGCCATGACGATATCAAGGATGGCGCCAAGCTGGTGCTGACCATGGGCCCAACGCCGAACAAGAATTGGGGCGCGGCGCCGGCCGACGCGCCGCCATCTATGTCGCCGATGCCCTGACCCGCCGTACCCCTTTGCCTCCGTTCCCCTCCCCCCTCGACGGAGGCAAGAGCCCAGGGCTGCGCCAGCCCGCGCGCCCTGGGCTCACCAATTTGATCGCTGACCGATGGTCCAACGCTCGAGGAGAAACGCCATGCGCACGCTAATCGCAGCAATCGCGTCGATGATCCTGGCGATCAGCGCGATCGACACCGCGGCGCAGACTGCTCCAGCGGGCGATAGCGTCTATGCCGGTGACCTGATGACCCGGTGGGGCAAGGACGTCACGCCCGACAATGCCTGGCGCAGCTATCCCCGGCCGCAACTGAAGCGGGAGCGCTGGCTCAATCTCAACGGCTTGTGGGACTATGCGATCGCCAGGGATTCGGCGCCGCAGCCGGCCCGAATGGATGGCCAGATCCTGGTGCCCTATCCGGTCGAATCGAAATTGTCGCGCGTCGCCCGCAAGGTCACGCCCGACGATCGCATCTGGTATCGCCGCAGCTTCACCGTGCCGCAGGATTGGGCGGGCGAGCACGTCATGCTCAATTTCGGCGCGGTCGATTTTGCCGCGACGATCTGGGTCAATGGCGTCGTCGTCGGGTCGCACAAAGGCGGCTTCGACACGTTCGGGTTCGACGTCACCGATTATCTGAAGCCCGGCCGCAACGACCTGATCGTGCAGGTCGCCGATCCGACCAGCGCCGGCACGCAGCCCCGCGGCAAGCAGATCCTCGATCCCTCGGGCATCTGGTACACCGCGGTCAGCGGCATCTGGCAAACGGTGTGGCTCGAGCCCGTGCCCAAACTCCATATCGAGGACGTTCGCGCGACGCCCGACATCGACCGCGGAGTCGTCGATGTCGCGGTTGCATTGAGCGGATGGGCGAACGACACCGATGCGGTAAAGCTCACGGAGAGCGCCGGCGGCAAGGTGATCGCGTCGACGATCATCCGGGCCAATCGCCGCGCGACGCTGGCGATTCCCAATGCTCGCTTGTGGTCGCCCGAAGATCCCTATCTCTATGACCTCAAGGCCGAGTTGGTGACCGTCGCCGATCCCTATGCCGGGCAGGAGGAGCGCGATCGCAAGGCTTATGACGCGCGCTTCACCGCGGGCGAGGATCGGACTTATGCCGCGGCGCGCATCGCCGGCACGCCGCGCGATACGGTCGACGCCTATTTCGCGATGCGCAAGATTTCGGTCGGTCCGGGCAACGTCGCGGGGCAACCGGCGATGCTGCTCAACAACAAGCCGCTCTTTCAGAACGGCACGCTCGACCAGGGCTGGTGGCCCGACGGCCTCTACACCCCGCCGTCCGAAGAGGCGATGAAGAGCGACTTGGTCTTTCTCAAAAAGGCCGGATTCAACATGCTGCGCAAGCACATCAAGGTCGAGCCGGCGCGCTATTATTACGACGCCGATCACCTCGGTATGTTGATCTGGCAGGACATGCCGTCCGGCGGCGGTGAGGATCAATTCGTCACCGGAACCAGCAAAAGCCAGGCAGTGCTGTCGTCGGATGCGATGGCGGAAAACCAGAACGAACTCGCCGCAATGATCGGCGACCTGCGCGGCTTTCCCTCGATCGTGATGTGGGTGGTCAACAATGAGGGCTGGGGGCAGTATGATTCCGCGACCCTGGCCCGATACGTCAAGGGCATGGACCCTGGCCGGCTGGTTGATGCCGATAGCGGCTGGCTCGACGTCGCGCCCGGCGCCTCGGACGTGTTCGACATCCACACCTATGAGGATGTGCCCAATACTCCGACGCGCCAGTCTGCCCGCGCGATCGTGATCGGCGAATATGGCGGCATCGGCATGCCGATTGCGGGTCATATCTGGCGGCCCGGAAAGAAGAATTGGGGCTATCAGGTGGCGACCGGCGAGGAGGATTATCTCGCCCGTTTCCGCCGCAAGATGGCCGGGGTCATTCGCGCCGCGCGCGAGGATGGACTGAGCGCCTCGATTTATACCCAGACGACCGATGTCGAGGACGAGATCAACGGCCTGCTGACCTATGATCGCGCGCGCGCCAAGGCGTCGCCGGAGGCCTTGTCGGCAATCGCGGCTCCGCTGCGGGCGTTGCCGGATGCGAAGTAATACACTGAATTAATAAGACAAAATCTTAGATTGCGATGAGGGCGGAGCTGCGCCCGAGCACCAAAAATCACGCCGGACAATTTAATTGACAAATTGCTTTTTATATTCTGAATTGCGCCGCGACAGGTTGGCGGACGGGCTTCGAGCCCTGCCGCGGCGTCGAACGAAAAGAAAAACGGAGGGCGATAACGCCCTCACTCATGGAAGAGGGAAGATCCATATGAGCATTCGTCACATCGATCTTGGCTTGGGCACAGCATGCACCCGGTCGCGGGCCAGGCTGATTCGCGACCTCATGCTGACCGCCGGCGCGGCAATTGGTTTCTCGGGCGGTTTCTCCGGCATCGCGCAGGCGCAGACTGCGCCCGCCGTACCCGCTACGCCCGACGCTAGCGCGCAACCCGCCGATCCCCAGGCTGCCGACTCGGCCGGCGAAATCACCATCACCGGATATCGCCAGTCGATCGAAGCCAGCTTGCGGACCAAGCGCGAGGCCAACGCCTTTATCGACGTCATCACTGCCGAGGATGTCGGCAAATTCCCCGACAAGAACGTCGCCGATGCGCTGCAGCGCGTGCCGGGCGTCATCATTTCCCGCGACGGCGGCGAAGGCTCGCGAGTCAGCATTCGCGGCCTGAATTCCGATCTGACGCTGACCGAGCTCAACGGCAATTTCATCGCCGGCACCGACTCCGGCGATCCGTCGCGCTCGTTCAACTATTTGCTGCTGCCGTCGAGCATGATCGGCAGCGTCGAGGTCTACAAGTCGCCTGAAGCGCGGCTCGACGAAGGCGGGGTCGGCGGCACCGTCATCCTGCGCACGCGCCGGCCGCTCGATCTCAAGCCCTGGTCGGGTTTCGTTTCGGCTGAGGGTACCGATTCGGACGTCACCGACAAGATCGAACCGCAGCTCACCGGTCAGATTTCATGGCGCAACGACGCCGGCACGATCGGCCTGCTGGTCGGCGGCAGCTGGCAGAAGCGCACCAACCGCGAGATGGATGGCTCGACCGAGAGTTGGCAATGGTGGACCGATGGTGGCCGCAACGGCAAGCCGGCGACCGACGTCAACGGCAACGTGCTGCCCAACCAGGACGCGATCACCTATTGGTCGGAGGACAAGGCCCCGACTACGCAATCGGGTCAGCATTATAACGGCTATTGGGCGCCGCAGTCGGTCAACGAGCAGATCACCACCGACAAGCGCGAGCGCATCGGCATTCAGGCGACGATCGACTTCAAGCCGTTCGACAATCTGCGCCTCACCGCCAATTATTTCCGCTTCCAGCTCAATCGCACGCAAGAAGACAATGTACTGAAGATCCCCGAATGGGGCTATGGCAACTTCTTCACTGGCGCGAAGTTCGACAAGAGCGGCACGGTCATGCAGTCGGCGACCTTCCAGGTGCCGCCGGCGGGACAGGGCTGCTCCGCCAACACTCCGATCTGTACGATGGAAACGCCGCAGCTGTCGGCCATCTATCAGCGCGAAAAGCAGATCTCGAACACCTACGACCTGCATGGCGATTGGAATCTCGGCCACCTTGCCGTGTCGTTCGTGGTCGGCAAGACGAAGTCGACCGGCGGTCCGTCGCAACAGATGAAAGTCGCGGTGAAGCCTCGCCTGACTGGTGCCGTCACGCAGAACGGCAACTTCCTGAGCAGCTGGGACTTCAGCGGCGGCGACCTGGGCATGACCTTCTCGCCCGATGTGCAGAAGAACATCCTGGCGGGTATCGCCCAGGTCGATACCGGGTCGACCGGATCGGGCTATACCAACAGCAGCATCGAGCAGCGCTACGCCCAGATCGACGTGACGCGCACCTTCGATGATTTCTTCATCAGCTCGATCCAGGTTGGCGGCAAGTGGCGCGACGGCCGCGTCCAGCGTTCGACCGGAGAGCAGGATTGGTATGCCGATCCGGCCACGCTGCTGCGCTTCCAGGACACGCCGCAGGGCGCGGTGGCGCAGCCGTCCTTCTTCTACAGCAATCCGATCAGCAATATCCCCGGCGGGTTCACGGCGTCGTCCTTCCCGGCGATCAACATGACCAGCTACCTGAACTATCTGAACTCGACCTATGGTCAGGCCGTGAAGGTCCCGCAGCCGCAGAACCTCTACAGGATCGGGGAGAAGATCTGGGCCGGTTATGCCCAGCTGAACTTCAAGTCGGGTCCGATCCGCGGCAATATCGGCATCCGCATCGCGAACACGAAGCAGACGGGCACGTCGACCGATACGCTGTATTTCGAGAACGACTATTGCGTCGACGGCCCCGGCGGCCCGTTCGATCCCAACCGGCCGATCGGCCCGGACGGCAATTGCCAGGTCATCCCGCAGAGCCAGCGCGAAGTCCGCGTTTTCAGCCCGAACAGCGAGTCCAAGAGCTATACGGACGTGCTGCCGAGCTTCAACATCTCGTGGGACGTGACGCCGAACCTGTTGGTCCGCGCCGCGGTCTCGAAGGTGGTCGCGCGCCCCGCCTATAACGACCTCGCTTCGGCGCGCTCGCTGACGTTCCATTCAGACGCTTACACCTTCGATCGCGCGCAGTTCGGCGAGCGGGCCGGCTGGTCGGGTGACGGCGGCAATTTCAATCTCTCGCCATTCTCGGCCTGGGCGTATGACATCGGTGCGGAATGGTATTTCCACCCGGGTTCGGTGCTCGGCGTCGCGGCGTTCCGCAAGGATGTGAAGAACTTCGTCGTGCCGCTGGTGCTCGACCTGAACCAGGAAGTGCAGGGGCAGACCGTGCTGGTCCAGTCCTATTCGACCCAGGCGAACGGCTCGAGCGCCAAGTCGGAAGGTGTCGAAGTCTATGCACAGCACACTTTGTCGTTCGGCCTCGGTGCGCAGGTGAACTTCACCTATAACCACACATCGGTCGCCGACGTCTCGCTCGACGGCAAGAAGATCGGCACCTCGCCGCTGGTCGGCAGCGCCAAGACGCAGTGGAATGCCTCGCTATTCTACGAAAAGGGACCGGTGCTGTTGCGGGCGTCGTACAACCGGCGCGGCGAGCGCGTGCAGGGGCTGGTGTCGGGGCTCAACGTCTATGACGACCCGTACCAGCAGGTCGACCTCAACGCCTCGGTTGAAGTGTTCCACAATCTCACGATCACCGGCGCGGTGATCAACCTCACCAAGGAGACGGCGAGGTCGCATTTGGGCAACGACACCAAGGCCCGCTACTATTCATCGCAATACACCGGTCGCCGCTTCTATCTTGGCGCCTCGTACAAGTTCTGATCGATCGTAACCGGGACGGCGGTTCCTCTCCACCGCCGTCCCAACCAAGGGGGCCGAGACGGCATGCGAAGGATAGCGATGCGCCTTGCCGCGGCGGGGCTTGCGCTGGCGGTGCCGCATCCCGTGCTCGCATCCAACCCGATCGTGCCCGGCTGGTATGCCGATCCCGAAATCCGCATCTTCGCCGGACGATATTGGATCTATCCGACCTATTCGGACGATAGCGGCAAGCCCGATCCCATGCCGCCGTTCACCGCCGCCCAAACGGCGAAACGCGCCAAGCCGAAGATCCGTCCGGAATATCTCAAGCAGACGTTCCTCGACGCGTTTTCCTCACCTGATCTCGTCCATTGGACGCGGCATCGGCACGTGCTCGATATCGCCAGCATCAAATGGGGGGCCTATGCGGTATGGGCGCCGTCGGCGATTGAGCGTGACGGCAAATATTACCTTTTCTTCGGCGCCAACGACATTCAGAGCGACAAGGAAACCGGCGGCATCGGCCTGGCCGTGTCGGACAGTCCCGGCGGACCGTTTCGCGACGCGATCGGCCATCCGCTGGTGCCCGCCTTCCACAATGGCGCGCAGCCGATCGATCCCTTCGTCTATCGCGACGACGATGGCCGGACCTACCTCTATTACGGCGGCTGGGGCCATTGTAACGTCGTCCGGCTGAGCCCCGATCTGAAGTCGGTGGAACCCTATCCGGACGGTACGACATGGAAGGAAATCACCCCGCCCGGCTATGTCGAGGGCTCCTTCGTGATCAAGCGCAAGGGGATCTATTATCTGATGTGGTCGGAGGGCGGCTGGACCGGCCCCGATTATCGCGTCGCCTATGCGACCGGCAAAAGCCCGCTCGGTCCATTCGAGCCGAGGGGCACCATCCTCGCACAGGATTTCCACATCGCCAGCGGCGCGGGGCACCATTCGGTAGTCAACGTGCCGGGCACCGACGATTGGTACATCGTCTATCATCGCCGGCCGCTCGGCGACGACAATGGCGACCACCGCCAACTGGCGATCGATCGCATGACGTTCAATGCCGACGGGACCATCGCACCGGTGGTCATGACCAATGAAGGCATCGCGCCGCGGCCGCTGTCGGCCATCATGAAAAAGGGACGCCGATCGTGATCAGGACCATCGTGACCTTGCTGAGCGCAGGTGCCTTGCTGTCGTCGCCCGTCATCGGCAGCGCAGCGCCCGCCTTCGCGCAGTCCGTCGCGACGCCGCGGCCCGCTTTGGTCGATCTGATCAACCCGCTGATGGGCACCGACAGCGACCATGCTCTGTCCTATGGCAACACCTATCCGGCGATCGCGGTGCCCTGGGGGATGAATTTCTGGACGCCGGTGACCGGCAAGATGGGCAGCGGCTGGGGCTACACCTATGCCGCGAAAAAGATCAACGGCATCAAGCAGACGCATCAGCCCAGCCCCTGGATGAACGACTACGCCGCGCTCGCTTTGTTCGCCGAGACCGGTCCGCTCAAGATCGAGCAGGAGGATCGCGCTAGCTGGTTCAGCCACAAGGCGGAGGAGGCCCGTCCGTACGGCTACAAGGTCTATCTGGCCGATTACGACGTCACCGCCGAAGTTACCCCGACCGCGCGCGCGGCGCAATTCCGCTTCACGTTTCCCAAGAGCGACGACGCGCACATCCTGATCGACGGCCAGGACGGCGGATCGATGGTGACGATCGATCCGGCCAAGCGGCGGATCACCGGCTATGTCCGCAACAATAGCGGCGGCGTGCCCGACAATTTCCACAATTACTTCGTCGCCGAATTCGACCACGATTTCACCGTCACTCGCACCTGGGACGACAATTACCAGCTCTCCGCCGCCAAGACGCGCGAAGGGGGCCATGTCGGCGCGGTGGTCAGCTTCAAGACCGCGGCGGGGGAGCAGGTCGGCGTGAAGGTTGCGTCGTCGTTCATCAGCCCCGAACAGGCGGCGCGCAATCTCGACGCGGAGGTCGGCAAGGACAGTTTCGACCAGACCCAGGCCAAGGCGAAGCAGGCGTGGGAAACGCAGCTGGCGCGCGTCCGGGTCGAGGATCCCAATCTCGATAATCGCCGGACCTTCTACTCGGCGCTCTATCGCATGCTGCAATTCCCGCGGATGTTCTACGAGATCGATGCCACGGGAAAGCCGGTCCATTACAGCCCCTATGACGGCAAGGTCCATGCCGGCTTCATGTACACCGACAACGGCTTCTGGGACACGTGGCGCGCGGTCTTCCCGTTCTTCGCGATGATGTATCCCGAGCGCGACAGCGAGATGATGCAGGGCTTGGCCAACACGGTCAAAGAGGGCGGCTGGCTGCCCGAATGGGCGAGCCCCGGCTATCGCGACGTGATGATCGGGTCGAACTCGGCGAACATCATCGCCGATGCTTATGCCAATGGCGTGCGTGGCTTCGATGTCGAAACGCTCTACAAGGCGATGGTCAAGAACGCGACGACCAGCGCGGGCCGCCCGACCGACAAGAAGGGCGAGGTTGTGAGCGCCGTCGGCCGCGAGGGCGTCGAATATTATAACCGGCTCGGGTACGTGCCCTACGATGTCGGCATCAACGAAAATGCCGCGCGGACGCTCGAATATACGACCGCCGATTTCTCGCTGTCGAGGCTCGCCGCTGCGCTCGGCAAGACCGAGGATGCGAAGCTTTATGCCCAACGCGCGCAGAATTACCGCAAGCTCTACGATCCGCAGAGCGGGTGGATGCGCGGACGCAACAAGGACGGGTCGTGGGAGACGCCGTTCAATCCCTACAAATGGGGTGATGCCTTCACCGAGGGGAATGCACTGCACTACACCTGGGCCGTGATGCAGGATACGCAGGGGCTGATCGACCTGATGGGCGGCGACAGGAAGTTCGTCGATCGGCTCGACGGCATCTTCACTACCCCGCCGATCTTCGACGACAGCTATTATGGCTCGGTGATCCACGAAACGCGCGAGATGCAGATCGTCAACATGGGCCAATATGCCCATGGCAATCAGCCGATCCAGCACATGATCTATCTCTACGACTGGGCCGGTGCGCCGTGGAAAGCGCAATATCGCGCCCGCGACGTGATGAAGCGGCTCTATTCGGCGACTCCCGATGGCTATCCCGGCGACGAGGATAACGGGCAGACCTCGGCTTGGTATGTCTGGTCCGCGCTCGGCTTCTATCCGGTGACGCCGACGGTCGGCCAATATGCGATCGGCAGCCCGCTGTTCCAGAAGGTCACTTTGGCCTTGCCCAACGGCAAGACGCTGGCGATCGAGGCCGAGAATAACAGCCCCGACAATGTCTATATCCAGTCGGTGACGCTCAACGGCGCACCGCACGATATGGCCTATTTCACCCGCGAGGCGTTGGCGCAGGGCGGCACGCTGCGGTTCGTGATGGGGCCGACGCCGAACAAGCAATGGGCGAGCACCAAGGCGGCCGCGCCCTTCTCGATGAGCGCTCCCGCCAAGTGACCCGGAGAAAGACGCTGACCCCCAATCGACGCCACATCATGGCCGGAGCCGGCGCCATCGCGCTCAACGCGGCATTGCCGATCGCAGCCCGCGCGGCGTCCTTCGCCAGCAAGCGCCCGCCGCTCGCCCGGCGGCTGTTCACTAGCCCGGCCGTCGAGGCCGAGATCGCGCGGGTGAAGGCCGTCATCGCCGATCCCGAACTCGCCTGGATGTTCGAGAATTGCTATCCCAACACGCTCGACACCACGGTCGAGACCGGGTCGGTCGACGGCAAGCCCGACACCTTCGTCATCACTGGCGACATCGAGGCAATGTGGCTGCGCGACAGCTCGGCGCAGGTCCAGGCCTATGTCCATCTCGCGCCGCGCGACCCAGCGTTGCAGCGGCTGTTTCACGGGCTGATCCAGCGCCAAGCGCGCTGCATCCTGATCGATCCGTATGCCAATGCCTTCATGAAGGACGCGGCGGCCAGGAGCGATCTCGAATGGTCGCAAAAGGACCAGACCGACATGCGGCCCGGCGTCGCCGAGCGGAAATGGGAGATCGACTCGCTTTGCTATCCGATGCGGCTCAGCCACGCTTATTGGACGACGACGCGCGACAAGGCGCCGTTCGACGATAGCTGGGCACGCGCGATGAAGCTCGCGGTCGCGACCTTCCGTGTGCAGCAGCGCAAGGACGGACAGGGGCCGTATCATTTTCAGCGCGCCGCGGCACAGCCGACCGACTCGCTGATCCTCGACGGTTACGGCGCGCCGACCAGGAAGATCGGCCTGATTCATTCGATGTTCCGGCCGTCTGACGATGCGTGCGTCTATCCGTTCCTGATCCCGTCGAACCTGTTCGCGGTGTCGGCGCTCCGCCAGCTGGCAATGGTCCATCGCCAGGCGCGCAACGACGCCGTGGCGGCGCGAGACTGCGAGACGCTGGCGGCCGAAGTCGAGGCCGCGTTGAAGGCCCATGCTTTAGTTCCGGACGGGCAGGGCGGCCGGGTCTGGGCCTATGAGATTGACGGGTTCGGCAACTGGCTGTTCATGGACGACGCCAACGTCCCGAGCCTGTCGGGCCTTGCGCTGATCGACGCAGCCAGGCGCGACGATCCGTTGTTCAGGCGCACCGCGGCGCTCGCCTGGAGTCCGCGCAACCCCTATTTCTTCCGCGGCAAGGCGGCCGAGGGGATTGGCGGCCCGCATGTCGGGATGGACCAGATCTGGCCGATGTCGATCGTCACTCATGCGATGAACGCCGACGACGACGCGACGATCATCCAATGCCTGCGCTGGTTGAAGGCGACGCATGGCGGCACCGGGTTCATGCACGAATCCTTCGACAAGGATCGGCCGGCAAAGTTCACGCGGTCCTGGTTCGCCTGGGCCAATGCCTTGTTCGGTCAATTGATCGTCGAGTTGGCCGCGCGCAAGCCGGCGATCCTCGCCGGCCGCATCTGATAATCCGGAAGGGAAGAACGATGATCACCGCCAGCCGCCGCCAATTGCTCGCCGGCGCCGGTCTTGCCGCGCTCGGCAATGCGATGCCCGGCCTAGCCTGGGCAGCGCCGTCGGTCGCCGCCCGGCCCGATTTGTTCGTCGGCACGGGCGGGCACGGCCATACTTTTCCGGGGCCGTCGCTGCCCTATGGCATGGCGCAGCTGGGCCCCGACACCAACAATATCGGCTGGGACGCGTGTTCGGGCTATCACCGCGACGACCGCTCGATCATGGGTTTCAGCCACACGCATCTGTCGGGCACCGGCATCGGCGATATGCTCGACATCTTGGTGGTGCCGACGCGCCAGCCGCTGATGCTCGAGCCGGGGCCGGTCGGCGATCCCGACAAGGGCTATCGCCAGCGTTTCTCCGATGAATATGCCGAGCCCGGTTACTATCGCGTTCGGTTGGAATCGGGCGTCCAGGCAGAGTTGACCGTCACCGATCGCTGCGGTCTCCACCGCTATCGTTTCCCGAGCGGCCCGGCGCATATCCTGATCGATTTCGCCCATGCGATGCTCGACACATCGGACAAAGGCGGGCTGCTCGAGAATGCCTCGCTGGCAGTGGATTCCGACGGGGTGCTGACGGGCAGCCGGACGGTCAACCGCTGGGCCAAGGGGCGGCATATCCATTTCGCGATGCGGCTGTCGCGCAAGCCGGACCGCGTCCAGTTCTTCGGCGATGACGATACGCCCGCCGCCAAGGACGCGACGAATGTCGCTGGGGGAAAGCTCAAGGTCGCGCTGTTTTTCGACGATGCCGGCGGCGATCCGATCCTGATCAAGACCGGACTGTCGGGCGTCGACGTCAAGGGCGCGCACGACGCATTGGCCGAGATCCCCGGTTGGGATTTCGATGCCGTCCATGCCGCCGCTCGATCCGCCTGGGCCAGCGCGCTCAACCGGGTACGCGTCTCGGGTGGCACCGAGGCGCAGCGCACGATCATGGCGAGCGCGCTTTATCACGCGCAGCTTGCGCCGACCTTGTTCGCCGATCGCGACGGGCGATATGTCGGGCTCGATCGGCAAGTGCATCAGCTGGCGCAGGGCGAGCGCGCGTACAGCGCCTATTCGCTGTGGGACACGTATCGCGCGCTCCATCCGCTGCTGACACTGATCAATCGCGATCAGGCGAAACTGTTGGTGCGCGACCTGATCCGGCAGACGCAGCAAAGTCCCTATGGCCCGCCGGTCTGGACGCTTCAGGGATCCGAGACCGGCTGCATGATCGGCTGGCATTCGGTGTCGGTGCTCGCCGAGGCGCATGCCAAGGGCATCGAGGCCGATTATGCCGCGGCCTGGCCCAATATCCGCCGCCGGGCCTTCGATCGCGATTATAAGGATTCCGACGGCTCGTTGGGCCGCGGCTATTATTACGACCTGAATTACATTCCTGCCGACAAGATCTGGGAATCGGTCAGCCGTACGCAGGAATATGCCTATGACGACTGGGCGATGGCCCATCTGGCGGAAGCGGCCGGCGCGACGGAGGATGCGGCTACCCTGCGCAAGCGTTCGCGGAATTATCGCAACGTCATCGATCCCAAGATCGGCTTTGCGCGCCCGCGCTTTACCGATGGTTCGTGGTGGGAGAAGTACGACCCGATCCAGCTCGGCCATGACGTGCCCAAGTGGCGCGATTATACCGAAGCCAATGGCTGGCAGGCGACCTTCCTCAACCAGCATGACGTCTATGGCCTGATCGAGCATTTCGGCGGCGACGCGGTGTTCGAGGGCAAGCTCGACGCGTTGTTCAACGGCCCGTCGACCTTGCCGGCCAACGCGCCGCCCGACATTTCGGGCCTGGTCGGGCAATATGCTCATGGCAACGAACCCGATCAGCACGTCGCCTATCTCTACGCTTATTGCGGCGCGCCGTGGAAAACGCAGGCAATGGTCCGCCGGCTGCTGACCGAGATGTACAAGGCCGATCCCGACGGCGTGATCGGTAACGACGATTGCGGCCAGATGAGCGCCTGGTTCGTGCTGAGCGCGCTCGGTTTCTATCCGGTGGATCCGGTCAGCGCGATCTACGTCTTCGGGTCGCCGCTATTCGACGTCGCCGAGGTGGATGTCGGCAACGGCCGGACGCTTATCGTGCGCGCCAATGCCAACGGGCCCGACCGTCCGTACGTCCAATCGGTGCGCTGGCGCGGCAAGCCCTGGACGAAGAACTGGATCGCGCATGCCGAGCTGATCCAGGGCGGCGATCTCGTCTTCGAGATGGGCGCGCAGCCATCGCGGTTCGGCGCGGCGAAACGCGATCGCCCGCCCTCGTTCGCACGCGGGCCGGCGTAACCCCCAGGACACGGAGCCGCAGCGCGGCGCCGAATATTTTTTAGACAGTCGAGAGCAGTTTCAATGGTGTGTGCGTGGTGTGTGCTGACGATGAACGCGGTGATGCAATGAGTGCCGGCGGGTCGTCTCCGTTTTTTGCCGGTGTCGAGCTTGGCGGCACGAAATGTGTGTGTACGCTCGCATACGGCCCCGACGTGATCGTCGATCAGCGGACCGTGCCGACCACCACGCCATCCGAGACCTTGCCCGCGATCTGCGCGATTCTGTCGGACTGGGAGCGGGACCATGGCTTCGCCGCGATCGGCATCGCCTCGTTCGGCCCGCTCGATCTCGATCCCGATTCCCGGCGCTATGGCCGGATTACCAGCACCAACAAGCCCGGATGGCGGGGCGCGGACGTTCGCGGCATCCTGTCGGCACTCTTCTCCGTGCCTGTGGGCTTCGACACCGACGTCAATGGCGCCGCTTTGGCGGAGATTCGTTGGGGCAGCGGGCAGGGGTTGAGCGACTTCGCCTATGTCACGGTCGGCACGGGAGTCGGCGTCGGGCTGATCGTCCACGGCCAGCCCACGCGCGGTATCGGACACAGCGAATTGGGCCATATCCGGGTACCGCGGCTGCCGGCCGATCGGGTAAAAAGCGCGTGCTCTTACCATGACGATTGCGTCGAGGGCCTCGCCTCGGGGCCGGCGCTGCTTGCCCGGCTGGAGGGACGGCCGCCATCGGATCTGTCGCCCGATGATCCGGTATGGGACCCGATCGTCCACACGCTTGCCGCCATGTGTCATGCGTTGGTGTGCGCGACCGGGCCCTATCGGATCGCGATGGGCGGCGGCGTCGTCTCCGGCCAGCCGCATTTGCTCGACCGGGTCAATGCGGCGCTGATCGAGAGTCTCGCGGGCTATATGCCCCTACCCCGCGGGGGGGATTATATCGTGGCACCGCGGCTGGGCGATCTGGCCGGCCCGCTCGGCTCGATCGCGCTCGCCGCCAACGCCGCCGGTTGAGACTTATCGCCAGCCGAGGGCCGGGGCGACGTGCTTGAGGATGCTTTCAAGCACGTGCGCGTTGTACTCCGCGCCGAGCTGGTTGGGCACGGTCAGCAGCAACGTATCGGCTTCGGCAATCGCTTCGTCCGCCTTTAGCTCCGCGACCAGGCGGTCGGGCTCGGCGGCATAGGAGCGGCCGAAAATCGCGCGCATATTGTCGATGACCCCGACCTGGTCGCCACCGCCGTCACGGCCGAAATAGGCGCGGTCCTGGTCGTTCATCAGCGCGAAGATCGATCGCGACACCGACACGCGAGGCTCGCGGCTATGGCCCGCTTCCTTCCACGCGGCGCGGTAAGCGCGAATCTGCTTGGCTTGCTGGACGTGGAACGGCTCGCCGGATTCGTCGGCCTTGAGCGTCGAGCTTTGCAGGTTCATGCCCATTTGCGCCGCCCAGATCGCGGTGGCGTTCGACCCCGAACCCCACCAGATACGCTCGCGCAAACCGGGCGCGTGCGGCTCCAGTCGCAACAGGCCGGGAGGATTGGGAAACATCGGCCGCGGATTCGGCTGGGCAAAGCCTTCGCCCTTCAACAGTTCGAGGAACACCTCGGCATGGCGGCGCCCCATATCGGCATCGCTCTGGCCCTCCGCCGGCGAATAGCCGAAGTGCCGCCAACCATCGATGACCTGCTCGGGCGAGCCGCGGCTGATCCCGAGCTGCAGGCGTCCCCTGCTGATCAGGTCGGCGGAGCTTGCATCCTCCAGCATGTAGAAGGGATTCTCGTAGCGCATGTCGATCACGCCGGTACCGATCTCGATGCGGCTGGTCCTGGCGCCGATAGCCGCGAGCAGCGGGAATGGCGACGCCAGTTGCTGCGCGAAATGGTGCACGCGGAAATAGGCGCCATCGGCGCCAAGCTCCTCGGCGGCGACGGCGAGGTCGATCGATTGCAGCAGTACGTCGCTGGCGGAGCGGGTCGCCGATTGCGACGATGCGGACCAATGTCCGAACGAAAGGAAGCCGATTTTCTTCATGCCGGAGAGCTGGCGGTCGATCGCTCGCACCGCAAGTCGCCCGTCGGAATTTCACTGTTTCCGATCCGTTAGGATTGGCGTTGAGTGCCACCGGATCGCGATAGACTAGGATCCTCTGACGGGCATTGTCGAGTCCGATGCCGGGATCGCCGGTGCGACCAGCGAGGCCTTCACGCCGCTAGCGACCCTTGCCGGGTCGGGCGGCGGGTTTTGCAAGTGCGGGCTTCGCCTTCATGCATTTCGCCATCATGTCAGAGGACATGGCTCCTTTCCCCTTCATCTTCATCTTGCCCGGCCCGCTCATCGCCATGTCCATTTTATCCATCATCGGGCATTTGGCCGCCATGGGGACGACTTTGGCCGCCGTCGTCTTGCGCGGATGATGCCGCGCGTGAGTGTCTTTGGTCGCGGAAAAGGCCGGAGCAGCAAACAAGATCGCGAAAGTCGCGATGATAAGGGGTGTCTTCATTCTGAAAATTCCTCTGGTCGGGTGAGCGTGTCAGAAGCCGATCCGGTTCAAGACACTGTGGACGGCGGCGGTCAGGAAGCCCAACCAGGCGCCGAACACGAGCGACCAACACAGGCCCTGGACCAGAGCGGTCGGGGATGTCGTGTCGGCGGTGGTGAATAGCGTGATAAACGCGTGCGTCGCGCTGACCGGCACAAACGCCAGAAGCCAGCAGAGGATAAAGCTGATGCCAAAAATAAGGGCGCCCGCTGCGGTGAAATGCACGAGCAGCGACTTGTTCGCCGATCGCCCTCCGATACCAAGTGCGGTCATTTCTGCCTCCCGAACTACCTCACTGGTGATCGGCTCGCAACAAATCGCGGGATATACGTAAATACCCGACATAGGCATTTTCGTCCGTCAAATAATTGTGGATGGCCGCCACGCAATCGAGGCGCCTTCGTAATTATACGTATTCATCACAGGGGGCGGCGGTCGTAATTAAACCAGATGAAGTATGACTAATGGGGGTCATGTTTCTTGCATGGGCCAGGTTGCCCAACGGAGATTTACGCCATGCTTCTTAAGAGAAAGATCATTCTTTCGCTCGCCGGACTGGCGATGCTCAGCAATTCTCCAGTCATCGCCGCAAACATTCGGCACGCGTTCTTCATGCGTGGATCGATTGTCGCCGAAGACGCCACCGGCACGGTTGTTTGCGTCGGGAAAGAAGACGGCGCGAAGGTTGGGCAGGTTCTCACCGTTTATCGCGTCAATATCCTGGGTGGTCCCCAAAAGGGGCCCGGTCCGGCCTATCGCCGCGACCTTATCGGACATGTCAGGATCGATCATCTGTTCGAGGGTCATTTCGCCCATGTCAGTGTGGTCGACGGAAAGCCCGCGGTGAACGACATCGTCGAACTCCGGAAAAAATGAACGCACGGCGGGAGCGGTTGATGCCGCTCCCGCAGATCCCTAACGCGCCCCGGCTGAGCTCGGCGACGATGTAGTGGGATACGAAGGAATGTTCCGCTTTCTATTCGATCGTATTGAAAAGTTGGGCAGAATAGCGGCGGCGCGCTGATTTGCTCTTCGCGCTCAAGCGGAGAAGAGCCGATGGTCGGGCAAGCGGACCAATGCGGCCGCTTGCTCAAATCAGCGGCGCTTGGCGTCAATCTACCGCTCAGCCCAGGTCGCGCACCCAGATGTTGCGATAGCTGATCGGCGGGCTGGGATCGCCATGGGCCTGTAGCTTGATCGGCGCACGATCAAACGCCTTGTAGCTCGGCTTGCCGATATAGAGCGTCTCGCCGAGCAACGAGACATGGTTCTGGACCAGCACGCCGTTGATAAAGGCAGTGACATGGGCCGGGGTCTTCAACGTCCCATTCGCGTCGAAAATCGGCTTGTCCCACACGACGTCCACGCTTTGCCACTCTCCCGGCTTGCGCACCGGATTGGCGAGCGGCGGGTATTGTTTGTAGATCGCGCCGGCCTGGCCGTTGACATAGGTGTCGTTCTTGTAGCTGTCCAAAATCTGCAGCTCATAGCCGGAATCGCCTGGGCCGGTTGACGCCAGGAACAGGCCGCTATTGCCGCGTGCCTGACCCGTCCCGGTGACATTGGCTGGGATGCGATATTCGAGATGAAGCTGATAGCTGCCGAAAGATCGGCGCGTCTGAATGTTGCCCTTGTCCTTCGCCACGGTGGCGATTCCGTCCGCCACGGTCCAGCCCGCCGGCGCGCCGTCCTTCACATTCACCCATTGATCCAGCGATTTGCCGTCGAACAGCACGATCGCGTCGGATGGCGGCGATGCCGTTTCACTGCTGCTGGGGGTCACTACCGGCACGGTGGGGGACCAGACCTCCGTGTCCTCCGGCTTCGGCTTGGCGTCCTGCGCCAGGGCGGCAAACGGGGCCATGGCCAGCAACAGGCTAGCGCCCCGCAGGATCGATTTCATCGCATTCTTCCTCTCGATAGGGTTCGGTCAGCGGAGCCGCCACGGCGTCGCCCGCTCAGGCCAGGGCGCCGGCGCGGAACTGCTTCACCGCATGGTCCACTGCCCGGCAGGTCAGCGCCATGAACGTCAACGACGGATTGACGCAGGAGATCGAATTCATCTGCGACCCATCGGTCACGAACAGATTGGCCGCGTCGTGCGCCTGGTTCCACTTGTTGAGCACCGAAGTGCGCGGATCGTTGCCCATCCGTGCGCCGCCCATTTCGTGGATCGCCTCGCCGGGAACATGCTCGGACTCGCCGCTGGTCACGTTGACCAAACCTGCCTGGCGCAACATCATCTCGCCCTGGGCGCGGGCATCCGCCATCATGCGCAGTTCGTTGTCCCGGAACGTCACGTCGAACCGCAGTTGCGGGATGCCGAAACGGTCGACCCTGGTGGGATGCAGCGAGACGCGATTGTCCTCATAAGGCAGGCATTCGCCAAACGCGCCGATCGAGAATTTCCACGGATCGTAGCGGCGCATGCCTTCCTTCATCGACGCGCCGAAGCCGACCGGCTTGGACGGGCTGCGGCTCGCGCTACCCTGATAGCCATAGCCACGCTTGAAACCGACGCCGTCATCGGTGCCGACGTTGCGGAAACGGGGAATGTAGATCGCCCCGGGGCGGCGGCCATATTCGATATATTCGGTCATGCCCGGCACCTCGCCCGAGATATGGGTGCGGAAGATATGATCCATGACGTAGCGGCCGAGCGTGCCGCTCGTGTCGAAATAGCTGCGATCGGTCCCCGGCGCGCGGCTGTTCATCAGGATCTGGACCGACGCCATCGCCGACGCGCACAGGAAGACGAGAGGGGCCTTCACCACTTCGGCCTGGCCGGTTTTCGCGTCGACGAAGCGGACTCCGGTCACGCGCTTGCGCCGGGGATCATATTCCAGGTTCGACACGACCGCATCGGACCGGATGGTGAGGCGGCCGGTCGCGCGGGCGGCCGGCAAGGTGACCGCCTGGGTCGAGAAATAGGCACCGAACGAGCAGCCGTTGGAGCATTGGTCGCGGAACTGGCATTTGCTGCGATTCTGCTCGGGCTTGTCCTCGGTCATGTTCGAGAGCCGGGCGTTGATCAGCTTTCTGCCGGGGAAGGCGCCTTCCAATCGGCCCTTCACCCACTTCTCTGCCACGTTCATCGGCATCGGCGGCTGGAACTCGCTGTCGGGCAGATAAGCGAGGTTCTCGCGCGAACCGGAGACGCCGATATATTTCTCGACATAGGAGTACCAGGGCGCGACGTCGTCATAGCGGATCGGCCAGTCGCCACCGACCCCCTCGCGCTTGTTCGCCTCGAAATCCGCCGGGCTCCAGCGGAAGCACCAGCGGCCCCAGATCAGCGACTTGCCGCCGACCGCCGCCGGCCGGATCCAGCGGAATTTGCTGCCCTCGTCGGTGACATAGGGGTTCAGGCGGTCGTCATTGTAGAATTGCAGGTTGCTGGTCGACAGATAACCATATTTGGCGATGAAATAGTCGCTCTCCACGATCGCTTTGGGGACCTCGCCCCGTGCCGGCAGTTCGAAGGCCGGCTTGCCGTCATAGGGATAGCCCTCCTGATGCTCGACCATGAAGCCACGGTCGAGCATCAGAACGCGCAGGCCTTTCTCGGTCAGTTCCTTTGCGGCGAACCCGCCGCTGATCCCCGAGCCGATGACGATCGCGTCGAACTTGTTGGTGGATGCCATGGGTAGATGCCTTGAAGAGGGAGATCAGAAGCGCAGTGCGCGCAGATTCCGGAAGCTGGTGGTGATATCCGGCAGATAGGGGGCCGGTGCTTCGTCATTCTCGACATAGAAATGGCGGACGCCCGATGCGCCGGGCAGCTTGAACAGCCCCGCGAAATCGATCGTGCCGGTGCCGACGGCGGTCATCTTCTTGTCCGCCCGCATGTCCTTCACATGGAAGGCGTAGAGGCGGTTGCCGAGCCGGGTGATCAGCTTGCCGGCATCCTCGCCGGCGTGAACGGCCCAATAGAGATCCAACTCCAGCTTCACCAGCGACGGGTCGGTTCCCGCGACCAGACGATCGTAGAGGGAAGTGCCGCCAAAGCGGGTGGTGAATTCGAAATCGTGATTGTGATAGGCGAGGCCGAGGCCCGCCTCGCGCGCCTGCTTCGCGAAGCGGTTGACGTTCTCCACCACGCCGCCGAACCCCGTATCGGTGCGAAGCTCGGGGGGCAGCCAGGGCATGACGATCGTGTCGGCGCCCAGCGTCTTCGCCATCTTCACGGCATCGGAGAATTTGGTCAGCAGCACGTCATAGGACACGTGAAGCGACGGCGCGGACAGTTGCAGCCGGTCCATCGTCCGGCGCAGCAGCGCGTGGTCCATCTTGTCGTAATTGCCGCCGCCGAACTCGACCTCGCGATAGCCGATACCGGCGACCTTCTCGAGTGTCGCGACCGGATCGCTCTGGAAGATCTCGCGCACCGTGTAGAGTTGCAACCCGACCTTGCGGACCTGTGCGGCGCGCGCGAGGCCCGCGATGCTGCTTGCGGCCATTACCGCCCCCATGCTCGCAACGAATGTGCGTCGATCGATCGTCATGCCGAATAGACCTTGTTGACGTTGGAATAGAGATAGTCGCCGTGATATTCGCCGGGGACGGGCAGATATTCCTGCTCCTGGGTCATCCCGATCTCGGACGTGTAATATCCGGTGATCACGAGTTGCCGGAACGCTCCGAAGAAGGCAGCGCCGTCGGCGAATTGCGCGTTCATCGCGGCGGTGAGCAGCGCGTCGAGTTGCTCGGGCGTCGCCTGGGCGGTCGGCACCTTGTAATCCTGAAGGCACTTGGCCTCGATCGCGTCGAGGCCCGCGAGGATCGGAATCCTCTCCTGGGGAAGTGCCCAATCGGCGAGCAGCTTTTCGATATAATCGGGCACGCCTGCCTTGATCGCGCCGGGCGTATCGGTGGTGGGGATCACGCGTTCGCTCAGCTGCGTCATCAGCGCGCGTTGTGATGGGCTAAAGACCTGCACGCTTGGCGGTCCTTCGCTGATGACGGGACGCGAATCCTTGCCGACCAGCCCGGCCGCGCGCGCGATCGGCGCGAACAGCGGGGCGCCGAACAAGGCGGCCATGCCGGCAAGGGCGGTTCTGCGGTCTATCATTGCGGGCCTCCGGGCCGATGCGAAATCGGGGTGTCGCTCTTCATGCCGCGTCGATCTCCCTATAGGCGGCGATCAGCCGGTCTTCTCCCGCGCGCCCGGCGAGCGAGTTGCCATGCTCCATGCCGATCACGCCGTCATAGCGGCGGCCCTTCAGCCAGCGGACGATGTTGCGGTGGTTGATTTCGCCGGTGCTTGGCTCGAGCCGGCCCGGATTGTCGCCGAACTGGATATAGGCGATCTCACTCCAGCAGGTTTCGAGCGTCGGGATCAAATTCCCCGCCTGGATCTGGGCATGATAGAGATCGGCGAGCACTTTGACCGCCGGGTTGGCGACCCCCGTGGCGATGGCATATCCCTGCGGGATCGTGCGCATGAAGATGTTGGGGTGATTGGTGATCGTGTTGAGCGGCTCCATCACCAGGATCAGCCCGTTTTGCGCGGCGATATCGCCCGCGCGCCGCATCACCTCGATGATCCGCGCGGTCTGAATGTCGACCGGCACCTTCGGGTCCATGAAGCCGGTGACGACGGTCATCCATTTCGCGTCGAGCCGCTTGGCGACATCGACCGAGCGGCGGATGTCGGCGAGCATGGCATCCTGCTCGGCGCGATCGCCGGAGCCCAGCAGCGGCCGATACTGACCCCATTTCGGCATGCTCGCGACCAGCACGCCCATCGTCATGCCGCGCTGCCGCAGCGCCTTGCCCATGGCTTCCTGCTCGGCGACGGGGCGCGCAGCGGCCTCATTGTCTTCCCAGGCGGTGAAGCCCTGATCGGCGGCATAGGCGATCTGCTCGATCAGGCCGCCCCGGCTGGCGAAACTGCCCTCGTGCGGCGCGAATTTGAGCGAGAAGCGCGCGGCATTCTGCGATGCCCCGGCCGCACGCGAATAGCTCGCCGCGCCGATCCCTGCCAGGGTGCCGGCCAGGACGGAACGGCGGGATGGTGTCGGTTGTCGCGGCATCGCCTTTATCTCCTTTCGCTTATTTGGCCGTAGCCGTCGTCAGATAGGCGATCACCGCCGCGCGCTTCGCCGGATCGGAGAGGCTGATCGGCATCTTCGTCCCCGGCACCTTCTTGGTTGGCGCCGCCAGGAATTGGTCGAGCGTCTTGGCATCCCAAGTCAGGCCCGAGCCCTTCATGGCGGCCGAATAGCTGAAGCCCGGAACGGACCCGGCACGCCGGCCGATCAGGCCGGAGAGATTGGGGCCGATCCCGTTGCGGCCGCCCTTGGTGACCGTGTGGCACGCTGCGCACATGCCGAAGGCCTGGGCGCCGGCCGGGGTGCTTTGCGCGCCCGACGGCACGGCGAAGACCGCGATACCCGCCATCAGAGCAGGGGCGGCGGCCAGGCAGTAGATCGGCTTCATCAATACTCTCCTGGAGATGGGTTCCGGGTTACAGTCGCGGCTTGCGGATCGAGGCCCATCAGCGCGCGATTGGCGCTGCGGTCGGTACCGCTCGACGCGAAATCATCGAAGGCGTGGGGCGTGACGCGGATGATATGGTTCTTGATGAAAGGCGCACCTTCGCGCGCGCCGTCTTCGGGATGCTTGAGCGCGCATTCCCATTCGAGCACGGCCCAACCCGGAAAGTCATAGGCCGCCATTTTCGAGAAGATCGCGCCGAAGTCGATCTGGCCGTCGCCGAGCGAACGAAAGCGGCCGGGGCGGTCCACCCAATTCTGATAGCCGCCATAGACGCCGGCTCGCCCGTTCGGTCGGAACTCCGCATCCTTGACGTGGAAGCAGCTGATCCGCTCGTGATAGATGTCGAGAAAGGCGAGATAATCGAGCTGTTGCAGCACGAAATGGCTGGGGTCGTAGAGGATCCGGGCGCGCGGATGCTGGTCGACCGTGTCGAGGAATCGCTCGAACGTCACGCCGTCGTGCAGGTCCTCACCCGGATGGAGCTCAAAGGCGCAATCCACGCCGCAGTCCTCGAAAACATCGAGGATCGGCCGCCAGCGCTTGCCGAGCTCGGCAAAGGCCTCGTCGATCAGCCCGGCCGGACGTTGCGGCCAGGGATAGAAATAGGGCCAGGCCAGCGCGCCCGAGAACGTCGCATGCGCGTCGAGCCCCAGACGTTGGCTGGCCTGCGCGGCGAACTTCACTTGTTCGACTGCCCAGGCCTGGCGCTCGGCCGGCTTGCCCCGCACCTGCTCGGCCGCGAATCCGTCGAACAGACTGTCGTAAGCGGGATGGACCGCGACGAGTTGACCCTGGAGATGGGTGGAAAGCTCGCTCACCACGATTCCGTGCTTGTCGAGCGTGGCACGGAGATCGTCGCAATAGGCCTGGCTTTCCGCCGCCGTGGCAAGGTCGATCAATTGCGGCGTGCAGGGGATCTGGACCGCCACATATCCAAGCCCGGCGGCCCATTCCGCCAGATGATCCAGCGTGTCGAATGGCGGCTGGTCGGACAGGAACTGGGCGAGGAAGATGCCGGGGCCCTTGATCGTCTTCATCGTGCCTCTCCCGCGATGGCCACCCAGGCGCGGGCATCGTTCGAACGGATCGCGCAATCGATGAAGCGCGCCGACCGCAGGCCATCATCGATGCCAGACAGCAGGCCATCCTTGTCCGCACCGTCGATCATGTCGGCGAAATCCCTGTAGAGCGTCGCGAACGCCTCGATGAAACCCTCCGGATGTCCGCTCGGCAATCGGGTTGCTGCTTGCGCGGTCGGATGCAGGCCCGGCCCTCCGGCATGGACGATCTCGGTCCGCGAGTCGGGCCAGCGCAGGATGAGGTCGCCCGGCGCGTCGTGGCACCATTCGAGGCCGCCTTTGTCGCCATAGATGCGCAGGCGCAGTCCGTTGCGTTCTCCGGTGGCGATTTGCGAGGCGGTCAGGATGCCGGGCACCCCGTCCGTAAAGTGCAACAGCATGTTGCAATCGTCGTCCAGCTGCCGTCCTGCGACCACCCGGGGAAGGTCCGCGATCAGCTCGATGGCGCGCAGGCCGCTGACATATTCGGCGAGCTGGAAAGCGTGGACGCCGATATCGCCGATGGCGCCGCCCGTGCCGGCCCGGGTCGGGTCCGTCCGCCAGCTCGCCTGGAGATTGTCGCCCTCGATCCGCTCCGATAGCCACCCTTGCGGATAGTCGACCATGATCTTGCGGACCCGACCGATCGCGCCGCCGGCGATCCGTGCCCGTGCCTCGCGGATCATCGCATAGCCGGTATAAGTGTAGGTGAGCGCGAAGGGCTGGCCCGATCGCGCGACGATCGGCGCCAGCGCCTCGGCCTCGGCCAGCGTCGCGGTCATCGGCTTGTCGCAGATCACTGGAAGACCGGCTTCCAACGCCGCCTTGGCGATCGCGAAATGGCTGTCGTTCGGCGTCGCGATGGCGATTGCCTGCACGCCATCCTCGCGTCCGCGCTCGCTTTCGATCATCGCCTCTATGCCGTCATAGGCGCGCTGTTCCGGAAGACCCCATCGGGCGGCCTGCTGGCGAGACTTCTCGAGCGTCCGGCTGAAGGCGCCGGCGGTCAGCACGAAGCGCGCATCGAGGCAGGCGGCCATGCGATGCACCGGGCCGATAAAGCTTCCGGGACCGCCACCGATCAGTCCGAGCCTGAGAATGTTCTGCGTCATCGAAAATCCGTCCCGGACCGTCAGGGAAGCACGGGCGCGGCCGCGCCGGACTGCTCATCCTGGGGCGGAGCCAGCTTCTCGCGGAAGGCGAGGGCGAAGAGGACCATCGCGACGAAGGCGATCACCGCCGGCACCATCCAGATCGCGCGCCAATTATGGCTGCCGTCGGGATTGGCATGCATGCCGTAGACGACGCCGGCGATGTTCGAGCCGATCACGATGCCGATACCTTGGGTGATCAGGTTGAAGAAGGATTGCGCCCGGGAACGCGCCTCGGCGTCGAACTTGCGATCGACATAGATCTGCCCGGACACGATCAGGAAGTCGTAGCAGATGCCGTGGATGATGATGCCGAGCAGCACCATCGGCATGATCGCGGTCGAACCCTGATAGCCGAAACCGAACAGCAGGAAGCGAACCGCCCAGGCGCCCATTCCGACCACCAGCACCCATTTGATGCCCAGCCGGAAGAGCACGAACGGCAGGCTGACGAGGATCAGCGATTCGAAGATCTGCCCCGCCGTCTGGATGCCGGTCGCCTCGATCCGCGTCCCGAACAATGTCAGGTGCAGGTCCTTGTCGGCGAAGAAGGTGTTGCCATAGGCATCGTAGAAGCTTCTCGGCGTCATCAGCGCCAGGGTGCAGGCGATGAACACCCAGAATGCCGTCTCGCGGTGGCGCAGGATGACGTCCAGTCCCAGCACCGCCGACGGGCTGACGATCCGCCCGCGGGCGCGCGGCGGGGTGTTCGGCAGGGTGAGGGCATAGAGGCCGAGCGCGATGTAGACGATCGCCGCTATCCGCATCGGCAGAGCGGTTTGCGCGGCTCCGACGATCACGCCGACCAGCAGGCCCGCCACGATCCAGCCGATCGTGCCCCACACCCGGACGCCGGGGAATTCCTTGGCGATATCGGTCATCGAGTTGAACGCGATCGCGGTCGCGAGCGGGATGGTCGATGCGTAGAACAGGAAATGGAGCAGGCAGCCGAACAGGAAGAGCGACGGCGAGGACTGGATGGTGGATACCCAGAAGAGCGCGATGCCCGCGCAGATCGACAGGATGCTCAACAGCTTCTCGGCCGCCATGAAGCGGTCCGCGATCATCCCGACGAACAGGGTGGAGGCGATCGTCGCGATGCCGACCATGCCATAGGCAGCGCCGATGATCGTGTCGAAATGCAGGCCCTTGCTCATGTACGTGCTGAGCGGAACGAGCCAGACGCCCCACGCGAAATATTGCGCGAACATCATGATCGACAGCCGCAATTTGACCATGTGCCGCACCCCTTCAGAGCCAAGGCATGACCTTGGCAGACCTCTCACCCGGCAGGAAACTGGCGATTAGAGAAAAACGCCACCCGATACCGTCACTTGCCTCGATCTTCGCCGAGTCCTCGATTGGCCAAAACAATCATGAGATCGATCTCATTGCAAGCGCAAATTGACGAAAATCGGATATGTCGCGTCAGGAAATCGGCGACTGCCCGGGGACAGGCCCCATGCTTTGCCGGGCGATGACCTCATAAGGCAAAGTGGCATAGACCGGCTGCGTCTGGCGACCGCTCAATATGTCGAGCAGGAGCTCGACCGTTTTTCGGCCGATTTCCGCCATCGGCTGGCGCACGGTGGCGAGCGGGGGGTCGACATACCGGGCCATCTGGATGTCGTCGAAGCCGACGACCGAGACATCGCCCGGACATGAAATGCCGGCGGACCGCGCCGCCGCCAGCGTGCCGATCGCCATTTCATCGCTGAAGCAGAAAATGGCGGTGGGACGTTTGGCGCGCGCGAACAGAGCCATCGCCGCGCCGCGACCCGATTCGATCGAGAAGTCGCCATTCTCGATCACGAGCTGCGCGGCCAGCCCCTGATCCTCCGCCGCTTTCTGCGCGCCCGCCAGGCGGTCCCGGGTCAGCGGACTGTCGGCGGGTCCGATGATGACCGCGACATCGCGATGACCCAATCGATAGAGCGATTGCATGACATCATAGCCCGCCCCCGCATTGTCGATATGCGCGCTCGACACGCCGAGCGATGGCGTGAACTCGCAGCCGTTGACGATGGGTGCGCGGCTGCCATCGCGTTCGAGAATGGTCGCCAGGACGGTGGGCAGGCGGTGGCCGAGGAAGATGATGCCGTCCGCCTCCCGGCGATTGAGCATGTCGGCATATTGCTCCTCGCGCTCGCGCTCGTTGCGCGTATCGCCCAGCAGGACCGCATAGCCCGCTTTCTGCGCCGCTTCCTCGACCCCGCGGATGACGCGCGAGAAGAACGGGTTGGAAATATCCGGGACGGTCACGATGATCCGGCCAGTTCGCGTCGTGCGCAGGCTCGCCGCCACCGAATTGCGGCTATAGCCAAGCTCCTGCACGGCCTTCAACACCCGGTGCCGCGTCGCTTCCGCGACCAATTCGGGCGCGGACAGCACCCGGGCGGCCGTTGCTCTCGAGACGCCGGCGGCCTGCGCGACGTCGCGAATGGTTGTCATGGTAAGCGAATATCGGGAGCGACGGCCGCAACGCGACGATCTGGGTGGGTGATGAGCAGTCCGTGACAACGCATCGCGATACATTTGCGATCGGCCGTCCAATTGACAAGCCCTCTTCGCGGAGGCCGGCCCAGTTCGCCCGAAGCAATCGGTCAAAGGGATTGACCCGCACCCCTTCGAGGCAAGTCAGTCCTCTCTCAGCAAGGTCTCGAAATCCCGTCCGCCATAGAAAATGCCGATTACGACTACATCGCTCTCTTCAACCACGAAGGCTATTGTTACCCGGCGGCGCCAAGCCAGGGTACGCATTCCCGGCCGCAGATCGTCCCTCGGTGTTCCCCGTTCGGGAAATTCGCTCAACCTGGCGATGTGGTCGAGGATGCCATCTGCAAATCGCAACGCGATCTCGGCGTCGGCCGCTGAGGCAATGTAGCTGTGCAAATGGTCAAGCTGGTCGCGCGCCTCGGGCGTAAAGACAATGCGATAGGCCATCGTTGATCAGAAGGCGGCAATCAGATGTCGCGTTTGCCGATCGACGCGCGAACGTCGTCCAGGGAGATTCCGCGTGAGGGGTCGGCGCGATATGCATCATAGGTAGGCAATGCCTGTTGTCGCAGCCAGTCATCCAATGCGCGCTCGCGTGCATTCAATGCTCGAAGACCTTCGCGGATGACTTCGCTCTCGCTGGCATATTCGCCCGACGCAACCTTGGCACGGACAAGCGCAGCCATCTCGTTGGGCAATGTCACGCTGAACTGTTGAGTCGAACGCACGGCGGGTCCTTTCGAGTAGGATTTAATCCTACTCGGCCGAAAATTCAACCGGCGCCAGAGGGACATTTACGGCGATAGCCGAGACGGCGGAACCGAGTTTTGTGCGCCAACCGACGTCATACACCGTTCGTCGTCCGACGATTGACGACGGCACCCATCTCTTCGCATGTGCAGCATATCGTTAAGAAGAGGCGAAAAAGCTATGCGCATCGTGATGATCGGTTCGGGCTATGTAGGACTTGTCTCCGGCGCCTGTTTCGCCGATTTCGGCCATGACGTCGTCTGCGTCGACAGCGACGAGGCGAAGATCGCCAAGCTGAAGGCGGGCGGAATTCCGATCTATGAGCCTGGGCTCGACCGGCTCGTGGCCAAGAACGTCGCGGCGGGCCGGCTGTCGTTCACGACCGAACTCGCAGGTCCGGTGGCCGCGGCCGATGTCGTGTTCATCGGCGTCGGCACGCCGACACGACGCGGCGACGGCCATGCCGATTTGTCTTATGTTTATGCTGCGGCGCACGAGATCGCGCTGGCGCTCGACGGCTTCACCGTGATCGTCACCAAATCGACTGTCCCGGTCGGGACCGGCGATGAAGTGGAGCGGATCATCCGCGAGGCCAATCCGGGTGCCGATTTCGCGGTCGCCTCCAATCCTGAATTCCTGCGCGAAGGTGCCGCGATCGAGGACTTCAAACGCCCCGATCGCATCGTCGTCGGCATCGAGGACGAGCGCGCCCGTGCGCCGATGGAAGCGGTCTATCGTCCGCTCTATCTCAACAAGTCGCCGCTGCTGTTCACGCGCCGCCGCACCAGCGAGCTGATCAAATATGCCGCCAATGCGTTCCTCGCGATGAAGATCACCTTCATCAACGAGGTCGCGGACCTGTGCGAGAAGGTTGGGGCGGACGTCCAGGACGTGGCGCGCGGGATCGGCCTCGACAACCGGATCGGCGGGAAATTCCTCCACGCGGGGCCCGGCTATGGCGGATCGTGCTTTCCCAAGGATACGCTGGCGCTGGTCAAGACCGCGCAGGATCACAACAGCCCGTTACGGCTGATCGAGACGACCGTCGCGGTCAACGACGTCCGCAAGCGCGCGATGGCGCGGAAGGTGATCGCGGCGGCCGGTGGCGACGTACGCGGCAAGACCATCGGCGTGCTCGGTCTGACCTTCAAGCCCAACACCGACGACATGCGCGACGCGCCAGCGATCGCGATCGTCCAGGCGTTGCGGGACGCCGGTGCGACCGTGCGCGCTTATGATCCGGAAGGGATGGCGGCGGCGGCGCCGCTGCTGGGCGAAGTAGCCTATACCGATTCGGCTTATGCCGTGGCGGAAGGCGCGTCGGCGATCGTCATCGTCACCGAATGGGATGCGTTCCGTGCGCTCGACTTCGAGCGGCTGAAGGCGGTGATGGCGATGCCGGTGCTGGTCGACCTGCGCAACATCTATCGCGCCGACGATCTCACCGCCGCGGGCTTCATCTATCGCAGTGTCGGACGGCCCGGCGACGGCGAGCCGGTCATTCATCCCGAGACGCTCAAGATCCCCGAGTTGCAATAAGGGCGGCGGACATGACCTCCACCACGCCGCCGATCTGCGTCACCGGACTGCGCGGATTTCCCGATGTCATGGGCGGCATCGAAAGCCATTGCGAAGAGTTGCTGCCCCGCATTGCGACGCTCGCGCCCGACCAGCCGATCGTCGTGCTCGGCCGCGCGCCCTATTTGCCGGAGCGGCAGCGAACATGGCGTGGCGTCGAGATCGTCGGACTGCGCTGTCCGCAATCGAAGCATTTCGAGACGATTCTTTCCACGTTCTTCGCGATCGTCGCCGCCAAGCGGCGCGGCGCGGACGTGCTCCACATCCACGCGATCGGACCCGCCATCCTGGCCCCGCTGGCGCGGATGCTGGGCTTGCGCGTGGTCGTGACTCATCACGGCACCGATTATGATCGCGCCAAATGGGGTCGTTTCGCAAAGGCCGTATTGCGGCTGGGCGAGCGTGCAGCGCTCGGCTGGGCGGATCGAATCGTCGCGATCTCACCGTCGCTTGCCGAGCAGTTGCGGCTGGCCTTTCCGCGAAAGGCCAACGCGATCCACTATATCCCCAACGGCGCGCCCGAGTTGTTCGCGGGCGGCGATGCCGGCGAGATCCTCTCGGGGCTGGGAATCGGCGACGCACCTTTCCTCCTCGCGGTCGGACGGCTGGTGCCGGAAAAGGGACTCCACGACCTGATCGCCGCGCACCGCGCGTCGCGCACGGGGTATAAGCTGGTGATCGTCGGCGGCGCCGATCACGACAGTCCCTATGCGCGCGACCTGGTCGCCGAAGCGGGGCCGGATGTGATCTTTGCGGGCGTGCAATCGCGCACTGTGCTCGCGACACTCTACCGCCGGACGGCGATGTTCGTGATGCCGTCCCATCACGAAGGGCTGCCGATCGCCGCGCTCGAGGCGGCGGGGGAGGGCGCGGCGATGCTATTGAGCGACATTCCCGCCAACCGCGACATCGGCTTGCCCGCGGCGAACTATTTTCCGGTGGGTAACGTCGATCGCCTCGCGGCTATGCTGGCGGCCGATCCCGCTTCGCTCCGAACTGACGCAAGCGCGGTGCGCACGCGTTTCTCGTGGGACAAAGCGGCGGTGGAGACGCTCAGCCTGTACCGCGCGCTTCAGCCCGAACGGTCGCGTACGATCCGGCCCAGCGCGGCCTGAAGCGCGGACGCGTCGCGCGGATCTGGCTTGCCCGAAACCCGGAGCGCCGCCCCATCGACAGTGATCCGGCCGGTCAGCGGATGCCACGCCCCCGCTGCCCAAGTCCAGCTGCGGAACCGCCAAATGCCGGCGCTTTCCTGCGCGACATGGAAAGGCGGGCGCGACGGATCGGACGGCGCTATCGCACCGAGCGACCCTGCCGGCACCGCCACGAGCGCACCGCCCAACAGACTGCGTCTCGAGAAGTCCATCGCGCGTCTCCTTTTGATGCTTAGCGGCCCGCTAATAATGCCTGTTGAGCCTTTGGGCACGCCCGTCATGGCAGACAGAGCCTTGCAAGCGGCGGACTGACGCGGCCGGGGGGCCAACCATCCGCAATTTCGTGAAATCTGGAAGGGTGACGCGGTGAGCGGCGCCCGTGATGCGGTGGGTGTATGGGTACGCGTTATATTTCGCCGACCGGGGCGGGGGATAAATCCGGGTCGAGTCTGGAAAACGCCGCGCCGATCGGCGCGCTCGATGCCCAGATCGTCAAGGCGGGCGCGGGCGGAGAAGTGTTGCTGATCGCCGACGCGGGCACCTACAATGTTGCGGGAACCATCGGGGTTTCGCATGGCGGCGCAGACGGCCTGCCGGTCACGATCCGCGGCGTCGACCATCTCGGCAACACGATGGCGGCGCAGTTCAGCGGTACCCGCCCCGCCGATTGGCACGCCGGCGACGCGGCCGGTAACGAGCTGTTCAAGATGGGCAGCGGCGCGAACCACCTGACGTTCCAGGACATCGACGTCAGCAATGTCGGCACCGCCTTCCGCGCCAGCGCGGACATCGCCGACATCACGGTGCAGCACGTCGATGTCCACAATGCCCGGCGCTTTTTCGAGGATCTGGCGAGCAGCGGCACCGCGTCGGTCAGCGGCCTCACCATCCGCGACGTCACCGTCACCGGCTTCTCGCGCGAGGCGATCCGGCTGCAATATGACACCCATGACGTCGTGATCGAGAATGTTCGCGGTGACATGGCGGGCCAGGTCGGCGACGATCTGCCCGAGGGTATCCATCTCGACGGCACGGTCCACGATGTCGTGATCCGCGACACGACAATGGCCAATGTCCAAAGCGTCGGTAGCGGCAGCACCTATTTGAACGGCGACGGCTTCGCGACCGAACGCGGCGTCTATAGCGTGCGGTTCGAAAATACCCTCGCCACCGGCAATAGCGACGGCGGCTATGACCTGAAATCCACCGATACCGCGCTGATAGGCGCGGTCGCGTCGGAGAATGCGCGCAACTATCGGCTCTGGGGCGACATCACGATGTCAGGCTCGGTCGGGCTGAATCCGGTCTGGCGCGGCGGATCGTCCGAGCAGAACCAGGTCTGGATCGCGGCCGGCGCGCATGTCACGATCGTCGACGGCACCTTCACCGACGCCGGATCGCGGACCAAGGTCTTCTCGTCCGAGGGCACGCTGCTGCTCGACGGCGTGCATGTCGTCCATGCAGCGGACTCGATCCTGATGACGTCCGACACCTTGCTCTCGCTCGAGGGCCTGCCGACGCTCACGGAAAGCGTCGTCGCATCGGACGGCAGCAATTCGGCGGGATGGTCGATCGACGATCCGGCAGCTGCGACGTCGATCGGCTCTGCGAGCTACGCCGTATCGACGGATCATTTCGTCGGGACGGCCGGTAACGACCATTATTTCATCGATTCCGCGAAGGATACGATCGCCGAATCGGTGTCGGCCGGCACAGATCATGTCGCGACGACTCTCGATAAATACACGCTCGGCGCCAATCTGGAGAATTTAACCCATATCGGCCTCGGCGATTTCGCCGGCACCGGCAATGCACTTGCCAACATCATCACCGGCGGGGTCGGCCACGACACGCTGCTGGGGCTCGACGGCAACGACACATTGAATGGCGGTGGCGGCGACGATTCGCTCCAGGGCGGCAACGGCGCCGACGCGCTGAACGGCGGCGATGGCAAGGACATGCTGCTTGGCGGGTGGCAGGGCGATACGCTCGATGGCGGCACTGGCGACGATCGGCTGATCGGCGACATCACTTGGCTGAGCACGACCGGCGCGCGCGATATACTTCGCGGGGGCGACGGCAACGACCTGCTGTTCGGCGATGCGGAGACGATGAGCGGCACCGCGCATGGCGGGATCGACAATCTGTCGGGCGGCAACGGCAACGACGTGCTCTACGGAGACGCCATGACGATGACCGGCACCTCGGTTGGCGCTGGCGACACGCTGTACGGCAATGACGGCGACGACATATTGTACGGCGACGGCGCGATCATGGCGGTCGGCGTCGTCGGTGGGGACGACCGGATCGACGGCGGCGCGGGCAACGACGTGCTCATCGGCGGCGGCGGCCATGACACTCTGATCGGGGGAGCGGGTGCCGATCACTTCGTCTTCGCGCCCGGATCGGGGAAGGACGACATTCTCGATTTCTCATCCGCTGAGGGCGATCGGATCGATCTGTCGGGATTCGGCGCCGCGGCTGGAAACTTCACGACCACGCTCACGGCCGACGGACTCTCGATTCACGTCGGCGACAGCACGATCGTCCTTCACGGCGTCGTCGCGCTCCATCCCTACGATCTCATTCTTCTGTAGCGACGGGCCGCCCGCTCCCAGCGACGGACAACCCCCGGAATGGTGCATTGCAGCAGACGCGCATGCTATGCATCGCAGCCGTAACCGGTGGTAGCGCCGAACGTGAGGATACATGGCCGCAAAGGCGACGATCCTGTTCGTCATCAATTCGCTCGCCGGCGGCGGGGCGGAACGTGTGCTCACGACGATCCTTGGCGCGTCGGCGCCGTGGCGGGATCGCTATGACGTGCATCTCGCGCTGCTCGACGACGAGCCACGCGCTTACGCCGTTCCGGAGTGGATCACCGTTACCCAGCTCGACGCGCGGCATCGATTGGGCGCGAGCATCGCGCAATTGCGTCGGCTGGTAGCCCGGCTGAACCCCGACATTGCGCTCGCCTTCCTGACCCGTGCCAATGTGGCGACCGCCATTGCGATGGCCGGGCGCGGACGGCCGTGGCTGATCAGCGAGCGGGTCAATACAAGCGCGCATCTGGGCAGCGGCCCGGGCGCGATCGCCGCGCGTGCGATGGTGCGCTTCGCCTACCCACGCGCGCGACACGTCATCGCGGTATCGGATGGTGTGGTCGACGATCTGGTGCAGAATTTCGGGGTCGCGCGCGACTGCGTCAGCGCGATCGCCAACCCGGTCGACCATGACGCGATCGCGGCTCAGGCCGCCGCGTCCAGCCCATTGGCGATCGACGGCGATTATGTGGTGGCGGCCGGCAGGCTCGTCCCCAACAAGAATTTCGCGCTGCTCGTCGATGCGTTCGCCGCGTCCGGTCTGCCGCATCGGCTCGTCATCATGGGCGAGGGGCCCGAACGCGCGTCGCTGGAAGCGCAGATCGCGGCAAAGGGACTGTCGGAGCGCGTGTTGCTGCCCGGTTTCGTCGCCAATCCCTTCGCAGTACTGGCGCGCGCGCGGCTGTTCGCGATGCCGTCCAATGCCGAAGGCTTTCCCAACGGCCTGGTCGAGGCAATGGCCTGCGGATTGCCGGTGGTCGCCACCAATTGCGCATCCGGACCGTCGGAGATCCTCGCCGATCTGCCGCGCGAATCGATAATCGATGCGCGCCAGGTTCCCGCCGGCGCGCTGGTGCCGCCGAACGACGTTGCCGCTTTCGCGTCGGCCTTGCGCGAAGTCGCGAGCGAACCGCGCCGTACCGCCGCGGCCGACGCTGCCCGCCGGCGCTCGCTCGATTATGGCGTCGCCCAGGCGACCGAACGTTATTGGCGCCGTATCGACGCCGCACTGCAACCCCCTCGAACCAGCGGCTCGCCCGCGTCTCCCTATCCCCTGTCCTCAGGAATCGCGCGATGAAGCTTCTGCTCGCTTTGGCCCTTCTTTTTCTCTCTGCCTGTGTCGGGCAGACCCCGGTCGCCGGCGGCGGTCCTCCGCCCGCGGCCGACGCGATGAAGCTGGCAGCCGGCGATAAGGTGAAGGTGACGACCTATGGCGAGCCGACGCTGACCGGCGAGTTCCAGGTAACTCCCGCCGGCACCCTCGCCTTCCCGCTGATCGGCGACGTGCAGGCCGCGGGGCTCGACCCGGCCGCGCTGGCGGGCGCGCTCGAAGCCAAGCTTGGCGCGGGCTATCTGCTCAATCCCAAGGTCGCGGTCGAAGTGCTGACTTTCCGTCCCATCTACGTTCTGGGCGAGGTGCAGAAGCCCGGCGAATATCCCTATACGCCGGGCCTCACGATCCGTGGGGCGGTCGCGAAAGCGGACGGCTTCACCTATCGCGCCAACCAGAAGAAGGTATTCGTCAAACGCGCGGGCGAGGCGGGCGAAACCGAATATCCGCTGACCGCGGACTTCGCGATCATGCCCGGCGACACGGTGCGCTTCTCCGAGCGCTACTTCTGATGCAGGAAACGGGAGAGCCGCATCTGCGCGGTTGCGCAGTCAGCTTCACGAAGCTCAAGGCGCTGCTTGCCGCCGACCTCTACCGCTATGCCGGTCGGGTCGATCTGAAGAGCTTCCTGCGGCATTATGCCTTCACGCCGGGGTACAAATATACCGTGCTGATGCGCACCTGCGGGTGGCTGAAGCGCAAGCCGGCTAAGGCGTTCGGCCTCTATCCGCTCGCCAAGCTGATGCTCCTGCGCGCGCGCTACAAATACGGTTTCGCGATTCCCGAATATACCGAGATCGGGCCGGGACTGTTCCTCAACCGCTTCGGCGGCTTCTACATCCATGGCGATGCGGTGCTGGGGAGCAACGTCAATCTGACCCACGGTGTCGTGCTCGGCTATATGAACCGGGGCGCGCGCAAGGGGGCGCCGGTGATCGGCGACCGCAGCTTCCTGGGGTCGGGCGCGAAGATCATCGGCGGCATCAATGTCGGCGAAGAGGCGGCAATCGGCGTCAATGCCGTCGTCACCAAAGACGTGCCCGACCGCGGCGTGGTCGTCGGGATTCCGGCCAAGCTTATTTCCGACCAGGGATCGGAAGGCTATATCAACCGGATGGCGCCTGAGGCGCTGTTGGCCGCCTGCGCCGATGCCTATCCCGGACAAATGCGGGAAAAGGCGCAGCCGACCGTCGGCGGTGCCCTACAAACCTGATAGCGTCACGCCGAACGACACGCGCATCTTCTCGTAATCGCGGCCGGACAAGAGACCGGAGCTGGACTGACTGCGACGCAGCACATCCGCGCGGAGCGCTATCCGCGGGCTGAGCCGGTACGTCCCGGATGCGCGGTAGTTCCAGCGGTCGTCATTGCGATCGATATTGTTGAAGTCGCGCGCTTCCTTTTCGACGCTCGCGCTCAGGATCAAATTGCGCAGCAGTTCATAGTCGGCGCGAAGCGACATGGTGGTCGAAAGATAGCCGGCGGCCCCCAGGATTCCGGTCTCGTTGACGCGGCGATCAACCGTCGCGGTGAGCGTGACGAGCGGCGTCAGGAAATATTCGACATCGCCCCGCACCAGCACGCCGCTGATATCCGCGAAGAACGGGTCGCGATAATTCTGCTGAAGATAGCCGACGCGCAGCGACCCGCGGATTTTGGCACCGAGTTCGAAACTCGATCCCACGGCGGCCTCATACCCTTGCGAGTCGCGCGCCGGAACCGGTCCGATCCGGGTGCGGTAATCGCGGATATTGTACGATCCCACACCGAACAGCGAAATGCTCGGGCTGAGCGCGTATTCGACGATGCCGGTACCGGTTACCGTCGTGCGGTCGCGAAAATCCTCATCGACGACGTTGCCAAGGGCATCGCTGCCGTCCCGGTAATTGCGATTTTCGACGTCCAGCACCCCGCGCACGCGCAATCGGTTGAAGACATGCGTCACTGCTCCGCTCGCTTCGCTGATCGTGAAGCGGATCGGACGCTGCACTAGCGCAGGAGAATCGGGCTCGGTACGCTCTTGGGCAAAGCGGCCGTAGAGCCCGGTCAGATCGAGCGTCGTGTCGTTGCTGATGACGTAATGGGCACTGCCGTCGAGGCGGTAGTTGGTCTGGTTTTCGCTGCTGCGCGATGCGTAGCGCGTCAGATCGAACTCGCCGTTCAGCGTCAGCTTCAGATTGGGCGACGGGCGGACGATCTTCAACCGCGGGACGACATGGAGATAGGCATCGCCGATGCGCGGTGCGTTCACCGCGTACAAATTGTCGTCATACCCGGTGCCGATCGCCACCGACGGCGTGAGCTCGAGGACGCCGACATGGACCGGGGCCGGGTCGTATTCGGGATGTTCGCGCTCCATGACGCTGACGTTGCGGTCGCGGCCGAACGCGCTCGACGGCGGGGCCTGGCCGACGCTGTCGGTCGCATCCGATACCTGCGCGAAGGCGGTGCCGGTAATCGCGGCATTGATCAGACCGGCCAGCAGGATCACACGAGGCGTCATCGGCGCCCCAGCGTCACGAGAATGGGGAAATGGTCGGAGCCGGTCGCCGCCAGGCGGTCGGCGCGCACCAGGCCCCAGGCCGGGCCGGCATAGAGCTGATCGATCGGCAGGAAGGGCAGGGTGCGTGGCCAGCTCCAGATCGCGCGCGTCATCCGCGTCAGTGGCGCGAACGCCGCATCCTGCGCGCGCATCGCCGCGCTCCACGGCGTCAGGTTCATATCGCCTCCAATGATCAGGCCGCCGCGATCGATGCGGGCCAAGGCGGCGGCAAGCGCGGCGCGCGCTGCGGCCTGTCGGTTGGCAGGAATCGGCCGCGGATAATGTAGCGTGGCAACCGTCACCGGCGCGCTCCCGGGCACGGCGATCTCGGCCCAGAGCAGCGGCGGTCCGAACTTCTGTCCATGCGCATCCTTCAGGAAATAGCCCGAAGCGCGGATCGGCCAGCGCGAGAGGATCGCCAGGCCGCATCCGCCGCCGGGGCACGCCGTGCGATAGGGAAAGCGGCCAGCGGTCGCCGTGACCAGCGCGTCGCGTGCGCGCGACGTCTCCTGCAACAGCACGATGTCGGCATCCGTCCCCGCGATCGCCGCGCCGGTGGCGGCGGGGGACGCGTTGTCGACCCAGACATTATGGGTCAGAACGCGCACTTCGCGTGCCCCCTTGGGCGCGGCGGGGATCGTCCGGACGATTTCCGGCGTCGCCGCCATCGCCATCGGTACGATGCCGATCGCCGCGAGCGGCAAGGTCCAGCGAACGCGTCGCCGCGCGATCAGGAGCCCGACCGCCAGCGCCACGGCGAACAGCGGCACGAACGACGCGAGCACGTCCAGGCTCGGAAGCCATGCCCCGAGGATGGCGAGCCACGCCGCGATCGCCGCGCCGGCGATCATCAGCCGACCGATATTGGCAAGAATGGTCAAGCCTGCGCGCTCCACCGGCTGCGCAGTTCATGTCCGCGTTGCCGGACCGCCGCCGGGATCGCGCGCGCAGCGAGCACCAGCGCCGCGGTCGTCCAACCTTCGGGCAGATAGACGTCGCTCGCGCGGATCGCGGTCCGCCCCGGATGTTTCATCGCGTAGCGCGCGTAATGCGCGATCTCCTGGTTCGCCAGTCGCCGCAGCAGCGCAGCTTCGCGCGGGGTCGCGGTCGGGATCATGCCGCGCACCGTCGTCACGATGAGGGGCAGGTCGAGCGTCGTGGTCGACTTGCTGACCTTGTTCTCGGAGTCGCGATGGAAGTCGGCGCTGATCACGGGCGAATAGCGCAACCGGCCCTTGCGGAGGACGCGCAACCACAGGTCCTTGTCGCCGCCGCGCACCGCCTTGCCATGAGGGAATCCGCCGGCTGCGAGAATCGCGGTCCGGCGAATCGCGATCGCGCCGGTCCACATCGGGCATTCGCGCACCGCCAGCCAGCTTTCGAGGAAGCCGGCGAAATCGAGCGTGACGGGACTCTCGAGCCGGGCCGCGATGCGCTGCGGCTGACGCCGGTCCGCGAACACGTGATCGAACCGAGTCGCAACCGCGGCGACGCCAGGGTCCTCGGCGATAGTCTGCGCCAATAGCGCCAGATGGTCGTGCGCCCACAGATCGTCGGCGTCGAGAAAGGCGATCCATTCGCCCCTCGCGGCCTCGATACCGACATTGCGCCCGGCATATCCGCCGGGCCCCGGTGTCGCGAGATCGAGCAGGCGAATGCGCGGATCGTCGATCGCGGCGACAATCTCGCGGCTCCCGTCGGTCGAGCGATTGTCCACCACGATGATTTCATAGGCCGCATGGGATTGCGCGCGGACGCTGTCGATCGCGTCGCGAACATGTGCGGCCTTGTTGTACAGCGGCATGACCACCGAGAAGCGAACGTCTCCCATCAGTCGCGCGCCGCCTCGCGTCCGCCCGAGAGCCGCAGGAATTCGCGCGTCGCGACTCCCGCCAGCTCAAGCGTCAGCTTCATTACCGCCAGCCGCCGGCCGAGCGGCAATTCCCGCGAGACCGCCGCGCGTCGCAATCGGCGCACGGTGTCGACCGCGGTGACGCCCAGCACGCGCGCCAGGCGCGGCGTAGCGCTGGTCCGATCCCAGCGACCGCCGCTGAGCCGGCGGCGCTTGCGCACCAATTCGCTGCGGTCGGCGCGCACCGGGTGACGCACCACCATCTCGGGGACATAGATGAGCGGGTGGCCCGCGGCGCGGATCCGTAACGCCATCTGCCGATCGCCACCCGATTTCAGACTGGCGTCGAACCCGCCCAGCGCACGCAATACCTCCGCACGGCTAATCCAGTTGGCGGTCGCGCAATTCCCTCGCGCCGCATGCGCCTGCGGAAAGCTGAACAGCCTTTCATAGTCGGCATAGACTCGTGCGCCCGACGCGCCCTCTTCGAACAGGTCGATTTTGCCCGCGAGGACGCCGAACCCGGGATTCGCCTCGGCTGCGACCAAGGCGGTGGCGAGCCAATCGGCATCGGGCACGCAATCGGCATCGGTGAACGCGATGATCGGCGCCGCGGCCTGGGCGATCGCGGTGTTGCGCGCAGCATAGGATCCCGGCCTGGGTTCGGCGAGCAGGGTCACGCCGGAATAACCCCGGACGATCTCCGCGGTGCGATCGGTCGATCCGTTGTCGACCACGATGATCTCGTAACGCGCGCGATCGGCCGTCTGGCGCCCAAGCGCGTCGAGGCAGCGCGCGATCACCGCTTCGCCGTTCCACACCGGCACGATGACGCTCAGCGCGACACGCGTCACGACTCGTCTCCTCGTCTGACGTCAAGCATGGGCACTGCCTCCCTCCGCGCGCGGTCAGCGTCAATGTCCTGCTGCACCTGCGAAGGCGAAATGCCCCATTATGCCGACGACGCGAGAAGCTCGGATCTGCGACTTTGGGTCCGTCGCTCGTGCCGCTCGGGTCGTCGCAGCGCCGTCTTGCGCTGCACTGCAAAATAATCTCTGCCTAGCACGTGGTGTCGGACCCAGACCATGTTGAGCGAGGGAAGCCCTCCGGCACGCCCCCGCGAACCGAGTTCTTCGTGGTGTCGCTGGCCGACGCCGGCGAGCGTCGCGCCGCATTCTCCGATCGCGCACGCGACACCGCGCTGGCCTGGCGGTTCTTTGACGCCTGCACCCAGCGTCCCGACAGCCTTGCCATCGACGAGGCGGCGATCCGGCGTCACAAAGGGCGTGCGCTGACCCGCGGCGAGATCGGTTGTTACGCCAGCCATTTCTCGATCTGGGAGGAGATGGTTGCGCGCGACGTCGCGCAGGCCATCGTCCTGGAAGACGATACGATCATCGACTGGGCCTATATCGAGCGCCTCGCCGAGACTGACCTTGCCGCCCGCGGTTTCGATTACCTGCGGCTCTATGCAAAGCGGCCGACCTTTCAGCGGATCGTCGCGACCGATTTCCTTCAGCACTCGCGTACCGTGGTCGAGTTGATCGGCCCGGCTTACGGCACGCAGGGCTATGCCATCACGCTGGCCGGCGCGCGCGCGTTCATCGACGAATGCCGCGTCATTCGCCGGCCGATCGACGACGCGATGGATCGATCCTGGGCGCACGGGGTTCGCAACCTCGCGTTGTTCCCGGCACCGATCCTCGAAGCGACCGTGCCGTCCGCGATCGGCGCGGCGCGGTTTGCCGGCAAGGACGATCCTGCGTTCCACACGCTGCGCCAGCGCGCCTGGCGGCAGCTGGAACGCACCCGCATGCGGATGATGAAGGCGAGGCGCTTCCTTGGATATTGATCAGGCCCGTTTCGACACCGAACTCCGCAAGCGGAGCAAGAGCTCGGTCGGCTGGACGCTGGTGCGGTTCCTGTCCGATCAGGTGCTGTCGTTCATCGTTTTCGTCATGCTGGCACGATTGCTGTCGCGCGCCGAAGTCGGTGCGTTCGCGGTCATCGCGGTCACGTCCGAGGCATTCCGTATCATATCGACCGCCGGCCTGCTCCAGACGGTCGCTCGGCGCCGCGAGCTGACCCCGGCGTTCCTCGACACGATCTACCGCTCGCAACAGGCTTTCTCCTTGCTGTCGTGCGGGGCCATCATCCTGCTGTCGCGCCCGATCGCCGAGTTGATGGGCGCGCCCGGCATCGCGCTGCCGCTCGCGGTGCAGAGCCTGGTCCTCCCCCTCGCTTCGTTCGGCGTGACTCACATGGCGCTGCGCCTGCGCGAATTCGGGCATCGCACGACCGCGCTGCGCTCGGTGGTCGGCGGCGTGATTGGCGGCGGGGCCGCCGTGCTTGCCGCCTTTTACGGGCTCGGCTTGTGGGCGCTGGTGATTCAGCGTCTGGTGACCGAAGCGGTCGGCGTCGTCCTGTCACGCCAATCCTATGACTGGACCCCGGGATGGCGGTTCGAATGGCCGATCCTGCGCGGCAATCTGATGCTCAATGCCAGCCTGATCTATGTCCAGCTGATCTTCCTGGCGACGGTCCGCGTTCAGGAAATGGCGATCGGTGCGGGGATCGGCCTTGCCGCCGTCGGCGTCTACCGGACGGCGTGGCGTACCGTGGAGCTGATCGCCCGCGGCGCGATCCAGCCCTTCACCACGGTCGCGACGCAAACGCTGGCGCGCGTGAAGGACGACACCGTCGAACTCGCCCGCGCCTATCGCTGGATGATCGGGCGGGCCGCCGCGATTTCCTTTCCCGCGCTGGTCGGCTTCGGCGCGCTCGCGCCGATCGCGGTGCCGTTCGTGTTCGGCGCGAAATGGGCCGATGCCGGCGCCCTGGCACAGATTTTCGCCTTCATGGCGCTGCCCTTCACGCTCAATTTCTTCGCCTCGCCGTCGCTGTCCGCGCTTGGCGCCGGGCGGAGCCTGATCATGCTGTCCACCGCGCAACTTGTGCTCGGCGTCGTCCTGACCTTGGCCTCGTTGCCTTACGGTCTGTTCGCGGTAGCAATCTCCTACGTGGCGCGCGCCTATGTCACGCTGCCGCTTCAGGTCTGGCTGCTGCATCGCATATCGGGGATCGGACCCGGAACGACGCTCGCGGCAGTCCGGGCGCCACTCGCCGCCTCGACCGTCATGGGAGTCGCATTGTTCGTCGGACTGCGCGCCCTGGAGGTTGCGGGCATCAGCAAATTCTTGACCCTCGCGATGCTCGTGCCGCTCGGCGTCGCGCTTTATGCCGCGGTCCTTCTCGCGGTTGGACCCGAATGGCGCACGATGATCCTCGGTCGTGCTTATCGCTTGAGAAAGGCCCGCATTTGACCCCTGCCAGTGCCGACCAGGTCGTCGCTACCCTCGCCGGACGCTTTGCGTCCACGCTCAGTCGCATCCTGCCCCCCGGCCGGCTCGCGCTGGTCGATTTCCCCGATCACAGCAATGTCGGGGATTCGGCGATCTGGCTGGGCGAGATCGCCTATCTGCGGCGCGCCGGCCGGATGCCCGTCTATGTCTCCGCGCTGGGCGACCATGACGACGGCGCGATGGCGGCTGCGCTCGGCGACGGCACGATCCTGATCCATGGCGGCGGCAATTTCGGAACGCTCTGGCCGAAGCACGAGGCGTTTCGGTTGCAGATGCTGCGGCACCATCGCGACCGCGCGATCGTGCAGATGCCGCAATCGATCCATTACGACGCGCCCGAACGCGCCGACGAGATGGCCGCGGCGATCCGCGACCATGGCCGCTTCACATTGCTCGTCCGCGACGCGAAGTCGCTGGCCTTCGCCCGCGCACGCTTCGATTGCACAGTCGAGCTGTGTCCGGATGCCGCGCTGATGCTCGGCCGGCTGCCCCGGCCCGCACCCGCCGTGGCGCCGGTATTCGCGCTGCTGCGCACCGACCATGAACGCGCCAACGGTGCCGATGCCGAGCTGCCGACGGGCGTGATCGCCGACGACTGGCTCGAGGAGGATAAGGGGGCGAGGGACCGGATTCGAGCGACGCTGAAGCTCCGCCGGCTCTTGGTCCGCGATCCGCAGGCGCGACGGCTGTTACGCCAGCGCGTGCTTGCCGAATGGCGAGTCAAACGCGGGTTGGCGATGCTGGCCCAGGGCGACACGGTCGTGACCGACCGCCTCCACGCGCACATCCTCTCGCTGCTGCTCGATATCCCCCACGTGCTGCTCGACAATAGCTATGGCAAGGTCGCCGGGTTCGCCGATCAATGGACCGCCGATTATGCCGGCCTGTCCCGCGCGACGTCGCGCGAGTCCGCGATCGACCTGGCGCTTGCTGCGACCACCCGGAAGGAAATGCGCCATGTCGCTTCGTAACCGCATCGTCCGCCGCTGGATGCTGTTCCGCCTCAGCCCCGTCGCAAAACGCATGCGGCGCGAAGGGCTGACTTATCTGCGCCCGGTCAAGCTCGTCCGGATCGAGGCGGCGTTGCGCCGGCTTGGGCAGCGCCGCGTCGCGGGCGACTATCTCGAATTCGGCGTCGCGCTCGGCGGGACAGCCGCGTTGATCGCCCAGGCCGCGCGGCGCGCCGATACGCACTTCGTCGGCCTGGACGTCTTCGCCACCATTCCGCCGCCCACCTCCGAGCATGACGACGCCAAATCGCGCGAACGCTATGCCGTGATCGCGGCCGGCGAGGCGACCGGGATCGGCGGCGACGTCTATTACGGCTATCGCGACGATCTGCTCGATCATGTCGGCCAGGTTCTCGCCAGCGTCGATGCGCCGGTCGATGGCCGCCAGGTCCGGCTGGCAAAGGGTCTGTTCGAAGAAACCTGGCCAACGCTCGACGTCGAGCGCGTCGCCTTCGCGCATATCGACTGCGATTGGCACGATCCGGTGCTCTATTGCCTCAACGCCGTCGCGCCGAAATTGTCGGAGCATGGCGTGATCGTGATCGACGATTACCACGATTATCCCGGCTGCCGCACCGCCGTGGACACCTTTCTCGAGCAGAATCCCGGCTTCAGGATGGTGCCGGGCGCCAATCCGCTGATCGAACGGCGATAGCCTCTCGCCGCGGTGAGGCGAGGGCGCGCGCCCGGTACATCGTATAGCCGCACAGGAAGCCGTAGAGACCGAGTCCCTCGACCTGCCAGAACGGCATCGTCGCCATGTTGAGCAGCAGGAACGACGCGTGCGCCGCGATCAGCATCAGGCGCTCGCCCTTCGCATTTATCGCCACCCACAGCATCGTCAGCCACAGCGACAGCATGCCCAGAACGCCGACCAGGCCGAGTTCGTACACCGTTCCGACCAGGGTGTTGTGCGGATAGACCTTGAACAATCCTTCCCAGCTCTCCGGCCCGAACCCGAACAGATGCTGGACCGGGCCGCCTTCCTTCCAGGCATAGATATAGCTGCTCCAGATATAGGCGCGTGCCGACAACACCTGCTTGTCGGCCCAGGTAAACTCTCTCGGGGGCTTGATCAGCGCGCCAGGATTGGCAGCGATAGTCGCGATGTCCGCGAACTTGTCGGCGTAGAAGACGACCGCGACCGCGACCAGGAGCACGGCGAGCGCGGCGCCGACTCCCGCCATGAAGGGACGCTGGTCGCGTCGGACGCTGGTGGTGATGCCGATCCACAATGTCGCCACCGCGAGCGGCCCCATCGCGAAGATAGCGGTGCGATACCCCGCGAGCTGGATGCCGACGAGCATCGCCAGCAGGAAAATCACCCGGGGAAGGGGATGCGCGGAGCGGGCGAAGCACCCGACGACAAACCCCGCCACCAGCGCGACCGAAAAGGCCGCCTCATGGTTGTAGCCGCCGATCCATACCAGGCCGCCGTCGAGTTCGGACCCCTTGGGCAAATGGAGCACGACCGACAGAAACTGGAACACGGTCAGCGGCAGGAAAGCGACCATCAGCCAGCCGATGAAATGCCCCTCGGGATCGCGCCGGTGCGCCTGGAGCACCGCCAGCGCGATGACGGCGAAATAGAGATATTTGACGACGGCGTTGATCGCGCCGCTCGGGTCATGATTGAGAACAGCGCTGACCAGCACGAGCGCCATCATCAGATAAACCGGCAAGAGCCAGCGAATCGCTAGATTGGCGAAGCGGACCACGAACAGCAGCCCGATGCCGGTGGTCGCGATCGACACGACCGCATTGCCGGAAAGGCCCGCGGCGATGGGGCGAAACATCCAGAGATGATACGCACCGGCGATATAGCGCAGCCACAGCGCGACCAGCACGAAACGCGCCGCGGTGCTGCCCGATCGCACATAGGCGATGGCGAGCGGCACGAGCAGGAGCATCGTGACGGGAACGAGGATCTGCAGCCCGAAGGACGGGCCGAAACTGGAGGCTTCGTTCACGTCGCTGCTCGTTCAGGCTGTGTGGTAGCTTTCAACGTCCTTGTAGTAATAGCCGGCATCGCCGAACCCGGCGCGTGCCTGCTCGACCACATTGACCTGAGTCAGCGCGACGCCGATCACGTTCGCGTCGACATCGGCGAGCCGGTCGAGAGCGATTTCCGCGGCCTTCGCGGCCGTTTTACGCCAACGCAGCAAGAACACGACGCCGTCGGCCATGCTGGCGACGACGCGCGCCTCGTCGATCGCCAGCAATGGCGCCGTGTCGAGCAGGATCAGATCGAAACGTTCGCGCAATTGCGTCAGCAGTGCTGCGAAGCGCCCGCCTTCGGTCAGGGTCAGATCGTCCGCATCGACCCGCTGCGGCAGCAGCCAGGCGCCGGTCGCCTGATCCTGGACCAGGACCTGATCGAGCGACGCGCTTCCCCTTAGCAGCTCGTTGAGTCCAACCTTCACATTGCCGCCGAACTGCCGGCTCGTCGCGCGGCGGCGCGGGTCGCAATCGACCAGCAAGGTCTTCACGCCAGCAGCGGCGGCCGATCGCGCCAGGCAGATCGCGGTCGTCGTCTTGCCTTCGCCGGGTACCGAAGAGGCAATCGCGATGATGCGGTGCTTCTGATGGGGAAGCGCGAACGAGATCGATGTTCTGAGCGAGCGAAAAGCCTCCGCCAACAACGATTGCGGCCGTTGCACGACGAGTTCCATCGGCGGCGCGGGAAGTCCCTTCTTTTTATATTCCGGCAGCGTCGCCGCGTCTGGGATCGACGCCAGCGCCGGTAACCCGAGCTTCCGCTCGATCGCCTCGCTCGTCTCGACGCCACGTTCGAGCAGCTGGAGCAGCAGCACGACCAATGTCGCGATGCCGATCCCGCCGACCAATCCCGCCGCGCCGAAGATCAGCAAATTGGGCGCGCTCGGCGACGCCGGGACGCGCGCCGCGGCGACGATATAACTGTCGCTCTGTTCCAGACCTGCCTGCGCGATTGTCTGGCGATAGCGGTCGAGGAACGACCGGTAGAGCGTGCGCGCCGAATCGGCGTTGCGCTCCAGTTCGTTCAACCTCACCGTGGCATTGTTATCCGCTGCCAATTTACCTTCGGCGCGGTTGATCGATCCCTGGAGCGAAGCGGCACGCTGGCTGGCGATATTGGCCTGGATCGAGGTATTGGCGACGATGCGGCTGACCTCGGCGGCGATCTGCGCATCGGTATTCGCCATCGCCCGCTGCGCCCGCTGGAGATCGGGATGAAGCGGGCCATATCGCTTTTCGAGGCTGGCAACGTCGCGGCCGATCTCGGCGCGCTGCCCGCGAAGCGCGCTGATGACGGGCGAATCCAGCGACTCGCCGAGTTCGTCGCCGCTCTTTCCGCGCGCGAGTTGCGCGCGCGCAGTGGACAGACGCGCTTGCGCGGCGGCACTTTCAGCCTGCGCCTGCGCGAGCTGGGTGGAAAGATTGGACAAGGCTTCCTGGCTTGTCGACTGGCTTGTCGCACTCTGGTTCGACACCGCGAAAAGACTGTTCGCCGCACGGAAATCGGCGACCGCCTTCTCCGCCGTCAGCACCTGGCCGCGCATTTCCTGCAACCGCCCTTCGAGGAACTGGCTGGCGCGCTTGGTCGCGCCGGACTTGGTATTGACCTGACCCGAGACATAGGTCTGGGCAAGCGTGTTCACGACCTGCGCGGCGACCACCGGCGATGTTGCTTCAAACGAGATGCTGATCGCGTAGGACAAGCCATCGCGCTTGATCGTCAAATTGCCGAACATGTTGCCGATCGCGCGGGCGCGGGCCAGCGGGTCGGGCTTTGCGTTCGCCGCAGCGGGAAGCACCATGTGGCCGTTGAAATCGGGATTGCGATCGAGCCGCAGCGTGTCGACCACCTGGCCGATCAGCGCGGGCGATTGCAGCGCCTGGACTTCGGTATCGACTGCCGCCGAATCGGGATCGACGGTAGGCGTCACCTGGTCCTCGGCGATGACCTTTTCGGCGGTTCGCTCGAGCGCCACCTGCGCGGTTGCGACATAGCGTCGCTGCACGAGCATGTAGGCGATGGCCGCGATCAGCATGGCGCAGACCAGGATGATCGCGATCAGCAGCGCGCGCCGGCGGAGGATGCGGCCGATTCGCCGCAGATCGATCAATGTCGATTCGTCGACGTCCGATTCCGGGCCGAGCGGCCGCGGATGAAGGCGGGGCCGGGTTGCGGCGTCCATATGGTTCACGCCCTCGCCAGACAGTCGCGAACTGCCGACGCCATGTCCGGCCGTGACAGCGCGACCGCGATCGTGGCGCTCACGAAGCCGTGCTTGTCGCCGCAATCGTAGCGCGTGCCTGCGAAGGTAACGCCGTGGAACGGCTGGCGGCCGATAAGGTGCGTCATCGCGTCGGTAAGCTGGATTTCCCCGCCGGCGCCCTCTTCCTGCTGCGCCAGGATGTCCATGATCGCCGGTTGCAGGATATAGCGGCCGATGACCGCCAGATTCGATGGCGCCTCGTCGGGCGCGGGCTTTTCCACCAGGCCGCGAACCTCGGTCAGCGTGCCATCGGCGGCGCCAGGCGTGATGATGCCGTATTTGTTCGTCCGGTCATGCGGTACCTCTTCGGCGCAGAGCAGGTTGCCGCCGACCTGCGCATAGGCTTCGATCATCTGTTTCAGGCAGCCGGGCTGGCCGATCATCAGATCGTCCGGGAGCAGCACGGCAAAAGGTTCGTCCCCGACCAGACGGCGCGCGCACCATACGGCGTGGCCGAGACCAAGCGGTTCCTGCTGACGGACGATGGCGATGTCGCCCGGCGCAAACCGCGTGTCGACCAGCGCGTCGAGCGACTTGCCGCGCCGCTCCATCGTCTCTTCGAGTTCGAAGGAATGATCGAAATGATCCTCGATCAGCGACTTGCCGCGGCTCGTCACGAAGATGAACTGCTCGATCCCCGCCTCGCGCGCTTCGTCGATGGCATATTGGATCAGTGGGCGGTCGACGATCGGCAGCATTTCCTTCGGCATCGCCTTGGTGGCGGGAAGGAAACGCGTCCCCAGTCCGCCGATCGGAAACACCGCTTTGCGCACCTTGTCCATATCGATCCCTTTTGTAGAGCGTTGTCGACAGGTGCCCGGCACGCCAAGACTCCAACGGTCGGCTTAAGACGGGCTGGCGTACCTGTGCCTTTCTGCTGCATCGCAACAAGAGCGCAACGTTGAGCCGTGCCTACATCGCGCCTAATGCTGCAACTGCTCAACTCGGGTCACAGCTTTGGCGGCGTGCCGCCCCATTGGATTCCTCCCGGTACGCTGCCTTTGCCCCGGGGTCGGATTAATTGGGTGCCCGCGGGAACCTGAATGTCGTGCGAATCGATGATGATCCGTACCGGCCCGTCATGCACGTCGAAGATCGGCCATCCATGAGCAGACTTCACCACCAGATGGGCGATCCGGATGACGATCGGCGCGCCTCCCGGCGCCTTGGCGCCCATCAGGGCGAAATGCACCGTATCGCCGATGCCGCCCACCTTGTTCGGTTCGATGCTGGTCAGGCGGCTTGCATTGATGCTCGACCACAAACGGTAGTTGCGCGCGTTGCGGCCCGAAATGCAGTCGTCGAGCATCGAATCGCTGGCCTTCAGATCGAAGCCGCCGTCGCTATTGTCCCAGGCCGCGCACGAGCGGAACACCAGCCGCCGGTTGCCGCGTTCGGCCGAAAATCCGTCGCCATTCCAATATTGGCGGTCGTTCCGCTTCCATTGAAAGCCGCGCATCGTGCATCGCTCGAAGCGAAAGTCGGATGCGTCATCGGCGATCGCGATCCCGCATGGGAGGTCGTGCGCGCCGGTCGTCAGCACGCCGCTGGCAGTGACGTCGGAGAAGATTCCATCTCGGCTATCATATCGGATCCGGGCAAAGCCGCGACGCAGGTTGGTCGCGGTGACGTTGGACACCCGCAAGCCGACGACGCCTGCTGCGGCGCGATCGATCCCGGTATTCTCGATGACGCGATACCCGCCATCGACTCGCACATCGTCCATCACCACGCCGCTTGTCGGACGATCGAGCACGACCAGGCCGTTCCCCACGTCATGCGCGCTGACATGGCGATAGGCCGCACGGTCCTTGGCATGATAAACCGGCTCGCCGCGAGCGTCGATCTGGGTTCGGCCGGTAGCTTCGAACAGCATGCCTGTATTTATCGAGGCGCCGGCGTCATCGGCCAGCGGCCTGCGATAGTTCGGGACGCACGCCCGCCGAACCGATGCTTAACGCGCGGCAAAGCATGTCGTTTAACGACATCGAAGCTCCGCCCGACGCATCAACGCCGCGACCACACAAGGAGTTCCGCGCGATGCGCCCATCCCACCTGATCGCGCGTGACGCGCGGCCCGAAGACCCTAACGACCTGGCGGCAGCGGTTCTGTCCGCGTGGCTGGCGCCCCGTGAATCGTCTCGCCGCCGGCTTGTCCCGGATTTCAAGCGGCTGATGAAGCTCGATTAATTATTTTGGTCTTCACTCATCAGCTTAACCCGGCTATGGCACAACTCGCCTCAGCGGCATAAGCGGTGGGCGGGGAGAGGATGGACGATATGTCTCAACAAGCGCTCGGCGCTGCGCTGGATCGGGTCGAGATCCAGGCCAATCCCGAATCGGCCCCGGTAGAGCGCGACTGGATCGAGCTCACGGTCAGCCGCGTGTCCCGCGTCGCCGGCTATCTGGCGCTGGCTGTAGCGGTGGCCGGAATCGCCTATCTAGTGATTCGCTGAAGCATCCGAATTCCGCGGTTACGCTGCACCGCGGCATAATGAAAAACCGGTCGTCCTTTTCACAGACCGGGTGGTCTTGCCTTCGGCCAATTTGACCCGCACCTCCATTGCCACTCGGCTTTAGATAATTGATTTATACCGAAAGACCCGGATCGGCGCGTTGCGCATGAGTCAAAGGGGAACTCGGGAATGAATGTTTCTACGCTTGGGGAATTCGTGGCGCCGCGCGTACGCTCAAAGCGTCTGCAGCGCCTTCGCCTTTATACCGAACTCCTCGCGGTGGATTGCCTGGCGATCATCGCCGCGTTCGTCACGGCCCACGCATTGCACGCCGGGCCTCGCACGTTCGACGGTTGGCAATTATCGCTGATGGTGTTGACCGGCTATCTCGGCATCGCGCTTGCCGCCGAAGTCTATAACGCGACGGTATTCACCAATCCCAAGCTGAGCCTCAAGCGATCGGCGACCGCGCTGGTCTATGCCTTGGTCGCGGTCGTGTTCCTTACCTATATCGCCCATGCCAGCCAGCAGATCTCGCGCGTCGATTTCGCGATCGGGTCGCCACTCGCCTTGCTGTTCCTCGTCGGCGGCCGGCTGCTCTTCGTGGAGCACGGTTTGCGGCGTCTAGAGGGGTCGCTGTACAACGAACTGCTGATCGTCGATGGCGTCGAAGCCCCAGGCCTGGCCTGGGCCCACCGCATCAACGCGCGCGCGATGGGCCTTTTGCCCGACCTCAGCGACCCGGTAATGCTCCACCGCATCGGCGACGTGCTCGCGGGGTTCGATCGCGTGATCGTCTCGTGCGACGACGACCGCCGGCATGCATGGACCACGTTGTTGCGCGGAGCGAATATCGACGGCGAACTGCTCGTTCACGATCGCAACTATGGCGATGTGATCGGGATCGGGCGCGCGCAGGGGCAAGCTACCCACGTCGTGTCGCGCGGGCCCTTGAGCATGAGCAACCGCGCGGCGAAACGCTTGCTCGATCTCGCCTTGACGGTGCCCACCATCATCGCGCTGTCGCCGCTGCTCGCAATCATCGCGCTGATGATCAAGCTCGACAGCCCCGGACCGGTCTTCTTCCGGCAGGACCGCGTCGGCCGGCGCAATCAACTGTTCAAGATCACGAAATTCCGCACGATGCGGCATGAGGAAAGCGACGCTGCCGGCAAGCGCTCGGCCAGCCGCACGGACGACAGGATCACCCGGGTCGGACGCTTTTTGCGACGCACCAGCCTCGACGAGCTTCCGCAGCTGTTCAATGTGCTGGAAGGCGATATGAGCTTGGTCGGTCCACGGCCCCATGCGCTTGGGTCGCTGGCCGGCGACCAGTTATTCTGGGAGATCAGCCACCAATATTGGGTCCGCCACGCCCTGAAACCCGGCATAACCGGTCTGGCACAGGTTCGCGGGCACCGTGGCGCAACCGAAAAACGCGAGGATCTCGAACGCAGACTCGCCGCCGATCTCGAATATCTCGATCAATGGTCGATCTCGCGCGACCTGCGCATTTTGGCGTCGACGGTGGTGGTGATGGTACATCGCAACGCGTATTGAAGGGGCCGTCAGGCTAAGCCGGCTCCGGTCCCTTCAGCATCACACCAGCGCATCTACGCCACCCAGCCGCGTCGCGTTCTCCCAGAAACGCGCATTGGGCGTGACGCCAAGCCCTGGCCCGTCCGGAAGAGCGAAATGGCCGTCCGAGCATTCGAGCCGGCCATCCATCAGCGACGCCGAGTGATGGAAGATCGAGTGCTGATATTCGTGCCAGCGCAGGTTGAGGATGGTCGACGACGCCAACAGGCTCGCCGCGGCGAAAATCCCGGCGCCGATGGTCGCATGCGGGATGATCTGGGCGTGATGCGCCTGGGCGAGGTGCGCGATGCGCATGAACTGGGTGATGCCGGTATGGCCCATTTCCGGCTGGACGATCGACACCGCACGCGCCTCCAGCCTGCTGCGCGCGTCGAACACCGTCCGCCATTCCTCGCCGGCGGCGACCGGGATGACCGAGTGGCGCGCGATTTCCGCCAGGCCCTGAACGTCCTCGGTCTTGCACGGCGCTTCGATGAAGGTGAGGTCGTAGCGCGCGAGCTTGTCGATCAGTGCGATCGCCTCGGCGGGCGAATAGATCCAATGGCAATCGAGCATGATCCCGATGTCCGGACCCAGGCCCTCGCGCAAAGCCGCGATTTCCCGCTCGACACCCTCATAGCTCACCACCGCGGCGATCTTGACCGCGCGGTAGCCGCGGTCGACGAAGCTCTTGGCCAGATCGACCTTTGCCGCGATCGTCGGCCTCGGCAGGCCGGAAACATAGGCCGGGATACGGTCGCGATGCCGGCCGCCGAGCAGTTGCGGCAGCGACAGGCCGGTGAGCTTGCCCATCAGGTCCCACAAGGCGATGTCGACCCCGGCCATCGCATCGAGCCAGAAGCCGCCGGTATAGCCGCGCACGCGCATCAGGTCGTAAAGGTCGTCCCAGATCGCCTGCACGTCGAACGGCGAACGGCCGGCAATGATCGGCGCGATCAGATCCTCGACAAAGGCGTGAATCGCATTGGGCGCCACCAGGCCATAGGTTTCGCCCCAGCCTTCGGCACCGGACTCGAGCGTCACGCGAATGACCGCCGATCGCATGGTTTGCGGGTAGATGGTGCGGTTGCCGCGGCGGACCACGTATCCGCGCTCGTTGACCGTTTCGCCTGGCCCCAGCCCGCCAAGATAGCTGTCATCCTGCGGAATGCGGACCGAGAATATGTCGATCGCCTTGATCGCGTCATCAACCATCGAATACCTCTCCAGCGCGGATTCAATTCGCTATTCGTATATCTCTATTAGCAACAATATAAGGCGCCGCCAGTCCTAAATCGAGCCGGAAGTGTAGACGTGCCGCCGGCGCTGCGGTAGCGTCGACGGCGATGGTAGCAACGCAATCACCGGCCGGCCGTGGAACCCGGATACGCAGCGACAAGGCCGGGGCGCAGCCCAACCAGAGCCTGATCGACGGCATTACCGTGCTCCAGGCCTTGGCCATCTCGACGGAGCCGGTGGGCTGCCGCGAGGTCGCGCGCCGCGTCGGGCTGGAGACGACGCGGGTCAACCGGCTACTCAAGACGCTGACCTATCTCGGCATCGCTCGCCAGACGCCCGATCGCAAATATCGGGCCGGCGCCGGTATGACCGTGCTGGCGGCCCAGAGCCTGTTCGCCTCGGGACTGCTGCGGCGTGCATTGCCGGCGCTCGAGGAACTGCGTCACTTCGGCCATACCGTCGCGATGGGCGTTCGCTGGCGCGACAATGTCAGCTATCTGTTCCACGCGCCGCCCAACATGCCGGCGACCGATGCGCTGGGCCGTATCGGGCTTTACCCCGCGACGCGCGGCGGCATCGGCATGGCGCTGCTCGCGACGCTGGAAGATGACGAGATCCATGAGATCTACGCCAAGGGAGACATACCCGGTTACGCCGATATCGATGCCCTGCTGCTGGCGCTGAGCGACATCCGCCGCAAAGGCTATGCCCGCTTGCGCGTCAAGGACGAGCGCGAGCAGCATACGGTGGCGATCACCGTGGGCGAGACAGCCTATGCGGCGATCGGCCTGTCGGGATGGATTCCCGAGGCGGCGATGCCGACTATGCTCGAAGCGCTGCGCGTCGCCGCTGCGGAAATCCAGGCGAGGGGCTTGGAACGCGGCGACGAAATCGCGCCAGCGGATCCGGCGCTCGACTATCGCCTCGCCGTTTAGGCTAGGTTGGGGCCTCAGATTCCTGGCGTCATTCCCGCGGAATCCTCCTGTCACCCCAGCGCACCTCCCGTCACCCCAGCGTACGCTGGGGTCTCTGGCGGTGACGCGATGCCGCTTGAGATCCCAGCTTTCGCTGGGATGACGAGTTTGGGAAATTAATCCCTTTAAGAACAACGGGTTATTTTTGGCCTCAACCTAAGGCTCAGCGCGCGGCACTGGCATGCTGCAGACGGTCGAGGACCGTCCCAAGCTCGCGCTGGTCGGTTTCGTCGAACTCGGGACCGGCGGCGCGTGTATAGGCCGAGGTGATCACGCCACGCCGCCGCAACACTTCCTTCGTGAGACGCCAGCGATAGACCGCCTGGATCATCAGGATCGGCAGCAACGCCTCGTACAACCGCCAGACTTCGGCGCGGTCGCCGGCGAGATGAGCGCGCATCAACGCGACATGCACCTCGGGCGTCTCGGCGGCGGGCATGCTGCCGATCGCGCCGCGCGCTAGCTCATCAGTGATGTACCGCCCGCCGGCGCCCCCGAAAACGCCCTCGAGATGCGGGACGCCGCTGGCCAGCAACGCAGAGATGCGCTGCCCGCACGGCATATTCTCCTCCTTGACCCAGCGGATCGCGTCGGACGCCGCGACGATGCGCGCGACCGCATCGGCGGCGAGCCCCAGGCCCATCGGCGCAGGCGCATTTTGCAGCATGATCGGCAAGCCGGCCTGCGCGCCCAGATCGCGATAGAAACGGGAAAGCGCGTCGACATCGGGGCCCAGCGCGCGAGGCGTCATCACCATCGCGGCGCTGGCGCCCGCCGCCGCCCCGGCCGTAGCCAGCCCTGCGCTATCGCCGACCTCATCGCTGCTGGCGCCGACCACGAACCGCACGCGACCGGCGACCGCGCCGCCGATCAGACCGATGAGTTCTCCGCGTTCGTCGAGCGTCAGCAGGTCATATTCGCTGGCAAGACCGGGAAAGACGAGACCATCGGCGCCCGACGCAACGACATACTCGACGACCGATCGCATGCCGTCGGGGTCGATATCGCCGCGGTCGGTAAAGACGGTCGGCAGCACCGGAAAGACGCCGCCGAAGGAAGACTGGCTCATTGAAATCCTATCGCAAGAGACGGGGGAGGTGGTCGAACTGCTTCACCCGAGCGAACCAAGAAGGGCGAACCGAACGCGTCAGAATTTCGCGTTGAACCCGAGCGAGAAGCGACGCCCCTGAATGCCGTAGAAAGAGGTAGCCTCAGGTGATTCCACGTAGCGGCGCTGGATTTCGTTGGTCAGGTTCGTGCCGTCGGCGAAGATCGTGAAGCGACCGAATTCATAGCGGATCGATGCGTCGACGGTCCGGAACGGCGCATAATAGATCGCCGTGCTGCCCGGCCCGACGCTGTCGAAGAACTTGTCGCGATAATTGTACGCGACGCGCGCGCCGAAGCCGTATTTCTCGTAATAGGCGACCAGATTGTAATTGACCTTCGACAGACCCTGGAAAGGCAAAGATTGTCCCTTGCGATCGAGCAGGCTGGTCGAGCTGTCGATGTACGAGAAATTGGCGACGACGCCGAAACCGTCGAGCGGCGAGGGAAGGAAAGAGAATGGCGTCTGGAACAGCACTTCGACGCCCTTCACCTTGCCGCCGGCACCATTATAGGGCCGCGTGATCAGATAGCCTTCGGGCTGGCCTGGCGGCGCGACTTCCCCCGGCGGGATTTCGTAGCTCGCCTTGCTGTAGATGAAGGTCTTCACGTCCTTGTAGAACGCGCCGACGGTCAACGCCGAACCGGGCGCGAAATACCATTCGAGCGACGCGTCGAACTGATCGGCGCGCAACGGCTGCAGCCGGGGATTGCCGGCGTTGCCATTATAGGGCGTCAACCGGTTGAGCGTCAGGTTCGGCGACAGATCGATCGAGTCGGGCAGCCCCAGGACCTTGGCATAGCCGGCGCGAAGCAGGAGCTTGTTGGTGATTTCCAGCTTGGCGACCGCGCTCGGCAGCCAATCGACCGATTGCGTCTTCACCGTCAACGGATCGGCCAGACCGCTCGCGCGCTTGATGGCGCCATTCGCTTCGCGCGTCGTGTCGGTATAGCGCAGCCCGACATTGCCGGTCAGCGGCATCGATCCCAGCCGTGTCGCGAAATTGATCTTGGCATAGGCCGCCATCGTCTTCTCGCCGATGCGGAAGGATTGCAGCGGATCGACGAAGCCGGCCGGGCACAGGCCGCTATTGGGCGCGATCGTGTTGCAGGCTCCCCCGATCGGGAGCGCCCAGGCATTCGCCGCGAGATATTTGGTGGCGATCGACGGGGCGTTCCCACCCAACAGGTCGGCATAGCCCCGAACGCTATAAATGGACGGACCCGACGACAGCAGGAACGTGTTGGCGGCCGTGGTACCGGCGAAGGCGACCTGGTTCTGGTTCGTCTGACGCGTCGTGGTCAGCGCCGAGTAACGCATGCCGGCATCGATCTCGGAAATGAACGAATTCTCCGGCTTGAAGGCGAAGTCGACCTTGCCGGCCGTTTCCTGGGCGGTGTTGCGGTTGAAATTGTCGAAGGCGTTCGAATAGCGGAACGACGCCGGATTGGTCGTGTCGAGACCCGCGGGGCCGGTCAGGCTGGGAATGCCGCCTTCGTTGACATCGAACGCGAAGGGATATTTGCTGACGCTCTGGACCCGGACGAATTCCTGGGTGACATCCATCGTCGAGCGCGAATAATTCACTTCGGGCCTGGCTGAGAAGCGCCCGTCATTTGTGCTCCACTTGAAACCCAGGGCACTAGTGAAAGTGTCGCTCTTGACCCTGAGCGCTTCGGCGTTGCCTTGCGCCACCTGGTTGATGACGCCCGAGGTCAGGATCTCGTTCGACGACAGGGTGTAGGAGGTATAGTCGCCGGCATTGCTGCTGAGCGGCACCGAGAACCAGTCGCGCGTGCGCGACGTCTTGAGGTGCGAGTAAGCCGCGTCGCCGTAAAGCTCGAAATTGGGGCTGGGCCGCCATTGAAACGCGCCATTGCCACCGATCTTTTCGCGCTTTTCGCGCAGACGCTGGAACCGGAAATCGGCGATATAGGTGCCGGGAATCCCGTCGCCATTCGGATCGTTCGCCTTGGGATGGGCGGGCGTGTTGAACGCCGAAGTGAGGGGGGTGTAGCCGGTGAAGGAATTGAATGAATCCTCGTTCACCGGCTTGTTCGAATAGGTGGCGTTGAGCAGGATGCCGAACGTGTCGTTGGCGAACGTGTTCGAATAGAGTGCCGACCCGTCATAGCCCCATCTCTTGTCCTGGTCGGAATAGACCGTGGACCCCGACACCGAGATGAGCTGACCCGGTTTGTCGAACGGCTTGCGCGTGATGATGTCGACCGTGCCACTCAGCGAGCCGTCGGTCCGGTCCGCGCCTTGCAGCTTGATGACGTCGAGGCGGCCGATCAGTTCGGAGGGAAAGAGCGAGAGCGGGCCGTAATCGGAATCGAGCACCGACGCGATGCCCGCACCGCGGCCATTGGGATTGATCAGCGTGCGCCCGTTGATCTCGCTACGGTTCTGACGAAGGCCGCGGATCGAAACGCTCGTTCCTTCGCCGAGCGCGCGGCGGATCTGGACGCCCGATATGCGCTGCAGCGATTCCGCGATGTTGTTGTCCGGCAGTTTTGCGACATCGGTGGCGACGACCGAATCCTGGAACTGGTCGGTGTTGCGTTTGACCTGGAGCGCTTCGGCGAGGCTCTTGCGATAGCCGGTGACGACGATCTCCTTGTCGCCCGCGCTGGGCGCATCGGCCGCCTGGCCGCTATCGGTGGAGGCTGCGGCATTGAGTGTGCCTGCCTTGTCCTGCGCCAAAGCCGGACTACCGGCGACGATCGCGCCGAGACACACCCCGCCAAGCCAAAAGCCTGCTCTCATCGTTCCTCTCCCCTGCGATCTTATCGTCTAGTGAGGAATTAATGTTGCACATTTAGCTACACGTCAACTGAATTATTCGGCCATATTACAGTGTTTCGTCCGAGTGGCGCCCGGAAAAATGGCGCAATATGTTGCTATAAAGAGGTTAGCGGCGCGTCACCGATGCCCCGCCATCGATCTGATAATCGACGCCGGTGATCCAGCTCGCCTCATCGGAGCACAGGAACAGCGCCAGCGCCGCAACGTCCTCCGGCCGGCCGATACGGCCGAGCGGGTGGCGCTTGATGTTGGCGGCGATCGCCGATTGGGGGTCGGGTTGCGCCTCCATCCCGCGGCGCCAGAGCGGCGTATCGATCGACGCCGGGCGGACCGAGTTCACCCGGACGTTATCGGGCGCGAGCTCCAGCGCGAGCGTGCGCATCAGGCTGTCGAGCGCGGCCTTGGATGCCGCATAGGCCGCCAGTCCGGGGGTAGCGTAGGCCGAATTGATCGACGACACGAACAGGAAACAGCCGCGCCGCCGCGCTTGCATGCCCGGCGCGAACGCCTGCGCCAGACTCAACGCGGCGCCGACATTCACCGCAAACATCTGTGCCAGGAATGCCGCGTCGGTATCCATCGTCGGGCGAGAGTCGCCCATCGCGGCGGCGTGTACGACGATGTCGGGCGCCAGGCCGGAGGTCCTGATCGCGTCGACGGCGTGCGCCAGTGACGTCTCGTCGCCAAGATCGCATAGCAAGCGCAGGTCGCCGGATGGCGCCTCCACCCGGTCGAGCACGATGATGCGACACCCTTCGCCCGCGAACCGCGCGGCGATCGCACCGCCGATACCACCCGCGGCCCCCGTTACCAACGCGACTTGCCCGGCGAGGCGTTGTGTCATGCGAACATCCCTTTTGCCCGGAGAAGAGCGGCAAGGCGCAGGAAACCCGCCGCGGTCAATCGGTCATTGTCGGCGATCTCGGCGGCGCCGCCCAGCTGGCGGATCGCAGCGGCGAACAAGGATGCGACCATAGGCGCGCCGGCCACCAGGCATGTCGCGCCCGGCGCGAGCGGCAAATTCTCCCGCACATCGGATCCGATCACCACGCCCCACAGGAAGGACGCGGCATCGCCGGCTTGCATCCGGCCAGCCTGCACATTCGATCGCGCCGCGAACAGCAGTCGGGCAAGGCCGCCGCCCTCGGCACCGCGAGCAACGCCGGCGCGGAATGCGGCTCCCTCCTCGGGCTCGGCAGCCATCAGGGGCGCGAGCACGCTGCGTTCGGCGAGCACGCGATACAGTTCGACGGTCATCGAAGTGTGGAATTGCGTGACCTGCGCGCCGTCATGCGCCAGCCATTTGCCGTGCATCCCCGGCACCGACAGGAATAGTCCCGCTCGCCCCCCAGATTGCTCCAGCGCACCGATCGCCGCCACTTCCTCGCCGCGCAGCACGTCGGGGTCGCCGAAGCGTTGCTCGCACGCCAGGCCGGGCAGAAAGAGGACGGCATGATCGCCGATCCGGCCGGCCACCGCGCCATCGGCGATCTCGTCGGGACCGGCAGGGCAGTTGAGGCGCGCGATTTCCTCCCAGCCCATCGCCGAGCCGATCATGCCGCTCAGCAGCAAGGGACCCTGAGGATCAGGCCAACACGCCCGCAGCCGGTCGACATGCTCGACGATCCCGTCGCGACCCAAATCCGCCAGCCGCACGGTCTCTGCATGCTTGTCGAGCGTCTCGCCATCGCGCCGAAACAGACGGGCTCGCAATTGCGCGGTGCCCCATTCGACGGCGATCAGGTCCTCGCTCACGTCGCAATCTCGCGGTCGAGCATCGACCGGCCGGTCGTCGCCAGAAAGGCCGCCAGCAGTCCGAGCGGATAGGCGATCGCGATCATCAGGAACATCGGCCGGTACGTCATGGTCGCCACCAACGCGCCGACGAGTTGCGTCGTGACGATCGTGGCGAGGCCGCCGATGATGCCGTTCACTGCCATCACTTTCCCGATATGCCGCCCCGGATACAAGTCCACGCACAAGGCGGTCTGGTTGGTCACCCAGGCGGTATGGACCAATGCCACCAGCGCGCCGAGCGCGAGGCTGATCGAGACGGCAGGCGCCAGCGCGTTGAAGGCGCCGATCGGCGCGATCACCGCGACGAGCGCCATCGTCGCCACCCTGGCACGCGCCGGCCGCATGCCGCGCCTCACCAACGCGCCCGAGACGATGCCGCCAAGCACCGACCCGACGCCCGCCGACGCATAGACCACCCAGCTCAGCCGGCCCATCTCGGCGACCGTCAGTCCGCGTTCCTCGGTCAGATATTTTGGAAACCAGAACAGATAGAAGAACCAGACCGGGTTGGTGAGGGCGTTGCCGATCGCGATCAGCCAGACTCCGCGGGTGCGAAGCACTGCACCCCATTCCGCCGGCGCGGGACCCGCGCGTTGCTCCGGCACCGTAGCCAGATCGACCGGACCGATACGATGAGGTCGATAGGCCATCTGCCAGACGGCGAGCCAGGTCAGCCCGATCGCTCCCGTGACGACGAACGTCGCGCGCCAACCGACCGTGATGAGCAGGGTGGTGATCAGGATCGGCGCCAGTGCCGCCCCGAAATGCGCGGCGGACGAATAGATGCCGATCGCCAGCGCGCGCTCGCGGTTGGGAAACCATTCCTGGACGAGCTTGGGCGAAGCGATCCAGCCGCCGGCCTCCGCGATCCCGAGCGCGAACCGCGTGGCGGCAAGCTGCCACATGCTTCCCGCCATGCCCGAGAGCGCGCTGGCCAGCGACCACCAGCCGACGAACAGCGCCATCGAGCGCCGGGCGCCGAGCCGATCCACGATCAGCGCCGAGATCAATCCGCCGATCGTGTAAGCGGCCAGGAAGGCGTTGACGAGGGCGGCATAGCCGACATCGCTGATCCGCAACTGCCCCTGGATGGTGCCGGCCATCAGCGCCAGCGTCTGGCGGTCGAGATAATTGAGCACCGCGGCAGCCGCGAGCATGGCCACGACGAACCAGCGAAAACGCGGCCATCGCTGTCCGGTTGCTGCCATTATCTCTCCCCGCGCCGAGCCATCATTGCCAAGGCCCTGTCTGCCCGGTAGCTAAAGGCGTGTAGCCGTTATAGCAACATATTTAGTGAGAGCGGGGAGGGCGAGCGGTGGAGACGGTGCAAGGGATCGCTCCACACATGTCATGGCCCGTCGGCGCCGCGCTCGCCGAATGCCCGGTCTGGATTCCGGAGGCGCGGCTACTCGCCTGGGTCGATATCCTGGGTCCGACCTATAATTTGCTGGATCCTGTCACCGGCATCAATCGCTCCATTCCCCTCCATGCCAAGATCGGATCGGCAGCGCCGCTCGACGCGGGAGAGGCGATGCTGGCGCTCGAAGACGGCCTATGGCTGTTCCGGCAGGACGGGTCTCTCGAGCCATTGCCATCGCCGGACATGACGGGTGTGCACTTCAACGACGGCAAATGCGATCCGGCGGGCCGGTTCTGGGTAGGCACGCGCGCGACTGATGGATCGGCAGGCGGCGGCGCCTTGTATCGCGTCGATCATGAACGCCGGGTCACGGCAATGGACAGCGGCTTCGACGTTCCGAACGGTATGGGCTGGAGTCCGGACGGACGATCTTTCTACCTGATCGATACGGTCCCGCGGCTGCTCTACCGCTACGATTTCGATCTGGCGGGCGGCGCGATTTCCAACCGAACGATATTGCACCGGTTCGAAGACACTGCCGGCAAGCCGGACGGCATGGCCGTGGACCGCGACGGCTATATCTGGTGCGCGATGTGGGACGGCGGCGGCATCGCGCGGCTTGCACCGGACGGAACGCAAGTCGACTGGCTTCCCACGCCTTGCCAGCGACCCACGAGTTGCGCCTTTGGCGGGGACGACCTGAGCACCTTGTTCGTTACCACGGCGGCCTATGGTCTCGATCCGCTCGATGTACGGTTCGGCCAAGCCGGCAGCATTCTCGCGTTTCGCATCGACCGCGTTCCATAGTGAAGATACTTTAGCCGTTTGCGGGTTGAGTCCCGCCGCCGGCAAAGCCGTCGGCCGGATCGGCGTGCGCCGTCCGCCGGCCGTGCGGGGCGCTCGCTTCGCGATCGGCGCGGGCGCAGCCGCGCCTGCGCTCCGCACAACAAGAGGCCGGCCCCTTTCGGGACCGGCCTCCGCCCTCATACGCTACGCGAGGGGACTGTCTCTCCCGGATACGCTACGCGGGAGAACTCGACTGTTCGGGATTAGCGGCGGCAGTAACCGGGGCGATCCGAGCGATCGATCGCGCGGCCGGCCAAGGCACCGACACCGGCGCCCAGGATGGTGCCGATCGTGCGGTCACCACGTCCGGCAACGGTATTGCCGAGCAGGCCGCCGGCGATCGCGCCGACGATTGTGCCGCCGTCACCATCGTTGCACTTCTGACGCGCACGATAGCTGCGGTTATAGCCACGGTAGCTGCGGTCATATCCGCGATAGCTGCGGTCGTAACCGCTGTAATAGCCGTCACGGTTGTAATAGCCGTCACGGTTGTATCCGTCGCCATACGACCGGTCATAGCCGTAACGCTGCGCCTGCGCCGGGGCGAGGGGAACAACGGCACCGGCAGTCATCGCGAGCGCGGCGCCAACGAGCGAAAGGGTCTTCAGCATTTGTCGTCTCCGTCTCTAAAATTCATCCTTCGATCGGTCGCGGGCTCCGGCGATTTCCGTCTGCCCATTCCGTGTCGATGAAGAGGTTTTGCCCGATTCGCATTGAGCCAAGGCTGAATGCGTCCGTTATCCGCCGTTCAGGCTGGCGGGTTGCCGCGCGACGGCTATGAGGGGCGGCGATGCGCCGCCGCCACCGCTATCCCCTGACGCTCGTGCTCGCCTTGCTCTGTCAGTGGAGTGGTACGCCCGAACGGCCGATGCTTGGCCGCATCCCCGACATTACGGCGACGCGCGTGCCACTCGACGGCGCCGACCCTGCGCGCATCAAAATCGGGGCGATGACCTTCATGGGCGGCGTCCGCCTGACCAGCCGCGACACGGCCTTCGGCGGCTATTCGTCGATGACGATCGACCGTGGACTGTTCACGCTGCTAAGCGATGGCGGGACGATCGCGCGGTTTCGGCTCGACGATCGTTTCCGGCTGAGCACTCCCGCATTTGGCGACCTGCCGACGGGTCCGGGAACGGGGTGGAACAGGGCGCAACGCGACACCGAATCGATGGCCCTGGATCCCGCGACCGGACAAGTGTGGGTGGGGTATGAGCGCGCCAACCAGATCTGGCGCTACTCGCCTGGCCTGACCTCGCCCGCCAGCATGGTGGCGCCGCAGCCGATGGCCGACTGGTCCGCCAATGGCGGTGCCGAATCGATGGTGCGGCTGCACGACGGCCGCTTCCTGGTGATCGCCGAGACCAGCCGCCGGCTGCCGAGCCAGGCGCGCAGTGCGCTGATGTTCGATCGCGATCCGGTCGAGAAACCGCTCAAGGGATTCGAGTTCGGCTATCTACCGCCCGATGGCTATGATCCGTCCGACGCGACCGAATTGCCCGACGGGCGTGTCCTGGTCCTCAACCGCCGGTTCGATCTTCCCTTTCGATGGAGCGCGGTACTGACGCTGATCGATCCGCGCCGCATCCGCCCGGGCATGACGATTCGCGGGCGCGAGATCGCGCGGCTTGCGCCGCCGCTGACGGTCGATAATTTCGAAGGGTTGGCGATCACGCGCGAACGCGGCGCGACGATGCTATGGATGGTCAGCGACGACAATCTGCTGTTCCTGCAGCAGACGCTGCTGATGAAGTTCCGGCTGGATTTGTAATCGACCCTCGCCGATCCACTTACGCCGGGGAGACATATTTTCTGGCAGTGGGAATCAACCCCCGGGCCGCCTCGGCCAGCAAAACTGCAAGACGCCGCGCCGCAGAAACGACTCCGGCCCGCTCGCCGGTGTGGAGAGCGGGCCGGTAGCGATTCGCTTGAAGGTCCGACCGAGTCGGACCGGCGCGATTACGCGGCCTGGGTGTCGCCCAGCTTCTTCTTGACGTCGCGCTTCAGGCGACGCGCACGCAGCGACAGATCGTCGTCGCTGGTCTTGACCAGCCAGTTGTCGAGACCGCCGACATGCTCGACCGAGCGCAGGCCGTGCGTCGACACGCGCAGCTTGACGCTGGTGCCCAGCGCGTCAGACAGCAAGGTCACGTTCTGCAAATTGGGCAGGAACGTCCGCTTGGTCTTGTTATTGGCGTGGGAAACGTTGTGACCCACCTGCCGGCCCTTGCCGGTCAGCTCGCAAATGCGCGACATCGCTATCAATCCTGAGTTTCGGGCCAAGACGAACCTGACCCCGGAAAGGTGGCGCCGATAGCGTCTGTCGGGCGGCGGGTCAACAGATTCGCTCTTTTCCGTGCAACCTGCTCTTGTGGCGAAACGTTGATTACGCGAACGATTCGATTTCTAGGAGACGATTATAATGCGGTTCCTGCTCGCTCTGGTCGGCATTGCCGCCCTCGTCCTGATTGCATTATTGGCCTTTGGGATGATCTCGATCAACGGGAAATCGGGGTCGCTGCCGACCGTCAAGCTGGAGGGCGGCAGCGCGCCCGAAGTCAACGCCAACATGGCGACGGTCAATTTCGGCACTGAAAACAAGACGGTAGAGGTCCCTACCGTGACCACCACCACCAAGACCATCAAGGTCCCGACGATCAGCGTCGACAAGCCCGGCACGCCTCCGGCCAATTCGGCGGCGCCGCAATAAGCGGGTTCCAGCTGCCTCCACCGATGCGTGCCGCGCTCGACGCGGCGGCCGCCGCCGCGGCGATGGGGGAGGTCCCTGTCGGCGCGGTAGTGGTATTGGACGGTCGCGTCATCGCCACCGCCGCCAACGCGCCGCGCACGCGCCACGACCCGACCGCGCATGCCGAGATGCTGGCGATTCGCGCCGCCGCCGAAGCGATCGGGGATGATCGGTTGAGCAATTGCGATCTGTGGGTGACGTTGGAGCCTTGCGCGATGTGCGCGGGCGCCATCGCCCATGCCCGGATCGCGCGGCTCTATTACGGCGCGTCCGATCCCAAGGGAGGCGCCGTCGAGCACGGTCCGTGCCTGTTCGCGCAGCCGACGGTGCATCATCTTCCGGAAATCTATCCCGGGATTGGCGAGGAGGAGGCCGCGCGACTGTTGCGCGATTTCTTCGCGACGCGGCGAGGTGAGGGGAAGTAACTCTCCCCTCCGCTTGCGCGTTCCGGGTCGGTTGCGCCCCCGGCGTAACCTGAACAGTCCGGGGGACTGTTCACTCGGAACGGGGCCGGGGGAGGGCGTGTCATGTCTCAGATCCGACCTTGCAACATGCCCTCCCCTAACCCCTCCCGCGAGCGGGAGGGGAATGAGCGACGACACGCCATGTTGCGCGACCTTCGTACCCGCGTGTAGGCATAAGCGCACATCATGACCTTGCCCCCGCCACCCGCGCCCTATCCATGGATCGATGTCGTCATCATCCTCATACTCGTCGCGGTGAACGGGGTGTTCGCGATGAGCGAGCTGGCGATCGCCTCGTCGCGCAAGGCGCGGCTGGAGGCGATGGCGCGGACCGGCAGCCGTGGCGCGCGCGCGGCGATCAACCTGGCCGCCGATCCCGGCAAGTTCCTGTCGACCGTCCAGGTCGGGATCACGCTCATCGCGGTGATCTCGGGTGCCTATTCTGGCGAGGCGCTGGGCGGGCCGACCGCGATAAGGCTGCAGCAATGGTTCGGGTGGAGTACCGAATTCTCCGACAAGGCCGGCTTCGCGCTGGTGATCGGTCTGACCACCTTCCTCTCGCTGATCATCGGAGAACTGGTCCCCAAGCAGATCGCGTTGCGCTCGCCCGAGCCGATCGCCGCGGTGATGGCGCTGCCGATGACCTGGCTCGCGCGGGCCGCGGCGCCGGTCGTCTGGCTGCTCGATTCGACCAGTTCGATGCTGTTCAGGCTGATCGGCCTGAGTCACGACAGCGAGGACCAGGTCACCGCCGAGGAGCTCCACCTGATCGTGGCCGAGGCGTCCAAATCGGGCGTGATCGAGGAGCATGAACGCTCGATCATCTCGGGCGTGGTGCGCCTTGCCGACCGGCCGGTACGCGAAGTGATGACCCCCAGGACCGAAGTCGATTGGCTCGATATCGGGCTGGACGATGCGGGCATTCGCCAGAAGCTCGCGACGACGGCGCACACCAGGCTTCCGGTCGCGGAGGGGTCGGTCGATTCGGTGATCGGCGTAGTCCAGGCGCGCGACATCGTTGCTGCGGCGATCCGCGGCGATCGGCTCGATCTCAAGGTGCTGATGCGCTCGGCGCCGATCGTGATCGATCAGCTCGATGCGATGGACGCGCTGGTGCGGCTGCGGCGCGCCGAAGTGCCGATGGCGCTGATCCACGACGAATATGGACATTTCGAGGGGATCGTGACCCCGGCCGACCTGCTCGCCGCGATCGCCGGCGCCTTCGCGTCGGATACCGATCCGCACGAAAACCCCGATTTCGTCCAGCGCGAGGATGGCAGCTATCTGGTCGCCGGGTCGGCTTCGGCCGATCTCGTCGCCGAGAAACTCGACCTCAACCTGCCCGACGATCGCGATTACGCCACCGCCGCGGGCCTGGTCCTGGCAGCGCTCAAGCGGCTGCCCCAGGAAGGCGAGAGTGTTGTGCAACAGGGCTGGCGGTTCGAGGTGGTCGACCTCGACGGTCGCCGGATCGACAAATTGCTGGTGTCGAGAGCGCGCGGCGAGTGACGCCGTTCGAGGCCAAAGCGAGCCGTTGGCGCGTATTGTTACTGCTCGCCGGCGCGCTCGGCTTCGTCGCGGTCGGCATTTGGCTGCTCCGGCTGGATGCGCCGACCACGAAACGCACCTTGGTGGCTTGGGCAGGGATCATCATATTCGGGGCGTTCTTCCTGATCGGCCTGCCGCGCTTATTCCAGCAGGGCGTCGTGCTCCGGATCGATGCGCGAGGGGTCTGGTGGCGCCAATGGTCCGACCAGACGATCCCCTGGACCGCGATCGAGAGAATTTCCGTTGGCAAGGTTCAGCGCCAGCGCTTCGCATGCCTGTTCCTGAGCGATCCGCGGGCGTTCCCGTCGACGACGCTGCAGGGCAAGCTGGCAAGCACGAATAAGGCGATGGGCTTTGGCGACATCGCGCTCAACACGTCTGGCACCGACCAATCGTTCGACGCGATGATGGCGGCGATCGCTAGGTTGGCGCCGGCCGGCACCGTCTCAGCGAAGCTGAAAACGACTCTAACCCAGCTTCCCGAACTCTGCCTCATACGCGGCGGTATCGCCGGCCGCGAGCAGCTTGGCCTGTTCGATCCAGCGATCGCGCCCCATCCGCCCGGTGAACGCGCCCAATTGCACGTCGAGCGCGGACGCCTCGTCGGGCGATAGCGCCGCGAGCTGATCGACCCGGGTGATGCCGCGCTCGGCCAGCATGGCCGCGACCTTGGGCCCGAGGCCCTTGATCGTGGTCAGCGCGAGCGCGCCGGCGGCATTCGGTGCAGGTGCAGCAGACGCGGGCGGCGGTGAGGGTTCTGGCGATGCGGCGGCCGGTTCCGGAGCCGGCGCGGGTTCCGGCGGTGGGGCTGGCGGCTGGGTCGCTGCTTCGGTCGGCGCCTCGGTGGCTGGTTCCTGCTCCGGCACAGGCTCCGCTACCGGTTCCGGCGTCTGCACAACCGGTTCGGGCTCGGCTGCCGACGCCGCGATTGGCTCCGGCGCGAGTTCGCGCGCGGCTAGGGGTTGCTGTTCGACGTCACGGGCGACCGGCGAGGCAGGCGGTGGGCTCGGCAGCGCTTCCGGCTCCGGCTGGGGGCGCGGTTCATCGGGCGGCAGGCCGGTATCGGCAGCCGCCGGTGGCGGCGGGGGTGCGGGGGGCAAGGTCGTGCCGGCTTCCTCAGCGCGCTCCTCGGCGGCTTCCTCGACACGGTGGCGCTCGCGCGCTTTCTTCTGACCCCAGATCATGCCGGCGATCACCAGCACCGCGAACGCCGCGATCAGGATCAGCACGATCACCGTCCAGTCCTGAAAGATGTAGGCGGCGGCACCGACCGGTGGCGGGTTGGCGGAGTCCATGAACAGTTTTCCCGTACGACGAAGCGTCGGCTATCCTAGAGAGGGAGCGCTGGTTTCGCCAGTGATCGGGATCAGCCCTCTCGCGCAATCTCGCGCCAGCCGATGTCGCGGCGGCAAAAGCCGCTGGGAAAGTCGATCGCGTCGACCGCGCGATAGGCGGCGGCCTGCGCCGCGCGGACATCGGCGCCGCGCGCGGTGACCGCGAGGACGCGGCCGCCCGACGCGACGAGCCGGCCATCGGCGAGCCTGGTGCCGGCCTGGAATATCTTCGCCCCTTCTGCCTCGGCAGCTTGGATCCCGTCGATAGCGCCGCCGGTCTCGGGCGTGCCGGGATAGCCGGCCGCCGCCATCACCACGGTCAGCGCGACATCCTCGCTGAAGACGGGGGAGGGCGCCTCGGTCAGCCGGCCTTGCGCTATCGCCAGCAGCAATGGCAGCAGATCGCTGTCGAGCCGCATCATCAGCACTTGGCATTCGGGATCGCCGAACCGGGCATTATATTCGATCAGCTTGGGGCCGGCGTTAGTGAGCATTAGCCCGGCATAGAGCACGCCCGAATAGGGCATGCCTTCCGCCGCCAGCGTGGCGACGGTCGGCGCGACGATCTCGCGGAGCGCTTGCGCTTCGAGGTCGGGAGTCAGCACGCGCGCGGGACTATAGGCGCCCATACCGCCGGTATTGGGGCCGGTATCGCCGTCGCCGACGCGCTTGTGATCCTGCGCCGATCCGAACGCGACCATCGCGCTGCCATCGGTCAGCACGAACAGGCTGACTTCCTCGCCTTCGAGAAATTCCTCGATCACCGCACTGGCGCCCGGTTCGGCGAACAATGTTGCGACCGCGTCTTCGGCTTCGGCGGCGGTCATCGCGACGACGACGCCTTTGCCGGCCGCCAGGCCATCGGCCTTCACTACCACCGGGGCGCCGAACGCGGCGAGCGCGGCGCGAGCGTCGTCGAGCGAGTAAACGGCGCGATAACCTGCCGTCGGGATGTTGGCGCGGTCGCACAAAGCCTTGGTGAAGGCCTTGGAGCCTTCGAGCTGGGCCGGCGCCTTGTCGGGGCCGAACACCGTAAAGCCGACGGCGCGCAGATCGTCGGCGATCCCGGCGACCAAGGGCGCCTCGGGGCCGACCACGACCAACTCGACATGATTGGTGCGGCAAAAATCGATCACCGCGTCATGATCGGTCACATCGATCGCGACGAGCTCGGCGCTTTCCGCTATTCCCGGATTGCCGGGCGCGGCGTAGAGTTTGGTGAGCAGCGGCGATTGCGCCAGCTTCCACGCGAGGCCATGTTCGCGCCCACCCGATCCGATCAGCAGGACGTTCATGCCCGACCCTTTTCCAGAAGATTCGCCGCGGCTGGTAGCCGAGGCCATGCCCGGCGACAATTCCGCCGCCGAAAGCGTGTCCGAACTGTCAGGGCGGCTCAAGCGGATGGTCGAAGGCGAATTCGGCCGCGTTCGGCTGCGCGGCGAGATTTCGGGATGGAAACGCGCCGCCTCGGGCCATTGCTATCTGAGTCTGAAGGACGACCAGGCCGTGATCGACGGGGTGATGTGGAAAGGGCAGGCGGCCTTGATTCCGTTCAGCCCGCAGGACGGGATTGAGGTGATCGTCAGCGGCAAGCTGACCACCTATCCCGGCCGGTCCAAATACCAGATCGTCGTCGATCGCATGGAACTGGCGGGCGAAGGCGCGCTGATGGCGTTGCTCGAAAAGCTCAAGGCGCAACTCGGCGCCGAGGGTTTGTTCGACCAGGGGCGCAAGAAAAAGCTGCCGTTCATGCCGAAGGTGATCGGCGTGGTCACCTCGCCGACCGGCGCGGTGATCCGGGACATCCTGCACCGGCTCGCCGATCGCTGCCCGACGCATGTCCTGGTGTGGCCGGTCAAGGTGCAGGGCGATGGCGCCGCGCGCGACGTCGCCGCCGCCATTGCCGGCTTCGATGCCATCGCGCCGGGCGGGCCGGTGCCGCGCCCCGACCTCGTCATCGTCGCGCGCGGCGGCGGGTCGGTCGAGGATCTGTGGGCGTTCAACGAGGAAGTGGTGGTCCGCGCGATCGCCGCCTGCTCGATCCCGCTGATCTCGGCCGTCGGGCACGAAACCGATACCAGCCTGTCGGACCATGCCGCCGATTTGCGCGCGCCGACGCCCACCGCCGCGGCCGAAATCGCGGTGCCGGTGCTGGCCGACTTGCGGTTGGGGCTCGATTCGTACGCGCAACGCGCCGAACGGTGCGCGCGGCGCTATGTCGAGCGCGGGCGCGAGCAGAGCGACTCGCTGGCGCGGTTGTTACCCAAGCGCGACGCGTTGCTGGGGCCGCAGCGCCAGCGCGCCGACGACAATGCGCAGCGGCTCGACCGCGCGCTCGAGCGGCGCATCACGCTGGCGCGCGGCCAGCTCGACCGTAGCGCCGGGGCGTTGCGGCCGGCGATGCTGGCGCAACGCCTCTCTGCGGCGCGCGATCGGTTGGCGGGCGCCTGGAAGCTGGTCGAGGCGCTCAATCCCAGCCATGTGCTCGACCGCGGCTATGCCTGGGTCGAGGCGAAGGCGGGGGGCGTGCTGACCAACGCGGCGGCGGCGCGCAAGGCCGGCGTGTTTGTGCTCCATTTTGGTGATGGTGACGTCGCGGCGCGGGTTGAGGGCGCGGGCGGCAAGGCATATGTAAAGGACAAGCCGGACCAGCCGACGTTGCTGTAACACTAGTCGGGGCCGGCCTGACTTTTTTGAGATTTCGAGGATCGCTGCAATGCTGATGTCCAATACCGATCGGCCGGCGCGCCTCCACTACATGGCCAATGGTTTTCGCGTGCTGGTGCCCGGGGGCCATGTGACCTGCGCGATATCGGGCGTACCGATCGCGCTCGACGATCTGCGCTATTGGAGCGTCGCGCGACAGGAAGCCTATGCCAGTGCCGACCTCGCGCTAGAGGCTGAAGGACGGAAGTGAGGCGCGCGCGGCGCTGGGTCCTCGGCCTCGCCGCGTTGAGCATGCTGGGTAGCTGCGTCGAGCCGGGCTCGCCGCCCGCCACGCGTCCCGCGCCCGTGGTCGTCGCCACACCGCCGCCGCCCGCGTCACGCATGCCGACGGTGCCGCTCGGCGATTTCAGCTTCAAGGGCAGCATGATCCAGGGCGGCCTGCTCATCGGCACCGCGCCCGCCGGGACCCAGCGGGTCAGCTTCAACGGCGACGAGGTGCCGGTGGCGCCCGACGGCCGCTTCGTGATTGCCTTCGATCGCGATGCCGGACCGGCGGCAACCGTGGCCGCGACGCTGGACGATGGCCGCTCGGTCTCGCGTACGCTGACGATCAATCCACGGGCATGGGACATCTCGCGTCTGTCGACCTTGCCAAAATATCCCGTGCCGATGCCGCAATTCGAGAAATTACGGCCAGCCGAAATCGCCCAGATCAACGCGGCGCGGCGCCAGGATACGAGCTCTATGGGGTGGCGGCAGCCGTTCATGTGGCCGGCAACCGGGCGTATCTCGACCCTGTTCGGATCGCAGCGCATCTATCGCAACGGCGAGGCGGGGGCCTACCATTCGGGCACCGATGTCGCGGTGCCGGCGGGTACCCCGGTGCTGGCGCCGGCCGACGGCGTCGTCATCCTGGCCTCCGATCATCCCTTCCTGCTCGAAGGCAACCTGTTGATGATTGACCATGGCATGGGCCTCAACAGCGCGCTGATGCACTTGTCGCGGATCGTCGTCACGCCCGGCCAGGCGGTGAAGCGGGGGCAGATCGTCGCGTTTTCCGGCGCGACCGGGCGCGTGACCGGCGCGCATCTCCATTGGAGCCTGCGCTGGCGCAATGCGAAGATCGATCCGCTGCTGGTCGCGGGACCGATGCCGGGGACGAAATAGGCGTCACTGCCTTAGTGAAATAAGACACCAAGGCTGACCCTTTGTTGCAGCCGCGCTACGCGTGGATTCCAAAAGCTAGTTCGACCTTGCTTAGAATCTTTACAAAGCCCGCTTCGGCCTTACCCACGGCTCATCGACCGGTGCTGGAGGGCTTGCGGTCACAATCGATGGGGATGTGATCCTGCGCGCGGCACCGCCGGCGCGCGGGTCTGATCCCCTGTAAATGGGGGTTTCACTTCGATGGCCTTTTTCAACAACGCGTACCGCAACCGGCTGCTCGCGACCGCCGCGCCGCTCGGTCTGATGTTTGCGGCCGCGCCGGCTGCTGCGCAGGACAAGCCGGCGACGCCGGTAGCTGACGCCGTGGCGTCCGACGACCAGCAGCAGGACATCGTCGTCACCGGCACCCTGTTCCGTCGTACCGACACCGAGACGCCGTCGCCGGTCACCGTGCTGACGTCCGACAGCCTTGCCAAGGCCGGCATCACCAACGTGTCCGATGCGATCCGCTCGATCTCGGCCGACAGCGCGGGCTCGATCGGCACCGGCTTCCAGACGGGCTTCTCGGCCGGCGGTTCGGCGGTGTCGCTGCGTGGCCTCGGCGTGTCGTCGACGCTGGTCCTGATCAACGGCCTGCGTTCCGCGAATTTCCCGATCAACGACGACGGCCACAATGCCTATGTCGATTTGAACTCGATCCCGTTTAGTCTGGTCGACCGCGTTCAGGTGCTCAAGGACGGCGCCTCGTCCATCTATGGCGCCGATGCGATCGGCGGCGTGGTGAACATCTTCCTCAAGAAGCAATTCACCGGACTCGAGGGGAGCGTCCAAGGCGGTACCACCGAAAAGGGCGACGGCTCGCGCTACCGTGCCGAATTGACCGCCGGCATTGGCGACTATCAGACCAAGGGGTGGAACTTTTACCTCAACGGAGAATATCAATGGGACGGTCGCATCTCGAACCATGATCGCGGTTTCCCCTACAACACCCAGGACCTGAGGCCCGTCGGTGGTCTCGACAACAATACCGCCGACCAGTCGCTGACCGTCAACACCCCAACCGCCTACGTAACCCGTGTCGGTCAAAGCGACCTCAACAACCCGCTGTCGGGTCAGGCGGGGTCTCCGCTCACCAACCAATATGTCGCACTCGGCCTGCAAAATTGTGCGGCGGGCACCTATTCGGTGACCAGCGGATTGGCACAGGGCGTCGGTTGCAAGTACGATCTGACCGATCTGTATCGACAGGTCCAGCCTAAGCAGGAGCGCTATTCGTTCACCGGAAAGTTCAGCGTCCGGCTGAGTGAGAATATCGAAGCCTATGTCATGGGCAGCTATAGCCGCGACTTCGTCAGCATTACCAGCGCGTTCCCGTCGGCGATCCGCCAGACGCAGCCCTTCGGCGGCGCGCCGGCGATCGCGTCGAGCAACCCGGGCATCGTGTTGCCGGTCTATATCTGCGCAGCGGGCGTCAATTGCGCGACCGATCCGAACCGCCAACTCAACCCGAACAACCCGTATGCCGCAACCTATGCCGCCAACCCAAGCCAAGGGGCGGCGCGCATCTATTACCTGTTCGGCGACATCAAGGCGGGCAGCGATCGCGTCAACGAGGTCGCGCGTGTGGCAGCCGGCCTGAACGGCAGCTTCAGCGGCTTCGACTGGAAGATCGACGGCGTCTATGCGCGTGACGATCTTCAGATCACGCAGCATGGCCTACTCAACATTGCTGGGCTGATGAAGGCGATCAACACTGGCTCGTATAATTTCGTCAATCCGTCGGCGAATACCGACGCCGTGCGCAATACGATCGCCCCCGACAAGGTTACTCCGTCCTATTCGCAGATGTATTCGCTCGACGCGTCGGTTTCGAAGAAGCTGTTCGATCTGCCGGGCGGGCCGTTGCAATTCGCGGTCGGCGGTCAGGTCCGCAACGAGAAGTTGATCAATCGCAACCAGAACGCGGCGCTCGATACCTACGGCCTGACCACCTCGTCGGCATTCGGCAAGCACACCGTCTGGGCGGGCTATTTCGAACTCGACGCGCCTGTCCTCAGCATTCTCGATATCAACGTGTCGGGCCGGTACGACCATTACTCTGAGGGTTTCAGCCACTTCTCGCCCAAAGTCGGATTCAAGCTGACTCCGATCAAGGAATTCGCGATCCGCGGATCCTATGCGGAAGGCTTCCGTGCGCCGACTTTCGCAGAGTCGGGGGCCAACAGCCAATATGCCGGCTTCGTCAGCACGACGCCACCGTGCAACTTCATCCTTACTCATGGTGGAACGGGAAACACCACGGCGTGCAACGCCAACGGTAATCCTTACAATACACAATATTCCCTTGGCCGTGGCTATGCCGGTAACCCGAACCTGAAGCCCGAGACCTCGCGTAGTTTCACGGTGGGCACGATCTTCCAGCCGGTAAAGTGGTTCAGCGCAACTGTTGATTACTACAACGTCAAGAAGTCGAACCTGATCGTCGGCGGCCCGCTGACTGGGGCGGCGGTGAGTGCCTATTATGGTGCGGCCAACGCGACTGCGGCCTGCGCGGCGGTCGCCGCCGTCGGTGCGGGTTATTCGTGCAATGTGGTCGATGCGGTCGATCCGCTCTATCCGACCGCCTTGCCACGCCTCCTCATTCTCAACGTGCCATGGGTCAACGCGAACTTCGCGATCACAAGCGGTATCGACGCATCGGCGTCGGTCAAGTTCTCGGCCGGCACCTTCAAGTTCACGAGCAAGGTCGAGGTCACGCATATCTTCAAGTACGATCTCCATACGACCACCGGCGCCATCCAGCATTATGCCGGTACGCTTGGGCCGTACGACCTCTCTTCGGGCAACGGCACGCCTGATTGGCGCGGCAACTGGCAGACCACGATCGAGAATGGCCCTTGGTCGCTGTCGGCGACGGCATATTATGTCGGCAAGATCAAAGCTGTGTCCGAGGATCAAGGGCTGCCGCTCGATTGTGCGGGCGGCAATCTCTACACACGGTCGTCCCCGCAGAACAACGATCCGCGGTTCTGCTACATCAACTCGTTCATCAACGTCGATCTGAACGCGTCGGTGCGGGTCAACGACAAGTTCACGTTCTTTGCCAATGTCGGCAATGTGCTCAACGCTCGGGCGCCATTGGCGGCCGCGGCCTATGCGAGCGCGCCGAACTTCCTGACAACCTGGCATTATGCTGGCGTGGTCGGCCGCAAGTTCAGCGCCGGCGCCAACTTCAAGTTCTGACGAAAATATGCCGGCGGCGGGTGGAAGCCCGCCGCCGGAGGTTCAAACGATGATGCTGTTAGGTCGCGATCGTTCGCGCCACACCGGTCACCGTTAATATGCATCCGCGTCGCGTAAGCCGACGACCGGCCGGCACTTTCAGCTTCAAAATGCGGTATGATCCAGGGGCGACTGGTGATCGGCGCTGCGCCGGTTAAGGGCCGTGCGGGTCAGCTTCAACGTGGCTTGCAAGGCGCGACGTGAAGATCGAAACGCTGCCGGCGATCGGACTAATGGCAGGCGAAATAACTCTAGCTGACGCACTGTATTGCTACAATACATCACTGACATTCCGTGGGTGCGGAAATGATAGGCGCTCGCGGGCTCAAGACAAACGCGACGCCAGTTCCAACTTGTACCAAATGACATTGCCGAGGATCGATGGCGCCCGCGCCGTAATTTGAAATGTGAGGCTCTCGATCGGCCGGACCCTGCGTATTCGGTGTGACTTTCGTGTAACTCTCTGCTGCAAATCGGCAATCATTTGGCGTTCCAGCTTTACAACGATTGTATCGGCGGTAACCAGTCGCTCATTCCGGACAGGCTCAGAGGTCTGACGGTATTGGGGGCTCATGATTCGCGCCGGTAAACGAGCGCGGGCCTGGCCCGCTACATGGGGATTACGCATCGATGGTATCTTTCCGAACGACGTCCAAGCTTCGCCTGCTTGCTGCCGCGGCTCCGCTCGGCCTGCTCGCACTGGCGACGCCCGCTCAGGCGCAGGAAACGCCTGCTTCGCCGGCTCCCGCCCCCGCAGGCGACCAGGCGACCGACAACTCGCCCGACATCGTCGTCACCGGGACGCTGTTCCGCCGCACCGACACCGAGACCCCGTCGCCGGTCACCGTGCTGACCACGGAAAACCTTTCCCGCGCCGGCATCACCACGGTCGCTGACGCGATTCGCTCGGTTTCGGCCGATAGCGCCGGCTCGATCCCGACCGGTTTCCAGGGCGGCTTCTCGGCCGGTGGCTCGGCGGTCTCGCTGCGCGGCCTCGGCGTTTCATCGACCCTCGTGCTCATCGACGGCCTGCGCTCGACCAACTTCCCGCTCAACGACGACGGCCACAACGCCTATGTCGACCTGAACTCGATCCCGTTCAGCGCCGTGGAGCGCGTCGAAGTGCTCAAGGACGGCGCGTCGTCGACCTACGGCGCCGACGCGATCGGCGGCGTGGTCAACGTCATCCTGCGCAAGCAGTTCAAGGGCCTTCAGGGCGGCGTCGAAGGCGGCGTTGCCGAAGGCGGCTATGCCTCGCGCTATCGCGCCAATCTCATGGGCGGCATCGGCGATTACGAGACGGCCGGCTGGAACCTCTGGGTCAATGGTGAGTATCAGCGCGACGGTCGTGTTTCGGTCGCCGATGTCGGCTTTCCGTTCAACACCACCGACCTGAGCTCGATCGGCCTGGCTGATCAGAACACCGCCGACAGTGCGCTTTCCACCGCCACGATCAACGCGGTCGTGCGCCGCACCACCCAGTCGAACCTCAACGACCCGTTCACGGGCGGTACTGCGGCAACCGGCGCTTATTCGACGCTCAATCTGGGGAGCTGCACCAAGGGTACGTACACCGATTCGTCCGGCAATATCGGGTGTATCCACAATAATACGCTTGAATTTAGCCAGGTGCAGCCGTTCTCGGAGAAATACTCCTTTACCGGCCGCTTCAGCTATCGCGTCAGCGACAATATCGAACTGTACGCGCTGGGCAGCTATTCGCACAGCCAGGTCAACATCAAGGGCACGCCGCCGGCAATCCGTCAGCGTCAGCCTTATGGTGCGGCGCCGACCACGGCGTCGAACAACCCGGGCATCGTGCTCCCCTATTTCGTCTGCAACGCGGGCGTCGACTGCGTCACTGCGGCGGATCGTCGCCTGAATCCGAACAACCCCTATGCGACCAACCTGGGCGCCGATGCGGCGACGGCGATGGCGAATGCGGCGCGCGTCTATTACCTGTTCGGCGACATTCCGGCCGCGACCGAGCGTGGCAACGAGGTTATCCGTGGCGCCATCGGCCTCAACGGCAAGTTCGGCGATGGCTGGAGTTTCCGGGTCGAAGCAGTCGGCGCGCGCGACAATATGGAGCTGAATGCGTTCGGCGTCATCAACATCGCCGGCCTGAAGCAGGCAGTGAACACTGGGGCGTACAATTTCGTCAACCCCAGCCTGAATACCGCGGCGGTGCGTAACCTGATCTCGCCGACCGTGACGAACCGGGCCTATACGTCGCTCGCGTCGCTCGACGCGTCGATCGCCAAGGAATTGCTGACGCTGCCGGGTGGTCCGTTGCAGGTCGCGGTCGGCGGCCAGATCCGTCGCGAAACGCTCAACAATCCGGGTCTCAATCCGAACCTCGCCAATTATGCCAACACGGCGGCGGCGTTCGGTGCGCACACAGTGTCGGCGGGCTATTTCGAAATCAGCGCGCCGGTCCTCAAGGAACTCGAGATCGACGCGTCGGGCCGTTACGACCATTATTCGGAAGGCTTCAGCCACTTCTCGCCGAAGGTCGGGTTCAAGTTCACGCCGATCAAGGAAGTCGCGCTCCGCGGCACCTTCTCGAAGGGCTTCCGCGCTCCGACCTTCGCCGAAAGCAACCCGCGGTCGAGCTATCCGGGCTTCGTGACCTACCAGCCGAACTGCAAGTTCCAGGTCGCTCACGGCGGCACGTTTGATGCGGTCGATCCCACGAAGTGTGCGGCCGGCTCCAATCCATATGCTCAGTCATACAGCGTCGGTGGCGGCTTCTCGGGCAATCCGGACCTGAAGCCGGAGACCTCGCGTGCCTTCACCGCGGGTTTGATCGTACAGCCGACTCGGTGGTTGAGCTTCACGGTCGACTATTACAACGTGAAGAAGAAGGACGTGATCGTCGCCGGTCCGAACGCCGGTGCGGCGCGTAGCGCCTATTATTCGGTTGCCGGCAACACTTATCCGTCCGGTGCTGCCGCTGCCGCCGCTGGCTGTGCTGCGGTCGCTGCGATCCCGGGTTATTCGTGCGGTGCCACCGACGCGATCGATCCGTTGTTCCCGAACGCCCTGCCGCGCGTGCTCGTGATCAACGGTCCGTACGTCAATGCGGGTTACTTCAAGACCGCCGGTCTCGATTACTCGCTTGAGGCGCGTATTCCGATCACCGACGATGTGAAGCTGATCAGCCGACTGGACGTCAACCAGATCCTGCACTTCAATGTCGATTTCGGTGACGGTGTGGTCCGCAAATATGCGGGTACGATCGGACCGTACGAACTGTCGTCGGGTGCAGGTACTCCGCGTTTCCGCGGCAACTGGCAGAACACCCTGCAGATCGGCAATTTCTCGCTGACCGCGACGACGTATTACGTGGGCCGGATCAAGCAGGTCGGCGCTGACGATCTGGATGCGGACGCGAATAACAATATCGATCTTTCGTGCGCAGGCTCGGCTGGGGCGTTCTATCCCTATCCGACCGGAACCGTATCGAAGTACTGCTATATCAAGAGCTTCATCTATGCCGACCTCAATGCGACGGTTAAGGTGAACGACGATTTCAGCTTCTATCTCAATGTCGGCAACTTCACGAATGCGCGTGCACCGATCGCGGTGACCTCGTATTCGGGTACGAACTACCTGCCGACCTGGCATTACGCTGGCGTCATCGGCCGTACCTTCCGGGCGGGTGCGAACTTCAAGTTCTGATCCGTCAGAATGAGAAAACTGAAGGGGTGGGGCCGCAAGGCTCCGCCCTTTTCTTTTGTCTGCGCGGTCCGGTTGCCTCGCGCAGACCTTGTGACCTTTTTGCTACAGGCGCGGCCAAACGCGCCCGAACTTGTCAAACCTAGCTTTACAGCGAGGAAGCCAAGCTTAATCGGTGCGGGCATTGGCCTCGAATGTACCTGGGAGGGTGGTTCGTAGGGGCTTGGCGACGCTCGAACCTGAATTGGGGGGCAAGGGACGGGCCAGGCAAAGGGAATATCTCGTGACCAACTCGACTGTTTCGCGTTCGCTCCGCGGAAGCGCGGCCTTGCGCGCGCTGATGCTGTGCGGCGCCGGCGCGTCGGCGGCTTTGTTCGCCGCTCCGGCATTCGCTCAGGACACCCAGGCTCCGGCGACAGATGCCGCGCCCGCGCCGCAGGACGATCAGGCGGCAGCGCCCGAAATCGTCGTCACCGGTACGCTGTTGCGCAATTCGGCGACTGCGACCGCCGCGCCGCTGACGACCTTGACCTCGGACGATTTGGCCAAACGTGGCCTCAATACCGTGGCCGACGCGATCAACTCGCTGGCGGCAAACAACGCCGGCTCGATGAACAAGAGCTGGAACAGCTTCAACTTCGCGACCGGCGCCACCGCAGTGTCGCTGCGCGGTCTTACCACAGGCAACACGCTGACCCTGTTCGACGGTCTGCGCAGCGCACCGTATCCGCTGGCGGATGACGGCCATCGTAACTTCGTCGATCTCAACACTATTCCCAGCGGAATCGTCGATCGCATCGAAGTGCTGCAGGATGGCGCGTCGTCGACCTATGGCGCCGATGCCGTCGCCGGCGTGGTCAATGTCATCGTCAAGAAAGAAATTACCGGCGTTCACCTCGACGGGTCGGCGGGCATTTCGGAATATGGCGACGCCGGCGAGCAGCGCCTGAGCGGCACGGTCGGCTATGGCAAGCTGTCGGAGCAGGGCTTCAACATTTATGCCAATGTCGAGTACCAGAAGAACGATCCGCTTTACGCGCGTGACCGCAAGTTTCCCTATAACGGCGCTGATCTGAGCAGCATCTGCAACGCGCCCGGGAACTGCCTCAACAACGGCGTGGTAAACGGCATTCAGGGCGACGGCTCGTTCCCGGGCGTTGGATCGACCATGGTTCCCGCAATCCGTCCTTATAATACGACCACCCTAACCTTTGTAGATCCGGGCGGCACCAGCCACACGTTCGCGCCCGGCACCGTGGCGATGGGGCCGTGGCAGCTCGCCAATCCTGGGGCAGGGTGCGGAAATCTGACATCCGTCACGCTCAACGCCGCCCAGCAAGGGTCGGCGGCGCCTAGGTTCACCCAGAACACCGACGGCAGCTACTCGTTCAACAACGTCGGCTATACCGGGGTGACGAACGGAGCGCAGCAGTGTCAGCAAGACAACGTCAACCGTTATCTCCAAGAGCAGCCTACAGTCGAACGTTTGGGCGGGACCATTCGTGGCACGGTCAATTTGGGCAGCAAGGCGCAGGCCTATGCGATGTTCAATTTCTATCAGACGAAGACCGACACGTCGATTGCTCCGCTGTCGTTCGCTGGCCAGACCGCAGCGGGCGGTACGCAGTTCACGCTAAGCCCGGTGCTGTTGCCGGTCTATGTCTGCCCGCGTGGCACGACCGTCGCCTGCACGGCAGCCAACGGTACGCTCAACCCGAACAATCCCTATGCCGCCAGCGGCCAGTTCGCACGGGTGAACTACCGTTACGACCAGCCGCGTATCACGCTGTCGGATGCACGTACCTATCGCGCGTCGGCGGGCGTCAATGGTTCTTTCGGCGATAACTGGCGCTATGCGGCGGACTTCACCTGGTCGCAGGTCGACCTGAAGATCACCAACAAGAACTACCTCTATGCCCAGCATCTGGTCGACGTGATCAACGACGGCAGCTTCAATTTCATCAATCCATCGCTGAACTCGCAGGCGATCCGCGATTATATCGCGCCGACCAACGTCACAAACTCACGCTCGAACCTGTGGCAAGCCCAGGCAACGCTGTCGAAGGATCTGTTCCAGCTTCCGGGCGGGCCATTGTCGGCGGCGGTCGGCGTATCGTACCGCAAGGAATCGATCACCAACCCGAGCGCCAACCCGGCCAACGAGGTCAACCCGGCCGATCGCTATTACAGCGTCAACGCCGTGGGTGCGACCGGCAGCCGCAACGTCAAGTCGGCCTTCTTCGAAGTCGAGGCGCCGATTGTGGATATGCTGAGCCTGAACGCTTCGGGGCGCTATGACGACTATTCGTCGGGGCAGAAGAACTTCTCGCCGAAGTTCACCGCGATCTTCAAGCCGATCAAGGAAATCAAGCTGCGGGGTACCTTCTCGAAGGGCTTCCGCATTCCGAGCTTTAACGAGGCTTATGGTCTGCCGACGACCGGCTATATCACAGCCCAGGTCAGCGATCCGGCGTTCATCGCCGCCCACGGCGGCAATGCCTATGCCACCCAGCCTTACTCCTATGGCCTGACCGCCGTTGGGAATCCGTCGCTGAAGCCGGAGAAATCGACGTCCTATACCGGCGGTATCGTTATTGAGCCGAACCGCAACTTCTCGTTCACTGCGGATTATTGGCACATCAAGATCAAGGGCCTGATCACCAACCCCGATTATTCGGGTGTGGAGGATGCCTATTATGCCAATAACGGCGTTGTGAACATTCCTGGCCTGACGGTGCTTCCGGGCATCAAGGATCCGGATCATCCCAACGCGTTGCCATTGCTGGGCTTCATTCAATATTCGTTCGTCAACGCCGATTCTGAAACCGCTTCGGGTCTCGACTTTTCGGGTACTGCGCGCTTCCCGATCGGTAGCAGCATCAGCTTCACCAGCCGGGTCGACGCGTCATACCTGATCAAGCTGGAGAAAAACCTGTCGACAGGCGTCCAGCGTTATGACGGCACGCTCAGCCCGTGCGACATCACGTCGTGCTCGGGTGCGCCGAAGTGGCGCGGCACCTGGACCAACACGCTGGATTTCGGGAAGACATACCTGAGCGCCACGGTGAACTACACCAGCGGCTATGACATGGCGTCGATCGATTACGGTGGCATCAAGGGCGATTGCGACGCCAATGGCGGTGTTTCGGCGGCCACCTATGCCGACGGGACGATCTTCAAGTGCCGAGCCAAGCGCTTCGTCACGCTCGATCTGACCGCGAGCACGAAGATCGCCGATCACTTTACGTTGTACGCCAACGCGCTGAACATCCTTGGCGCGAAACCGGACTTCAACCCCGGCCAGTCGTACAACCTCGGCTATAATTACAACGTGGCCTGGGAAGGCCAGGGCTTTACCGGTCGGTTCTTCCGCGTCGGCGCGAAGGTCGACTTCTAGATCCTCGCTCTCATCGACTGAGTTGATCGGGGCCGCTCCAGCAATGGAGCGGCCCCATTTTTGGTTGCGCTCCAGTCGATCTTCGCCGTGTGGCCAATTTGCTACAGCCGGAACGAAACCAATGCGCGGCGATCCATGCCGGCTTTACACCTTTCCGCACAGGTTCCATCCCCCGCCCATTGCCTCGAACGGGCCTGGGAGGGCGGTTCGCAGGGGCTTGGCGACGCTCGCACCGCAAGGGGGAACGGACGGGCCAGGCAAAGGGAAGACCTTGTGAAAATCAACACGACTGTTTCGCGTTCGCTTCGCGGAGGCGCCGCTTGGCGTGCGCTCGTGCTGTGCGGCGCCGGCGCGTCGGCGGCGTTGTACGTTGCCCCCGCTTTTGCCCAGGACACGCCCGCCCCGGCGCCCGCGCCCGTGGCCGAACCCGCTCCCGCGGCGCCTCAGGACGACCAGTCCGCGAGCAGCGGCGATATCGTCGTCACCGGCACTTTGTTCCGTTCCAACCGGGATACCGTGTCGCCGATCACCACGCTGACGAACGAGAATCTCGAAAAGGCCGGCATCACCAACGTGGCCGATGCTATTCGGTCGATCTCCGCGGACAATTCCGGCTCGATCCCGTCGGCATTCGCCAATGGGTTTGGCTCGGGCGGTGCGGGCGTGTCGTTGCGTGGTCTGACCGTCAACTCGACGCTCGTGTTGATCGACGGTATCCGTACCACCAGCTATCCCTATGCCGATGACGGTCAGCGCTCGTTCGTCGACCTCAACTCGATCCAGAAGAGCAATATCGACCGGATCGAGGTGCTGAAGGACGGCGCCTCGTCGACCTATGGCGCGGACGCGATCGGCGGCGTGGTCAACATCATCACCCGCAAGGAAATCAAGGGCTTCGAGGGTACGGCCGAAGGTGGTATTTCGGAGCGTGGTGACGGTGGCGAACAACGCCTGACGCTGACCTACGGCTATGGCGATCTGTCGACCCAGGGCTTCAATATCTATCTCACCGGCGAATACGAGCACGACGAGATGATCTCGGCGGCGAACCGCAAGTTCCCGTACAATACCGCCGACCTCAGCTCGATCGGCGGCATCAACGGCAATGTCGGTGCGGACGGCGGGTTCGGCACGCGTCTCGGCACAACGAGCGCTGTCGTCCGCCCGGCGATGGAGGCTGTACCCGGCGATATCTTTTCCGGTCAGTTCCTGGTCGATGGGGCGGGCGATCCGCTGGCAACGCGGATCCTCAATCCCGGCGGCTGTGCGACCAACGGCCTGACGATTCAGCACAGCGACGCGACCGGCGATTATTGCGAAGAGAATACCATTCCGTACGGCACGCTCCAGCCCGAGCAGACGCGCTACGGCGCCACCGCCCACCTGACCGCCAATGTCGGCAGCAATGCGCAGGCCTATCTGACCGGCACCTATTACCACAGCAAGGTCTATTCGGAGGCTGCGCCGTTCTCCGTGCGCCAGCGCAATCCGATCAACACCACCAACCTCGTGCTGCCGGCCATTCTCGCCAATGGGCAGGTCAATCCTAACAACCCCTATGCGGTGGCTGGCTGCACTGAGGGCGTCGATTGCGTCGATGCGCAGCTTTCCTTCGCCTTCCCGCAGCTCATCCAGCGGGCGACCACCGAAAACGACGTCTATCGGGTCGCCGGTGGCATCAGCGGCAAGTTCGGCGACGGCTGGACCTACTCGGTCGATGCCACTTATGCGCGCAGCGACCTGAAGGGCACAAATGCCGGCTATATCAACATTGCCGGCCTGACCTCGGCGGTCCTCAACGGCACGTACAATTTCGTGAACCCGTCAGCGACTCCGCAGTCTGTGATCGATGCCATTTCGCCCAACGCGATCACTACCGCGAAGAGCGAATTGTACATGATCCAGGGCAATTTGACCAAGGAGCTGTTCCAGCTTCCCGGCGGCCCGCTGCAGGTCGGCGTCGGTGGTTCGATCCGGCGTGAGACACTCGATAACCCGAATGCCAATGCCAACAACGCGTTCCTCGGCCTCAATGCCGTGACCGCGTCGGGCAAGCGCACGATCTACTCGGCGTATTTCGAAGTAGACGCCCCGGTAGTGAAGGCCGTCGATATCAACCTTTCGGGGCGCTACGACCACTATTCGGACGGGTTCAGCAACTTTTCGCCCAAGGCGGGCTTCAAGTTCCGCCCGATCCCACAGCTGATGATCCGCGGTACCTATTCGCGCGGTTTCCGCGCGCCGAGCTTCGCGGAATCGCAGAACGGCGCGGTGATCGGCTATACCTCTGCGACGCCACCCTGTTCGGCGATCATTGCGCATGGCGGCGTCGCGACTCCTGATGGGTGCGCCGGCGGCAACGCTTATGTGTCGCCCTATTCGATCGGCTTCAACAGCGCGTCGAACCCGAATCTGAAACCGGAAAAGTCGCGTAGCTTCACCGGTGGCGTGGTGATCGAACCGACACGGTGGCTGAGCTTTACCGCGGACTATTACAATATCCGCAAGACCGACGTGATTTCGGGCGGCCCGCTGTCGGGTGTCGCCATCGACAATTACTATTCGGGTCAGGCGCTGCCCGCGGGCTATTCGTTGGTCCTCGACGATCCGGATCCGCAGTTCCCGAACGCGATCCGCAAGGTGCTGATCGTCAACTCGCCATACGCCAACGCGGCGTCGCTCGAGACGTCGGGCGTAGACGTGTCGCTCGAGGCGCGTATCCCGCTTGGCGGCGCGAAGCTGACGAGCCGCCTCGAAGGGACGGAAATCTTCTACTACCGCTTCGACGGTGGTGACGGGAACGTCCTCGATTATGTCGGCACCCAGGCGCCGTACATTCTGTCGTCGGGCGCCGGCACGCCGCGCTGGCGCGCCAATTGGCAGAATAGCCTTGAGGTCGGAAAGTTCACGCTGACCGGCACGGCTTATTATGTCAGCGGGTACAAGACGATCGCTACCGATCAGAACGGCCCCACGGCTACGACCTGTGCCGACCAGCTCTACAATCCCGGTGAGACCTTCTGCCACACCAAGGGGTTCTTCGACCTGGACCTGGTTGCCCAGTTCAAGGTCAACGACAAGTTCACCTTCTACGTGAACGTGATCAACGTGTTGGACGCATCGGCGCCGCTCAACCCCGCCAATTATGCCGGCGCGGCGGCCAACTACAATCCGACCTGGACCCAGACGGGCATCGTCGGCCGCTACTTCCGCGCAGGCGCGAACTTCAAGTTCTGATCCCCGCCAAAAGCCAAAAAAATGGGGCCGCTCCAGCGATGGAGCGGCCCCTTTTTTATCCGGTGATGGCGGGTCAGACGACCGTCAGGGTCAGCTTGCCATCGCCTTCATCGACCTTGACCGTCTGTCCGTCCTTGACCTCACCCGACAGGATCAGGTCGGCGAGCGGATCCTGCAGATAGCGCTGGACCGCGCGCTTCAGCGGCCGGGCGCCATAGACCGGATCGTAGCCGACACGCCCCAACCAGTCGCGCGCGGCCTGGGTCAGGTCGATCGCGATCTTGCGGTCGGCGAGCAGCTTGCCGACGCGCTCGACCTGGATGTCGACGATCGGTGCCATCTCGCTTTGCCCCAGCCGGTGGAACAGCACGATCTCGTCGAGCCGGTTGAGGAATTCCGGGCGGAAATGCCCGCGGACGATCTCCATCACTTGCGGCTCGACCGAAGCGACACTCTCACCGTCGCCCAGGCTCGACAGATATTGGCTGCCGAGGTTGGAGGTCAGCACGATGATCGTGTTGGTGAAGTCGACCGTGCGGCCCTGGCCATCGGTCAGGCGGCCGTCGTCGAGCACCTGGAGCAGGATGTTGAAGACATCGCCATGCGCCTTCTCGACCTCGTCGAACAGCACGACCTGATACGGCCGCCGGCGAACCGCTTCGGTTAGAACGCCGCCTTCCTCATAACCGACATAGCCCGGCGGTGCACCGATCAGGCGGGCGACCGAATGCTTCTCCATGAACTCGCTCATGTCGATCCGGACCATCGCCGCGCTGTCGTCGAACAGGAATTCGGCCAGCGCCTTGGTCAGCTCGGTTTTGCCGACGCCGGTCGGGCCGAGGAACAGGAAGCTGCCGAGCGGACGGTTGGGATCCTGCAACCCGGCGCGGGCACGGCGCACCGCGGTCGAGACGGCGCGCACGGCATCGGCCTGGCCGATCACACGTTTGCCGAGCTGCTGCTCCATCTGGAGCAACTTGGCGCGCTCGCCTTCCATCATCCGGTCGACCGGGATGCCGGTCCAGCGGCTGACGACGCCGGCAATGTCCTCGGCGGTGACTTCCTCGCGCAGCATCGCGCCGACGGTCGCGCCCTGCGCCGCCTCAAGCTGTTTTTCGAGCTGCGGGATGGTGCCGTAGGACAGCTCGCCCGCCTTGGCGAGATCGCCCGATCGCTGTGCCTGGTCGAGCGCGATGCGCGCGGCGTCGAGTTGCTCCTTGAGCTTGGCCTCGGCGCCGATCTTGTCCTTTTCGGCCTGCCAGCGCTGAGTCAGCTCGCTCGACTGCTGCTCGAGATTGGCGAGTTCGCCTTCGAGGTTGGTGAGGCGATCCTTCGACGCCGCATCGGTCTCCTTCTTGAGCGCCTCACGCTCGATCTTGAGCTGGATGATACGGCGATCGAGCGTCTCGATCTCCTCCGGCTTGGACTCGACTTCCATGCGGATCCGGCTCGCCGCCTCGTCCATCAGGTCGATCGCCTTGTCGGGCAGGAAACGGTCGGTGATGTAGCGGTTGCTGAGCGTCGCCGCCGCGACCAGCGCGGCGTCGGTGATCCGCACGCCGTGGTGCAGCTCATATTTTTCCTTGAGCCCGCGCAGAATCGAGATCGTGTCCTCGACCGTGGGCTCGCCGACGAACACCGGCTGGAACCGCCGTTGCAGCGCCGGGTCCTTCTCGACATATTTGCGATATTCGTCGAGCGTGGTCGCCCCGACGCAATGCAGCTCGCCACGCGCCAGCGCCGGCTTCAACAGGTTCGACGCGTCCATTGCGCCATCGGTCTTGCCTGCGCCGATCAGCGTGTGCATCTCGTCGATGAACAGGATGATGTCGCCCTCGGCGCCCTTCACCTCGTCGAGCACGCCCTTCAGCCGCTCCTCGAACTCGCCGCGATATTTGGCGCCCGCGATCAGCGAGCCGAGATCGAGTGCCATCAGCCGCCGGTCCTTGAGCGTATCGGGCACGTCGCCATTAGCGATGCGCAGCGCCAGGCCCTCGGCGATCGCGGTCTTGCCGACGCCGGGCTCGCCGATCAGCGCGGGGTTGTTCTTGGTGCGGCGCGCCAGGATCTGGATCGTGCGGCGGATTTCCTCGTCGCGGCCGATCACCGGGTCGAGCTTGCCATCGCGCGCCGCTTGCGTCAGGTCGCGGGCGAATTTCTTGAGCGCGTCATAGCGGTCCTCGGCGCCTGCAGTATCGGCAGTGCGCCCGCCGCGTAGCTCGTTGATCGCCGCGTTGATGCCCTCCGGTGTCGCGCCGGACGCCTTGATAGCCTTGCCGGCAGCCGTGTTGAGGCTGAGCGCGAGCGCGACGAGCAGCCGCTCGACGGTGACATAGCTATCGCCCGCTTTCTGCGCGATCTGTTCGGCCTGATCGAGCACGCGCACCGCATCGTTGTTGAGTCCCGGCTGACTCTGCGCGCCCGAGCCCGACACGGCGGGGATCTTGGCCAAAGCGAGATCGGTTTCGCTCGTCGCCTTTTTCGCGTCGCCGCCAGCTTTCTGAATCAGGCCCGCGGCAAGGCCCTGCTCGTCCTCCAGCAGCGCCTTCAACAGATGTTCGGGAGCGATCTGCTGATGGTTCATGCGGATCGCGACGGTGAGCGCGGATTGCAGGAAGCCCTTGGCGCGGTCGGTAAATTTTTCGAGGTTCATTGGTGGTCCCTGATCGAATCTTGCCACGAATTTAGTGTTGCATCTTTGCAACACAAGGCTTGTCGGCACAATTCGTAACTGCCCTGGGTTGCGATCGTCACGGGTCCGTCACGGACCTTTCTCCAGACTGCAACCCAAATGCCGCCATTGTGCAACGCAGCATGCCTAGGCGCGAGCCCAGTGGGAACGATCCACGTAGCCCAAAGGGAATGTCTCATGATCCGCATCGTATCCGCCTGTCTGCTGGCCGGCACCGCTCTGTCCTGGCCGCTCGCCGCCCAAGCCGCGGACAAGCCCGCTGCCGACGACAAATCCGCGGCCGCGGCGCCGGCGGCCGACGATAGCGCGCCTACCGCTACCGACGCGACCGACGCGACCGACATCGTCGTCATCGGGCGCGGTGAATCGCGCCAGGTGCAGCGGATCGGCGCGGCGGACATCGACATTCTGGCGTCGGGCACCAGCCCGCTCAAGGCGATCTCGAAACTGCCCGGCGTGAATTTCCAGTCGGCCGACCCGTTCGGCGCCTATGAATGGTCGGAGCGCGTCTCGATCCGCGGCTTCAACCAGAACCAATTGGGCTTCACCCTCGACGGTATTCCGCTCGGCGACGGCAGCTATGGCAACGTCAACGGCCTTCATATCAGCCGCGCGATCAGCTCGGAGAATATCGGCGAGACGCGGGTGTCGCAGGGCGCCGGGTCGATCGGGACGCAGGCGACCAACAATCTCGGCGGCACGGTCGAATTCTTCTCCTCCAACCCGACCGACACGTTCGGCGTCACGGCCAACGGCACTTATGGCAGCAACAATGCGGTCCGCGCCTTCTTCCGCCTCGACACCGGCACGCTGGGCGAAAACGGGCCGTCGGCCTATGTCTCCTACGCCTTTGCCGACACCGACAAGTGGAAGGGCTGGGGCTCGCAACGCCAGAGCCAGGTCAACGCCAAGTTCGTCGCGCCGGTCGCGCCCGGCGTCCGGCTGGTCGGCACGTTCGACTTCTCCGCGCGGCGCGAGAATGACTATCAGGACATGTCGCTCGACATGATCCGCCGGTTGGGCTGGCGCTGGGACAATATCAGCAACGACTTTCCGCTGGCGGTCAAGGTCGCCGATGTCGGCGCGAACACCGGCTATACCGGCGCGCCCAAGCTCAATCCGGCGGCGGGAACGACCTGGCCGGCGCCGATCGCCAATGCCGACGATGCCTATTTCGACGCGGCGGGCCTGCGCAACGACTATCTCGCTTCGCTCGGCGCCGAAAGCAGCGGGGACTCGAAGATCAAGTGGAGCCTGAAGGGCTATTACCATTCGAACCACGGCCAGGGCATCTGGTTCACGCCGTACGTGCCCTCACCATCGGGTGTGCCGATCTCGGTCCGCACCACCGAATATGACATTCGGCGCAAGGGCGTGTTCGGCTCGGTCGGCGGCGATCTCGGCGCATTCGGCGAACTGACCGTCGGCGGCTGGTATGAGCGCAACGATTTCCGCCAGGCGCGCCGCTATTACGGGCTCGGCAGCCTGACGGCCTCGACTCGCGACAGCCTGGATTTCCAGGATTACGCGTTCGCGACGCAATGGGATTTCCAATATCACACCGACACTGTGCAATATTATGTCGAGGACAAGCTGACGTTCGGCCGGCTGACGATCAATCTCGGTTGGAAGGGCTATGACGTTCGCGCCACCGCCACGCCGATCGTCGGGGGCGGACTGGCCCAGGGCAAGATCAAGACCACCGACTGGTTCCAGCCGCATGCCGGCTTCGTCTACAAGCTCGGCGGCCAGGCGGAAGTGTTCGGCGGCTTCACCGAAGTGACTCGCGCCTTCGTCGCCTCGGCCACCGGCGGTCCGTTCGCGACGACGCAGGTGGGATTCAACAATCTCGGAAACCTCAAACCCGAAAGCTCGGATACGTACGAACTCGGCGTGCGCGTGCGGTCGGGGCCGTTCACCGGCTCGATCGCCGGCTATTATATCGATTTCCAGAACCGCCTGATCGCCTTCGCCAACGGCGCCGGGATCATCGGCAATCCAGCGATCCTGCAGAATGTCGGCTCGGTCCGGTCGTACGGCATCGAGGCGACGGGGCAGGTCAAGCTGCCCTATGGTTTCGGGCTGTTCGCGTCCTACGCCTATAATGACTCGACCTATCGCGATAACGTCTTCGACGCGAAAGGCGTGCTGGTCGCCAACACCGCGGACAAGACGGTGGTCGACGCGCCCAAGCACATCGCCTCGGGCGAGATCACCTATGACAGTCAGCTGTTCTTCGGGCGGATCGGCGCGAATTATATGTCGAAGCGCTACTTCACTTACGAGAACGATCAGTCGGTTCCAGGCCGCGTCCTGGTCGACGCGACGATCGGCGTCCGCCTCAATATCGACGGCCGCAAGTTCGAATTGCAGGGCAATGCGACCAATCTGTTCGACAAGAAGTATATCGCCACGATCGGGTCGAACGGCTTCGGCAATCGCGGCGACAACCAGACGCTGTTGGTGGGGGCGCCGCAGCAATTTTTCGTCACGCTCAAGACCAAGTTCTGAACCTGGTTTTCGGGTGAAAAGGGGAGGGGCGCGTCCTTGTGGCGCGCCCTTTTTTTCTTCTAATTCCCTCTCCCATTGGGAGAGGGAGGGAGCCGCCAGAGGCGGCGGAAGGGTGAGGGCAGCCCATCCTTTATTTGCCCTCACCTTCCCACTCGGCTGCGCCGAGCGGGCCCCATCCTCTCCCAAAGGGAGAGGAATTTGTTCCCCGTGACAAACCCCGACGCTTCGCCCACATCTGCCGCACAACACCGGCGGGGAGCGGGGGGATTTGAGGATTCTGAAACGGATCGGTCTGGGTCTGGCCGTATTGCTCGTTCTAATCGCTATCGGCCTGGCGGGCTGGGAGCCACTGACAGCGGTCCGCGCCGAGGCGCCGCCGGCGCATCGTTACGACACGGTGATCGCGCGGGATAAGTTCGGCGTGCCGCACATCTTCGGGGCGACCGACCCCGATGTCGCTTACGGCATCGCTTATGCCCATGCCGAGGACGATTTCAGCACGCTGCAAGAGGTCGTCGCGATGGCGCGCGGGCGGCTCGGCGCGCTCGACGGCGCCGATGGGGCGAAGACCGATTACGTCCTCCATTTGCTCCATGCGCGCGAGACGGTCGACCGCGATTATCTGAAGCAGCCGGCCGACGTTCGCTTACTGCTCGATGGCTATGCCTCCGGCCTCAATGCCTATGCCGCGCGGCATCCGGGTGAAGTGAAGCTGGCCAGGCTGTTCCCGGTCAATGGACAGGACATCGCCACCGGCTTCGTGATGCGATCGCCGTTCTTCTTCGGGCTCGATGCGACCTTGGGCGCATTGGTCGGCGATAAACCGCTGCCGAAGGAAAATGCGGGGCCGCAGCCGGACGCGCCGGACGTCACGCCGGTCGGTCCCGATGGCCGCGAGAACGGATCGAACGCCTTTGTCGTCGCGCCGAAAAGATCGTCGGACGGCTTCACCCGGCTCGTCTCCAATTCGCACCAGCCTTGGCGTGGCGCGGTCGCCTGGTACGAGCTCGTCGTCCATTCGAAGACCGGCTGGAATTTCGCCGGGGCGATGCTGCCGGGCGCGCCTTATCCGCTGCTCGGGCACAATGAGACTTTGGGCTGGACCAATACGGTCAATCGCCCGGACCTGATCGATACCTACAAACTCGTGCTCGACGGCGATGGCACGCATTACCGCTTCGACGGGCAGTGGCGGCCACTCGAGAAAGAGACGGTCTGGCTGCCGGTCAAACTGTGGGGACCGTTCGTTTTGCCGGTGCCCAAGGCGGTCTATCGCGCGGTGCAGGGACCGGTGGTCGAGACCAAATCGGGTGCCTATGCGATCCGTTATGCCGGTGCTGACCAGCTCAGGATGGTCGAGCAATATTACCGCCTCACGCGGGCCAAGACGTTCGACGACTGGCAACGCGCGATGGCGATCCAGGGCGTGCCGGCGACCAACTTCCTCTATGCCGACGCGGCCGGCAACATCGCTTATTTCTACAATGCCTCGTTCCTGAAGAGGAAACCGGGGTTCGATTATTCGAAAGTGCTGCCGGGCGACACCTCGGCCGATTACGCGCCAGGGACGGTCCCCTGGGCGATGGTGCCGCGCAACGTGAACCCGCGATCGGGTTTCCTGGTCAACGCCAATTCGACGCCGTTCCTGTCGGCGGGCGTGGGTTCAGAGATGAACCCGGCCGACTGGTCGCCGCTGCTGGGGATCGAGACCGACACGACCAACCGCGACAACCGCGCGCTCGAACTGATGAGCGCCAACCCCGCGATCAGCCAGGCCGATCTCGAGGCGATCAAGTTCGATACCGGGGTCAGCCATCGCGGCTGGACCGGCAAATGGTTCGCCGATCTGATCGCCGCCGATCCGAAAGGCGACAAGCAGGTGGCGGCGGCGCAGGCGTTGCTGCGGCAATGGGACTGGATGCTCGACGGCAAGGGGCCGGCCGACGCCCTCGGCGCATTGATGATGAAGGAGGGGCAGAAATGGCATTATAATCGCCAACCCGAGGCCGATCCGCGCGCGACTTTGGTCGAGGCGACCGGCTATCTCCGCCGCGTGTTCGGCCGGCTCGACCCGCCGCTCGGCACGATGATACGGTTGCGCCAGGGCAAGATCGATCTGCCGCTCGACGGTGGACCCGAAGTGTTGCGCGCCACCGCCAATTGGGACGAAGCGCCTGATGGCCGGCTCGCGGTCAAGCATGGCGACAGCTTCGTGATGTTCGTCCAATGGGACAAAGCCGGCCGCGTCTCGTCGCGATCGATCCAGCCGTTTGGGGCCGCGACGACACGACCCGACTCTCCGCATTATACCGACCAATCGGCCTTGTTCGTCGCGCACAAATTAAAACCAGTCTGGTTCTATCCGCGTGATCTCAAAGCAAATATCGAGCGTCTCTACCGCCCGTGACTTGCCAGTGACGCGAAGCCGACTTAGCCTCGCTTCATCCGATTTTCCTTTCCGATCGACCAGGGGCATCCATGACCATCAAGCTTTTCGCGCTTTCCGGCGTCGCGTTGCTCGCGATCGCCATTCCCGATCTTGCCGCCGCACAGACCAAGCCCGCCGCCGCCAAAGCCGCCAAGCGCGCCACGCTGCCGCCGGCCGCGCCAGTCAGCGTACTCGCCAAGTCGGTCGACATTCCCTTCACCGAGTTCACGCTCAAGAACGGTTTGCGCGTCATCGTCCATACCGATCGCAAGGCGCCGGTGGTGGCGGTCAGTGTGTGGTACAATGTCGGGTCGAAGATGGAGCCCGCCGGCAAGACCGGCTTTGCCCATCTGTTCGAGCATCTGATGTTCAACGGCAGCGAGAATGCGCCGGGCGATTTCTTCGTGCCCTTGAAGAATGTCGGCGCGACCGATTTCAACGGCACCACCTATTTCGACCGTACCAATTATTTCGAAACGGTGCCGACCCCGGCGCTCGAGCGCGCTTTGTTCCTCGAGAGCGATCGCATGGGCTATCTGACCGGCGCGATCACCCAGGCCGTGCTCGACGAGCAGCGTGGCGTCGTCCAGAACGAGAAGCGCCAGGGCGACAACGAGCCCTATGGCCTGTTCGAATATCGCCAGCTGACCGGCCTGTTTCCCAAGGGACACCCCTATGAGCATTCGACGATCGGCTCGATGGCCGATCTCGACAGCGCCAGCCTCGCCGACGTGAAGGGCTGGTTCAAGGAGCATTACGGCCCGAACAACGCCGTGCTGGTGCTTGCCGGCGATATCGATGCCGCTGCCGCCAGGCCGCTGGTCGAGAAATATTTCGGCGGCATCCCGGCGGGCCCCAAGACGGTGCTGCCCGATGCGCCGGTACCGACTTTGCCGACCGCGAAATACGAAGTGATGAAGGATCGCGTCGCGGCCACCCGGATCACCCGGTCCTGGGCGGTGCCCGGCCTCAACGACCCCGACAGCGTCGGGCTCGACGTCGCGGCGGGCGTGCTCGGCGGGGGCGGCAGCTCGCGGCTCTATGACGCGCTGGTGCGCAAGGAGAAGCTCGCGGTGCGGGTCAGCGCGGGCAATCAGAGCTTCAGCCAGGTCGGCATTTTCGAGATCAATGTCGATGTGCGCCCAGGCGTCGACGCCGCGGCGGTCGCCAAGCGGCTCGACGCGATCGTCGCCGATTTCCTGGCGACCGGCCCAACCGCTGACGAAGTGCAGCGCTTTCAAGTGCGCAGCATCGCCGGACGCGTGAAGGGGCTGGAATCGGTCGGCGGATTCGGCGGCAAGGCCGTCACCCTGGCCGAAGGCGCGCTCTATTCGGACGATCCCGCGCATTACAAAAAGGAGATGGCCGAGCTTGCCGTCGAGACTCCGGCCAAGGTCAAGGCTGTCGCCGGCAAATGGCTCCGCCGCCCGGTCTATGGCGTCGACATCGTGCCGGGCCCGCGCGATGCCTATGAAGAGGCGGCGGTGCCCAAGCCGGTCGCGGTCAAAGCCACCGACGAACCCGCCGCCAAGGGCACGCGCGGCGCGCTGCCGGACGTCGGATCGATCGCCAACCTGACCTTCCCCAAGGTGGAGCGGGCCAAGCTGGCGAACGGCGTGACGCTGATTTACGCGCAGCGCACCGCGACCCCAGTCACCCGGATCATGGCCAATTTCGACGCCGGCGTCGCCGCCGACGTGCCGACCGCTCTTGGTACGCAGCAACTCACCCTGGCGGCGATGAGCTCGGGCACGACCAGCCTCGATTCGCTCGATTATGCCGAAGCGCAGGAGCGGCTGGGCGCCAACATCACTGCCGGGATCGACAGCGACAGCACGGCCTTTTCGATCGACATGCCCAGCCCCAACCTGAAGCCAGGGGTGGCCTTGTTCGCCGATGTGCTGCGCAACCCAGCGTTCGCGCCCGCCGAGATCGATCGCCTGCGCAACCAGCAGCTCGCCGGGATCGCATCGGAACTGACCAACGCTAATGCTCTGGCCGGCCGCGCCATGGGCCGCCTGATCTACGGCCCGCAATCGCCTTACGCCAAGTCGTTCGGTGGCGGCGACGCCAATGCGGTCGCCAAGCTGACTCGCGACGATTTGATCGCTTTCCGCCAGGCCTGGCTGCGCCCCGACAAGGCGACCCTGTTCGTGATCAGCGACCGCCCGCTCGATGAGGTCAAGACGGCGCTCGATACGGCCCTTGGCGACTGGACCGTGGACGGCGCGGCCGGGACCAAGAACGATGTCGTCAAGGTCGCGCCCGCGGCGCCGAAAATCCTGCTGGTCGATCGCCCGGATTCTCCGCAATCGGTGATCTATGGCGGCATCCCGACCAGCCTGGTCGGGACCGATGAGCTGCTCCCGGTCAACACCGCCAATGACGGGTTGGGCGGCGGTTTCCTCGGCCGGATCAACATGGACCTGCGTGAAGACAAGCACTGGACCTATGGCGCCAGCGGCCGTTTCTCCCGCGCGCAGGGCGCGACGCCCTTCATCATTTCGGCGGGCGTCCAGGCGGATCGCACCGGTGATTCGATCGTCGCGGCGATGAGCGACGTCACCTCCTATGTCGGCGACAAGCCGATGACCCAGGAGGAATATGATCGCGCGATCGCCGGGGCGACTCGCTCGCTGTCGGGCAGCTTCGAGAGCTCGCGTGCGGTGATGGGCGCGATGGTGTCGAACTTTATCTACAAACGGCCGGACGATTATTACGCGACCATCGCCGACCGATATCGCGCGCTGACTTTGCCCCAACTCCGTAGCGTCATCACGCAGGCGATCGACCCCAAGAAGGTGGTCTGGGTCGTGGTCGGCGATGCCAAGACGGTCAGGCCCCAGCTTGACAAGGTCGGGCTGCCTGTCGAGGTCGTGCCTGCGGCGTCGCTGGGCGCGCGCTGACGGAATTCACGGGAGAGAATAGATGGCAGTCGATGGCGTGTACGAGACGGTCGTTAAGTCGCCGATGGGCGACCAGAAGGCGACGCTGACGGTCAAGGCGGACGGCGGCAGCTGGACCGGCACTCAGGTCGGCGCGATGGGCACCGCGGAGATCACCGACGGCGTGGTCGACGGCAACACGATCAAATGGTCGATGAACATCACCGTGCCGATGCCGATGACCTTGACCAACGAAGCGACGGTCGACGGCGACACGATCACCGGATCGGTTACCGCCGGCGCGTTCGGCAGCTTCCCGCTGACCGGCACGCGCGTGGGCTAATGGAGTTGGCCCACGGTCCGCGCAGCGGACGCGGGCCGGCGGCCGGCGCGGCTTAGCCGCGACCGACGACGCGGAATTAACTTCCGCGCCGCTGCCTGGATAGAAGGCCCGTCTCCGTGTGGGGGCGGGCCTTTTCGCTGCCGGGCCGTCTCGATTGTTGGCAAGGTAATGGCCGCATTCAGCCGTCTACCGAGACCCGCCGAATTCGCTTGAATCGCTTTGTGCCGATCTGACGATATCGTCGCTTTCCGGCCCCGCCCGGCGGCGGGGCCGGGCGATATTCAGCGTGCGGCCGATTCGGCCGCTCCAAGCTTCGCCGGCGCGAGGGGCATGCTGTAGGAGATATTGTAGGGGACATATGCGCCATCGACAGTGCCGGTTACTTTATTTCCGCGCACGATCAGTTCGAAGCGGTTTCCCGTCGGGAAACGGCCACGGAGGATCACCATGCCAGCCTTTTCGGTCTTGGTGTAGGTATAGGTTTCACCATCGCGCTGGAAGGTGATCTCGGTCGGCTTTTCGCCGGCGAAGGCGGGAGCGGCGGTGACAAGAAGCAACGCGGCCGAAGCGAAGAACGTTTTGATCATGATCTTTCCTTTCGTATGTCGAAAGCCAGATCAGCATCCCCGCCACCGCCAGTGATATTGCAGTGCAGCAAAATGCCAATCGCAAAGATTGCGCGACCGGTTGCACAATATGAACGCGGGTATGCGTTGGTCGCGAAGCCGTGCGGCGCGCCAAGCCGTACCGCGCGCACGACGAGCGGCGCGCGCTTCATCGCAATTGGTTTGTCGGTCCTCCCGGCACACTGATATTCTTAACCCGAGTGTGGGAGGGAATAGCGTTATGAAGATTAGCCCGTTGATCTGCGGGGCCGTGGTCGCCGCAATGGTGCCGGCCGCCGCCTTGGCCGACGATCCGCGCGATCCGGCGATGCGCAACGCGGAAGCGCGCGCGCGAGACAGCGCGATAACCCGCCAGCTGAACCGCCAGGAAAATGCGCGAGTCCTCAAGCGCGGGGTGACGTGGCGGGTGGTGCGTGGGGCCGGACGCGACGAGGCCGACGACGGCGACTATGCTGCCGCTGCGCAAGACCATGAGCGGGATATTTCGGAGTACCGCCGCAGCCGCGCCCGGTACGAGCGGGAGATGGCCGCATGGCGCCGGGCCGTGGCCGCGTGTGATGCGGGCGACTATGCCGCCTGCGACAATTGATATCTGATATCCGGGCGTGAGTGGCTGACTCTGCCCTCTAATGGCAGAACGTTAGAGGGCCGGGAAACCACCACGCATCGAGGAAGCGGCCTCAGTCAGCATAAGCAAGGTTGCGAACAGCGCTAAAGGCGCCAGATGGGCGAATTCGCGATGACGCAACACAGTCAACACCGCAGCAGCGATGATGACGGCGCTGAAGACCAAGCCCGTCCCTCGAGTGGCAGGAAAGGTGATCAGGATCGCGACCACCATTTCCAACCCGCCGGTAACGCGGCACCACCATCGCGGGTAACCCCAGCGGACGAAGCTTTTCTGCGTGGCGGGCAAGCCGATCGCATTGACTAAGCCCGCACCGAAGAACGCAATGACGGCCAGCCAGATCGAGAGAAGGTGGAGCATCTCAGGCGGCTCCCATGATCAAGGGGATCGCCGCCAGGACCATCAGCGCAGCGGTTAGGCCGTGGATGCCAAGGGCCCTGTTAGTAGAGCCTTTCGCAGCAAGGATGAGCGCCATATCGCCTGCCGGGATCATCGCCTCGATCAACAAGACGATGCCGACCGTTTGGGGCGTGCACCATGCCATCATGGCCAGCACGACCAGCCCCGAAGCGACGTCGCGCGAACCTTTGAGGCGAAGCCACCACGCAACGTTCGTGCCCTGTTCGGGAAGCGGGAGGCCGAAGCTCTCTGTCGCGGCCCTGGGCCGGGCGAGATACATGATGCCGATCGCGATGATCCCGATCGCGACCAGCAACGCCACGCCATTTGAGAACCAATGCATCTGCGTCTCCTTGTGTATCGGTAGATAATCTAGCATTGCTAGTAAATCAAGCCATGCTATGACCATCGCCGCCGCACAGGAGGTTGAGTTGGGCATTTCGGAGAGAAAAGGCCGGGAACGGGTCGAGCGCGAGCAGCGCATCGTCGCGTCGGCACGCTCGATTGCCGAAGCCGAGGGATGGGCTGCCGTCACGATCCGCCGTCTCGCGGAGGAGGTCGAATACAGCCAACCGGTCCTCTACTCGCATTTCGAGAACAGGGACGCGATTGTGGCGGCAGTCGCCGTCGAGGGTTTCCGGGAAATGGCGATAGCGCTTCAACAAGCGGCGCGACGACCGGCCGGCCGTGGGGCCGCTTTGCGCGATGTAGCGATAGCCTATCTCGCCTTCGCTCGCGAGCATCCAGCCGTTTACGAAGCGATGTTTGCGATGCGAACCAACCTGCATTTCGCGGAGGCCGACACCAAATCGGAATTGAGGGACGGGTTTGCGGCGTTGATGGCCGTGGTCGCGCCGTCAAGCAGCGATGCCGAGATCGCCACCGAGACATTCTGGGCAGCCCTTCATGGGCTAGCCGAGCTCGAACGTTCGGGTCGTATCAGGCCAAGCGCACGTAGCGAGCGGATTACGCTCCTCTGCGGACTTTTCGAGCGCTGAGCCGAAGGCAGTCATCGGCGACCGCCGATCCGCATAACCAGCTCATCACGATTCAAAAGTTGCACGCGAAACGACTCCACGCCACGATCCTTGGGCATTTGGCGGGGGAAAGAAGCATGCGCTGGCGGCTGGCATTGACGATCGGGCTGGCGGCGCTCGCCGCTTCCGGCGGAACCGCCCAAACCTATGACGACCGCCCGACAAAGGCGGTCCCCGCAAACTACGGCTTCAACTACGATCGCCGCGTGGTCGAGATCCCGATGCGCGACGGGACCAAGCTGCACACCGTCATCCTGACGCCCAAGGGCGCGACCGATGCGCCTATCCTGCTGACCCGCACGCCGTACAGTGCCGAGGTGCTGACCACCAATCGCAAGAGCGGCGATCTCGCGACCACGCTCTACGGTTACGACAATGCGACCGACGTCATCGTCGATGGCGGCTATATCCGCGTCATCCAGGACATTCGCGGCAAATACGGCTCGGGCGGCACCTTCGTGATGAACCGCGCTTTGGTCGGCACGGCGGAGAATCCGACCAAGGTCGATGATGCGACCGATTGCTATGACACGATCGACTGGCTGGTGAAGAACCTGAAGGCGTCGAACGGCAAGGTCGGCATCCTCGGCATCAGCTATGACGGCTACGAGCCGCTCGCGGCATTGGTGAATCCGCATCCGGCGCTCAAGGTGTCGGTGCCGATGAACCCGATGGTCGACGGCTGGATGGGCGACGACTGGTTCCATAACGGCGCGTTCCGCCAGATGAACATGGACTATATCTGGGAGCAGGAAGCGACGCGCGACAACAGCTCGCCTTGGATAAGCTCGAGCGACGACATCTACGATTTCTACATGCGCGCGGGGTCGGCGGGCGAACTCGGCAAGCGCATGGGGCTGGAGCAGATCGGCTTCTGGAAAAGTATCCTGGCGCACCCCGCTTACGACAAGTTCTGGCAGGACCGCGCGATGGATGCGTACCTCGCCAGGCAGCCGCTCAAGGTCCCGGTGATGCTGGTCCATTCGTTATGGGACCAGGAGGACAGCTACGGCGCGTTGGCGGTCTATCGCGCGCTCGAGCCCAAGGACGCCAATAACGACATGGTCTATCTGTCGATGGGGCCGTGGCACCATGGGCAGGAGATCGAGGACGCCGACACGCTCGGCCAAATGCGCTGGGGGCAGGATACCGGCACCTGGTGGCGCAGGAATGTACTGGCGCCGTTCCTCGCGCATTACCTCAAAGGCACGCCGATGGACGTCGCGCCGGTCACCGCGTTCGAGAGCGGGACCAACGAATGGCGGCGCTTCCAGTCCTGGCCGAAGGACGCGGGGGAGGGCGATCGGCTATATCTGAAGCCTGGAGCCGCGTTGGGCTTCGACGCAGCGGCAAGTGGCGAGGAAACCGCCGATTATGTCTCCGATCCGGCGCATCCGGTGCTGTTCCGCAACCGTCCGGTCCAGGCGGTGGGCTATGACAACAACCCCTGGCCCAATTGGCTCGCCGATGATCAGCGCGCGGTATCGAGCCGGCCCGACGTGCTGACCTTCACCAGCGAGGCGCTGACCCAGCCGCTCAAGATTTCGGGGCGGCCAATGGTCAAGCTGACCGCCTCGACCAGCGGCACCGATAGCGACTGGGTAGTCAAACTGATCGACGTCTGGCCCGACCAGGTGCCCGGACGGCCGGGGTTCGGCGGCTATCAATTCGCGGTCGGCATGGACATCTTCCGCGGGCGATACCGCGAGAGCTTCTCCGCGCCCAAAGCGCTGACGCCCAATGCGCCGCTCCAATACAGTTTCGCGCTGCCCGCGGCGAACCATGTGTTCCTGCCCGGGCACCGGATCATGGTGCAGGTGCAATCGAGCTGGTTTCCGCTCTACGACCGCAATCCGCAGAGTTTCGTGCCGAACATCTTCCTCGCCAAGCCGGCTGATTATGTGAAGGCGACGCAGCGGGTGTGGGTGTCTGGGCCGAGCGAAAGCTACGTCGCGCTGCCGGTGGTGAAGTGAGGAGGGAAACAATGTTCGATCGGCGTCAGGTCCTGAAAGCGAGTGCCGCCCTGGCTGCGCTATCCGCCGCACCGGCGTGGGCGCGGCCAGCCGGGTCTGCGCTCGATGCGCTGTTCGACAGTTTCTTTTCCGAGGGGCTCAAGCAGCGCCCTGAATCGGCGACCCTGCTCGGCTTCGACAAGGGCGCGAACGCCGCGCTTCGCTCGAAACTGTCCGATGGATCGTCGGCAGGGCAAGCGGCGTCGAAGGCGCTGACACAGAGCCAGCTCAAGCGGCTCGCGGCTGTCGATGTCGCTGCGCTCAGTCCGGCGGAAAAGGTCAGCTACGACGTCGTCCTCTACACTCGAAAAGCCGCGGCGGCGGCGCAGGCCTTCGATTTCGGCGGCGGGCGTTCGCCTTATGTGATCAGCCAGCAAGACGGGGCCTATCAGTCGACGCCCAATTTCCTCGATACCAAGCATCCGATCGATAACGCTTCCGACGCCGACGCCTATCTCTCGCGGCTGGCGGCGTTCGGGAAGCAGCTCGACGACGACACCGCGCAGATGAAGCATGACGTGGCGGCGAGCGTGGTCCCGCCGGACTTCCTGATCGGCAAGACGCTGACGCAATTGACCGCGATGCGCGTGCCGGCGGCGCAGGCGACTGTCGTCGCGTCGATCCAGCGCCGTGCCGCCGCCAAAGGCCTCGACGCGCATTACGGCAAGGACGCCGCCAGGATCTACGATGAGCACATCCTGCCGGCGATCGACCGCCAGATCGCGGCGGTGAAGGGCGTGCAGGGCAAGGCGACGCACGACGCCGGGGTGTGGAAGCTGAAAGAGGGCGACGCCTTCTACCGCATGGCGCTCGAAGGCTCGACCACGACGCGGCTGTCGCCCGAGGAAGTCCACCAATTCGGGCTCGACCAGGCCAAGGCGATCGGCGACCGCATCGCGCAATTGATGGACAAGGCCGGCGTTCCGGCGGGGCCGCTCGGCCAGCGATTGGCGAGCATCTATAAGCTGCCGGGGCAGGTCTATCCCAATACCGATGAGGGCAAGGCGCAGGCGATCGCGTTTTGCAACGGCCGGCTCGACGCGATCCGCGGCCGCTTGCCCGAGGTGTTCAAACGCATGCCGACCTACAAATTCGAAGTGCGGCGCGTTCCCAAGGAGATCGAGGCAGGTGCCGCGTCGGCCTATAGCCAGGGCCCGGCGATCGACGGATCGCGGCCGGGGCTGGTCTATTTCAACCTGCACGATTCGGCGGAATGGCCCAAATTCATGCTGCCGACCGTGGTCTATCATGAAGGCCTGCCCGGGCATCAGTTCGAGGGCGGGCTTGCACTATCGAACGCCAGCCTGCCGCTGATCCGCAAGTCGATCGGCTTTTCGGGTTATGCCGAGGGCTGGGCACTCTACGCCGAGCAAGTCGCGGCCGAGCTCGGCATGTATGACGGCGATCCTTTGGGAGAGATCGGGTATCTGAAAGAGGCACTGTTTCGCGCGCACCGCTGCATCATCGATACCGGGCTGCACCATTTCAAATGGAGCCGCGAAAAGGCGATCGCGCTGTTCGTCGACGGTCAGGGCGAGGCGCCGGGCTTCGCCGACCGCGAGATCGACCGCTATTGCGCCAGTCCCGGCCAGGCGTGCAGCTACAAGCTTGGCCATTCGAGTATCGTCAAACTACGCGACCGGGCCAAGGCGGCGCAAGGCGACAAGTTCGACATCAAGGAATTCCACGAAGCGGTGCTGGCGAACGGCCGCGTGCCGCTGGAGATATTGGAGCAACTCGTGGGGACGTGGATTGGGAAAGCCTAGCGGCCATCAAAATCCTCCCCGGGACGGGGAGGGGACCGCCGCCGAAGGCGGTGGTGGAGGGGGCCCTCCACGACGCAACATCCGTTAGGAAGGCCCCCTCCACCAAGCCGCTGCGCGTCTTGGTCCCCCTCCCCGTAAAACGGGGAGGATTTTTCGTCAGTCCCGCTTCAACCGCGTCACGTGCCCCATCTTGCGCCCCGGCCGGGCATTGCCTTTGCCATAGAGGTGCAGATGCGCGCCCGGCTCGGCCAGGATCGTCGCCCAGTCATCCGCCTCGGCGCCGATCAGATTGACCATCTCGACCGCTGGGGCGGTCAGCGCGGTATCGCCGAGCGGCAGGCCGCAGATCGCGCGGATATGGTTCTCGAATTGCGAGGCGACCGCGCCCTCGATCGTCCAATGCCCCGAATTGTGCACGCGCGGCGCCATTTCGTTGAACACCGGTCCCTCGGCGGTGGCGAAGAATTCACAGGCGATCACGCCGACATAGCCGAGCTGGTCGGCGATCCGCCCGGTCAGCGCCGCGGCGACTCCCCATTGGTTGGCGATCTCGGCCGGCGCCGGCAGCGACGAGCGCGCCAGGATGCCAAGCTTATGCTCGTTCCATGGCGGCGGATAGCTGACCATCGATCCATCATGTCCGCGGGCGAGGATGATCGAGAATTCGTGGGTGAAATTGACGAAACCTTCCAGGATCGCGGGACGCTGGCCGATATCGCTCCACGCCGCCTCGGCCGCGTCGCGTGCCGCGATCCGCACCTGGCCCTTGCCGTCATAGCCGAGCCGCAGCGTCTTGAGGATCGCCGGCGTCCCGATCTCGTCGAGTGCCGCGTGCAACTCGTCGAGGCTGGCGACGCGCCGCCACGGCGCGGTACGCCCGCCGATCGTGTCGACGAACGCTTTCTCGCTCGCGCGGTCCTGGGCGATGCCGAGCGCTTGCGGGGCCGGGTGGACCGGCACTTGGGTCGCCAGATAGGTGACCGGCTCGATCGCGATATTCTCGAATTCGTAGGTCACGACGTCGCAACGCGCCGCCATTTCATCGAGCACGATGCGGCTGTGATAATCGGCGCGAGTGAAGCTGGAGGCAGTCTGCGCCGCGACGCTCTCGGCGTCGGGGGCGAGGATATGGGTGCGATAGCCGAGCTCGGCCGCGGCCGAGGCCAGCATGCGCCCGAGCTGGCCGCCGCCCAGGATGCCGATCGTCGAACCGGGGGGAAGCGGGGTCATTCGGGATCGATCGCGACGCTGTCGGTCTGTCTCGCGCGCCACGCCTTGAGTCGCTCGGTCAGCGCCTCATCGCTCGTCGCGAGGATCGCCGCAGCGAGCAGTCCCGCGTTGATCGCCCCGGCCTTGCCGATCGCCAGCGTACCGACGGGCACGCCGCCCGGCATCTGGACGATCGAATAGAGGCTGTCGGCGCCCTTCAACGCCTTCGACTCCACGGGCACGCCGAGCACCGGCAAATGCGTCATCGACGCCGCCATGCCGGGCAGATGCGCGGCCCCGCCGGCACCGGCGATGATCACCTTCAGACCGCGATCGGCGGCACTGGTGGCGTAATCGTAAAGCCGCTGCGGCGTGCGATGCGCGCTGACCACCTTGGTCTCGTGCGGCACGCCGAGTTCTTCGAGCTTTTCGGCGGCATGACGCATCGTCTCCCAGTCGGAAGTCGAGCCCATGATGATGCCGACAAGCGGTTGCATCCGCCGCCCCTAGCCAAGGGGGCGAGGCAGGGCAACCATCCTAGCCCGACAGAACTACAACGCCTCTTTGCAGCCGCGGGTCAGATGCACGCCGCGCAGGAATCCGCGCCGGGCGAAGCCGGCCTGGGTTGCCGCGGCGAGGCGGCGGTCGGCAGCGGCGGCGCCCGATACTTCGCGCACTACCCCGCGAAACGGGATCAGCGAATTGACTACCGCCCCGCCCGCCGCCTTGCCTACGCTCATCTTGTCGTTGGGACCGCCCGCGCTGTAGTCCGGACCGAGCGCCGCATCGAGCACGCGCACCGCATCGGCGATCTGACGGCAGGTCCTCAGCCCGGCGAGCGAATAGGGCGCGTTCGACGCTTCGACCAGCGAAGGCGGGATCTTGGTCTTGGCGATGCCGACATCCTTGGCCGGCTGGCTGACCACGTCCTTGGTATCGTCGATCGTCTCTTTCCGCTTCTCGTCGCGCGTCGATTGCGGCGCCGGATCGGCGGTGGCCGGCGCCGTGGTGGTGACGGGAGCGGCGGGCGCTGTGCTCTGCGCCAACGCCAAGGGTGACAGCAACACCGCGCCGGCGACGCCCAGCGCCGCGATAAATATCTTCCCGTAGCCACCCGCTTGCATCTGATTTCTCCATTCGGGCGGTCGCCCGATCGTTACGCTTGGAGAAGAAACGCGCGTCGCGGGTTGTCGATCCCCTGGTCGCGGTTAATCAGCAGTGGTCGGATCGATCACGTTGCGCACCTCGGCGATCGAATTGGCTGGAAAACCCGCAGTCTCGGCATGCTGGCGGATCAGGTCGGCCGAGGGCGCGCGATAGATGCAGTAGATTTTGTCGTCGGTGACGTAGCTGTGAACCCACTGAATCTCGGGGCCGAGGTCGCGCAGCACGCTGCACGAAGTCTGCGACGCGCCCTTGAGGTCGGCGGCGCTGGCGCCGCCGATTCCCGGCATATCCCGTTCGATGACGAATTGCGGCATGGCGATTCTCCCAATGAGCAACCGGAGGCTGCGCCTTTGCCGGGACGGGGGATAGGAAAAATGCGTCCGCGCTGTCGATATCGGCCTTGCCAGTTCGTCGACTATAATGGGTGAGGCAATCACGCGGCGATGGCGCCGCGGCTCGACCCAGGAGTTTTCCGATGCGTTTCATGTCCATCGTCACCTCGCCGCGGTCGGAGACATACGGCAATCCGACGCCCGAGCTTCTCGAAGCCATGGGCAAGCTCGCCGACCGCGAGATCAAGGCCGGCCGCATGATCGACAATGGCGGGCTGATGCCGATCGAGCAGGGTGCTCGCATCACCATCAGGAACGGCGAGTTGAGCGTGCTCGACGGCCCGTTCGTCGAGGCCAAGGAAGTCATTGGCGGCTACGCGATTTCCGAGTTTGCGAGCAAGGAAGAGGCAGTCGCACTGGCGGTCGAATTCATGCAGCTCCACAAGGATCATATGCCCGGCTGGGAAGGCACATGCGAAGTCCGCGCGTTCGCCGGTCCGCCCACGGCTTGATCGCGTCGCGACCTTTGCAGCGTCGGCGGCCGTGACGGCCGTCGACGCACATCGCACGATCCTGGCCGTCTGGCGGATCGAGCAGCCCCGGCTGATCACCAGCCTGGCGCGGATGCTGCGCGACGTGCCGCTGGCCGAGGAGCTGACCCAGGACGCCTTGCTCGCCGCGCTCGAGCGCTGGCCGCAGACAGGCGTCCCCGAACGCCCGGAGCCTGGCTGATGACGACCGCCCGGCGGTTGGCGGTCGATCACATCCGGCGATTGCCGATGCTCGACCGCAATCATGCATTCCTCCTGCATGAGCTGGAGCAGGAGGAAGCGGAGACGCCGGATTACGACGCATTTCTCGACGATGATATCGGCGACGAGATGCTGCGGCTGATCTTCACCGCCTGCCATCCGCTTCTGCCCCATGATGCGCGGCCCGCGCTGGCATTGCGGATGGTCTGCGGCCTGACCACGGCCGAGATCGCGCGAGCATTCCTGGTCTCCGAGGCGACCGTTGCGCAGCGGATCGTCCGCGCCAAGCGAACTTTGTCCGACTCGGGTCTCGCTTATGAGACGCCGCGCGGCGACGAACTTGCCGAACGATTGTCGTCGGTACTCGAGGTCATCTATCTGATCTTCAACGAAGGTTATACCGCGGCGGGCGGCGATGATTGGCTCCGCCCCGATCTGTGCAGCGAGGCATTGCGGCTGGCGCGCGTGGTCGTCGCCATCGCTCCGCACCAGGCCGAAGCGCACGGACTGCTCGCCTTGATGGAACTCAACGCATCGCGCACCGCGGCCCGGATCGATCCGGCCGGTGAGCCGATCCTGCTGCTCGACCAGGATCGCACTTTATGGGACCGCACCCAGATTCAGCGCGGGATGCGATCACTCGCACAGGCCGAGGAATTGGGCGGTATAAACGGGTTCTACACGCTGCAGGCGGCGATTGTCGCGTGCCATGCGCGCGCCGCGCGTGCCGCCGAAACCGACTGGCTGCGCATCGCATTGCTCTATGCAGAATTGTCCGCGGTTACCCGATCGCCGATCGTCGAACTCAACCGCGCGATCGCGGTCGGTATGGCGGAGGGGCCTGCCTCGGGGCTCGCCATCCTCGACCGCATCGCCGATGCGCCCGAGCTGAAAGGCTATCATTTGCTGCCGAGCGTGCGCGGCGATTTGTTGCGGCGCCTGGGGCGTCACGAGGAGGCTCGGGCGGCATTCGAAGCGGCTGCCGCCCTTGCCGGCAACCGGCGCGAACGCGACTTGCTCAACCGGCGCGCACGCGAACAGGATTGACGGCGCTGGCCGCGTGCCCGGCTGCGCGTCACCGCTCGCTGAGATAATAGCGGTCGGTCGCGGCAAGCTGGTCATCCAGCTGGTAGACGATCGGCTGGCCAGTCGGGATTTCCAGCCCAGTGATCTCATCGTCGGGAATGTTCGACAGATGCTTGACCAAAGCGCGCAGCGAATTGCCGTGGGCGGAGATCAGCACGCGCTGCCCGTCCTTGAGCGCGGGAGCGATGCGCCCTTCCCAATAGGGCAGCACGCGTGCGATCGTGTCCTTCAGGCTCTCGGTGTTCGGGATAGCGATGCCGGCATAGCGGCGATCCTTCGACAGATCGTACTCACTGCCCGCTTCCAGTGGCGGCGGCGGAATGTCGAAGCTACGGCGCCAGATATGGACCTGCTCGTCGCCATGCTTGGCAGCGGTCTCGGCCTTGTTGAGGCCAGTCAGGCCGCCATAATGGCGTTCGTTCAACCGCCAATCCTTCTCGACCGGTAGCCACAGCCGACCCATCGCCTCGAGCGCGAGGTCGAGCGTCTTGATCGCGCGCGTCTGGAGCGAGGTGAAGCACATGTCGAAATCGAGGTCCTTGGCTGCCATCAACTCGCCCGCCAGCCGCGCTTCCTCGGCGCCCTTTTCGGTCACGTCGACATCCCACCAGCCGGTGAAGCGGTTTTCGAGGTTCCAGGCCGACTGGCCGTGGCGGATCAGGACGAGCATGGGCACGAAGCTACTCCTTGCGGGGGATCGGGCGGCTCTGTAGCGCTTCGGGCCGTAACGGCAAACCGGGAGAGCGAGTCATGGCGATCGTGCGGCAACCCATGGTGTATGACGGCCCGGGCGGCCCGTTCGAAGGCGTGTTCGCCTATGACGATGAGGTCGAGACCGCGCGGCCGGGGGTGATGGTCGTGCCCAACGTGCTGGGCCAGAAGGAATCGGACAGCGTCACCGCCGAGAATATCGCCAAGCTCGGCTATGTCGGCTTCGTCGCCGACGTGTTCGGGCAGGGGCGGCGCAAGACCTTCGCCTCGGAAAATCCAGCCGAATATATGAACGAGCTCAACGCCGATCGCGGGCTGCTCCGCGACCGGTTGAAGGCGTCGCTCGATGTGCTCAAGGGTTTCCAATTGGTCGATCCGGCGCGGACCGCGGTCTATGGTTATTGCTTCGGCGGCAAATGCGCACTCGACGTGGCCCGCGCTGGGTTCGACGTGCTCGGGGTGGTGTCGTTCCACGGCGTCTACGACAAGCCCGATTATGCCAGCGTTACCCCGATCAAGGCCAAGGTCCTGGTTTGTCACGGCTGGGAAGACCCGATCGCGCCGCCCGACGTGATGGTTGGTCTTGGCAAGGAATTGAGCGAGGGCGAGGCCGACTGGCAGATCCAGGCTTATGGGACTGCCGGCCACGCCTTCACCGATATCGATCGCAAGGGCGGCGCGGCGCCGAGCCGTCCCGGCGTCGCTTATGAGGAACGCGCCGATCGTCGCAGCTGGAAGGCGGCCAGCAACTTCCTCGCGGAACTGTTCGGCTAGCAAGAGAGGGCGCCGGCCCCCGCCAGCGCACCTGCCCGCGATCAAACGCCGTCGATCACCTCGGCGATCGTTTCCAGGCACGCTACCGCCAGGACCTTGCACCGATCCGGCGACCAGCCGAATTCGGGGTCGGGATTGGGGTCGTGGTCCTTGAACGGCATTTCCAGGGTCATCGATACCGCCCCGAACCGCTCGGCGAGCTGGTTGGTCGACATGGTCAGATTGGCCTTGCCCGGGGCGGACTTCTCATAGCCTTTGGCGGTCTGGAATTCGGGCGTGCGCGCCGCGAGGCGCCGGCCGAAATCGTAGAATTTCTCGCCGAACGCGTCCGTCCAGCTCGGAATGCCTTCATAGCCGGCCAGGAAATTGGCCGGGATCGCCTCGTCGCCATGGACGTCCATCGCGAGCTTGACGCCGGTGCGGTCCATCTCGTCGCGGACCAGTTTGACCTCCGGACTCTTCTCCATCGAGGGCTCGTGCCATTCGCGGTTGAGGTTGATGCCGGCGGCATTGGTCCGAAGGTGCCCGCGGAAGGTGCCGTCCGGGTTCATGTTGGGGACGACATAGAATGTGCATTTGGCCTTGATCGCGTCAGCGGCAGGGCTGGTCAGCCATTCCAGCGCGCCTTCCATCCACCATTCGGCCATGCTCTCGCCCGGATGCTGGCGCGCGTAGAGCCAGACCGGCTTGTCGCCCGCGCCGATCGTCAGCAGGTCGATCGCGCGGCCGTCGAGCGTGTGGCCAAGCTCGCGATGCGTCATGCCGGGCTTCGCGGCATATTCGGCGATCAAATCCTCGTGCCGCTCCATCGTGTAGGGCGCGAAATAGGCGAACCACGCGACCTGCGCGTCCGATTGCCAGTCGAATTCGAGCACGCCGTTGTCATAGCGAGTCGGAATCATACGCCACAGGACACGGTCGGTCGAAGCACGTGCCTTATAGCCCGGCCAGCCGAACGGATAGGCCGACTTGCCCGCATTCAGGATGCGGAAGGTCAGCTTGCGCCCGGCGGCATTGGCGACACGGAACGAGAACCATTGATAGAAATCGGACAGATGGTCCTTGGCGATCTCCAGGTCGACGCGGTCGCCCTGGATTTCGACAACGCGGATATTGCCGCCGTCGAACGCGGCGGTGATGGCAGGAAGGGAATCGGTCATTTGACCTCGATAGTCCGGCCCGACTCGCCAGGGAACCCGGTGAAAAGCGCAGTTGCGAGTTTGGGGGCGAGCTTGTCCGCCACGGCATTGCCGACCACGCCGATCGCGCGCGATTGGGCGCGGCCTTCCCACACGCCGAGATCGCCCTGGCGCTGGTTGATCTTGACCGACAGCATGCTGAGCGCGTCCTCGCGGTCCCGCCCGCGCCCGATCGGGAACGAGACGCCGCCGCCCAGGCCGACGCCACCGCCGCCACCATTGCCGCTCCATGTCCCGCCACCCAGGCCGATCCTGAACGGCGAGCGCTCGCGCACAGGGCGAGCCTCGATATGGAAGCCGATCTTGGCGACATAGACGCTCTTCGATCCGTCGGGGACCAGGGTATAGCCTTGCTTGGCCAAGGCATCGCCGACCGCCAGGGCATAGGCCTGATATTCGGGACCATTATCGATGCCCTCATCGGGCACCAGGGCGATCGTCCCGCGGCCGACCTCATCGGCGCGATAGCGAGTCACTTCGGTGGGGAAGGAGGCGGGCGCGGTCGCGCACCCCGCCACCATCAGGGCTGCCGTCAGCAGGATCGCTTTACGCATTCACTCTTCTCCACCATCGCGTTGCACCGGTATGTTGCCTTCTAGAGTCTGTTTCAGCAAAGCTGAAACGGTCGCGGCACCGGCCCGCTCCCCCACCCGACCTCCCAATCAGTTTAT
>NZ_JBFUJZ010000006.1:0-240365 GCF_056401105.1 Sphingomonas sp. P4_G3
CGTGTACATTGCGCCCGGCCGCGACGTGCCGACGACACAACCGGGGGGTAAATGGTACCTCGTCAATGGCAGTTCCTATGCGGTCGCGCATGTCAGCGGGCTGATCGCGCTGGTGCGCCAGTCCAGCGGTCGCGCGACACGGATCGCGCTGAACCGCATGGCGGGCGGCGCGATCGACGCCTGCGCGACCCTGGTCGGGACATCGCCGGCCTGTGATTGCTCGTGCGCGATCGACCACCGGCTCGCGGGGAAGCCGCGCTGACGGCGAGCGCGGGCTGGAGTTTCTGACGCACCGCTTAAATCTTGCGACGGGCGCGGTATCACCCGCCGGCTCAGACTCTAACTGCTTCCCCGAACCGCCAATTGCACGGGAACGAACGCCTTTCCGGTTCCGCCCGCCGGTTCTGTCGGTCCGAACAGCGCCTCGACCAACATCTCGCCCGCGCTTGCCACGTCCTGTTCGATCGTCGTCAGCGCTGGCGTGGATTGGCGCGCGCCGAAACCACCGTCGAAGCCGACAATCGCGACGTCCGCGGGAATGCGGATGCCCGCTTCCTGCAAGCCGCGCATGATGCCCGAGGCAAGCGTATCCGACGCCGCGAACACGGCGTCGATCGGGGGGGTTATTGCCAGCAATTGCGCGGCCGCCGCTTCTCCCTGCGCGTGGCGGTCGTCGATCGGCGGTGCCGTCGCCTCGATCGGGGGCAGGCCGTGTTTCGCCAGCACATCGAGATACCCCTGCCGCCGCAAGCGAAACGCCTGATGCGCCTCCCAGCCGGGTCCAACGAACGCGATCCGCCGGCGGCCGGCACCTATCAAATGCTCGACCGCCAGCACGCCCGCCGCATGATTGTCGGCGCGGACGATCGGTAGAGAGTCATCCGGCGCGCCCCAAGCGACGAGGTTGCTGCCGGCCTGCCGCGCGCGGGCGAAATAGTCCCAGGCCGAGCGGTTCGCGGCGGTGCCAATCACGATCAGGCCGTCGGCTTCGCGCCGTTGTTCGAAGTCGCTGCGCAGCGAGTCCGACGTGCTCTGATACGATAGCAGGATACCCATGCCGCGCCGCGCCGCCGCCGCCTCGACCGCGCCCAATATGTCGAAATAGAAGGGATTGAGCGCGCGCCGCTCGAGTTCCGATGACGTCAACAGAACCACCGCCACCGTCCCGACCGCACCGCCGCGGAGCCTGACCGCCCGGCTGTCCGGACGATAGCCGAGCTCTGCCGCCGCGCGGGCGACGCGGTCGCGCGTCTCGGCCGTGATCGAGGCGTCACCGCGCAAGGCGCGCGACACGGTCGATTGCGACACCTGGGCAAGCGATGCGACGTCGAACGAGGTAGGGCGATGCGCCCGCTCGCTGGTCCTCTCCTCGTCGAATTCGGTTTGCATCGGGATGCAATTATCGACGTTGCCGGCGGACCTGTCTCTAAAATTCGACCTCGCGCGATCAGAAGCGCAAGCAATGGTGGCGAGGGGGAGCGCCAGTATGCCGCGTCCGCTAGCGGACGCCGGTCAGCCGATAGCCCACGCCGGGCTCATTGGTGATCAGCCGCGGTCGCGCGGGGTCGGCTTCCAGTTTCTGGCGCAAATTGCGCACGACGATGCGCAGATAATCGACATGGTCCTCATGCGCCGGGCCCCAGACCGTGCGTAGCAGCTGGCGATGTCCGATCACGCGGTCGGGCCGCTTGGCGAGTTCGGCGAGCACGTCATATTCCTTGGGGGAAAGGTGGACTTCCTCGCTCGCTCGGCGGACACGGCGGCGCTCGAGGTCGATTTCGACGTCGCCGGTGGTCACTGTCGTCTGCCCCGTCTCGCCGGCAACGCGGTGGCGCAGCGCCGTGCGGACTCGCGCGAGCAATTCCTCGGTATCGAACGGCTTGGTCAGATAGTCGTCCGCGCCGAGGTCGAGCGCGGCGACCTTTTCCGCCGTTTCGCCGCGTGCGGAGACGACGATGACTGTGGCGCCGATGCGAGCCCGGAAAAGCTGGATCAGTTCGAGCCCGTCGCGATCGGGTAGCCCGAGGTCGAGCAACACGACCTCGGGCTTGTCGATATCGGCGGCCGTCAGCGCTTCACGCGCGGTCGCCGCTTCGGTCACCGCATAGCCTGAACGCTCGATCGCGACGCGCAGGAGGCGGCGGATATGCGCGTCGTCCTCGACGATCAGGATCCGGGGCTGGGCGGCCATTTAGGGTGCAGACCGGTTACCAATGAGGTCGAGATGGAGACGAAAAAGGCTGCTGGGAGAGAGGGCGCGCAGCCAGATAGCGGAGGCTATCTGGCAAGCGTCCGACCGCTCCAGCGGCCTTTTTCGTCCCACCGCTTCGCGGCAGCCATGTCCGGGCGCTGTGGCGCGTCGGAGCGCTCGAACGGGGGAAAACCCCCGTTCTTCGCACTCCTCCTCCCACAGCATCCCGGACATGGCTGTCTCGATCCTCATTGGTAATCGGTCTGCACCCTAGCAACGTTACGGGCGCGGCGCGATCCGGTCGAGGGCAAGATTGAGGGCAAGGACGTTGACGCGTGGCTCGCCGAGGAATCCGAGCAAGGGATAGGCAGTGTTGTCGGCGACGACCTGGCGCAGCTTGGCGGGGTCGATCCCGCGCGCCTTGGCGACGCGCGACACCTGGAACAAAGCCGCCTCGGGGCTGATATCGGGATCGAGCCCCGAGGCGGAGGCCGTCACCAGATCGGCGGGTACATTGGAACCTGGTGCGGGAGCGGATGCCTTGGCCGACGCGAGGTCGCTCTTGACGCGGTCGACTAGCGCCTGGCTGGTCGGGCCGAGATTGGAGCCGGACGAGGCGGTGGCGTCATAGCCATTCTTGCCCGCGGCCGAGGGGCGGCCGTGGAAATAGCGGTCCGAGGTGAAGCCCTGGCCGATCAGCGACGAGCCGATGATAGTGCCCTTGGCATCGCGGATCAGGCTGCCGTTTGCGGCGCCGGGGGCGATGATCTGGCCGATGCCGGTGATCGCCGCCGGATAAGCGAACCCGAGAAGGATCGCGAACAGCAAGGTCAGCACAAAGGCTGGGCGGAGGGCAGTGGTGAAATCCTTGAGCATGTCTTTCTTCCTTTCTAGCCCCTCCCCTTCAGGGGAGGGGTTGGGGTGGGGCAGTGCCGCGGGCAATGTGCTCTGCGAGGCATCCCCCACCCCCAACCCCTCCCCTGAAGGGGAGGGGCTTTGTTGCGGCTAGGCTAGCCCCAGCCCGCCCACCGCCAGGTCGATCAGCTTGATCCCGACGAACGGCGCGAGCAGGCCGCCGAGGCCGTAGACGGCAAGGTTGCGCGCGAGCAGCGGCCCGGCGCCGATCGCTCGATATTTGACGCCCTTGAGCGCCAGCGGGACTAAACACGGGATGATCAGCGCGTTGAAGATGATCGCCGACAGGATCGCCGAGCGCGGGCTGCCGAGCCCCATCACGTTGAGCACGCCGAGCCCCGGATAGAGCACGACGAACATCGCCGGAATGATCGCGAAATATTTGGCGACATCGTTGGCGACCGAGAAAGTGGTCAGTGCGCCCCGAGTCATCAGCAGCTGTTTTCCCAGCCCGACGATCTCGATCAGCTTGGTCGGGTCGCTGTCGAGGTCGACCATGTTGCCGGCTTCTCGTGCCGCCTGCGTGCCGGTGTTCATCGCCACCCCGACATCGGCCTGCGCCAGAGCAGGGGCGTCGTTGGTGCCATCGCCGCACATTGCGACCAGCTTGCCGCCGGTCTGTTCGGTGCGGATCAGCGCCAATTTGTCCTCGGGTGTCGCCTCGGCGAGGAAGTCGTCGACGCCAGCTTCGGCGGCGATCGCGGCGGCGGTCAGCGGGTTGTCGCCGGTGATCATCACCGTGCGGATCCCCATGCGGCGCAGCTCGGCGAAACGGTCGCGGACGCCCGCCTTGACCACGTCCTTGAGCGCCACCGCACCCAGCAGCCGGCCGTTGCGGACCACGGCGAGCGGAGTCATGCCGCCGCGGGCGATCTCGTCGGTCGTGCGCTTGATCTCGACCGCGCCGGGAGTGTCGGCGCCGAGCATCCTGAGGATCGAATCGACCGCGCCCTTCAACACCTTGTCGTCGCCGACCTTGACGCCCGAGCTGCGCGTCTGCGCGGTGAAGGGGATGATCTCGGCGTCTGCCGGCAAGGTGGTGGCGAGCGCGAACTTCTCGCGAGCGAGCGTGACGATCGAGCGGCCTTCGGGCGTCTCGTCGGCCAGGCTGGCGACCATCGCCGCCTCGGCCAGCGTCTTTACATCGACGCCGGTCAGCGGGCGGAACTCGCTCGCCTGGCGGTCGCCGATCGTGATCGTGCCGGTCTTGTCGAGCAGCAAGGTATCGACGTCGCCTGCCGCCTCGACCGCGCGGCCCGATTTGGCGAGCACATTGAAGCGGATCAGGCGATCCATGCCGGCAATGCCGATCGCGGACAGCAAGGCGGCGATAGTGGTCGGGATCAAGGTGATCAGCAGCGCCGCGAGGATCGCGACGGGAACGCTGCCGCCGGCATAGCTGGCGAAACCGGGGATCGTGCCGACCGCGATCAGGAAGATGATCGTCAGTCCGACGAGCAGGATGGTGAGCGCGATCTCGTTCGGCGTCTTCTGCCGCTCGGCGCCTTCGACGAGAGCGATCATGCGGTCGAGGAATCCCTGACCCGGCTCCTGCGTCACGCGGACCTTGATCCGGTCGGAGATGACGCGGGTGCCCGCGGTCACCGCCGAGCGATCACCGCCCGCCTCGCGGATGACGGGAGCGGATTCGCCAGTGATCGCGGCTTCGTTGACGCTGGCGACGCCCTCGACCACTTCGCCGTCGGCGGGGATCAGGTCGCCGGTTTCGACCAGCACCATCTCGCCCTTCTGGAGGCGCCAGGCCTCGACCATGCCCCAGGTGTCGCCAACGCCGGTCAGGCGCTTGGCCTGGAGCTCCGACTTGGTGGCGCGCAGGGATGCGGCCTGGGCGCGACCCCGACCTTCGGCCAGCGCTTCGGCGAAGGTGCCGAACAACACGGTCAGCCACAGCCAGACGATCAGCTGGGCCTGGAAGCCGACGGGCAGCTGCTCGCCGCCGAGCGCGAGCAGGACGGTCAGCAGCAACGCGATCACCGCGGTAGTGAACAGCACCGGGTTCTTGATCAGCTGGCGCGGATCGAGCTTCTTGAAGGAGTCGCCGATCGCCGGGACGACCAGGTTCGCCGAGAACATCGAGGTAGCGGTTGTCATCTTGGGTTACTCTCAGAAGAGCTGGCCGTGGATCATCGCGAGATGATCGGCGATCGGTCCGAGCGCGAGGCTCGGCAGGAAGGTGAGACCGCCCAGGATCAGGATGATCCCGACCAGCAGGCCGACCCACAGGCCGCCGGTGGTCGGGAACGATCCCGCGCCGGCCGGCGTGTATTTCTTGGCCGCCAGGCTGCCGGCGATGGCGAGCACGGGGACGATCACGAAGAACCGTCCGACCCACATCGCAACCCCGAGCAGGCCGTTATACCAGGGCGTGCCCGCGGTCAGGCCGGCAAAGGCGGAGCCATTGTTCCCGGTCGCCGAACTGAACGCGTAGAGGATCTCGGTAAAGCCGTGCGGTCCCTTGTTGAGCGGGCCCGCGAGGCCGTCGGGCATCACAGCCGACAAAGCGGTGAAGCCAAGGATCGACAGCGGCAGCACCGCGATCGCCAGCACCGCGAGCTTGACTTCACGCGCTTCGATCTTCTTGCCGACATATTCTGGCGTGCGGCCGACCATCAGCCCGGCGACGAACACCGCCAGGATCGCGAACAGCAGAAAGCCGTACATCCCCGAGCCGACCCCGCCGACGACGATCTCGCCCAACTGCATGTTGAACAGCGGGACCAGGCCGCCCAACGCGGTCAGGCTGTCGTGCATCGCGTTGACTGCACCGCACGAGGCGGCCGTGGTGACCGCGGTGAACAAGGCGCTCGCGGGGGTACCGAAGCGGACTTCCTTGCCTTCCATGTTCGGACCCGCGAGGCCGAGATGATGGAGGACCGGGTTACCCGCGGCTTCCTGCCAATAGACGACGATGGCGCCGGCGAGGAACAGGATGGTCATCGCGCCCAGGATCGCCCAGCCTTGGCGCGTATCACCGACCGCCTTGCCGAACGTATAGGTCAGCCCGACGCCGATCGCGAAGATCGACAGCATCTGCACCATGTTGGTCATCGCCGAGGGATTCTCGAACGGATGCGCCGAATTGGCGTTGAAGAAGCCGCCACCATTGGTGCCGAGCATCTTGATCGCTTCCTGGCTGGCGACCGGACCCATCGTGATGGTTTGCTTGACGCCTTCCAGCGTGGTCGCTTCGATCGACATGGCGAAGGTTTGCGGCACGCCGCTCAACAGCAGATAAAGCGCGTAAACGACGCTGATCGGCAGCAGCAGATAGAGCGTGATCCGGGTGATATCGGCCCAGAAATTGCCGATACCGGGCGACGCGGTGCCGCCCGACCCCGGGTTGGGGGAGGGGCGCCGGGCGAACCCGCGGAACAGCGCGAACGCGATGGCGATGCCGGTCGCCGCGCTGAGGAAATTGTGGATCGTCAGCGCCATCATCTGGCTGAGGTTCGACATGGTCGATTCGCCGACATACCATTGCCAATTGGTGTTGGTGACGAAGGCGATGGCGGTGTTCATCGAGCCATCCGCGCCGACCCCGGGTAGCTTGCTCTGATTGAACGGCAGGAAGCCCTGCGCGCGCAGGATCAGATAGGTCAGCAACACCGTGATCAGCTGGAAGACCAGCATATGAACGGCGTAGCGACGCCAGCTCTGGTCGGTGTCGGGATTGATCCCCGACAGTCGGTAGAATCCGCGCTCGACCGGGCCGAGCACGACGTGAAGCGGCGTGCGCCGCCCCTCGTAAAGCGCGAACAGCCACAGCCCGATCGGCTTGGCCAATGCCGCCAGCACGGCGACGAAGAGCGCGATCAGCGCCCATCCCTGAAGCGTCATGGAAATATCCTCAGAAGCGTTCGGGCCGCACGAGAACGGCGACGAGGTAGATCAGCAGGCCGAATGCGGTCAGCCCAGCGAGCGCGAGGTGCAGGTTCATTTCAGGCGTTGTCGCACAGGCGCACGAAGGCGAGCGTCGCCAGGAACAGCCCGCCGAGTATGGCGAGCCAGATGATGTCGGGCATGATCGGCCTCCTATTGGTCGGCCGGCGAGATAGGAGGGTAGGGCATTAAGGTGCGCGGGCGAAAGCGTGGCCGCGGCATTAAGAAGCCATTAGAATCGAGCCGTCGTGACTTGCCTTATCCGCGGTTCATGCCGATCCCGTGCTCTGCTTTCGACACTGGAGTTTTGCGCACTTGCCCGACGATAATCGCCCTTCCCCCGACGCGCTGCTCCGCGCCGCGAAAGCCGAAGAGCGCGGGCGGCTGAAGATCTTCCTCGGCGCCGCGCCCGGGGTCGGCAAAACGTTCGAGATGCTGCGCGAAGGCGCCGAGCGCCAGCGCGCCGGAATCGACGTGGTGGTCGCGGTGGTCGAGACGCACGGCCGCGCCGAGACCCAGGCGCTGGTCGAACCGCTCGAGATTATCGCGCGCCGGCCGATCGACTATCAAGGGCACCAACTCGAGGAAATGGACCTGGACGCCGTGCTGGAGCGCCGGCCGCAGCTCGTCCTCGTCGACGAATTCGCCCACACCAATGCACCGGGCAGCCGTCACCCCAAGCGCTGGCAGGACGTGATGGAGCTGCTCGATGCGGGGATGGACGTCTATACCACGCTCAACGTCCAGCACGTCGATAGCCTCAACGACGTCGTTGCGAGCTTCACCCGCGTGCGGGTGCGCGAAACCGTCCCCGACAGCGTGTTCGACGGCGCCGAGGTCGAGGTGGTCGATCTGCCGCCCGACGAGCTGATCGAGCGGTTGAAAGCAGGCAAGGTTTACATTCCGGCCGAGGCGACCCGCGCGCTCGACCGCTTCTTCTCCAAGGCCAATCTGTCGGCGTTGCGCGAAATGGCGTTGCGCCGCGCGGCGCAGAGCGTCGATCAGGCACTGACCGAGCATCTCGATACCCATGCCGTGACGGGAACCTATGCCGGCGGCGAGCGCGTGCTGGTGGCGGTCAGCGAGCTGCCGGGCGCGGACACATTGGTTCGCGCCGCCAAGCGTTTGGCCGATGCGTTGAAGGCGCCATGGCAAGCGGTGTTCATCGAAACGCCGCGTGCCGCCGGGTTCGGCGAGGAGCAGCGGCGCCAGATCGCGGACATGTTGGGGCTCGCCTCCAGCCTGGGCGCGACGATCGCCACCGTACCGGCCGAAAGCGTCACCGCCGGCCTGCGCGACCAGATCGCCGAGGCACGGATCACGCAATTGGTGATCGGCAAATCGAGCCGCAGCTGGTGGTTCGCCTTGCGCCATCGCTCGGTGGTCGAAGCGATGCTGGCGACAGGCGAGGGCCTGGCAGTCCATGTCATTCCGGCCGGCGATGCGCCGCAGCGGATCAGGACCAGCGTTCCACGCGGCGACTGGAGCCTCGCGATCGACGCGTTCGTGCCGCTGATGTTGGTGGCCATGACGACGATCCTGGCCCGGGCGGCCGAGCCGTGGATCGGACCCGGCGGGATCGACCTCATCTATCTGTTGCCGGTGATCGTGGCGTCGGCGCGCCTCGGACTGTGGCCTGGCGTCGGCACCGGCATCTTGGCGGGACTGGCCTATAATTTCTTCTTCCTGCCGCCGCTCTACACCTTCACCATCGCCGATCCGCAGAGTGTGCTGACGATGTTCGTCCTGATCGGCATCGCCACCTTCACCGCCAATCTGACCGGCCGGCTCCGAGTGCGCGCGACGATCGGTGCACGCAGCGCGCACGAGAACGCCGCGGTGGCGGGGTTCGGCCAGGCGCTGGCCCGCGCGTCGGATTGGCGGACGACCAGCGAGACGATCTGCAGCGAAGCGGCGCGATTGCTCGGCGTGACCGTGATCCTGCTCGACCAGCGCGACGGCGAACTCGAGTGCATCGCTTCGGCACCCGGCCCGACGCCGGAACTCGGCACGGTCGATCGCGCCGCCGCCGACTGGGCGTGGAGCAGGGGCGAGGCGACCGGAGTCGGCACCGCAACCTTGGTCTCCGCCGATTGGCAGTTCCAGCCGCTCAAGACATCGCTCGGCGTGCTCGGCGTGGTGGGCTTGCTCGCCGAGGATGGCGGCAACCCGGTCGGTGCGGATCGCGCGGTGCTGCTGACCACCTTGCTGGGCCAGGCCGCGCTCGCACAGGAGCGCCTGAAGCTCGAGGACCAGTTGCGCGACGTATCGGTCTTGCGCGAGCGTGACCGGTTGCGCGCGGCATTGCTGTCGTCGATCGGACACGATCTGCGCACCCCGCTGACCTCGGTCGCCGCCTCGGTCGACGCCCTGGCGCGGCAATATCCCGATGCCGCGGCAGTGCCGTTGGCGCGCGCCGATATCGCGCGGCTGCGGCGCTTCCTCGACAATCTGCTCGACATGGTGCGGCTCGATACGGGGGCGCTGGTGATCTCCCCAGAGGCGATCGACCTGACCGACGCGGTGGCCAGTGCGGTCCACGATCTCAAAGACTTGCTGCGTGGCGTGCATATCGATTTACAGGTGCCGGTGGACTTGCCGCTGGTCCGTGCCGACCCGACTCTGCTTCACCATGTGCTGATCAACCTGCTCGCCAATGCCGCGATCCATGGCGGCGACGGACGCGTCGCGATCATCGGCAAGCGGATGCCGGACGCCGTCTTGCTGGCGGTGCGTGACCACGGTCCCGGACTGGAGCCGGGATCGGAAAAACGCGTGTTCGATACCTTCGCGCAGGGGCGCGGCAGCGACCGCAGCGGCGGTAGCGGGTTGGGCCTCGCCATCGCCAAGGGGTTCGCCGAAGCGATGCAGGTCGGTATCGCCGCCCGCAATCACCCCGATGGCGGGGCTGAGTTCTCGCTGGCCTTCGCCGTGTAACCGGTTTTTTTCCGGTCCGGCTCTGCCGCACCTCAATTCGTCGCAAGGCGTTTGTACATCAAATCGATCGGAATAGCTTTGCATCAGGCGCCGCCGAGTCGGAGGCGCTCGCAAGAACAGAGGCGACGCGCCCGCTTGGGAGAGCTGTCATGGATCGCGACTTCGATACGTCGTTCGACAAGCCTGTTCCGATTATCGTCTCGGTCAAGGGCGATACCCAGATCGCGGCGCGCTTGCAGCGCGTCGAACTCGATCTTTCCCGCTTCCACAGCGGGCGCTGGGCATTGCAGCTCGATGCTGTGATGGCCAATCGCGCCGAGCCCGCCGTCATCCTGGCGCAGGGCGTGGCGTGCCTGGCGGTGGCGTGGTGGGCGCAGCTCTCGCCGCGCTCCTACCTGCGCAACATCCGCGGCGCGGTGCTATTGTCGCCGCTAAGCTATGGCTTCGGCCAGTCGGCGATCGCGCGCAACGTGCGGCTGAGCCCCGCGACCAAGCTGCCGTTTCCGTCGATCGTCGCCTGCGATCCGTCGCCCGCGGTCGAACAGGTGCTGGCGCTGGCCGACAGCTGGGGAAGCCGCTTCGTCGACGCCAGCAGTCTCATGCCCGGTCACCCGAGCAATCGCAGCGCGACCGGCACCCATGCCGAGCAAAGGCTGGTCGACCTGCTCGCGACGCTTGGCGGCGATGCTTTTACGAGTCCGGCGCCGGCGCCCATCGAACAGGAACGGCTGCTCTCGCTGGTCGATTAGGGTAACGATAGTCCGGCTTTCAGACTCCCCTCCCTGCAAGGGWGGGGTTGGGGGTGGGTGCGCGCGTCTGCGCGCCCAAAAAGACTCATCGACCTACCGGCAAAACAGCGTCGGACGAGGCATCGAGCCTCGCCCGACGCTAAACCACCCCTTGATCCCCTCCCTGCAAGCAGGGAGGGAAAATTTGAACGTCGCCCCGCACTGGATTGCCAAGCTCAAAACATGTCTTGCGATACCCATCACGCAGCGGTGACAGCGGCGCGCTTCGCCCCTAACAAGGCGCGGTGACCGGGGGCGACGCCACAAGAACGCTGCGAATGATGCTGGCGATCACGCGTGCCCTGGCCGCGATGAGCCCGCGACGGACGGCGACCGCCTTGGGCCTCGCGCTTAGCGGCGCCGCGGTCGAAGGTGCAGGCCTGTTGCTGCTCGTGCCTATCCTGACTGTGGTGACGGGCGGTGGCCCCGGCTGGGTGCATCGCTATGCCGCGAAATGGGGCATTGCCGGCACCCCACACCTGATCGCGTGGATGATGATCGCCTTCATGGCGATGATGGTCGTGCGCGGGTTGGTGCTCTATGCGCGCGATCTTTCGATGCAGGCGCTCCAGGCGCGCTTCGTCGATGCCCAGCGCCTGCGCGTCCTGCGCGCGCTGGCGGTCGCGCCGTGGCGGGAAATCGCCGCACTCGACCATTCGCGGACGACGACGTTGATCGGAATCGACGTGATGCGGATTGGCGTCACGGCACAGCAGCTGATCCAGATGACTGTCGCCTTGATCTCCACGCTGGTGCAGCTTGCCGTCGTCGCCGCGCTCGCGCCCGTACTGGCGCTGATCGCGGGCGTGGCGATGGTGATCGGGGCGGTGCTGATCGCGCTCAACCAGGCGCGCAACCACAGTAGCGGCGAACTGGCGATGCGCGCGGGCCAGAACATGATGAGCAACGCCAGCAGCTTTCTGGGCGGGCTCAAGATCGCCGCCGCGCAGCAGATGCGCGATCGGTTTGTCGACGAATTCGCCGCGTCGCAATCGGTCGCGCGGCGGCGGCAATTGTGGTTCCAGCGCGACCAGGCGCGGGCGCGCTTGTGGTTCACGTTGGGATCGGCGGTGGCGTTGGCGGGCGTGGTGCTCGCGGGTGTCAACCTCCTGGGCGTGCCGCCGGCGCGGCTGATCATCGTCGTCCTGGTGTTCGGGCGGATGGTGGGGCCGGCCCAGGCGATCCAGCAATCGATCCAGCAAGTCGCTTATGGCGTCCCCGCGTTCGAAGCGGTGCGCGAGGCGGAACGGCATTTCGGCGCGTTCGCGCAGGCCGAGGCCGACGTGCCACCCCCCGGACCGATCGAGCTGTCGCACGTGACCTATCGCCATCACGGCGGCGGTGGCGTGGGCGACGCGACACTGACCATCGCCGAAGGATCGATCACCGGGCTGACCGGGGCGAGCGGTGGCGGCAAGACCACCCTGGTCGACATCATCACCGGCCTGCTCGAACCGCAACAGGGCACGATTACCGTCGGCGGCCGCGCGCTCGGCAGCGGCTGGGGCGGGGCGATCGCCTATGTCCCGCAGGACGGCTTCCTGTTCCACGACAGTGTGCGCCGCAATCTCGATTGGGGCGACGAGACAGTCAGCGAGGACATGATGCACGCGGCGATCGATGCGGTCGGTGCCACCGCGATCGTCGCGCGGATGCCCAAAGGGATCGACAGCATCGTCGGCGAGCGGGGTGCGCTGCTGTCGGGCGGCGAACGCCAGCGATTCGCCATCGCCCGCGCGCTGCTGCGCAAGCCGCGCCTGCTGGTGCTCGACGAGGCGACCAACGCGATCGATCAGGGGAGCGAGGGCGATTTGCTAAAGCGTCTGGCCGCACTCGACCCGCGCCCGACTATCCTGATCGTCGCGCATCGCGATTCGAGCTTGCGGCTGTGCGACACGCTGATCCGCGTCGATGACGGGGTGGCGCGGGTGATGGGGTGACATCCTCCACATCAACGTCATGCCGGGCTCGTCCCGGCATCCAACGTGCCGGTTAACGAATGACAAGAGGGTCTAGGTAATCCCTTGCTGCCCGTTGGACCCCGGCACAGGGCCGGGTTGACGTGTAGATCTAATGGTTGCCTTTCCTCAAATCGCGCCCGCGAAGGTATCGCACTGGCGGTAATCCCCGCTGTCGAGGCCGCGCTTCAGCCAGGTCATGCGCTGCTCGGACGTGCCGTGGGTAAAGCTGTCCGGGACCACGCGACCCTGCGTTTCCTTTTGTAGCGTGTCGTCGCCGATCGCCTTGGCCGCGGTCATGCCTTCCTGGAGATCGTCGGGATCCATGCGATTGCGGTTCTGCGCCGCCCAGACGCCCGCAAAGCAATCGGCCTGGAGCTCGAGCATCACCGATAAGCGGTTGCCTTGGGCCTCGCTCGAGCTGCGTTTCAGCCGCGTTACGCGATCGGAAATGCCCAACAAACTCTGGATATGATGGCCGAATTCGTGCGCGATGACGTAATCCTGCGCGAAGTCGCCGGGCGCGCCGAAGCGCTGCGACAATTCCTGGAAGAAGCTGGTGTCGAGATAGATGCCCTGGTCGCCGGGGCAATAAAACGGCCCCATCGCCGATTGCGCGGCGCCGCAGCCCGACTGGCCGTTGCCCGAATAGAATACCAGCTTGGGGGCGACGAAGCGCTGACCCTGTTGCTGGAAGATCGCCGCCCAGGTCTTGTCCGCCGAACTGAAGGCATTGCACGCGACCTTGGACGACGCGTCGAGGGTGCAGCTCGACCGGACGTCGCTGCCGCCGGCGGTGCGGCTTGCTTCGGTCGGCGCGCGGCTGCCGCCGGTGCTACCGGTGTCGGCGAATTGCAGGCCGCCGCTGAACACGAAGAACAGTCCGACGACAACCGCCACACCCAGACAGCCGAACCGGTTGAAGATGAAGGGCAGGAAGGCGAACAGCAGTCCACCGCCCCCTCCACCGCCGCCGAATCCGCCGAAACCGCTGCCGCCCTGGCCACGCTGATCCTCGACATTGATGTTGGGATCGAAGTCGTCGAGCCGCATCGGCTGCCCCTTTTGTCGTTTTCGTCGCGTATCAAAATGCGCTCCAACGGCCATGGTTGCAATCGCCCGATTGATCGACTCGGGCTCTTGGCCCATGCGGGCTCGCGATGGCCGATATTAAAGCCCGCCGCCGCGCCAAGGCGCTCCCCTTGCCCGAACAAGTGGCATTGGTGCTCCAGGGGGGCGGGGCGCTGGGCAGCTATCAGGCGGGCGTCATCGAAGGGCTGGAGACCAACGGGATCGAGCTCGACTGGGTCGCCGGCATTTCAATCGGTGCGGTCAATGCCGCGATCGTCGCGGGCAACCCGCCCGAGCGGCGAGTCGAACGGCTGACCGCGTTCTGGGACAAGGTGACCAGTTCGCTGCCCAGCTTTCCGATCTTCCCCGACGATATGGTGCGTGAAGCGCTGCACGAATGGTCGGCGGGGTTCGTGATGCTGGCGGGCGTCCCGGGCTTTTTCTCGCCGCGCGGCCTGGCGCCGATGATGGCGGCGCCGGGGACCGATGCCGCGCTCAGCTTCTACGACAGCGCGCCGCTCCGCGACACGCTCAACGAGCTGGTCGACTGGGATTTGCTCAACGACGGGCCGGTCAGGCTGTCGGTCGGCGCGGTCGATGTCGAAAGCGGCAATTTCCGTTATTTCGACAATCGCCTCGATCGGATCGACGCGCGCCACATCATGGCCTCGGGCGCGTTGCCGCCGGGGCTTCCTCCGGTCGAGATCGAGGGTCGGCTGTGGTGGGACGGCGGGCTCGTCTCCAATACCCCGCTCAGCCATGTGCTCGATCACCAGGCCGAAGCCCTGCTGGTGTTCCAGGTCGACCTGTTCCCGTCGATCGCGGTGCGGCCGCGAACGATCATGGACGTAATGGCGCGCGAAAAGGAGATCCGCTTTTCCAGCCGCTCGCGCGAAATCTCGACGCAATTGATGCGGCTGCGCAAGGATCGCGAGATCGCGCGGCGCGTGCTCGCCAAACTGCCGCCCGAAATGGGCAACGACCCCGACGTTCGCGCGCTGGCCGAGCGATCGGCCGAATATCCGGTCAATCTGGTCCATCTGATCTATCGCGCCAATGCCTGGGAAGGCGGCGCGCGCGATTTCGAATTCTCGGCGCGGACGATGCGCGAACATTGGCAGGCGGGCAGCGAAGACGTCGCCGCGACGATGGCCAACGCAGAACTGGTCGCCGAGAACATCATCGACGGCAAGACCGCCGCCTTCGACCTCACCCCCCGCTAAGGAGAAGACCCGCATGTTCCTCAAGGGTAAGAGCGCCATCGTCACCGGTTCGACCTCGGGCATCGGACTGGCCTATGCCAAGGCGTTCGCTGCCGAGGGCGCGAGCGTGATGATCAACGGCTTTGGTGACGCTGCCGCGATCGAGAAAGAACGCGCCGCGCTGGAAGCGACGAGCGGGACGAAGGCGCTGTACGATGCCGCCGACATGACCAAGGCCGAGGCGATCGAGGCGATGGTCAAGCGCTGCCATGACGAGCTCGGCGGACCTGACATCATCGTCAACAATGCCGGCATCCAGCATGTCGCGCCGATCGACGAATTCCCGACCGACAAATGGGACGCGATCATCGCCATCAATCTGACCAGCGCGTTCCACATGATGCACGCGTCGATCCCGTACATGAAGGCGGCGAAATGGGGGCGGATCATCTCGACCGCCTCGGCGCACAGCTTGGTCGCCAGCCCCAACAAATCGGCCTATGTCGCCGCCAAGCACGGCATCGCCGGCCTGACCAAGACTGCGGCGCTCGAGGTTGCGACCGACGGGATCACCGTCAATGCGATCTCGCCCGGTTATGTCTGGACGCCGCTGGTCGAGAACCAGATCCCCGATACGATGAAGGCGCGCGGTCTGACGCGCGAGCAGGTGATGAACGACGTCCTGCTCGCCGCTCAGCCGACCAAGGAATTCGTCACGCCCGAGCAAGTCGCGGCGCTCGCGCTGTTCCTGTGCCGCGACGAAGCCAAGTCGATCACCGGTGCCAATATGACCGTCGACGGCGGCTGGACCGCGGCCTGACGTCTTTTCAGCTTGCTGAAACCGACTCTAACGTATCGCCTGCGCAACCATCCCTTCGGTGGTTGGTTGTCTCGGCATGAAAAGGGCGCATTTCGGGGCGCTGATAGGTGCCCTGTTCGTGGTCGCGGTCGCTCCGGCGATGGCGAAAGACGACATACCGGCGGACTGGCGGCGCGTGGCGACGGCGGACGACCGCGTGCGGTTGCGCAATACGCGTCAAGCGTGGCTGGATGCGCTCGCCAAAGCACGCGCGGCGGGCCAGGGTAAGGCGATCGCCGCGCAAGGCGTGTTGTTCGATCCTGATCGAGCTCTGGTAGGTGCCAAGCCACCCGCCGGCGATTATCGCTGCCGCGTCTTCAAGCTCGGCGGACAGCGGCCGGGCAATCGCGACTTCACTGCCTATCCCGCCTTCCGCTGCCGCATCGATCCCGAAGGCGAGATGCTGAGTTTCTACAAGATCGGCGGGTCGCAGCGCCCCGCGGGGCTGGTGTTCGACGACGACCGCTATCGCCAGATATTTCTCGGCACATTATCGCTCGGCGACGAAGAGAATCCGATGGATTATGGCCGCGATGCCAATCGCGACATGGCGGGGATCGTCCAGCGGATCGGGCCGCGGCGTTGGCGGCTGGTGCTGCCCTATCCGCATTTCGAATCTTTGCTCGACGTGGTCGAATTGGTGCCGATCGACTGATCCTCGGCGTGCCGCGGCACGGGTCAGCCCTCCGCACCCGCCGCTGCAGGATTTTGACAAAGAAAATGCCCGCCGAGATCGACCCGGCGGGCATCCTTTCCTCCCCAGGAAAGTCGGAAACCTTACAAGACTGAAGCGCAGACGCTCGTCTCTGAGCGGGCAACTGGCCGAATTTCGCGCGTTGGGCGATATCGCATCGGTCCGTGCCGAGGTCGGGCTGTCGACCGATCGGGCGACATTGCCAGTCGGTATGTAAAGTATTGACAATTGACCGCCGCCGCCGGATCGCTGCCGCCGGGCAATTCTATTCGGGGACTGGCATGGCCGATCGCAAATTGCTGGCAGGGCACGCGGTCCGACGGTTGCGTCGGCGCGCTGGACTGACTCAGGCGGCGATGGCGGAGATGCTCGTCATCTCGCCCAGCTATCTTAATCTAGTCGAGAAGAATCAGCGCCCGCTATCAGCGGCGTTGCTCGTCAAGCTTGCCGAGACATTCGATTTCGATCCGCGCGCGCTGGCGGCGGGCGAGCCCGGCGGCGGCGCGGCGGCGATTCGGCGTCGGCTCGCCGATCCGATGTTCGCCGACCTTGAGATCGACCGTAACGAAGTGGAGGAATGGTTGGCAGGCGCGCCCGGCGGCGCCGAGGCCTTTGCGCGCGTGTTCGATCGGCTGGGACAAGGCGCGGCGACGGGGGAGGCGGGTGGGTCGACTGACGCGATCGCCGAATTGCGCAAGGAGATCGAGCGCTGGCGCGGCCATTACGCCGATCTCGATGCGGCGGCAGAGGCGCTGGCCGACGAGTTGCGGATGGGCGCCGGCGACCTTTACGGCGCGATCGCCGAACGGCTGCGCGTCAAGCACCAGCTCACCATCCGAATCCTGCCGGTCGACGTGATGCCCGATCTGCTGCGGCGGACCGATCTCCATGCCCGCCAGCTGCAAGTGTCCGAGACGCTCGATGCCGCCAGCCGTACTTTCGCCGCGGCCTATCAACTCGGCCAGATCGAGGCGCGATCGATGGTCGAGGCGCTGGTTCAGGGCGCAGCGTTCGCCGACCGGGCGGGCGAGCGACTCTATCGCCGTTATCTGACGAGCTATTTCGCCGCGGCGGTGATGATGCCTTATGCCCGCTTCCTGCGCGCCTGCGAGGCGACCGGCTACGATCTCGAACTGTTGCAGCGGCGCTTCGGCGCGGGGTTCGAGCAGGTCGCGCATCGGCTGACCACGCTCCAGCGCGTGGGCGCACGCGGGCTGCCCTTCTTCATGGTGCGGATCGACCGCGCCGGTCAGGTCTCGAAGCGCTTTTCGGGCGCGAGCGGTTCGCCGTTGGTCGAGAGCGACCGGCGCTGCCCGCTCTGGCGGGTGCATTCGGCGTTCGATCGGCCGGGCGACCTTGCGGTCCAGCTGGTCGAACTCGAGGATGGTGCGCGCTGGCTGACACTTTCGCGCACCGTGACGCCGCAGGGTCGCCGTTATGGCGCGGTGCAGGCGGAATTCGCGGTCGGACTTGGCGTCGCGGCGGACGTGGCGGGCGGCATGGCGGCGGCACGGGGGATCGACCTGACGGGGGAGGCGACCCCGATCGGCCTGGGCTGTCGCGCTTGCGCGCGCTCATCCTGCCCGCAGCGTAGCGCCGCGCCGGCGGGCCGCGCGCTGCTGGTCAACGAACGCGAACGCGGGGTCAGTCCGTTCACCTTCGGTGGCGATTGAGATGGCCGCGGCTGAGATCAGATTGCTCGGGCCCACCGACTTGTCGCTGATGCACCAGATGCTCGGCATGTTCGGCGCGGCGTTCGAGGATCCGGCTGGCTATGATGATGCGCGACCTGACGACGCCTGGCTCGCGCGCCTGCTCGGCGGCCAAAGCTTCATTGCGCTCGCAGCGCTGGCCGATGGCGCCGTGGTGGGCGGGATCGCCGCCTATGTCCTCGACAAGTTCGGACAGGCGCAGCGCGAGATCTATCTCTACGATCTGGCCGTTGCCGAGCCCTATCGCCGGCGCGGCATCGCGACCGCGCTGATCGAGGAACTGAAGCGCGTGGCGAAAGCGCGCGGCGCTTATGTCATCTTCGTCCAGGCCGATTTGGGCGACGATCCCGCGATTGCCCTCTACTCGGGATTGGGCAGGCGCGAGGACGTGTTGCACTTCGATATCGATCTCGACTGAAGCTTAGCCGCCGGGCCGGTCGGTCATCGCGGCGGCAAGAATATCGTAGAGTTGCCGAGCGGCGGGCTCGAGGATGCGGCCGCCATCATGGATCGACAGGACGAACGGCTCGCCGGTCGGATCGGGAAGTCCCTGCTTGATGCCAAGGACGTGCAGATCGGCCGGGACGCCGACGGGAATGCGCAAGGTCACGCCGAGCCCGGCTTCGACCGCGGCCCACAGGCCGCGCGCGCTCGCGCTGGTCAGCACGACGCGCCACGGGATGCCGGCGGCTTCCAGCAAGGCAAGTGCACGCTGACGAAAGAAGCAGGGCGCTTCGGTCAGGATGAGTGGCAGCGGCTCGCTGCCTGCCGGATCCCAGTGCAAACGGCGGGACGATGGTCCGATCCAGATTGCCTTCAGCGCGGCCAGCGGGCGGGCATCGGCGCGGTCGGTCTGGTTCATGGCGAGCGCGACATCGAGCTCGCCGCGGTCCAGTCGGTCGACGAGCGCACGATTGCGATCGACGATCGTTTCCAGGCGCACGCCCGGATGCGCGCGATTGAATCGTCCGAGCACGTCGGGAAGCCAGGTTTCGGCGAGATCGGGGGGCAGGCCGAAGCGCACCTGACCCTGCGCCGCCGTGCCCCGGACGGCGATCAGCGCCTCATCGTTGAGGTCGAGGATGCGACGCGCATAAGCGAGCAGGATTTCACCGGCCGGCGTCGGCGCCAGACCGCGGCCCTGTTTCGCGAACAGCGGCTCTCCGACCTGGTCCTCGATCTTGCGGATTTGTTGGCTGACCGCTGATTGCGACCGCCCCACGCGTTCCGCAGCGCGGCCGAAACCGCCCAATTGCTCGGCGAGCACCAGCGTCCGGAGCACGTCCATGTCGAGATTGGGCAATTGCATACTTCAGAATAACTGAAGAGAATGATAAAAACTATTTGTTTTTATGGATAGTAGGCTTCGGGTAGCGACGATGAGGAAGGAGACTAAAGATGTTCAGACTGTTGCCGCCGCCACGCACGATCGAAGTGGCTGTCGCTGCTGTCCTGATTGGCGGGTCACTCGCCACGGCATCCGCCGCGGATGAGCGCCCGTCGCTGCCCCGCGGGCTAGTCGGTACCTGGTCGCTGGTCGCCGCGGACGTCCGGCATCCCGACGGCAGTATCGGCCGTGACTATGGGGCGGCGCCGCGCGGCAGCATGATGGTGGATGCTGCCGGCCGCTACACGCTGATGATCTACAAGAGCGAACGACCCCGCTTCGCCTCGGGCGACCGAGCCACCGGCACGCCGGAAGAATATCGCGAGACCGCGTTGGGGATGAGCGTGCATTATGGGACGTTGAGCGCGGACGTGAAGGCGCACAAATTGACCTTCGCGATCGAGCAAGCGAGCTTCGCCAATTGGAACGGGACGAGGCAGGTCAGGCAGTACGAGTTGCAGGGCAAGGTATTGCGCTACACCGTCGCCGCGCGCCCCAATGGCGACATCCCGATCTCGGTCTGGCGGAAGGTCGATTAGATTGTAAATTAGATTACATATTATCGGACGATTCTGCGCTCGCAGTCACATCATGACCACTATCGTCCTCGAGCCGCTGACGGCGAATCATGTAAATAGCTGTACATAACCTCGCATCACTACAAGCGAGGACGTACCGTGACCTACCAAGATTCGATCGCTGCGACCGGCCAGCTCATCACGAGCCACAACGGCACCTGGGACGGAATCGGCGCCGAGGCAGTAGCGCGGATGCAGATCCAGAACCGGTTCCGCACCGGGCTCGACATCGCCCGCTACACTGCGGCGATCATGCGCCGCGACATGGCGGCGTACGACGCCGACCCGGCCAACTATACCCAGTCGCTCGGCTGCTGGCACGGATTCATCGGCCAGCAGAAGATGATCAGCATCAAGAAGCATTTCGGCTCGACCGAGCGCCGCTATCTCTATCTGTCGGGCTGGATGGTAGCCGCATTGCGTTCGGATTTCGGACCGCTGCCCGACCAGTCGATGCACGAAAAGACCAGCGTTCCCGCGCTGATCGAGGAGCTCTACACCTTCCTGCGTCAGGCCGATGCGCGCGAGCTGGGGATGATGTTCCGTGAGTTGGACAAGGCGCGTGAGGCGGGCGACGAAGTTGCCGAACAGCGGCTGATCCACGCGATCGACAATCACCAGACGCACGTCGTGCCGATCATCGCCGATATCGATGCCGGCTTCGGCAATGCCGAGGCGACCTATCTGCTCGCCAAGAAGATGATCGAGGCCGGTGCTTGCGCGTTGCAGATCGAGAATCAGGTCTCAGACGAAAAGCAATGCGGGCATCAGGACGGCAAGGTCACCGTGCCGCATGAGGACTTCCTCGCGAAGGTCCGCGCCTGCCGCTACGCCTTCCTGGAGCTCGGTGTCGAGGACGGGATCATCGTCACGCGCACCGACTCATTGGGGGCGGGGCTGACCAAGCAGATCGCGATCAGCCACACGCCGGGCGATCTCGGCGACCAATACAATTCGTTCCTCGATTGCGAGGAGATTGCGATCGGCGACCTCAAGGCTGGCGACGTCGTGATCGAGCGCGACGGGAAGCTGGTCCGTCCCAAGCGGCTGAAGTCGAACCTATATCAGTTCCGCGATGGGACCGGTGCCGATCGCTGCGTGATGGACTGCATCGCTTCGCTGCAGAACGGTGCCGACCTGTTGTGGATCGAAACCGAGAAGCCGCATATCGAGCAGATCGCCTCGATGGTCGACCGCATCCGCGAAGTCGTGCCCAACGCCAAGCTGGTCTACAACAATTCACCCAGCTTCAACTGGACGCTCAATTTCCGCCAGCAAGTCTATGACGCCTGGGTCGAAGCGGGCCGCGACGTCTCGGCCTATGATCGCGCGAAGCTGATGAGCGTGGATTACGACGCGACCGATCTGGCAGCCGAGGCCGATGAGCGGATCCGCACCTTCCAGGCGGATGCCGCGAAGCGAGCGGGGATTTTCCACCACCTGATCACCTTGCCGACCTATCACACCGCTGCTCTGTCGACCGACAATCTGGCCAGGGAATATTTCGGCGAGGCCGGCATGCTGGGCTACGTCAAGAACGTCCAGCGCCAGGAAATCCGTCAGGGCATCGCCGCGGTGAAGCACCAGAACATGTCGGGCAGCGACCTGGGCGACGATCACAAGGAGTATTTCGCAGGAGAGGCGGCGCTCAAGGCGGGCGGCGCGCACAATACGATGAACCAATTCGCGGCGTGATCGAGCGGGATAGCGCAGGCTATCCCGCGCTAGCGCTCGCGCCCGGCCGGCGGGCCCACAGCCCCGACTGACGACGCGGCTTTGCCGCGGCGTTACCGGCAACAATATAATCGCGGCCTGGCCGCGACGTTCGCCGCGTCAGCCCCCGCATGCGGCGAACCAGGGACGGCCCGGAGGAAGTAGCCCCTCCGGGCCGTTTCGTTTTTTAAAGAGAGACCGGAAGGGCAAGGCGACACCGCGCCGACTTACGCCGCGCCGTCGCGGAAGCGATCGAGCCATTGCGCCCTGAGCGCAGCCGGCCGCACCGGATAACGTTCCTCCAGGACATCCGCCGCGACGATACGGTCGAGCCGGAAAGATCGAAAATCCTCGCGCAGCTCGCACCAGGCGGCAAGCAGCCGCGCGGCGTCGAGATAGCCGATCGCGACTGGCCAGACGATACGCTCGCTGACCCGGTCCTGCTCGTCGCGATAGGTGAGGCGGATCTTGCTGCCGCTGCGGATGGCGGTGCGCAATCGGCTGGCATCGACGCTGTCCGGCGCGATCCGCCAGCCCGGCGCGGTGCGCGCCACGGCATCGGTGATCAGCGGGACCATGTCGTTCGGCACGACCGCGGCTATCTTGGCGAGCAGGTCGCGGGCGGCGCGCGCCAAGGCGGGATCGCCATGCCCTTCGACCCATTGCGCGCCCAGCGCGGCAGCCTCTGCCTCTTCGGATGTCAGCATCAGCGGCGGAAGGTCATAGCCGTCGTCGAGTACATAGCCGATCCCGGCTTCCCCGCGCACCGGCACGCGCTGGCCCATCAACGCGGCGATATCGCGATAGACCGAGCGTTTCGAGGTCTCGAGCTCGATGGCGATCGCCTCGGCAGTGATCGGCCGCCGCTCGCGGCGGAGGATCTGGACGATCTGGAACAGGCGGTCGGCGCGTCGCATTTCCGCTCTTTAGCTGCACGATGCTGACAGCATGGTGGCAGCAGGGTGGCAGTAAGTCGATTCCTGTGAACGACAGGAGATCAGGGATGTTGAAGACCTATCACGGTAGTTGCCATTGCGGCGCGGTGCGTTTCGAGGCGGATATCGATCTCGCCGCGGGCACCGGGAAATGCAATTGCTCGATCTGCACCAAGCGCCGCTCCTGGGGTGCATTGCTCAAGCCCGACCAGTTCCGGCTGCTGTCGGGCGCCGACAATCTGTCCGACTATCAGTTCGGGACGAAATCCGGCCATCACCGCTTCTGCAAGACCTGCGGCGTCGCGGCGTTCGGCGATGGTTATGTCGAGGCGATCGGCGGCGATTACGTATCGGTCAACGTCAATTGCCTCGACGACGTCAGCGATCAGGAACTGGCGGAGGTGCCAGTCAATTTCGCCAACGGGCGCGACAATGCCTGGTGGGAACCGCCGGCCGTTACGTCCTATCTGTGATCTTTATTCGCACGCCAGCAAGGCCCGCGCGGCCGGGTGCAACGCCCGGGCGGCGACGGCTTTGGTTCGATCAAGGATTATGCGGCGACGCGCAGCCAGATTGCGGTGGCGTCGTCGCCTTGCTTGAAGCGCGGCCAGCGCATGCATTCGGCGTCTTCGGCCTCGGCGGCGCGCAACCGCGCGGCAATGCCGGATAGTCCACCCTCCGCGAGCAGGCCGGGCAGCGCCGCTTGTTCGATCAGGCGATAGAGATCGGTGACGGCAGCAAAGCCGTCGCTCATCAGCAGCAATTCGTCGCCGACCACACAGGGCTGGCTCGAATAATAGATGTGCTCGGCACCCGCCGGATCGACGCCTAGCACCAGGCGATCGGGCCGGCTGCGCGCCGTCCGCAGGACGTCGAGCACCGGCGCCGCGCGCTTGACCGACCCCAGGCCGTGATGTGCGACGCTACGGGCGAGATCGGTTTCGTCGTCGCGGATATCGCGCTGCGGCCCGATCCGGGTCGCCTGGCCATCGCGGATCAGCAGGGCCGCGCAATCGCCGAGCCAGGCGCAATCGATCACATTCTCGGCAATCGAAACCGCGAGGAACGAGGCTGAAGGCAGCTCCCAGCTTTCAGGTGTGCGGGTGCGTTGCTCGGCAAAAGCGGCGGCGACGCGCTCGAACACCGTCCGGCACGTCTGCTCGATCGATCCGTCGTCCGGGGCGCGGCCGAAGGCGCGGTCTGCCTCTGCCGCGATCCACGCCGCGCCGCCGCGATTGCCGAGCAGCCCCGGTTCGCCGAGATCGGTAGCGCCATCGATCACCCAGGCATGGGCATGGCCCGCGCCCGCGCGGTCGTCATTCGCCTTCGACGAATCGCCGGCGATCGACAGCGATTGGATCAGGTCGAGATGCATGTGCCCCCTTCGCTTTGGAGAAGTCAGGCGCCGGCGGTGTCGAGCTTATCCAGCTGAGCGGCGCTGAGCGTCAGGCCCATCGCCGGGAGCAATTCCTGAAGCTGGGCTACACTGGTCGCGCTGGCGATCGGTGCGGTGACGCCGGGTTGCGTGGCGAGCCAGGCCAAAGCGACCTGCGCCAATGTCGCGCCGGTCTCCGCCGCCACTTCGTCCATCGCCTTCAGCACCGCGGGTCCCTTGCCCTCGAGATAGGCGGTCATCCGCCCGCCGCGCACGCTCTTGCCGAGATCGTCGGCCGAGCGATATTTGCCGGTCAGGAAGCCCGAGGCGAGGCCGTAATAAGGCAGCACGCCGATATTATATTCGACGCAATAATCCTGCAGTTCGCCTTCGAACTTGTGCCGGCTGACCAGATTGTATTCGGGCTGCAGCACCTGAAAATGCGGCAGACCGGCGGCGCGCGCGACGTCGTTGGCCGACTTGAGCCGCGCGGCGTGGAAGTTGGACGCGCCCAGAACCGCCACCTTGCCCGCCGCGACCAGCTTGGCGAACGCCTCCATATAGGCTTCCTGCGGCGTCGCCTCGTCATCCTGATGCGCGTAATAAAGGGCGATCTGCTCGACGCCGAGCCGCTGGAGCGACGCATCGCAGGCCTCGGCGATCCGCGCGGGGGCGAGCTTCTCGCCGGCCGCGCTCGGCAGCATGCCGACCTTGGTGGCGATATCAACCTTCTTGCCGCTCGACTTGATCCACTCGCCGATCACGCTTTCCGATTCGCCGCCCTTGTGGCCGGGCACCCAGGCCGAATAGACGTCGGCGGTGTCGACCAGCGTGCCGCCGGCATCGACGAAGGCGTCGAGCACGGCGAAGCTGGTCGCCTTGTCCGCGGTCCAGCCGAACACGTTGCCGCCGAGGCAGAGTTTCGGGGTGTGTAGATGGCTGGCGCCGAGACGGCGGAGATCGGTCATTGCGCGTTTCCTGGGTCGGATGGCGTCGGGTCGGATGGCTGCGCCGGCACGGCATTGTTGGCGTCGAGCATCGCCGCGGCGTCGTTCAACGCACGCTGGTCGTCGGCCGACACACCGCCGGTATCGTCACGGCTCGAGCACGCCGCCATGCCCATCATGAGGGCGAGACCGGCGAAAGCGAGGCGAGCGCGCATCAATCCTCGATCTCGTTGCCGGCATCCTTCAGCGCCTGACCGGCATCCTTCTTCGCATCCTTGGTCGCCTTGTCCATCTTGTTCGATGCGGCATCCATGTGGTTCTCGGCGGCGCCCAGCGCCGAATCGACCGCGGCGTCGGTGGTGTTGACCGCACGCGCCATCGTCGCATTGGCGTCACCGGCCATGGTGTTGGCCGCTTGCGCCGCTTCGTTCTGCGCCTTCTGGCTGCACGCGGCGATGCCGAGCATGGCGACGATCGCGAGCGACACGGCGAGTGTCTTGGGAGCCTTGGTCATCTATACTCTCCTGCGGAATTGATCGATTAGGGTGCGGACCTATTATTAATGAGGTCGAGATGGAGACGAAAAGGGCTGCTGGGAGAGAGGGCGCGCAGCCAGATAGCGGTGTCTATCTGGCAAGCGTCCGACCGCTCCAGCGGCCCTTTTCGTCCCACCGCTTCGCGGCAGCCATGTCCGGGCGCTGTGGCGCGTCGGAGCGCTCGAACGGGGGAAACCCCCCGTTCTTCGCACTCCTCCTCCCACAGCATCCCGGACATGACTGTCTCGATCCTCATTAATAATGGGTCCGCACCCTCACACCGCTACCGCCGCCCCGTTCCGCGCGCAACGCGTTGACGGCATATAAAGATATCTTTATATCTCTATCTGACATGCCGAACGCTCTCGACATCTTCCGCGCGCTTGCCGATTCGACGCGGCTGCGGATCGTCGCGCTGGTGCGCTCGATGGAGCTGTCGGTCGGCGAACTCGCGCAAGTGCTGGGACAAAGCCAGCCACGAGTCAGCCGGCATGTGAAGATATTGTCCGATGCGGGCATCGTCGAGCGCCGCAAGGAAGGCAGCTGGGTGTTCGTCGCGATGGGCGCGCGCGATGTCGCCGCACCGCTCTGCATCGCGCTCGATGCCTGGGAAGGCGACCGCGCGCATGCCCGCGCCGAAGCCGATGCGGCACGGCTGGCGGCGGTGCGCGCCGACCGTGCGGCGCACGCGGCGGGCTGGTTCGAGAGTAATGCCGGCGAGTGGGACGCGATCCGCTCGCTGCACATCGCCGAGGAACAGGTCGAAGCGGCGATGGCCGCGGTGCTCGGCGATGCCCGGGTCGAGCGGCTGGTCGATATCGGCACCGGCACCGGCCGCATGCTCGAATTGTTCGCCGGTCAGGCCGATCATGCGCTCGGCATCGACCGCAGCTCCGAAATGCTCCGGCTGGCGCGCGCCAAACTGACCGAGCGCGGGCTCGACAATACCGAATTGCGCCAGGCCGATCTCTACGCGCTGCCGCTCGATAGCGGCACGGCGGACCTCGCGATCCTGCATCACGTTCTTCACTTCGCGCAGACGCCCGACGCGGCGATCGCCGAGGCGGCGCGCGTGCTCAATGCCGGCGGCCGGTTGCTGATCGTCGATTTCGCGCCGCACGGGCGCGAGGAATTGCGGATTCGCGACGCGCATGCGCGTCTCGGCTTTTCGGACGAGCAGATGCTTGGCTGGTTCGAGCATTCGGGGCTCGCGCCGGTGCGGACCGAGACGCTCGAGGGCGGCGAACTGACGGTGAAATTGTGGCTGGCGCGCAAGGCAGGCGCGCCGGCGCGTATAGCGGAGGCAGCGTAATGGTTTCGGTCAAGCAGATGGCGGAGGCGCGGCTGGCGCTGGCGAGTCCGTTGTTCGCGGATGTCGCGGGCGATGCCCAGGTCAGCTTCGAATTCTTCCCGCCCAAGACCGAGAAGATGGAAGAGACCCTGTGGGAGTCGCTGCAGACATTGAGCCCGCTCGCCCCGCGCTTCGTCTCGGTAACCTATGGCGCCGGCGGCTCGACCCGCGAGCGGACGCACGCGACCGTCGCCCGGATCGCGCGCGAGACCAATATCCCGGCCGCCGCGCATCTGACCTGCGTCGAGGCGACCCGGGAAGAGATCGATCAGGTTGCTGATGATTATTGGAATGCCGGCGTACGCCACATCGTCGCGCTGCGTGGCGACCCGCCGCGCGCGGGCGAGAAATATGCCACGCATCCTGGCGGCTATGCGAATGCCGCCGATCTCGTCGCGGGGCTGCGCAAGCTCCATCCGTTCGAGATTTCGGTCGCGGCCTATCCCGAATGCCATCCGGACTCGCCCGATGCGGCGGCGGACATCGACAATCTCAAGCGCAAGCTCGATGCCGGCGCCAGCCGTGCGATCACCCAGTTCTTCCACGAGGCGGAGACCTTCTTCCGCTATCGCGATGCGCTCGCCGCGGCGGGCATCGACGCGGAGATCGTTCCGGGCATCATGCCGGTGATGAATTTCGCCAGCGTCCAGCGCATGTCGGCGATGTGCGGCACCGCGGTGCCGAGCTGGATGGGACGACTGTTCGATGGGCTCGACGATCATCCCGCGGCGCGCCAATTGGTGGCGGCGACGATCGCCGCGGAATTGTGCCGGCGGCTCTATGCGGGCGGCGTGCGCAATTTCCATTTCTACACGCTCAACCGCGCCGAGCTCAGCTACGCGATCTGCCATTTGCTGGGGATCCGGCCCAAGGACGCGGCGAAAGCGGAAGCGGCTTAGGTCGTCGCCCCGGCGAAGGCCGGGGCCGCCGAGTTGACTGGCGCGAGATAACTTAACGGCCCCAGCCTCCGCCGGGGCGACGGGAAGAACTATGACACCACGTGAAAAACTGCTCGCGGAAGCCGCGAAGCGCATCCTGATCACCGACGGCGCGTTCGGCACCGAGATCCAGAACTGGAAGCTCTCGGAAGCCGATTATGCCGGCACGCTTGGCCTGAGCCACGACCAGAAGGGCAATAACGACATCCTCGCGCTGACCAAGCCCGAGGTGCCGGCATCGATTCATCGCGCTTACTTCGAGGCGGGCGCGGATATCGCCGAGACCAATACTTTCTCGGCCAACCGCATCAGCCAGGCCGATTACGGCGCCGAGCATCTGGTCCGCGAGATCAACCTCGAAAGCGCCAAGATGGCGCGCGCCATCGCCGACGAGTTCGAGGCCAAGGACGGCCGTCCACGCTTCGTCGCCGGCGCGATCGGGCCGACCAACAAGACATTGTCGCTGTCGCCCGACGTCAACGATCCCGGCTATCGCGAGATCGACTTCGATTATCTCAAGGACGTTTATCGCGAACAGATCGACGCTTTGGTCGAAGGCGGGATCGATTTCGTGCTGATCGAGACGGTGTTCGACACGCTTAACGCCAAGGCCGGCGTGATGGCAGCGATCGAGGCGGGCGAGGCGCTTGGCCGCGACTTGCCGATCATGCTGTCGATGACCTTGACCGATCTGTCGGGCCGCAACCTGTCGGGGCACACGGTCGAGGCGTTCTGGCATGCGGTGCGCCATGCCAAGCCGGTGACGATCGGGCTCAATTGCTCGTTCGGCGCCGAGCAGCTTCGGCCGCACGTCAAGACGTTGAGCGGGATCGCCGACACGCTGATCATGGTCTATCCCAATGCCGGCCTGCCCAACGAACTCGGTGCCTATGACGAGGAGCCGGCGACCACTGCCGGGCTGGTCGGCGAATGGGCCGAAGCCGGACAGGTCAACATCCTCGGCGGCTGCTGTGGCTCGACGCCGGCGCACATAAAGGCGATCGCCGATGGGGTGAAGGGACTTGCCCCGCGCGCGATTGTCACCCCCGAGGTGCGGACGCGGCTCGCCGGGCTCGAACCGATGATCATGGCGGCCTGAAATAAATTCCTCCCCGTTTACGGGGAGGGGGACCATGCGCAGCATGGTGGAGGGGGCTCTCCACCAGCGTTGACCTAACCGGAGAGCCCCCTCCACCGCTCTTGCGAGCGGTCCCCCTCCCCGCAAGCGGGGAGGATTGAAGAGTAAAAAATGACCACCACGCCTTCCTCCGCCAATTTCGTCAATGTCGGCGAGCGCACCAATGTCACCGGGTCGGCGGCGTTCAAGAAGCTGATCATGGCCGGCGATTATGCCAAGGCGGTCGAGGTTGCGCGCCAGCAGGTCGAGAACGGCGCGCAGGTGGTCGACGTCAATATGGACGAGGGCCTGCTCGACGCGGTCCATGCGATGACCACCTTCCTCAAGCTGATCGCCGCCGAGCCCGATATCGCGCGCGTGCCGGTGATGATCGACAGCTCGAAATGGTCGGTGATCGAGGCGGGGCTGAAGTGCGTGTCGGGCAAGCCGATCGTCAATTCGATCAGCATGAAGGAAGGCGAGGAGCAGTTCCTCGACCATGCCCGCAAGTGCATGGCTTATGGCGCCGCGGCCGTCGTCATGGCGTTCGACGAGGTCGGCCAGGCCGACACAAGGGAGCGCAAGGTCGAGATCTGCGAGCGCGCATACAAATTGCTCACCGGAATCGGCTTTCCGCCCGAGGACATCATCTTCGATCCCAACGTGTTCGCGATCGCGACCGGGATCGAGGAGCACAATAATTACGGCGTCGACTTCATCGAGGCGACGCGCGAGATCAAGCAGCGCTGCCCGCACGTCCATATCTCGGGCGGCCTGTCCAACCTGAGCTTCTCGTTCCGCGGCAACGAGCCGGTGCGCCGCGCGATGCACTCGGTATTCCTCTATTATGCGATCCCCGCGGGCATGGACATGGCGATCGTCAACGCCGGCCAGCTCGACGTTTACGACACGATCGATCCCGAGTTGCGCCAGGCGTGCGAGGACGTCATCCTCAACAAGGATCCCGATGCCGGCGAACGGCTGGTCGCGCTTGCCGAGAAGTTCCGCGGTACCGATGTGGCGGCCGAAAAGGCGGCCGAGGAATGGCGTAGCTGGACCGTCGACAAGCGGCTCGAACACGCTTTGGTCAAGGGCCTCGACCAATATGTCGTCGAGGATACCGAGGAAGCGCGGCTACAGACCGCGCGCCCGATCGAAGTGATCGAAGGTCCGTTGATGGACGGGATGAACGTCGTCGGCGACCTGTTCGGATCGGGCAAGATGTTCCTGCCCCAGGTGGTGAAGTCGGCGCGCGTGATGAAGAAAGCGGTGGCGCATCTGCTGCCCTTCATCGAGGCGCAGAAGGAGCCGGGCGCCAAGGGCAAGGGCAAGATCATCATGGCGACCGTCAAGGGCGACGTCCATGATATCGGCAAGAACATCGTCGGCGTGGTGCTCCAGTGCAACGGCTTCGACGTGGTCGATCTGGGCGTGATGGTGCCGTGGTCGAAGATCCTCGAGGCGGCGAACGAGAACGATGCCGACATGATCGGCCTGTCGGGCCTGATCACGCCGAGCCTCGACGAGATGGTCACCGTCGCCGAGGAAATGAAACGCGCCAAGATGACGATGCCGCTGCTGATCGGCGGCGCGACGACGTCGAAGGTGCACACCGCGCTGCGCATCGCGCCCGCCTATGACGGTCCGGTCGTCCATGTGCTCGACGCCAGTCGCGCGGTCGGCGTCGCGACCACGCTGGTGTCCGACACCCAACGCGACGATTATGTCATCAAGATCGCCGACGATTATGCCGCCGTGCGCAAGTCGCGCGAGAATAAGGGGCAGAATGAGCTGCTGCCGCTGGCGCAGGCGCGTGCCAATGGCTTCAAGGCCGACATGGCGCTGAAACCGTCGGCGCCGAAACAACCCGGCCGCCATGTCTTCGCCGATTGGGATCTGAGCGACCTGCGCGAATGCATCGACTGGACGCCGTTCTTCCGCGCCTGGGAACTTGCCGGCACTTATCCCAAGATCCTCGATGACGAGATCGTCGGCGAAAGCGCGCGGTCGTTGTTTGCCGATGCCAACAAGATGCTCGACAAGATCGTCGCGGAAAAGTGGCTGACCGCGCGAGCTGTGGTCGGACTGTGGCCGTGCGCGCGTTATGAGGACGATGTCGTGGTCGCACCCGAGGGCGACTGGACCGCCGAGCAGTTGCGCAGCTTCGATTTCCTCAACATGGCCGACGACGAGAGCCATGTCCGTCTGCCGTTCCTGCGCCAGCAGATCGCCAAGCGCGAAGGCCGGCCCAATATGTGCCTCGCCGATTTCGTCGACCCGGCGGGCGACTGGCTCGGCGGTTTCGCGGTGTCGATTCACGGCATCGAACCGCATCTCGCGCGGTTCAAGGCGGCGATCGACGATTATTCCGATATCCTGCTGAAGGCGCTTGCCGACCGCTTCGCCGAGGCGCTGGCGGAGCGGCTCCACCAGCATGTCCGCACCACGCTCTGGGGCTATGCCGAAGGCGAGCAGCTGACCAACGAGGCGCTGATCCGCGAGCAATATCGCGGTATCCGTCCAGCGCCGGGCTATCCCGCGTGCCCCGACCACAGCCTGAAACCGATATTGTTCAAGCTGCTCGACGCGCATCATGCGACGGGTATCAGCCTGACCGAAAGCTTCGCGATGCTGCCGACCGCGGCGGTCAGCGGCTTCTATTTCGGTCACCCGCAGGCGGAGTATTTCGGCGTCGCGCGGATCGGCCGGGACCAGGTCGAGGATTATGGCGCGCGGCGCGGGACGGACCTGCCGACGACCGAGCGGTGGCTGCGGCCCAATCTCGACTGAGATCGCGTCCGAAACGGAGGCATCTCGCGTGGATGCGGAGGTCCTCGGCTGGTAACCTTCCCCCGATAGAAATGGGGAGGGACTAATGGCCGATCGTGATGCCGTGCTCGCAGCAATCGACGCCGCTTATGCCGCGCGCAAACGGGGCGACAAGGAAGCGCTCGCCACGCGTTTTGCGCCGGGCGCCACCTTTCGGCTCGTCGGCCGAAGCGATGTCATGGGATTCGATGTGGGGCCGGTCGACGCGCTGGGCGCGATCAACGAGTTGATCGACCTCTTCACTTTCCACGAGATGGAGCGGCTGCACGTCGCGGTGAATGATCATACCGTCTTCATGCACTGGCGTATCGATGTCTCCGCACGCGGCGGTGAGCGAGACGTCACCGAAATATGCGACATCTGGACGCTGGACGACGACTTGAAGGCGGTGTCGCTGGTCGAGTTCGCCGATACCGCGACGATGGCGCAGATGGCCGCGAGTGCGATGGCGGCTGGGTAGTGCGCGGGGATTGCGCAACTCTTTCCCTCTCCCCTTGTGGGAGAGGGAGGGAGCCGACGTAGTCGGCGGAAGGGTGAGGGGGACTCTCAGCCACCTCGCAGACCCCCCCTCATCCTTCCGCGCCTTCGGCGCTCCCTCCTTCTCCCACAAGGGGAGAAGGAATTTGTCTCCCATTGGGTCATCGCTCGACCTGATTCACATCTGAGGCGATCACGCGCAGCGGAAAGGCGGAATTAACCGTCATTCGCCCTTCTGTCGGCACGCCGAGCGTAGAATAGCCACGCGCGAAGGAGTCTCCCAATGCGCCCTGCCCTGTTCGCCCTGCTCCCGTTACTCGCCGCAACACCCCTCCAGGCCGAGCCGGGTGCCGCGCCGTTCACCGTGCAGGAAACCGGGCAAGGCTTCGCCAATCTCGACGATGCGGTGCAGTCGATCCGGATGGGCACCGCGACGATCGTGATCGCGCCCGGTGTCTATCACCAATGCACCGTCCAGGCGGGCGGCAACATCACCTTCAAGGCGGCCGAACCGGGCAAGGTGATCTTCGACGGCGAGGCGTGCGAAGGCAAAGCGGCGTTCGTGCTGCGCGGACTGTCGTCGGTCGTCGACGGCATCGTTTTCCGCAACATGCGCGTGTCGGACGGCAACGGCGCCGGCATCCGCACCGAGATGGGCAACCTGACCGTGCGCAACTCGATGTTCCTCGACAGTCAGGAAGGCATTCTCGGCGGCCAGCCCGCGGGCCAGCAGATCGTCATCGACCGCTCGACCTTTTCCGGGCTCGGCCAGTGCGACGAGACGGTCGATTGTTCGCATTCGATCTATCTCGCGAACAAGGGATCGGTGACGATCACGCGCTCGCGCTTCGAGCGCGGCACCGGCGGGCATTACGTCAAATTGCGGGTGCCCAATCTGTCGATCACCGACAACAGCTTCGACGACAGCCAGGGCCGCAAGACCAATTACATGATCGACTTGTCGGAAGGCGGCACCGGACTGATCGCGCGCAACACCTTCGCCGACGGACCGAACAAGGAGAATTGGACCGGCTTCATCGTCGTCGCGGCGGAAGGGCGGACCTATCCGTCCACCGGGCTGAAAGTCGTCGACAATGTCGCGACCCTCGCGCCCAATTTCGCCAAGAGCCCGGCGTTCGTCGCCAATGTCGGACGTGATCGGTTGGAGGTGGGCGAGAACCAATTGGCGGCGGGCATCCGGAAATACGAGGAGCGCTGAAGGTCGTTACTCTAAGTGCTCCTGCGAAAGCAGGAGCCCAGGGTTACAGAGGGAATCGCTTGCGACCCTAGGCTCCTGCTTTCGCAGGAGCACTGAAAGCGGATCGTTTTAAGGCCGATTAGACAGCTGAAACCGGTTCTTGTCGGGATCGTCGCCGTCGCACAGATGGAGATCGCCGAACACCTTGACCGGCCCCATCTTGGCTCCACGCGACACCAGATCCTCGCGTGCCTTGGCGACATCGTCGGCGTGAAAGACGATCTTGTGCGGGCCCTCGAAATCGGGACCGATCTTGACGCCTTTGCCTGCGGCATGGATCGCGATGTTGCAGCCGCCTGCGGCCAGATCGGCCCAGCCATCGTCCCCCTCGACGACCTCCAGCCCGAACATGTCGCGATAGAAGTCGCGCATCGCGGCGAAATTGTGCGTGAAGATGATCACGCGGCGCATCGCGTAGCTCATGGGCAGGTGCTCCCCGTGCCGCCGTCGAGATCGAGGCAGCGGCCGTCGACATCGCCCGGCTTGAGCGCGAAGCCGAGTACGCCGGCCAGGCTGGGCATGATGTCGACCGTTTCGATCGACAGCGGCTGCTCGAACCCCTTCATCCCCTTGCGCCAGAACAGGATCGGCACGCGGCGGTCATAATCCCAGGGCGATCCGTGCGTCGCCACCGCGCCGGGATAATCGCCGGGCGGGATCGCGGTGATGCGCGGCTTCAGGAACACGACGAAATCGCCCGACCGCGAAGGATCGAACGAGGCGCGCTCGCGCTGGAGCAACGTCCAGCCCTCGGGCGGGCCTTCGGGCAGCGGCGCGGCGGCGATCTCCGCCTGGGTATAGACCGCGGCAACCTGCGGATCGGCGCGGTAATGCGCGACGGCGGCGGCGAGCACCTTGGCGCGCTGGTCGCCGGTCAGCTTGGGGTCGATCCAGACGTCGCCATTGGTGACGCCGTACAGGATGCGACCGGTCAGCCCCATGTCCTTGGCGATCACCTCTCCAACGGTCTTGGGCGTCAGTGCGAGCGCGACACGGTCGGCCATCGGCATCGCACGTTCACGTTCACGTTCGGGAATGTCGTTGCCGCCATGATCGGCGGTCAGCGCGACGACATAGTCGACGCCGGTCTTGTCCAGCGCGGCGAACAATTTGCCCAGTGTCTGGTCGAGATTGGCGAGCTGGATGCACATCTCCGACCCTTCGGTGCCGTAGGTGTGCCCGACATAATCGGTCGCCGAAGCGCCGATCGTCAGTATGTCGGTCGACTTGCCGTGCCCGAGCTTCATGTCGCGGACCATGGTGGTGGCGAGCCCGACGATCGCGCTGTCGAAGGCGGGCGAGGCTTTCCATTTAGGTTCGACATTGGCGGCCCGTTCGAACCGGCCGGCGCCGACGGTCTGGCCGTTGGCGACCATTGCGCGGTCGACCGGCTTGCACCAATCGGGCTCGGCGAACGCGGCGCCGGGCTTGGCGATCTCGGCCTTCGTCGCGGCGTTGGCGGCGGTCACCGCGGCAGGCTCGGCGCGGCCGGCATAGGAAATGAAGCCCTTGCCGTCGCGCCAGAACCAGAGCTGGTCGACCCTGTGCCCGCCCATCATGATCGCGGCGCGATCCTTGCCCGCGATCGACACCGTCCGGACGTCGGGGTCGGCATCCTTCATTCGTTCGCCGAGCGTGGGCACGCGCAGGTGAATGTCGGAGGCGACATAGTCCTTGGCCGAGCCTTTCGACGGATCCTCGGCGCAATAGATCGATCCGGGGCGCGGGCCGGTCCATTCGTACCACTCGTTGGCGATGATCCCGGTCCGCGTCGGGCGATCGCCGGTCATGATCGTCGAATGGCCGGGACAGGTTTCGGTTGCGGCATGGCTCTGGAATCCGGCGGGGAAAACCGCGCCGTCGAGCAGGCGCTTGAACCCGCCAGTGAACCGATTGCGATATTCGGCGAACAGATCGGCGGAGAATTGGTCGACCGAGATCACCACGACGAGCTTCGGCGGTGGCGCCTTGGCGGGTGCGGCGGCCGGCGGGGCGTCCTGTGCGGCGAGCGGCGCGGCGACGAGCGCGAGGGCAAGCGGGACGAATTTGGCAAGGCGCATCGGGGGAAACTCCGCTGGCGGGCTGGGCGAGGCGATGAAGGACCGCTAAGGGGCGGACGTGTCAGGTACAAGAGGTCGCATGCGCGCGTTCGGTTTCGTCCCCGTGACAATGATGCTGACGATGATGCTGGCGATCTTCGCCTGGGCCGCTCCGGCGTCCGCGCAAGGCGATCCGGCGAACGATCCGCCGCCGCATCTGAAAATCCAGCTCGTCGCGGAGACAAGCACGCCCAAAGCGGGCAGCACGATCAACCTCGCGCTCGATAGCCGGCCGCAGCAGGGTTGGCATGGATACTGGCAGAATCCGGGCGACGCCGGATTTCCGGCGAAATTCGCCTGGACGCTACCAAGCAATGTGACCGCGGCCGATCCGCGCTATCCGGCGCCGCAGCAACTGATCGTCGCCGGGTTGATGAACTATGTGTTCGAGCAGCCTTATGCGGTGATCGTACCGCTGACCGTGCCCCAGGGATTGGCGACGGGAACCCGGCTGCCGATCAAGCTGCACCTCCAATATCTCGTTTGTACCAAAACCTTGTGCGTTCCCGAACAGGCCGATCTCGCGACGGAGCTGGCCGTCGGCGACGGGCAGCCCGACCAGGCGCTGGCGCCGCAATTCGCGCAATGGAGGCGCGCATTGCCGCAGCCGCTGGGATCGCGCGCGACCTATCAGGCGCAAGGCGGCGCGGTGCGGATCGCGATCCCCTATCCGGCGGGCGCCGCCGGGGCAGGGGCCTATTTCTATCCGATTACTGCCAATGCGATCGACTATGCCGAACCGCAAAAAGTGGTGCGCGACGGCGATCGGCTGATCGTCACGACCAAGGGCAAGGGCGCGCCGGGCCCGATCGAGGGCGTGCTGAGCATCGACGGTCATGCACTGGCACTGACGGCGGCCCCCGGCGTCGTTCCGGCGCCGACTGCGACTGCCGGTGGGAGCGATTGGTCGACAGCCTTGCTCGCGTTTCTCGGCGCCGTGCTGGGCGGGCTGATCCTCAATGTCATGCCCTGCGTGTTCCCGATCCTGAGCCTCAAGGCATTGAGTCTGGCGCGTGCCGGCGGCGACGAGCGCGCGGCGCGGCACGAGGCGCTGGCCTATGCCGGCGGCGCGATCGCGGTGTGCCTGGCGCTTGGTGCGGCGATCCTGGCGCTGCGAGCCGGTGGGAGCGCGGTGGGCTGGGCGTTCCAGTTGCAGGACCCGCGCGTCGTCATGCTGCTGTTGCTGCTAACCGTCGCGATCGCGCTCAATCTCGCCGGCGTGTTCGAGGTGCCCGTGCCTGGCTTCGTCAACCGAACCGGTAGCGCGAGCGGCGCATTCGTCACCGGTGCGCTCGCCGCGTTCGTGGCGACGCCGTGCACCGGACCGTTCATGGCGGCGTCGCTTGGCGCTGCGTTGATCTTGCCCTGGCCCGCCGCACTCGCTGTGTTCGGAGGCTTGGGGCTGGGCCTTGCGCTGCCCTTCTTGCTGCTCGGGTTCGCACCGGCGCTGCGCAAGCGGCTGCCAAGGCCGGGTGCGTGGATGGATACGCTGCGTCGCATCCTGTCGATTCCGATGTGGTTGACCGCGGTCGCGCTTGCCTGGGTGCTGGGCAAGCAGGCTGGCGTCGACGGCATGGCGCTGGCGCTGCTCGTCTCGCTGGGCGCCGGCATCGTTTTGTGGGCGGCGGGACGGCGGCAGGCGAAGGGCGTGGGCTTTGGCGCGGTAGCCTTGGTGATCCTGGCCTTGGTCGCGGTGGCGGGCGTATGGTTGGTGCGCGATCATCCCAGCCAAGCGGCTGTCGTCGGCGCGGGCGAGGAGAAGTTCAGCGAGGCGCGGCTCGCCCAGTTGCGCGCGGAAGGGCGCCCGGTCTTCGCCTATTTCACCGCCGATTGGTGCCTGACCTGCAAGGTCAACGAGCGCGTCGCGATCGACACCGATGCCGTCCATGCCTCGTTCAAGGCGAAGAATGTCGCGGTCCTGGTCGGAGACTGGACCAATGGCGATCCGGTGCTCGGCCGCTTCATCGAAGCGCATAATCGCGCGGGCGTGCCGCTCTATCTTTATTATCCCGCGGGCGGCGGCGAGCCGCGTATCTTGCCGCAGGTATTGAGCCAGTCGCTGCTGGAGGAGTTGTGATGATCATCAGAATGCTGGGTATGACCGTCGCCGCCCTCGCGCTCATCGCGGCGGCGCCTTCGAACGATCCGCCGGCCTGGACTCAGCCGACCGCCCCGTTCCGCATCGCCGGCAATATCTATTATGTCGGGACCGCGGGCCTCGCATCCTATCTGATCGCCACGCCCAAGGGGCTGATCCTGCTCGATGCGACGATGGAGGAGAATGTCCCGGCGATCGAGGCGAACATCAAGGCGCTCGGCTTCAAGCTGTCCGACATCAAGATCCTGCTCAACAGCCATGCGCATTTCGACCATGCCGACGGGCTCGCGGCGATGAAGCGCGATACCGGCGCCAAGCTCGACGCGATGGAAGGCGACGTCTGGGCGCTGGAGAACGGCAAGCATTTCGGCGATCAGAATTATGTCGGCACCTTCGCGCCGGTTAAGGTCGATCGTCACCTCAAGGACGGCGACAAAGTGGCGCTGGGCGGGGTGACCATGACCGCATTGGTGACCGCCGGGCATACACACGGATGCACGACCTGGACCACGACGGTGAAGCTGAAGGTGGGCGTAAAGAGTGTAGTGTTCCCGTGCAGCCTGTCGGTTGCCGGCAACAAGCTCTACGGCAACAAGACCTATCCCGGCATCGTTGCCGATTACCGCGCGAGCTTCAAACGGCTCGGCGCGATGAAGGCGGATATCGTGCTGACCGCACACCCCGAACTGTCGGACGTGATGGGACGCAAGGTGAGCGGGAAGTGGCTGACCCCGGGCCTGCTCCCGAAAATGGTCGCGGAGTCCAAGGCGGCGTTCGACAAGGAACTGCTCAAGCAGCAGGCGATCGCTAAGTGATGTAGCCTCCCTGCGGCTCGCTACCTCGCAATGCGCCGCCGAAATGCGTGCCCCGCACGCATTTCTTTTCGGCGGCGCTTGTGCGCCGCAGCATTCCATTGCAGCATGGAACTCTGACACCTGGTGGGGCTTTGGCATTTGGTGGGAATCGGGCCGGCGTTTGACGAGATCATGGGCACTTCGGGTGCTGCGCTCGTTCGTCCCGAACTGACCGCGCTCGGCGAATGGCTCGACACCACCGACGCCGCCGAGCTCAAGCGCCGCCAGCAATCGGCCGAAGTCACGTTCCGCCAGCTCGGTATCACTTTCGCCGTCTATGGCGATGAGGACGCCAGCGAGCGGATCATCCCGTTCGACATCGTACCGCGCGTGTTCCTCGCCGACGAATGGTCGCGCCTGTCCGCGGGGCTGGTGCAGCGGGTCGAGGCGATCAACGCCTTTCTGGACGATATTTACGGCGCTCGTCGGATCATGAAGGACGGCGTGCTGCCCGAGGATCTGATCTTCGGCAATCCACAATTCCGGCCCGAGATAGCCGGAATGCGGCCGCCGCACGGCATCTGGGCGCATATTTGCGGGATCGACCTGGTGCGGACCGGGCCCGACGATTTCTTCGTGCTGGAGGATAATGCGCGGACACCGTCGGGCGTCAGCTACATGCTCGAAAACCGCGAGGCGATGTTGCGGCTGTGCCCGGAGCTGTTCCGCCAGTTCCGCGTCGCCGCGGTCGATTCCTATCCAGACCGCCTGCTCCAAACGATGAAGTCGGTCGCGCCGCAGGGAACGGGGAGCAACCCGGTCTGTGTCGTGCTGACGCCGGGCCATTTCAATTCGGCCTATTACGAACACAGCTTTCTCGCGGATTCGATGGGGGTCGAGCTGGTTGAGGCGGCGGATCTGGTGGTCGACGACGATATCGTCTGGATGCGGACGATCGCCGGGCGGGTGAAGGTCGACGTGATCTATCGCCGGATCGACGACGATTATCTCGATCCCCTGGTGTTCCGCCCCGACTCGATGCTGGGCGTACCGGGCCTGATCGCGGCCTATGCGGCGGGGAATGTCGCGCTGCTCAACGCACCGGGCAACGGCATCGCCGACGACAAGGCGATCTATTCCTACATGCCGGAGATCGTGCGTTATTATACGGGCGCCGAGGCCAAGCTGCCCAACGTTCAGACCTTCCGCTGCCGCGAACCCGATGCGCTGAAATATGTTCTCGAGCATCTCGACGAACTGGTGGTGAAGCTGGTCGACGGATCGGGCGGTTACGGCATGCTGGTCGGGCCGACCGCGTCGAGGGATGAGATCGAACGGTTCCGCGCGGCGTTGATCGCCGAACCGCATCGCTACATCGCGCAGCCGACCTTGGCTTTGTCCACCGTGCCGACATTGGTCGAGCAAGGCCTCGCCCCGCGCCACGTCGATTTCCGACCGTTCGTGCTGACCGGATCGAAGGGCGTGCAAGTGGTGCCAGGGGGGCTGACGCGCGTGGCATTGCGAGAGGGATCGCTGGTGGTCAATTCGTCGCAAGGCGGCGGGACCAAGGATAGTTTCGTGCTGCTCGACAACGGCCCGGCGCATTTCCAGGTACAGGGAGGGGCGGCATGACCTTCCTCAACACCTCCCCGGCGAAGGCCGGGGCCCAGCTTCGGCGACTTGAGTTAGCCCGGATTGTCCTCGCCAACGAAACGCAGCGGAACTGGCCCCCGGCCTTCGCCGGGGAAGCGTTCGGGATTGGACGAGGGTACCATTGATGCTCTCTCGCACCGCTTCCTCGCTCTACTGGCTCGGCCGCTATGTCGAGCGCGCCGACTTTATCGCCCGCCTGGTCGAGGCAACAGTCCGCCTCGACGTCCTCTCCCCCCGGCCCGCTGGCGATATAGCGTGGGCCAGCGCGCTCGCGGTGATCGACGCGCAGGAAGCGTTCGAGGCCTCGGGGGCGACGATCGGGCAGCAGTCGGTGGCGCGCTTCCTGACGCTCGACGCCAGCCATCCCGGGTCGATCGTGCGATGCCTCGACAAGGCGCGGACCAATGCGCGCGCAGTGCGAACCGCACTGACCCGCGACGCCTGGACCGGAATCAATCGCGCCTGGCTGTTGTTCGACAGCCGCTCGTCGCCCGGCGGCGCCACCGCGACCCTCAATCTGGCCGAGGCAGTCAAGGCGGAGACGCGCGGGTTCGAGGGCGCGATCCACCGTATGCTGCGCAACCAGACGACCTGGTTCATCCGGCTGGGTCAGGCAATCGAGCGCGCCGACAACACCGCGCGGCTGCTCGACGTCAAATACCATATCCTGCTGCCCGAGGATGAGACGGTCGGCGGCGTGGTCGATCGCGACCAATGGACCACCATCCTGCAAACCGTGTCGGCAGTGACCGCCTATCGCTGGCTCTATTCGGACGGCCTGTCGCCGGCCAACGTCATCGACTTGCTGATCGCGCGCCACGAGCTGCCGCGCAGCCTGGCCGCCTCGGTCGAGGAATCGGTCGAATTGCTGTCGCTCCTCGCCAAGCGCACCGGGCACCATGGCGAGGCCGATCGCATGGCGCGGGGGCGGCACGCGCGGATGATGAAGACGCGGTCGGCCGACGTGATCCTGGGCGGGCTGCACCAATATCTCGAGACCTTCATTGCCGAAAATGCCGATCTGCACTTCGCGATCGGGCGGCAGTTCAAGTTCGCCTGATGCGGATCGTCGTCGATCACACCATCATCGTCGACTTCCCCGTTTCGTTGCCGCGCGTCACCTTGGCGCTGCGCGTTACCCCGGAGGACAATCACGACCAGACCGTCGCCGGCTGGCGGATCGGTCCCGATTGCGACGCCCGCCTCAACGTCGGGCGCGACGGTTATGGCAATATCCTGACGATGCTCTACGCCGACGGTCCGCTCAACCGGATCGAGATCCATGTCGGCGGCGAAGTGTTCACCGGTCCATCGAGCGGCATCCTCAGCGCGGCGCACCCCGAACCCTTGCCGCCGTCGCTGTTCCTGCGCCAATCGTCCGGCAATGCGGAGGCGCCCGACCTTGCCGCCCTCGCGATCGACGCGATCGACGAAGCGGAGGGCGATATCGATCGCCTGCATCTGCTCAACGTGGCGCTCCATCGCCGTGCGGAGGAGTCCGGTGCGGACGTTCTGGCTGCGATGTTCGTCGCGGCGGCGCGGCGCTTGAACTATCCGGCGCGATGCGTGTCGGGCTATTTCGCGCGCGATGGCGGCGCGACGCCGCATTTCTGGGCCGAAGCCTATGTCGCCGATGTTGGTTGGGTTGGCTTCGATCCCGCGATTGGCCTGTCCGCGGGCGAGGATCATGCACGGGTCGCCAGCGCGATCGATCTCAGCGGCGTGGCGACAGTGATTGGGGGCCGTATTAGGCTTTAGCTCTTCCCCCGAAAGGGAGGGTTTCAGACGAACTCGCTGGTAATCGCCAACGCCTGTTCGGCAGGGTGGATTGGCGGAGCGTAATTCGCCTCTTCGTCTTCGAGCAACGACCACCCCGACGGACCGAGCACCTCGATCGGGCGATAGCGCGTCTTGTACGCCATGCGTGCCGATCCCTTCACCCAATAGCCGAGATAGACATAGGGCAGGCCGGCGGCGCGGGCGCGCAATATGTGGTCCATGATGATGAAATTGCCCAAGCCCGGGCGGCTTTCCTCATCGGCCAGGAAGAAGCTGTAGATCATCGACAGGCCGTCGGCCTGCTGGTCGGTCAGGCACGCGCCGATCAACCGGCCGCGTTCGCCATGCAGGCTTGGCTCGCGATATTCGACGACCACCGAATTGACCGGCGATTGCTCGACCATGTCGGCATAATCGCTGTCGTCCATCATCGTCATCCCGCCGCCCGGGTGCCGCGCGCTGAGATAGCGGCGAAGCAATTGGAACTGCTCGTCGGTCGCCCAGGGATTGCAGGCGGTGATTTCGAGATCGGCATGGCGGCGCAGCAATTTGCGCTGGCTCGCATTGGGTTTGAACTCGGGCGCCACGACGCGAACCGAGACGCAGGCCGAGCATCCCGCGCAACTCGGGCGATAGGCGACCGACTGGCTGCGGCGGAAGCCGATCCGGCCGAGCGCGTCGTTAAGTTCGCTGGCGTGCGGGCCGTTGAGTTCGGTGAAGACCTTCCGCTCCTGCCGGCCCGGCAAATAGGGACATGGCGACGGCGATGTCACGAAAAAGCGCGGAAAACGAAATGGCGCGGTCACCGACGAATATGTCCCCTCAGACGCCGGTCCATCCGGCCTCTGGAACGCACTATGAATCGAGTGGGGCGTGATGAAAAGCGGCTTTACCAAGAAAGGTGGTTAATGATTCACCAGAATGAGACGAACCGCCTTGCGGATACAGAATACGGCCTCGCGACTCGCGGGCGCAAGGCGGCTCGTCGCTGCTCCGATTCGTTTTGTCGCAAGCTTCGGTTCAGGGAGTCCTGATTAACCGCGACGGCTCTGTTTCAGCGGAACTGAAACGGTTGCGGCACCGGCCCGGCACCGTCTCAGCGTAGCTGCAAGGAACTCTAAGGAGATGATGATGCGTCGCTTGTTGATTGCCGCCCTGATCGTTCCACTTGCCGTCCCCGCGACGGCGCAGCGCGTGCAACCCGTTCTCCCGTTCGCGCCGCGCGGAATCGATTATGTCGAAAGCGTCTGCACCGGTGGATTCGACGGGCGCTATGAGCAGACACGGATTCTGGCCAATGGCCAGGTGATGAAAGTGACTCGCCGGTCGGATGGCGTGTTGCGGGCGCGGGCGACCAAGGCCGAGGTGAGCAAGATCTGGCGCGAACTCGACTTCGCGCGCTTCGAGCAACGCACAGTGCCGCCGGAAAAGCCTTATGTGATGGACGGCGTCGACTGCGCGCTGACGCGCCGTGTCAGCGGCCGCGTCCACACCGTGACCTTGATGCAGCAAAGCCGCACCAGGCCGCGCTATCGCGACTTGGTCCAGGCGCTGGATGATGTGAACGAAATCGGTCGCCGTGCGACCGGGCCGGTGCTGCGGCCGGCGGCGGAATAACGTGGACTGCCTGAGGCTCGGGGTGGCATAGCGCCGCCGCGCGCTCTACCCCGGCCTCATGCACCTTCGCGCGCAAGCCCTGGTCCTGTCGGTCCGCCAGCATGGCGAGCACAATGCCGTGGTGCGCTGCCTGACGCGCGAGGCGGGGATGATCGCGGGCTATGTTCGTGGCGGGCGGTCGCGGGCGCTGCGGCCGGTGTTGCAGCCGGCCAATCTCGTGGTGGGGGAGTGGCGGGCGCGGACCGAGGATCAGCTTGCCGGGCTGACCGTCGAACTGATCCACAGCCGCGCCCCACTTTATTCCGAGCCATTGGCAAGTGCCGCGCTGGAATGGGTGACCGCGTTGACCGCGATCGCGCTGCCCGAAAACCAGGCTTACCCACGGCTTTATGGTGCACTCGACGGCATGATCGGGGCGATCGAGGCGGCGCCCGCCGCGCGCGGCTGGGCGGTGGCATTGGTGCGGTATGAGGATCTGCTGCTGGCCGAGCTTGGCTATGGCCTCGGCCAGTCGCAGACGGTGAGCGGCGAGTCCGGCTGGCCCGAAATCATCGCCGCGCTGGCGCTGACGGGCCGCGAGATTGAGACCCATCTGTTGACCGATCGCCGCGCCGAGGCATTGGCCGCCCGCGCGCGCCTGGTCGAAAGGCTCAAGCGCGCGGTTGCGTGACGGCGTTCGTCCCGGCAAAGGCGGGCGCGTCGAATGAAAGGAAGCCGCGTGCCGTTGATCGCCTTGCTGCCCGGAGACGGGATCGGACCCGAAGTCATTGCGGAAGCGCGCCGCGTGCTCGACGCGCTGGCGCTCGACTTGACGTTCGAGGAGGCGCCGGTCGGCGGCCAGGCCTATCTGCAAGCAGGCAACCCGCTTCCGGCATCGACGCTTGAGCTCGCCAAACGCGCCGACGCGATCCTGTTCGGAGCGGTGGGCGATCCGCAATTCGACGGGCTCGAACGCCGGTTGCGTCCTGAAGCGGCGATCCTGGGACTACGCCGCGAACTCGGTCTGTTCGCCAATCTGCGTCCGGCCAAGCTGACTCCGGGCCTGGAGGATGCCTCGCCGCTCAAGCCCGAAATTGCCCGCGCGATCGACATGGTGATCGTCCGCGAGCTGACCGGCGACGTCTATTTCGGCGAAAAGGGCCGCCGCGTCGGGCTGGGCGGCGTGCGCGAGGGCCATGACCTGATGCGCTATGACGAGACCGAGGTCGAACGCATCGCGCGCGTCGGGTTCGAGACCGCGCGCCGCCGTCGTGGCAAATTGTGCTCGGTCGACAAGGCCAATGTCCTCGAAACCTCGCAATTGTGGCGCGACATCGTCAATGAGGTCTCCGAGGATTATGACGATATCGAGCTGACCCATATGTATGTCGACAATGCCGCGATGCAGCTGGTGCGCAATCCCGGCCAGTTCGACGTCATCGTCACCGGCAATCTGTTCGGCGACATCCTGTCGGATCAGGCGAGCATGTGCGCAGGGTCGATCGGGATGCTGCCGTCGGCCTCGCTGTCGAGCTGGCGGTCGAGCCTCGGCATGTACGAACCGATCCACGGATCGGCGCCCGATATTGCCGGCCAAGGGAAGGCCAATCCCTGCGCGACGATTCTGTCGGCGGCGATGATGCTCAGGCATTCGCTCGACATGGCGGCAGCGGCGGACCGGATCGACGCGGCGGTGGGCAAGGCGATTGCGGGCGGCGCGCGCACCGCGGATCTGGGCGGTACGCTGTCGACCTCGGCGATGGGCGACGCGATCCTCGCCGGCCTGTGAGCGACCTGCTCGACCTCGCGGTCGTCATTCCGACCTTCAACGAGCGTCGCAATGTGCCCGTGCTGGTCGCCAAGCTCGACGAGGCGCTGAAGGAAGTCGCCTGGGAAGCGATCTTCGTCGATGACGACAGTCCCGACGGCACCGCGGATGCGGCGCGCGAACTAGCGCGGGTCGATCGCCGCGTGCGAGTGATCCAGCGGATCGGGCGGCGCGGGCTGTCCTCGGCGTGTATCGAAGGAATGCTGGCGACCGCCGCGCCCCTGGTCGCGGTGATCGACGGCGATCTGCAGCATGACGAGACGATCCTACCGGCCATGGTCAAAGCGCTGCATGAGGATGCCACGCTCGACGTGGTGATCGGGTCGCGCTTCGTCGATGGCGGCGGGACAGGCGAATGGGACAAGGACCGCGTCGCCAAATCGGCGCTGGCGACCAGGCTGGCGCGGCATGTGCTCGAGGCCGATCTCAGCGATCCGATGAGCGGATTCTTCATGATCCGCACCGAGATCGTGCGCAAACTCGCGCCGCGCCTCGCCGCGATCGGATTCAAGATCCTGCTCGACATCATGACCGGGTCACCGCGCCCGCTCCATTTCCGCGAACTGCCTTATACATTCCGCGTCCGAACCGAGGGCGAGAGCAAGCTCGATCACGTCGTTGCGATGGAATATCTGATCGCGCTCTACGACCGCATGTTCGGGAACGTCATCCCGGTGCGCTTCGCGATGTTCTCGGCGATCGGCGCGATCGGCGTTGGCGTGCACATGGCGGTGCTGACCTTCGCGATGTTCGTCTTGAATATCCATTTCCTCACCAGCCAGATCATCGCCGCGGTCGCCGCGATGACCGGCAATTTCTTCCTCAACAACGCGCTGACCTATCGCGACCGCCGGCTGAAGGGCGTGCGTCAGCTGATCGACGGCTGGATTTCGTTCTGCGCGGTGTGTGCGGTCGGGCTGGTCGCCAATATCGGCGTGGCGGGATTCCTGCACGATTTCCGCGACAGCGGCTGGGCGGCGTCGGCGATGGTCGGCGTATTGATCGGCGCGGTGTGGAATTACGCGCTGTCGAGCAAGTTTGTTTGGGGGAGGTATTAGGCTCGGCGCAGCGGAATAGCGGATGCTATTCCGCGCCTCGGCGCCGAGCCCGGCCGGCGGCGCAAAGCGCCGACCGACGGCGCGAATTCACTTCGCGCCGGCTCGCCGGCGGATCACTGCGACGCGCTGGCCCCCAATCCCCCACCCAACGCCCGGAACGTATCGCTAGCCACCTGCAGTTGCCGCGCGCGCAGCTGCAGCAAACTACGCTCGGCATCCAACGCCGCGGTCTGCGCGAGTACCACCTCAAGATAATCCGACGCCCCGTCATGATACCGGGTCAACGCCAGATCGCGCGTGCGCTCGGCAGCGCGCGTCGCCTCTGCCTGATCGGCTTCGCTCGCGATCAGCAAGCGCTGCGCCGCGAGATCGTCCTCGACCTCGCGGAATGCCGTGAGGACGGTCTGGCGGTAATTGGCGGCGGCTTCGTCATATTGTGCTCGTGCGATCTTTACGCCAGCGCGGCGCTTGCCGCCGTCGAAGATCGACAGGACGGCCTGGAGTGGGCCGAGCGCCCAGAAGGTGCTTGGCGCACTCAGCCAGCTGCCGCCGGCTGCCTCGTAACCGGCCGCGCCGCCCAGGGTGATGTTGGGAAACAGCGCGGCGCGCGCCACACCGATCTCGGCGTTGGCCGCGGCGACGCGGCGTTCGGCGGCGGCGATATCGGGGCGCCGCTCGAGCAGGGTCGAGGGAATGCCCGCGGCGATCGTGGGCGGCTTCGTCTGTTGATCGGCCACCGGGATAGAGAAGGTCTCTGGCGCTTCGCCAACCAGCACGGCGATGGCGTGCTCGTCCTGCGCGCGGTCGATCTCGACCGTCGACAATTCGGACTTGGCGCTCGACAGCTGCGTCTGCGCCCGGCTGACGTCGATCCCCGAGGCGATCCCGCCCGAATGGCGCGTATCGGTGAGGTCGAAGGCGCGCTGGTAGGACGCGACGGTCTGTTTGAGCAGCGTGATCCTCGCATCGAGCCCGCGCAAATCGAAATAGGTCGAGGCGAGTTGGGTCTGGAGGCCCAGCCGGATGCCATCGACATCGAACGCCGCGGCCTTGGCCGACGCGTCACCCGCGGCGACGCGGTTTCGTACCTGGCCGAACAGGTCGAGTTCGTAGGAGAGCGAGGCGCCGATCGCCTTGTCGGTGAAGATGCTGGACCTGCCCGGGCTGTTGGGCCGGTTCGCCGACTGGCGCTGGCGCTCGATGCTGGTCGATGCGCCGACCTGGGGAAGCAGGTCGCCACGGGCCTGACGTGCGGCGCCCAAGGCCTGCTGATAGCGCGCGGACGCGGCGGCGAGGTCGAAATTGCCCTTGTCGATCCGTTCCTCGAGCGCCGTCAGCGCGGGGTCGCCGAACGCTTCCCACCATTTGCCGGACGGGGCGACATCGCTGCCGGCGGGCTGCCACGGCGCTTCCTTGAACGCAGCGGGCGTGCTGATCGCCGGGCGCTGATAATCGGGCGCCAGCGAGCACCCGCCAAGCAACGCCAGCGACAGCGCGAGGAGACGCCTATTTACCACCGCGCGCGACCTGCACCTTGTCGCCCGACTGGATCGAATCGGGCGGGTTGTCGATTACCTGGTCGGCGGGGGTCAGGCCGACGCTGATCTGGACGCGATCGCCTAGATCGCGTCCGATCGTCACCGTCTTGAGTTGCACCTTGCCGCCGGCATCGAGCACCGCGACCTGGGTGCCGTTCTTGCCGATGATCATCGCGCTGGCGGGGAGCTCGACGGCATTGCCCGCGCCACCGATCGGGAAGGTCGCCTGCGAATAGGCGCCGGGCTTCAGCGCGCGGTCGCCATTGTCGGCGAGCAATTCGACCAGCACGGTGCCCGAACTGGTATCGACCGCGCCGGCCGAGCGGGTCATCACCGCTTTGAACGGGCGGCCCGGATATTCGGGCAGGCTCAGCTGGATTTCCATGCCCGGATGGACCTGCGCCGAATAAGCCTGGGGGACCTTCACGAACGCGCGGATCTTGCTGACATCCGATACGGTGAACAGCGGCGCGCTGGCGGCGCTGCCCGCGGTGACGAGCGCGCCGATGTCGGTCGAGCGCGACGTCACCACACCCGCGAACGGCGCGGTCAGCCGGGTGAAGCCCTGCTGATATTGCAGCCGGCCGACATTGGCGCGCGCGGCATTGGCGACGGCGGACTTGGCGGCGAGGTCGCCGACCTTCTCGTCGGTTTCCTGCTTCGATACCGCATCCTTGCCGAGCATCGCCTGCCAGCGCGTCGCGGTGGTCGCGGCGAGCTGCTGGTTGGCGCGCGCGGTCTGCAGGTCGGCGCGCGCGGCGGCGAGCTGCTGATCGACCTCAGGCGCGTCGATCACCGCCAGCAACTGGCCCGGACGGACCGGATCACCGATATCGACATACCATTTGCGGACATAACCGCTGGTCCGCGCATAGATCGGCGCGCTCTGTAGCGCCTGCAGCGTCGCGGGCAGCGTCAGCGCAGTCGTCGCGGCGCTCGGCCTGGCGTGGATCACATTGACCGTCGGGGTCGACTGGTCGTGCGTCCAGGTCGCGAGCTGCGCCTGCGAATGGACGCGCGTGCCGATCCCGATCCCGACCACCGCGATCGCGGCGACCGCGGCGATGATGCCGGTGCGTTTCAGATTGGGGCCGTCGCCGTCAGGCATAGGCTTCCTCCAGCTTGGGAGCCGCGTCCGTCTTTTCGGCGTGGCGCCGATGGACGAGGCTGAAGATTACGGGAACGAACATCAGGGTGGCGAAGGTCGCGACCATCAGGCCGCCGATCACCGCACGGCCGAGCGGGGCGTTCTGCTCACCACCTTCGCCGAGGCCCAGCGCCATCGGCAACATGCCGATGACCATCGCCAGCGCGGTCATCAGCACCGGGCGGAAGCGGACCAGGCCGGCGTCGAGCGCCGCCGCGGTCGCGTCGCCCAATTCGGCCAGGCGTTCGCGCGCGAAGCTGACCACCAGGATCGAGTTCGCGGTGGCGACACCCATGCACATGATCGCGCCGGTGAGAGCGGGGACCGACAAGGTCGTCCCGGTCGCGAACAGCATCCAGACGATCCCGGCAAGCGCGCCGGGCAACGCGGTGACGATCACGAACGGGTCGAGCCACGACTGGAAGTTCACCACGATCAGCAGGTAGATCAGCACGATCGCGCCGAGCAGGCCGAAGGCGAGGCCCGAAAACGCGCTGTTCATCGTCGCATATTGGCCGCGCAACGTGACGGTCGTCCCCTTCGGCGCCTTCGCCTTCATATCCTTGAGCACGCGATTGATATCGCCGGCCACCGCGCCGAGATCGCGCCCGTTGGTGGTCGCGAACACGTTGACCACCGGTGCGATATTATAGTGCGATACGACCGTCGGCGCGTAGGAGCGGCCGATCGTGGCAATGCCGCCGACGATCTGGCTGCTCGCACCCGCGGCCGATACCGGCACATTGGCGAGGTCGCTGATCGACCCGACCTGATATTCGGGCGTCTGCGCCACCACCGGGTAGGACACGCCGCTTGCCGGATCGAGGAAATAGACCGGTGCGGTCTGGGATGTGCCCGCGAGTGAGCTACCCAGGCTATTGGTCACGTCGCGCTCGGTCAGGCCATATTGGCCGATCCGGCTACGGTCGACGTTCACGTCGAGCTGCGGATAGCGCGCCGATTGCTGGATGCGGGCGTCGGCGACGCCGGGGATCGCGGTGATCCGGCGCAGCACCTCGCGTGCGAAGGCGGCATTGCCGTCGCCGTCCTTGCCGGAGATCGCGATATCGATCGGGGCGGGGGCGCCGAAGTTCAGGATCTGGCTGGTGATGTCGGCGGGCAGGAACGAGAAGGTCGAACCGGGGAAATCGTGCGGCAATTGCTCGCGCAGCATGCGGACATAATCGTCGGTCGGCTTATGATCCTTGGTCAGCTGGATCAGGATGTCGCCGTCCTGCGGGCCCACCGTGCCCGAATTGTTATAGGTCGTGTTGATCGAGCTGACCGGCAGGCCGATATTGTCGACTACCGACACCAATTCGTCCGCCGGGATGATCTGACGGATGCGCTGCTCGATCCGGTCGAATTGCGCCGACGTATCCTCGATCCGCGATCCGACCGGGGCACGGACATGGAGCGCCATCTGCCCGGCATCGACCGACGGGAAGAAATTCTCGCCGAGGAACGGCACCAGCAGGAAAGACAGCGCGACGCACGCCAGGAAGCCGATGACGAACGGGCGCGGCTTGGCCAGCGCGCGTTCGAGCAAGGCGCCATAGCTTTTGCGAAACCGTTCGAAGCGCTGTTCGAATCCGCGTTGGAAGCGGACCAGCGGGTTGCGCGAGGCGGGCGTCCCGGCCGCGTGCATGTCGCCGGCATGTGGCTTCAGCAGATAATTCGCCATGGTCGGCACCAACGTGCGCGACAGGATGAACGACATGATCATCGCGAACACCACGGCAAGCGCCATCGGCACGAACAGGAAGCCGGCGACGCCCGGCAGGAAGAACATCGGCACGAACACGATGCAGATGCACAGCAACGAGACGAACGCCGGTGTCACGATCTGCGCCGCGCCGTCCATGATCGAGGCGAACACCGGCTTGCCCTGTTCGAGGTGCCAGTTGATGTTCTCGATCGTCACCGTGGCGTCGTCGACCAGGATGCCGACCGCGAGGCTCAGGCCGCCTAAGGTCATGATGTTGAGCGTATTGCCGGTCGCCGCCAACGCGATGATCGCGCCCAGGATCGCCAGCGGAATCGAGATCGCGATGATCACGGTCGACCGCCACGAACCCAGGAACAGCAGGATCATCACCGAGGTGAGCGCGGCGGCGATCGCGCCTTCCTTGATGACGCCTTCGACCGCCGCCTTGACGAACAGCGACTGGTCCCCGATCGGCACGATCTTGAGCGCGCCGGGCAATGTCGCCTGGATGTTGGGCAGTGCGTCCTTGATCCCCTGGACGATCGCCAGCGTCGAGGTGGCACCGTTCTTGAGCACGGTGATCAACACCGATCGCGACCCGTCGACATGGACGACATTGGTCTGCGGCGCCGATCCGTCGCGGACGTGCGCGACGTCGCGCATATAGATGGTGGCGCCGTTCACCACCTTGACCGGGAGGTTGTTGAGTTCCTCGACCGAACCCGGCGCGTTGTTGAGCGCGACGCTATATTGGAAGCTGCCGATCTTGGCGAAACCGACCGGGTTGATCTGGTTCTGCGCGGCGATCGCGTTGCCGACATCCTGCGCCGACAGGCCCTTGGATTGCAGCGCCGCGGGATCGAGATCGACCTGGATCTGGCGCTGACGCCCGCCCGAGGGATAGGGGATAGCCGCACCGGGGACCGTCACCAGCCCGGGGCGGACCTGGTTCTGTGCCAGGTCGAACATCTTGCCTTCGGACAGACCCTTGCCCGACAAAGCGAGTTGCAGGATCGGCACGGTCGAGGCGTTGTAGTTCAGGATCAGCGGCGGGGTGACGCCCGGCGGCAGCTGCTTGAGCACGGTCTGCGACACGCTGGTCACCTGCGCGGTGGCGGTGCGGATATCGGCGCCCGGCTGGAAATAGATCTTGGTCACGCCGATGCCGGGCATCGACTGGCTCTCGATATGGTCGATATCGTTGACCGTCGTCGTCAGTACGCGTTCGAACGGCGTGATGATACGCCCCGACATCTGGTCGGGCGGCAGGCCGCTATATTGCCAGGCGACCGCGATCACCGGCACGCGGATATTGGGGAAGATGTCGACCGGAGTCCGGATCGCCGTCAACACGCCGATCAGCGCGATTAGAATGGCCATGACCACGAAGGTCAGCGGTCGCGTCAGCGCTATGCGGACGATTCCGATCATCGGCGATTCCCATGCTCGATTGCCGATGGCGGGCTGGGAGGCGCCGTCGGCGATCTGGTGATGGCACCGGTGGCAAGCCGATGCTGCGTTGCGGCGAAGTGGGCGCGGCAATCGCGCCTGTCCAATATTGTTTACGGCATGATTGATATTTCTTACATATCGATCATGGAGTTACGTCACCTGCGCTATTTCGTCCGCGTCGCGGAGGATCTGCACTTCGCACGCGCGGCGAAGCATCTCGGCATTTCGCAGCCGCCGCTCAGTCAGCAAATCCGGGCATTGGAAGACGAACTGCAGGTGCGCTTGCTCGACCGCACCAGCCGCAGCGTCGCGCTGACTCCTGCCGGCAAACTGTTCCTCGATGCCGCGCGGGCGACGTTGCGCCAGGCTGAGCACGCCATGGCGGTCGCGCGCGGCGCGGCGCGCGGCGAGCTTGGCGAACTGGCGATCGGGTTCAACGCTTCGGCCCCCTTCATTCCCGAGATCGCGCGCGCGATCGCCGAATTCCGCCGGCTCTATCCCGATGTGAAGCTGGTGCTGCGCGAGGCGTCGGGACGCGCCCAGGTCGAGGATATCGACGACCGGCTGCTCGACATCGGCTTCATGCGCAGCCGCGAGAAACCCGTCCTGCCGCGCGGTCTGATCGCGCAGCCTTTCCTCCGCGAGCGCCTGTTCGTCGGGGTGCCGCCCGATCATCGGCTGGCCGCGCAGGAAACGGTCGACCTCGTCGATCTGACGGACGAACCAATGGTCTTCTACTCGACCGAACGCAGCCTGTTCACCGGCGAGTTGATGGCGTTGATGCGTGAACGCGGCGTCGAGCCCAATGTCGCGCAGGTGGTGAGCGACGTGTCGACCCTGTTCGGGCTGACCGCGGCTGGGATCGGCGTGATGGTACTGGCGGAATCCTTGTGCAATCTGCAATCGGCGGCATTGGCCTATCGCCCACTGACCGGCGTGACGATGATGCTGTGGCTGGTCCATCACGCCGCCGACCTGACGCTGCCATGCACGCATTTTCTCGAGGTACTCACTCGTCCGGCGAGCGCGATGGAGGCTTAGTGGTGCATCGTTGGCCATGACCTCGCGGGTCATTGCCGCGGCGAGCCGTCCGGCTACTCTTGCCCGTACATTGCAGGGGAGTCACATCATGCGGTCGGCAATCTGGGTCATCGGCATGCTTATGGCCTTGACCGGAGCTTCGGCGCAGACGGGTCTCCAAGGCGCCGATTATCGCGGGTTGCCGCGCGATCTCGCTGCCGCGGCGACCGCTTACGATCTCGCGCAATTCAAGGCCAACCGCGCCGAGCTCGACCGGCTGCTCGCCGACGATTACATCCTCGCGGGGTCGAACGGGAAGAATCAGACCAAGGCGCAATATATCGCCGAAGCAACCGCGCCGGGCAGCAGGACGACCTATGTCGCGCTCTCGCTGACGGTCCGTCGTGTGTGGTCGGACGGCGCCGTGCTCGGCGGGACGGTCGATGCCAAGGGGTCCGATCGCGGCAAGCCGATCACGGCGCACGCTCGGTTCGTCGACGTCTGGGCGAAGCGGGACGGGCGCTGGCGAGTGGTGTTCACGCAGGCGAATATGGTGAAGTAGTGGGAAGGCCGTGGGACGGCGCGGAGTTAATCCGCGCCGTCGGTCGGCGCTGCGCGCCGCCGGCCGACTTGGCCCTCGGGCGCGGAATAGCATCCGCTATTCCGCTAGGGCCAAGTGGAAAACCACATCCAGTGCATGAATGCCTGCTCTCCCGGCAGCGCCGCGGCGGAGATGATCGGGAAGAAATAGACCGCGATGCCGAACGCCAGGATCGCGAACCCCTCAACCCAATGCTGCAGCTTGCCCTTGCCGAAATGCTCGAACGCGGCCGCCAGCGCGATGCACAGGAAGATCGAGGGCAGATAGTAATAATAGAAGAACCCCAGCGACTTGGGGATGATCGCCCAGATCAGATAGCTCGCCAGCCACAGCCCGGCGGCGAACAACAGCCGGGGATCGTGAGACCGCAGCCAACCCCATAGGCAAGCGAGCACTGCCAGCAATCCGCCCCATAGGATCACCGGATTGCCGATCATCAGCACGCCGCGCATCGCCCCGTCCGACGGCTCGTAGAAATACCAGATCGGCCGGATCATCAGCGGCCAGCTCCACCACGCTGACTGGTAGGTGTGGTGCGGCAGGACCTGGGTCTGCTCGCGGTACATCATGTCCTGGAAGGGTAGCAGATCGGCGAGCGTCAGCGGCTGGTCGTGGTAGAAAAAGGCCGGCGCGAAGGTCAGGAAATAGATCGCGATCGATACCAGTCCGAAGACGGCGAGCGCCGGGATCGCGGGAAGTCCCGGCCAGTGCGGCTGATCGCGGCCCGACCACAAAGTCGCGAGCGGCCGTTTCGCTCTCGCCGTGTCGCGCCAGCGTACCGCCAGGAAGCCCATCCCTGCCCAAGCGACATAAGGGACGGCCGCCCATTTTGTACCAACGGCCAGGCCGAACAGCACGGCCGACAGGATCCAGCGCGGCCAGACCTTTCCGGCGGGCGCACGCATCGCCCACAGAATCGCCGCGATTCCCCACAGGGTGAAGGCGGCCAGGAACGGATCGATCATCGCGATCCGCGCTTCGACATAGATCGTGAAGTTGAGCAGCGCGAAGATCGCGCCCATCACTGCCGGGCGCATGCGGCGGTAGAGCAGCCACAGGATCGCGAACACCGCCATCACCGTCGCCGCGCCGGCGATCGTCGAGAAGAAGCGCCAGCCCAGGCTGTTGTCGCCGAACAATGCGATCCCCGCGGCGATGAACTCCTTGGCGAGCAGGGGGTGTTCGGTGTTGACCGGCCCCGACAGGGAAAGCAACGCCCGGGCGGCGGGCACGTAATGGATCTCGTCGAACACGATCTTCGACGGGATCGTGACGCCCCACAGGAACAAGGCTTCCGCAGCCAGCCCGATCAGGATCGCGACGAGAAACGGGCGGGGACGACCATGCATCCCCGCCCGCTTAGCGTGCCGTTCGCGCTTCGGCGACGGCAATTTACGTCCGATCAGGTGGGGATCACCACGTCCCTTCCTGCATCCGACGCTGCCGCTCCGCCTCGCGCGCGGTAGCGATCGGCGGCACCGACGCGCCTTCGGGGATCGGGCCAGCGGGTTGGTAGGTCGCGATGATCGTACCGGACGGCGTGACCTGGTGATCGACCATCTTCAGTGCACCGGCGGGCGTGCCGTCGCCAAACAGCCTTTTGCCGTCGCCCAGGGTCAGGGGGTAGATCATCACCGTCAGCCGATCGAGCAGTCCGGCCGACAACAGGCCGGGATAGACTTCGCTCGACCCCCAGATCATCAGATCGGGGCCGTCGCTCTGCTTCAACGCCGCGACATCGTCCATGCCCTTCAACCGGTGGCTGTTTTCCCATTCGAGCGGCTGATCGCCGCGCGTCAGGACATATTTGCCGGCGTTCGTGAAGGTCTCGCCCAATTTGGCTTCCTCGCCTTCGACATAGGGCCAGTAAGCGGCGAAGATGTCGTACGTCCTCCGCCCGAGCAGCAGGTCATAGCCATCGAACGTGGCGCCCAGCGTTGCGTCGGCCGCGGGGTCGGGGAATTTGAACTGCCAACCGCCATGCGCGAAGCCGCCGGTGATATCCTCGTTCACCCCGCCTGGTGCCTGCATCACCCCATCGAGCGAGACGAAGACGGTGCCGACAATTTTACGCATCGGCCGTCTCCGTCAGTCGCTTGGCGACCTCTTCGAGCTGGTCGGCCATGACCGACCATCCCTGCTCGAAGCCCATCGTTTGATGTTGCTCGAACGCTTCCTTAGTCCAGTGGCGCGCGCCGGCGCGGAAGCGCGTCTTGTCGCCTTCGGGCGTGTATTCGAAGAACCCGACCATGAACGGTCCCTGCGGGATCCAGCCTTCGCGAAAAGCGTCGGTGAAGACGATCTTCCGCATCGGTTGGACCTCGAGATAGATGCCTTCATTGGGCATCACTTCGCCGTTTGGGCCGTGCATCGTGGTCGCGGCGCGGCCGCCGGCGCGCAAGTCCATCGCTACCACTTCGGCACGCCAGGGCTTGGGGCAGAACCAGTCGGACAGATGGTCGGTATAGGCCCTCCACGCCGCCTCGACCGGCGCGTCGATCAGGCGTTCGATCGACAGTTCGTATTCGGCGCCGCTCATGCCACCACCTCCCCGGCGCGGGCGCGCTCGATCGTGGCGATGTCGATCTTCTTCATCGTCATCATCGCGTCCATCACGCGCTTGGCGACGGCGGGATCGGGATCGCTCATGCCAGCGATCAACGCACGCGGCACGATCTGCCACGAAAAGCCCCAGCGGTCCTTGCACCAGCTGCACGCGCTTTCCGCGCCGCCATTGTCGACGATCGCGTTCCAATAGCGATCGGTCTCCTCCTGGTCGTCGGTGAAGACCTGAAAGCTCACCGCCTCGTTGGGGGTGAAGGTCGGGCCGCCGTTCAGCCCGACGAACGATTGGCCGAGCACCGTGAATTCGACGGTCAGCTCGTCGCCTTGCTTGCCGCCCGGAAAATCGGACGCTGCTTTATGCGGGCTTCCGACATGGCTGTCGGGAAAGGTCGCGGCATAGAATTCAGCCGCTTCGCGGGCTTTGCCGTGGTCGAACCACAGACAGGTGGTGATCTTGTTCATTGCCGTTCTCCTGAAACGAAACCGACCGACGCGCCTTGCGGGTCGACCGCGACGATGATGCGCTGGCCGCCGGGGACGTCCATCGGTCCCATGATGACGGTGCCACCGCCTGCCTTCACCTTGTCGACCGCAGCGTCGACATCGGGGATAGCGAAGTAGAAGGTCCATTTGAGCGGCTGGTCGGGGCTTGCGCGATCCATCATCGCGCCCAGCCGAACGTCGCCGCAATCGACGAAGGTGTAATCGCCCATCTCGCCCATCGGCATCGCCTCGGTCGAGGTCCAGCCGAGCAGCGACGAATAGAAGGGTAGCGCCGCCTTCTGATCGCTGGTGACGAGTTCGTTCCAGCTGCACCGTCCCGGCAAAGTAGCCGAGAAGCTGGTGCTTTCCTGATCGCCCATCGAGGGATCGGGAGTCATCAAATAGAAGACCACGCCTTGCGGATCGGCGAGCATCGCGATCCGCCCGACGCCGGGCAGGTCGGTCGCGGGCATATGCGTCTTGCCGCCGTCCTGTTCGGTCTGCGCTACCCCGGCATCGACATCCGCGACGTGGAAATAGGCGAACCAGCCAGGGCCGGTCGGCGCGCCGTCGGGCAAGGTCATCAGCCCGCCGACGCCGGTCTCCCCGTAATTCAGGATGTTGTAGGGCGTGCCGCCCGCGGGGGAAGGAAAGGTGGTCGTGGTCCAGCCGACGATATCGCCATAGAAACGCTTGGCAGCGTCGACATCTGTCGTGATCAATTCATACCAGATCGGCATTCCGGTTCGGGTAGCCATCTTCTCTCTCCTGTGGATGGTCGGTGCTTACGGGTGATCGGTATCCAGCATCGGCACGAAGCCGCCGAAGATCGCGCGCTGCATGTCGAACGCGGGCGGCGCGGCTTGGACGTCGGGATCGTCCATCATCCCGGCAAAGGCGGCATCGCGGGTCGGCTTGTCGGGCCATTCGACCCAGCCGAAGATTACCGTCTCGCCACCCTCGGCCGCGACTGCGCGCTTGAAGTCGGTGACCTTGCCGTCGGGAACGTCAGTCCCCCAGCCATCGACGATGCGGGTTGCGCCGCTCTTCAGGAAATAAGCGGAAATGCGCTCGGCATGGTCGGCGAAGGCCTGTTTATCGACGGATGTCGGCGCGACGACGCCGTCGACATAGCCGAAGCTGCCGCCATCGCCGCCATCATACACCGCTTCATAGCCGCCATAGATCATGCGCTGCGGATTGAACGGCATCTCGCCATCGGGCTGCATGCGCTCATCGGCCATCAGTTTCTCGGCGGCATTGTCGCACGTCGCCTTGTCGGGCCACCAGACCCAGGAGAATACGATATGTTCGCCCGGCTCGGCCTGGACCGCGCGCTTCATGTCGGTGCGCTTGCCGTCGGGTACCTCCTCGCCCCAGCATTCGACCGTCGCCGTCGCGCCATATTCGGCGAACACCGGCGCTGCCTTTGTCGCCAAGTCGAGATAGGCCTGTTTGTCACCTTCCTTCACGGGAATGATGAAGCCCTGCACATAGGTCATGATGCCTCTCCTCTTGTTGTTTTGGTCAACGATTCAGGGGCAGCAATGCGCGGATGCGGGAGTCGCGCAGCCACAATCCACCCCATAGCATGATCCCGACATAGACGCCGAACAACGTGTAGCCGAACAGCGGGCTTCCGACCCGCAAATGGGTCGCCACGGCGCCGCCCAGATAGCCGGTCAGCAGGACCGCGCCGAGGAATGCCGTGCGCTGCCAGGCATAAAGCGCGGTCGCGACGCCCAGGATTGCTCCCAGCAGCCGGTAGAAGCCGGACGTGGCGGGTAGCCCCAGCGGCGGACTGTGCGCGATCATCGTCATCGGGGCGATCAGTTTGCCCGCGGCATCGGCACCGAGGCACAGGATGACCAGCGCAGTCAGGATGCGGCCAGTCCATAGCTGGAGGGCGCGCGGGGTCGGCGCCGCCGAAGCGGCTTGATAGGTAGTAGCCATGGCTTCTCTCCTAAAGCTGGTGGTTGCTCACGCGACGATCGGCATGCCGGCGAGCGCCGGATAGTCGAGGATGACGATGCCGGTCACGGCGAACCAGAAAAGGCCGGCAATCCAGGGGCGGAAACGTTCGGGCATCGGAAATCTCCTTTGGGGGGAGGGGCGCGGCGCTTAGGCCGCGGCGCCCTCAAGCTGATCGGTCGTCGCGGCGGGGAACGCTTCCATGTCCATGTAGATCGGCTCGAACGTATGACCGTCGAGATCCTCGAACGGGCGACTGTACATGAAGCCCCCGTCCTCCGTGGCGCGCGTCTGGCGGCCGCCGGCGGCGATCGCGGCATCGGTGATCGCGTCGACCTCCGTACGGCTGTCGCGCGACAAGGCGATCAGCGTGGCGCTGGTCTTGTGCGTGTCGGCGATCTCTTTGGTCGTGAAGGTCCGGTAGAAGCCATGGTCGAGCAACATCACGTGGATCGCGTCGGACCAGACCATGCACGACGCCTGTTCGTTGCTGAACTGCGGATTCTTCTCGAACCCGATCGCTTCGTAGAAGGCAGTCGACTTGGCGACATCGGCGACCGGCAGGTTCACGAAAATCATCTTGGTCATCTGTTCTCTCCCTAGAGCCGGGGACCGCCAAGGGGGCTGGCGAATCGGCTGACTTGACTTTTATGCCGACTCAAGTTACAAAAAGCAACCATGAAGTTATAAAAAGTGACTAAGCTGGAAAAAATGGTGGAAAAACGGTGGTATGACGATGCCTGCGGCACCGCGATGGCGCTCGAATTGGTGGGCGAACGCTGGTCGCTGTTGATCGTTCGCGAGCTGATGTTCGGCGGCCGGCGCTTCGGCGAGCTCAAAGGCGCGCTCAACGGCATCAGCGCCAATGTGCTGACCCAGCGGCTCGAAGGGATGGAGGCCGCCGGCATTCTCCAGAAGCGCAAACTGCCGCCGCCCGCCTCAGTCCAGATCTATGAGCTGACTCGCTGGGGTTATGAAAGCGAAACCGCGATCCAGGAGCTCGGCCGCTGGGCGACGCGCTCGCCCGCGCATGATCCGTCCTTGCCCTTGTCGGCGGCGTCGCTGATGCTGTCGTTCCGCACCATGTTGTCGGCCGAACGTTCGGCGGGCATGGTCGCGAGGATCGGTTTTCGGCTGGGCGATGAGGTGTTCACCACCGAACTCGCCAATAGCAGCTTTCAAGTGGCGCGGACCGAACCAGTGGATGCCGATCTCGTCTTCACCTCGACCCCACGCGGATTTGCCGCGCTGACCTATGGCGGCGTGCCCATCGCGGAAGGCGAGAAATTAGGCTTGGTCACGGTCGAAGGGGACCGTGCGCTCGCCGAGCGGTTCGTCACGCTGTTCCCGCTGCCGCCCAAATGGACCGAGGATTGATCGTGACTGGGCGGACCGACAGCGCCAGCCGGATCATCCGAGCGACGCCCGAGGCGATTTACGACGCCTTCATCGATCCCGAAGCGCAGACGCGTTGGTTACCGCCTGAGGGCATGACGGGGAAATTCGATCGGTTCGAGCCATGGCCTGGCGGGCATTATCGCCTGACGCTGACCTTTACCGGCGAGCACGCCACCGCCGGCAAGAGTTCGGCCGATGCCGATACTGTGGACGGGCGGCTGGTCGAACTGATCCCCGGCGAACGCATCGTCCAGACCGCTGATTTCGAGTCGGACGACCCCGCTTGCGCCGGCACGATAACGATGACCTGGTTGCTTCGCGCCGTCCCAGAAGGAACGGTGGTCATGATTACCGCGTCCGATGTACCGCCCGGCATCTCGGCCGAGGATCATGCTCGGGGGCTCGCCTCAACCCTCTCCAACCTCGCGGACTTCCTTGAATAGAGGCAAGCGCGCGCATCTGACGAAGGCGGATTTTCGAACATCGGGTCCGCAATCACGTCTCGACTTCGCCGTACCGCCGCGTCTAGGGAGGGCGCCGCGAAGGAATAGTTGATGACCGATATCCCCAACATCCAGCCCGACAGCCGCCAGACGACATTGCTCGACGCGCCCGACCAGATCAGGAAGGTCCGTGACCTGTTCGGCATCGACAGCGACATGGAAGTGCCCGCGTTCAGCGAGGCCGACGAGCGCGTGCCGGATCTCGACCCCGCTTATGTGTTCGATCCCGACACCACGCTGGCGATCCTGGCGGGCTTCGCGCACAATCGCCGCGTGATGGTCCAGGGCTATCACGGCACCGGTAAGTCGACGCATATCGAACAGGTCGCGGCGCGCCTCAACTGGCCGTGCATCCGCATCAACCTCGACGCGCATATCAGCCGTATCGACCTGATTGGCCGCGACGCGATCGTGCTCAAGGACGGCCAGCAGGTCACCGAATTCCGCGAAGGCCTGCTGCCCTGGGCGCTGCAGACGCCGACCGCTTTGGTGTTCGACGAATATGATGCCGGCCGCCCCGACGTGATGTTCGTGATCCAGCGCGTGCTCGAGACCGAGGGCAAGCTGACTCTGCTCGACCAGAACCGCGTGATCCGCCCCAACCCCTATTTCCGGTTGTTCGCGACCGCGAACACGGTCGGCCTGGGCGACACCAGCGGCCTTTATCACGGCACGCAACAGATCAACCAGGGTCAGATGGACCGTTGGAACATCGTCGTGACGCTCAACTATCTGCCCGCCGCGGTCGAGGCGCAGATCGTGCTCGCCAAGTCGGGCGAATATGACAAGCCCGACGGCAAGCAGGTCGTCGACAACATGGTCCGCGTCGCAGATCTGACTCGCAAGGGCTTCATCAACGGCGACATCTCGACCGTGATGAGCCCGCGTACCGTGATCACCTGGGCGCAGAACGCGCTGATCTTCGGCGATGTCGGCTTCGCGTTCCGCTTGTCGTTCCTCAACAAGTGCGACGAAGCGGAGCGGGCGCTGGTGGCGGAATATTATCAGCGCGTGTTCGGGAAAGATTTGCCCGAGAGCGTAGTGGCGAAGGCGTAACAGCGAGCGCGTGGCGCAGGATACACCCCTCGATCGCTTCAAGGCCGTGCTCGGCGGCGCGTCGCGCGCGCTTGCCGACGAGGCGGAGGTCGAACTTGCGTTCACCGCCGACGCGCCGGCGCAGTCGGGCAAGCATATCAAGGTGCCGATGCCGGCGCGGACGCTCCCGGCCGACCAGGTCGCTGAGGCGCGCGGCTTTGCCGATTCATTCGCGCTGCGGCTGAAACTCCACAACCCGTCGCTCCACCTCAAGAATGCGCCGCACGATGCCGTCGCGCGCGCGGTGTTCGATGCGGCGGAGACGGCGCGGGTCGAGGCGTTGGGGTCGCGCGGCTATGCCGGGATTTCGGACAATCTGAACCATGCGCTCGACATGCGCTTGCGCTCGGACCCGATCACGCGGGCGCGCAGCCGTGACGAAGTTCCGCTATCGACCGCGATCCAGTTGCTGGTGCGCGAGCGGCTGACCGGCCAGGCGGCGCCCGACGTGGCGCGGCAAGGGCTCGATTTGGTCCGCGAGTGGATCGAGGAGAAAGCGGGCGGCGATCTCGACGCGCTCCGCCTCGCGCTCGACGATCAGCGTGCGTTCGCCAGCCTGGCGACCAAATTGCTCGAGGATCTCGAACTGGTCGAAGGCGACCAGATCCCCGAGGACAGCGATGACGGCGGCTCGGACGACGAAGGGACTGACGAGGAGCAGGATCAGGGCGAGGAAGGCGACGACCAGGGCGAGCAGGGCCAGGGCGAAGTCGAAGCGCGTGGCGAGCAGTCCGAGGCGGACAGCGACGATGGCGAGGGCTCGGAGGCCGGCGACGAATCCTTCGAGGATGCCGATGGCGAGGCCGGCGACGAAGGCGAGGAGGGGATGCTCCCCGTCCGCCCCAATCGCCCGTTCGCCGATCCCTCGTCGCAATTCGATTACAAAGCGTGGACCACCCAGTTCGACGAGGTGATCGCCGCGACCGAGCTGTGCGACGCCGAGGAGCTGACGCGGCTGCGCTCGTATCTCGACCAGCAATTGGTCCATCTGCAGGGTGCGGTGACCAAGCTCGCCAACCGGCTGCAGCGCCGGCTGATGGCGCAGCAGAACCGGTCGTGGGATTTCGACCAGGAAGAAGGGCTGCTCGACGCTGCGCGGCTGGCGCGCGTGGTGATCAACCCGATGCAGTCGCTCAGCTACAAGATCGAGCGCGACACCGAATTCAAGGACACCGTCGTCACCTTGTTGATCGACAATTCGGGGTCGATGCGCGGGCGGCCGATCTCGATCGCCGCGATCAGCGCCGACATCCTGGCACGCACGCTCGAACGCTGCGGGGTGAAGACAGAGATTCTCGGTTTCACCACCCGCGCGTGGAAAGGCGGGCAGGCCCGTGAAAGCTGGCTCGCGGCGGGGCGGCCACCGCAGCCGGGCCGGCTCAACGACATCCGCCACATCGTCTACAAGCAGGCCGACGAGCCTTGGCGCCGCGCCAAGCCCAGCCTGGGGCTGATGATGCGGGAAGGGTTGCTCAAGGAGAATATCGACGGCGAGGCGTTGCTCTGGGCGCACGGCCGGCTGATCGGCCGCTCCGAGGAACGCAAGATCATGATGGTGATCTCCGACGGCGCGCCGGTCGACGACTCCACCTTGTCGGTGAACAGCGGATCGTATCTCGAACGCCATTTGCGCCAGGTGATCCACTGGATCGAGAACCGCTCGCCGGTTGAACTGGTCGCGATCGGGATCGGCCATGACGTCACGCGTTATTATGAGCGCGCTGTGACGATCATGGATGCCGAGCAATTGGGCGGCGCGATCATCGAGCAGCTCGCGGCTTTGTTCGACAAGCCTTGAGTGAGAGCAGCCTGAATCAACAGCCGTCACCCCGGCCTTGTGCCGGGGTCCACTCCTCCACAACCGAGCTGAGGCGTTGTTGCGCGGTGGATGCCGGGACAAGCCCGGCATGACGACGAGGGAAATATCTCCTCCTCCGGGCGGTTTCGCCGGCCCCGTCAAACGCTCGATCACGATCGCCGGGCACGAAACCTCGATCACGCTCGAACCCTTATTCTGGCGAGCACTCGAAGACGCGGCGAAGGCCCGCGCTTTGCCGCTCTCCGCGCTGGTCGCCGAGATCGACGCATTGCGCATCCTCGCCGACGAGCCGCCCAACCTCGCCAGCGCGCTGCGGACCTGGGCGTTTAGCGAGGCGAATGACCAGAGTAGTTGAGAATATTTCTCAATAGCGTTGACACTGCGAACGACTCTCAATAGCGGATCTCCCAACAAGGGAGATAAGAGTGAATCGCAACAATGCCGCGCGTCGCGTCGCGCAGCCTGCTTTCCTGGCTCTGTCCTGCGTCGGCGCCTTCGCCACGCATCCGGCGCTGGCCGCCGATGGCCCCGATCCGACGCCGGCCAATGACGACGGCGACGATCAGGATCGGCGCCGCGACATCATCATCAATGGCCAGCTGATTAAGGCCGAGGCGGAGTCCAGMGGCCCCAAGGACGTGGCGCGCGTCGTCGATACGCCCAAATCGATCGTCGTCATCCCGAGCAGGGTGATCGAGGAAACCGGATCGGCCTCGCTCCAGGACGCGCTGCGCACTGTACCCGGCATCACCTTCGGCGCGGCCGAGGGTGGCAATCCGATCGGCGACCGCCCGTTCATCCGCGGCTTCGACAGCCAGGGATCGATCTATGTCGACGGCGTGCGCGATTTGTCGTCGCAGACGCGCGAAACCTTCGCGATCGACTCCGTGCAGATCGTCCGCGGCTCGGACTCGACCCTGGGCGGGCGCGGCTCTGCCGGCGGAACGATCAACATCATCTCCAAATTGCCCAAGGCTGGCACGTTCGGCAGCGTCACGGCAAGCTATGGCGAGGCCGATTACAAGCGCGTCACCGCCGACCTCAACATCGCGATCACGCCGACCGTGGCCTTCCGCATCCAGGGGTTATGGCACGATCAGGACTTTTCGGGCCGCGACGCAATCTGGGCCAGGCGCTGGGGCTTTGCGCCGTCGCTGACGATCGGCCTCGGCACGGCGACGCGATTGACCGCGAGCTATTACCGGCTGGAGAGCCACGAACTGCCCGATAGCGGCATTCCGTATCTCTACACGATCGCCAACGCGCCGGGCACGGGCAACATCTATACCCAACCCGCGCTCGGTCGGATCACCACCGCCGGCGGCCAGACCGGCTATGTCGATCGCAGCACTTATTACGGGCTCGTCGACCGCGATTTCCGCGACGCGACCACTGATCAGGCGACGATCCGCTTCGAACGCGATCTGTCGCCGACGCTCACCATCCGCAACACCGCGCGCTGGTCGCACTCGACCCAGGCCTATATCTTCCTGCTGCCCGACGACAGCACCGGCAACGTCTACGGCACCGCGTCAACCAATCCGACGACCGGAGCGGCGGGAACGCGCGGCGACCTCGTTAGCGGCGGTTATGTCTGGCGTCGCGCCAATACGCGGTACAGTTATTCGGACGCGCTGACCGATCAGATCGATCTCTACGGCACGTTCGATACCGGCGGGATCAAGCACAGCATCGCGGTCGGCGCGGAATTCTCCTGGGAAAAGGCACGCCGCGGCACGTTCGTGACGCGCGGCTTTCTCAATTCCTCCGGCGTCGAAACATTGTCGACCGGCTCGACCATCAGCCCGCGCTGCAACACGGCGACGGTGTCGCGTTATTATTGCACCAGCCTGTTCAACCCGAATCCCTATGATCACTGGGTCAATTACGCGAGCGACGCCTCGGCCGCGCCGTCGCCGATCGTGAAATCCCTGCCGCTCGAAGAGACGCAGAACGACGCCAACACCGTCAGCATCTACGGTTTCGACTCGATCACCTTGACGCCGCAACTGATCCTCAACCTCGGCGCACGGTTCGACCGCTTCAAGTCCGTGACCACGCCTGGTCAGACTTATGCGGCGACCCAATCGTTCAGGCTCGGCCGGACCGACGAATGGTTCAACTGGCAGGCGGGCCTGGTGTTCAAACCGACCCCCGAGACCAGCCTCTATGCAAGCTACGCGACCGCCGCGACGCCGCCCAACACTTTGCTGGGGGAGGGTCGCGAGGACAATGCGCTGCCGACCACCGTCACTAATCAGAATCTGGCGATCCTCGACGCGCTGAAGGTGCRGAAGACCAAGTCGTACGAAGTCGGCGCCAAGGCGAGCCTGTTCAAGGAACGGCTAGGGTTGGGTCTCGCGATTTTCCAGACCGATATCGACAATGCGCGCGTGACGGGTAACGATGGCCTGCCGTCCTTCCTGGGCAAGACGCGCATTCGCGGGCTGGAGCTCACCGTCAACGGCACGATCCTGCCCGGCTGGACGGTGTTCGGCGGCTATACCTATCTCGATCCCAAGATCACCGATGGCGGTTTCACCGCGCTGACCGTGCCGGCCAACGGCGCGGCCAAGGCGACGACGGTGCAGGTCGTGTCGGTCAACACCGGCAAGCAGGTGCCGCAAACCGCGAAGAACTCGTTCACCGCCTGGACCACGGTCGACGTGACCAAGCGCTTCTCGGTCAGCGGCGGGGCGCTCTATATGGACAAGCAGTTCGGCGGCTATGCCGACAATCGCGCGGCGACGCAGACCGACGGCGGAGTCGTGACGGTCACGCCGGCGACCAAGGTGCTCTATCGCATGATCCCGTCTTATTGGCGGTTCGACGCGCGCGCGTCGTACAAGCTGACCAGGAACATCCAGCTCAGCGTCAACGCGCAAAACCTGACCGACAAGGTCTATTTCAACCAGGTCTATACCAGCCATTACGCGTCGATCGCCACCGGGCGGACGGTGTTCGGGTCGGTGGAGTTCAAGTTCTGACGACGGCACCCCCCTCCACCGTCGTCAGTGCCGCGCGCTTGCCCGATGATCCCGACGAGCGCGCGGCGTTTCTTCGTCAGCTAGCCGAGAGCGGAGAGGCCGAGGCACAGGCGCTCTATGGCCAATTGCTGCTCGACGGGAACGGCGTGGCCAAGGACGAAGCCGCCGGCTTCGCCTGGTTCAATCGCGCCGCGGCACAGGGCCATCTGATGGCGCTCAACATGGTCGGGCGCTGTTACGATCTCGGCTGGGGCGTCGCGGTCGACAAGGCGCGTGCGGCGGATTGTTATCGCATCGCCGCTGAGCGCGGACTCGACTGGGCGATGTACAATTATGCAACCTTGCTCGCGCTCGGGCACGGTGTCGCCGAGGACAAGGCGGCGGCGTTCGCCTGGTTCGAGAAGGCGGCCAAGCTGGGTAATGCCAAAGCGATCAACTTCGTCGGCAGCTTCCATGAAGATGGCTGGGTAGTCGCCCGCAACCTGACCAAGGCGGCGCGGCTCTACGAATGCGCGGCCGAGGGCGGCGATTTCCGCGGCATGTTCAACCACGCGCGCATGCTCGGCGCCAAGGGACGCGGGGAGGAAGCGCTTCGCTGGATCGAACGGGCAGGGGAGCGGGCAACGCCGGCTTTTGTCGCCAAAGCAGCGGCGTTTCTCGACGCCTCGCCGGTGCCCGCCTTTCGCGCGCGCGGCCGCGCCGCCATCGAGCGCGGAGCCGCGCGATGCTGATCGCGATCCCCGATGTGCTCGACGCGACGGGCGTCGCCAGGTTGCGCGCGATGATCGACGCGGCCGAATGGATCGATGGCAATGCGACCTCCGGCCATCAATCGGCGCTCGCCAAACAGAATGCGCAGCTGCCCGAGGAATCGGCAGCGGCGCGCGAGGCGGGGACGATGGTGCTCGATGCCTTGTCGGGAGCGGCATTGTTCGTCGCTGCCGCCCTGCCGCTCAAAGTCTATCCGCCGCTGTTCAACCGTTATGCCGGCGGCGACACGTTCGGCGCGCATGTCGACAGCGCGATCCGCATCCGCCGCGGCAGCGACTTTCGCGTGCGCAGCGACTTGTCGGCGACGCTCTTCCTGTCCGATCCCGACAGCTATGACGGCGGCGAATTGGTGATCGAGGACCAGTTCGGCGAGCAGCGCGTCAAGCTGCCCGCCGGGCACATGGTGCTCTATCCGGCGTCGAGCGTGCATCGCGTCGAACCGGTCACCCGCGGCGAGCGTATCGCCTCCTTCTTCTGGATCCAGTCGATGGTTCGCGACGATGGCGCGCGCCGCATTCTGTTCGAGCTCGATCAGGCCGTGCAGGACGTCGCGGCGCGGCTCGGCCAGGACGACCCGGCGGTGGTTCGGCTGACCGGAACCTATCACAATCTGCTGCGGCGTTGGGCCGAGGCATAAGGATGACGATGACCAAGATCGGGCTGCGCAATTTCTGGTTCCAGGTGCACAAATGGATCGGGCTGATTCTGGCGATCCTGATCATCCCTTTGTGCGTAACCGGCGCCGCGTTGGTGTGGGACGACGCGCTCGACCATGGCCTCAATCCGCAGCGTTACGCGGTGAGCGGCGCGCAGACGCTCGATCCGCAGCTTTATGTCCAAGCGGCGAAATCGGTGCTCAAGCCCGGCGATCGTATCCAGTCGATCACCTTGCCCAAGGGCGACGGCCCGGTGATGGTCACGGCCATACCCGGCGGCGCCAGGCCGCAAGCGGGGCCGCCGGCGCGGACCAACATCTGGCTCGACCCGCCGACCGCGCGGGTGCTCGATCGCGCGAGCAGCAATTCCGGGCTGATCCGCGCGATGCACATGATCCATGGCAGTTTGATGGTCCCGGTCTGGGGACGCTCGATCGTCGGCTGGCTGGGCGTCTTCATGCTGTTCTCGTGCTTCACGGGGATCTGGCTGTGGTGGCCGACCGTCGGCAAATGGGTGCGCGGGCTCAGGTGGCGGCGGCATCGCCATCTCGATACCAATCTGCATCATCTGTTCGGCTTCTGGATCGCCTTGCCGTTGTTCGCGCTGTCGCTGACTGGCGCGTGGATCAGCTTCCCGCAATTCTTCGGCGCGATGTCGGGCGCGCAGCCGCAAAAGGGCCCCGACCGCGCGGCGCTGGCGAGGGCGAAACCGCTGGAGGCGCCGAAAACCGGCCTCGATGCCGCAATGGCCAGCGCGCGGGCGGCGTTGCCCGGCGACGTGGCGACGATCGCCTGGCCGACCGATCTCAAGCCCGAATGGACCGTGACGATCGGGGAAGGTGCCGGGCGTCAGGTCAAGGTGGACGACGCGACGGGAAAAGCGAAGGCCTCGCCGGCGCCCAGGGAGGACACTGCCCGCCTGATGCGCCGCATCCATGACGGCACGCGGATGGGTTTGCTGTGGCAGGTGGTGATTTTCCTTGGCGGGTTGCTGCCAGCGGTGCTGGCGGTCACCGGGGTCATCATGTGGTGGCGGGCGCGAGGATGGAAGAGTGAGTTGAAGGTGCGGCAGAGGGCGAAAGTGGCGGTTAGGGCTTGATAGACGGCCGCCGCCCTTAAAGCCCTCTCCCGTTTACGGGAGAGGGTTGGGTGAGGGTCTTCTTTCTTCTTCCAAGCGGCCGAAGCCAAAAAGAAGTAAGAAGACCCTCACCCTCCCACCGCCTTCGGCGGCGGGCCCCTCCCTCTCCCGCACGCGGGAGAGGGTTAGCGATTACCGCCCCAGCAACACTCGCGCCTGGCCGGCAATCTGCGCCAGCATCGCGGCATTCGGCGTCGCCGCGGTCCGCGCACGATCGACCACGCCCTTGAACTGGGCGACGCGGCCGGCGTTGGCGCCCAGCCACATCTCCACGGCACCCTCGGGATCCTTGCCGGCGTGCCGTTCGAGGAATTCGAGGCGGAGCTGCTGGAAGTCGCGCGCGAGCCCGGCGATCAGCAGGCGTTCCCACGGATCGCTCGACAGGATGCGCGCCGCGGTCGCCTGCGCCCAGTCGAGCCCAAGCGCTTGGCCCAGATGCGTGAAGGCGCGGGTCAACACCGTCTCGTCCATGCCGAGCTCGGCGCCGAGATCGGCGAGGCCGACCGCGCCGTCGAGCTCGAACAGCCGCACGACCTTCTTCGCCAGCGCCGCCGGTGCGCCAGCCGCTTCCAGGCTGGTCGAGATCCGCACCGATTGCGCGCTCGCTTCCTCGAGCAGCAATTCCTTGGTCTTGCGGTCGAGCGCGGCGACGCCTTTGGCCAGGCGCGCGATCACTGCCGACGGCGTGGCGCCGGGCGCGGTCACCCGCAACAGATCGGCGATCTGGCTGCGCACCGCGACCGCCACTTCGTCGAATAGCGCCAGACGGCCCGTTTCGGGCATCGGCGCGCGCTCGATCTCGGTCCATAATTTGTCGAGATCGTAGAGCCGCTCGACCACGACGAACATCGCCGCGATGTCCGCCATCGCAGCACCTTCCTCCTCCGCCAGTTCGAACGGGTGGAGCACGCCCAGGCGATTGACGACGCGATTGGCGAGCTTGGTCGCGATGATCTCGCTGCGCAGGCGGTGATGGTCGATCGCGTCGGCGAATTTCTTGCGCATCGCCGGCGGGAAAGCGGCGTGGAGATCGGCGAGCAGTTCGTCATCGCTGCCGAGGTCGGAATGTTCGATCGCGTCCTGCAGCGCGAGCTTGGCGGTGGCGAGCAGCACCGCGAGTTCGGGACGCGTCAGGCCGCGGCCTTCGGGTGCACGGCGGAGCAAGGTGCCGTTATCGGCCAGCCCCTCGACCACGCGGTCGAGCCGGCCGGCGCTCTCGAATATCTCGATCAGGCGGACGAAGCTCGGCAAGGCTTGGGCGCCGTCTTGCTCCATGATCGACAGCGCCAGCGTCTGCAGGCGGTTGTCCTCGAGCACCAGGTGCGCGACGTCGTCGGTCATCTGGACGAGCAATTTGTTGCGCGCCTCGAATTGCAGCCGGCCTTCGATCATCTCGCGGTTGAGCGCGATCTTGATATTGACCTCGTTATCCGAGCAATCGACGCCGGCCGAATTGTCGATGAAGTCGGTATTGATCCGGCCGCCCTTCGACGCGAAGGCGATGCGTCCCGCCTGGGTCACGCCCAGATTGGCGCCTTCGCCGATCGCGGTCGCGCGCAGATCCTCGGCATTGACGCGCAGGCGGTCATTGGCCGGGTCGCCGACTTCGATATGGTTCTCGCTCGCGGCCTTCACATAGGTGCCGATGCCGCCGAACCAGATCAGGTCGGCCGGCGATTTGAGGATCGCCGAGATCAACGCGGCGGGCTCGAGCTCGTCGGCCTGAATGTCGAGCGCGGCCTTGACCTGTTTCGACAGCGGGATCGTCTTGGCGCTGCGCGGGAACACGCCGCCGCCTTTCGAGATCAGCTTGGGATTGTAATCCGCCCAGCTCGACCGCGGCAGGTTGAACATGCGCTCGCGCTCCGCCCAGCTCGCGGCCGGATCGGGATCGGGGTCGAGGAAGATGTGGCGGTGGTCGAACGCCGCGACCAGCTTGATCGCCTGGCTCAACAACATGCCATTGCCGAACACGTCGCCCGACATGTCGCCGCAGCCGACGACGCGGATCGATTGCGTCTGAACGTCGACCCCGCGCTCGGCGAAATGGCGCTGGACCGAGATCCAGGCGCCCTTGGCAGTGATCGCCATCGCCTTGTGGTCATAGCCGTAGCTGCCGCCCGAGGCGAAAGCGTCGCCCAGCCAGAAGCCGCGCTCGATCGCGATCGCATTGGCGACGTCGGAGAAGGTCGCGGTGCCCTTGTCGGCGGCGACGACGAAATAGGGATCGTCGCCGTCCAGGATCGTCACGCCCCTGGGATGGACGACCTTGCCCTCGACGATATTGTCGGTGACGGACAGCAAAGTGCGGATGAAGATGCGGTAGCTCTCGGTCCCTTCGGCGAACCAGGCATCGCGATCGACCGCGGGGCTGGGGAGCTGCTTGGGATAGAAGCCGCCCTTCGCGCCGGTCGGCACGATCACCGCGTTCTTGACGCGCTGCGCCTTCATCAGGCCGAGAATCTCGGTGCGGAAGTCGTCGCGCCGGTCGGACCAGCGCAGCCCGCCGCGCGCGACCGGGCCGGCGCGCAGATGGATGCCCTCGACCCGCGGGCTGTACACCCAGATCTCGCGCCAAGGCAGCGGCGCGGGCAGGCCCGGCACCTTGTGGCTGTCGAGCTTGAACGCCAGCGCTTCGTCCGCCGCGGGGGTGAAAGCGTTGGTGCGCAACGTCGCGGCGATCACGCCATGGATCGCGCGCAGGATGCGGTCGTCGTCGATCGCTGAGACATTGTTGAGCCCGGCCTTGATCGCCTCATCGGCGGCGATCACCCCGGCTTCGCTTTTGCCGCCCGGCCCGTGCGCGGCGTCGAACCGGTCGATCAGCGCGGCGGTGACCACCGGCGCCCGGCGCAGCGCGTCGACCACCGTGGTCAGGCCATAGTTCAGTCCGCCCTGGCGCAGATAGCGGAACCAGGCGCGGAACAGCACCGCCGAGCTTGGCGCCATATTGAGGTCGACGATCAGGCGGTTGAACGCATCGTTCTCCGCATTGCCTTCCAGCACCGCGGCGACCGCATTTTCCAGCACGCTGGTATTGCCGTCGAACACCGCGCCGACGCCGCCCGCCGCCTCGATCAGGAATTCGTGGATGTAGCCCTGACCCTCGTCGGTCAGCGCGGTCGGCACTTCCTCGATCACGCGGAAGCCGAAATTCTCCAGCACCGGCACCGCATCCGACAGCGCGATCGAGCCGCCGAGGCGATAGAGTTTCAGCCGCGCTTCGCCGCGCGCGTCGCGATAGAGGCGGACCGCGCGCTGCTCCGGCGTTTCGAGCGTCGACAGGCTGAGGATGTCGCGCGCCGCTTCGTCGGCGCTGTTGACCGTGCGATAGCCTTGCGGGAAGCAATTCGCCCAGCGCAGCGCCAATCGCGTCGACCGCGCCACATCGGTTTCGGCCAGCGCCGCTTCGACCGCCGGCGCCCAGCCGCGCATCATCCGCGCCAGGCGGGTATCGAGCGCGGCGACGTCGGGCATCCGGCTCTCGCCGCGCAGATCGACCGTATAGCGGATCAGCGCGACCAGATCGTCCATCGCGATCGCCCAGTTGAGCACGGCGCCGCCGGCCGCCTCGGCCAGCATGTCGCCGATCGCGATGCGGCGCGCGGTGGTGAATTCGTCGCGCGGCAGCCACACGAAACAGAATAGATGCCGGCCAAGGATCGACCGCGCCAACACCAATTTGGGCCGCGGCCGGTCGGCCAGGCTCATCGCCGTCAGCGCGACGTCCTCCAGCGCCTCGGGCGTGAAGGCGATCAGCAGATCATGGGGCAGGGTGGTCAGCGCATGTTCGAGCGCCTTGCCGGCATGGCCCTTGGGATCGAACCCGAATTTCTTCTGCAAATCGCCCAGCCGCGTGCGCAGGCCCGGCACGTCGTCGGGCGGCGAGTTGAGCGCGGACGAGGTCCACAGGCCGGCATGGATCGACAGGCCGGAAACCTTCTTGCCATCGCGGATCGGCACCACGATCAGGTCGAGCGGGATGTGGCGATGCACGCTGGAGATGAAGTTCGACTTGAGCAGCAACGGCGCTTCATTGCCCTTTTCGAACCATTCGATCGCCAGCGCGCGCGAGGCTTCGGCCAGGATCGGGGTCTCGTGCTTGTTGCGGCAGATGCCGAGCGGATCGCGCGCGCCGCCTTCGCGGCCGAACTTGCCGTGACCGAGCAGCGTGAAATGGCGGTCGAGGAACCAGCGGAGCAATTCCGCGCCCGTGCCGGTCAGCGTCGCGGCATCGGTCGCCATCGCCTCCTGCAACGGCACCCAGTCGTACACCGCGGCGCGCACGTCCTTCAGATTGTCTTCGAGCGCGGTGACCAGCGCCCGGCGCTCGCGCGCATCGGCCCGCTCCATCTCGATATAGATCATCGATTCGGGATTGCCGTCGCCGACGCCCATCAGCCCGCCCGAGGGGTCGCGCGTGACCGGGATGACCGGGTGGATGATGCGATCCACCGCAATGCCCTGCGCCGCGATGGTCGCCGCGACCGAATCGACCAGGAACGGCATGTCGTCATTAACGATCGCCACGCGCATGCGGCGGCGCGGATCGTTGGCCGCGATCGGCTCGATCGCCATGGTCGGCCCGCCCGGCGGGCGGTTGTACGCGGCGGTGGCGACGAAGTTCGCGGCTTCCGCGCGCTCCGCCTTTCCAAACCCCTGCAGCTCTCCCGGCAAGGCGCCCTTGGTCAGCCGGTCCGCAAGCGCGTCCGACAGCGATTTCAGCGTGGTCTTGGCCATCGCCGTCCTATGCCCCCGCGGACCGGCGGGCTCAAGGATAGTTTCGGGTGTAACTTGGTTTGTGGGGGTAATAAGACGGGCGGGTGCGGCCTATTCCAACCGTCATCCCGGCCTTGTGCCGGGATCCACCGGGAGGCTGGCTGAGAAGCAAGAGGCTCAGGGTTCCGCGCTTGCGGCACCGTGGATCCCGGCACAAGGCCGGGATGACGCAGGAGTGTAAGACAGCGCGGGAGATGCGCCGAGCTTTGGAACTACTTCGCCGCCTTCAACGTCCGAGCCGCGAGCGACCGGTCATTCGCCACCGAAGCAACGATATCCACCGTCCCTTCACCCGTCGCCCGCCCCAGCAGCACGACCAGCTCCCCAGGCTCCAGCCCGGTAGCAAACTCGACACTCGCCAGCACCAGCCGCTCGGCAATATCCGCAAGCGGATCGCGCCCCTCTTCCTTCGCAGGATTACGCGCCGCCCGCTCAGCCGCGACCACTGCCTTGATCCCGCCGTTGACGGTTTCCAGCAACGGCGTCAGCTGCCCCACGGGGATGGCGTGGCGGCGGGCATGGGCCAGCACCGCGGCGAATTCGGTCAGCCGCGCTTTGTCGTAATCGGCGCCGAACACCAATTTCGCCACCGCGGTCATCGGCGCGCGCTCCTGCACGGTCACCCCGGCATCGGCGAGCAACCGGTCGTAAGTGTCGCTATCCTGTTCGGCGGCGAGCCCGAAATCGTGCGCGCGGCCCAGCGCGCGATAGAGCGCGGCGCGGCTGCGCGTATCGGCATTGGTCGCCGCCTGCGCGGTTTGCCGCGCCTGTTCCAGCTTGCCGGCCAGATCGTCTGGCTCGGCGACCGGCGACACGTCGGCGGCGGGACCATCGGCCCAGACCGGGGCGGCCGCCTGAGGCTTGGGCGCGGCGCGCAGCGCGGTATCGACCTCGGCGTCGAGCTTCTTTTGCGTCTCGGCGTCGACCAGTTCCTTCCAGTTGATCACGCCATAGATGAAATCGATCGTGTCGTCGTTCGAGGAGAAGGGCATCAGGATGCCGCGATACATGGTGTTATAGCCGCGCGTGCCGACGAACTCGGCCTCGAACCCGATCGGGGCGCGGTTGGCGATGATCTGAAGATAATGGTCGGTCAGCCGCGACAGCAGCGACCGGCTGGGCACTTGCGAGATATGGGTGATCGACTGATCGAGCGCGGTCTCGTCGCGCAGCGCGCGGCCGAGATAGGCGATCGCCGGATCCTCGATCCCGGCGGTGAAATCGAGCAGCACCGAATGCGGGCCGAAATCGGCGATATTGGCGGGGTCGAGATCCTCGATCGACGGATAAGCGCGCCCACGCAGCAACGACACCCAATGGTTGTACGCGCGCACGTGCATGCGCCGCTCATCGTTGCCGATCGCCGCCGCCACCGTGTCGTCGATCCCATCATCCGCGACGACGCGATCGGCATCCGACCGGTCCTCTTCGTAGCCGCGCTGCGAATCCATAAGCGTCCCCTGAGCGCACATCGCCCTGCACAGAGCGTGTTTTGCGCCGGGCGTGGTAAACGAAGCGTAAAGGGTGTTGGGGTGGGGTGATTTTGGGGTGGTAGGGCGGATGGAGAGCGCTCGCCCATTGACAATTGATACCAGTATTGATATCAACACTCACTAGGGAGCCACGTCAAGATGGACAACAAGAGAGTCGATTTCCTGGGATCATCCTACAAGGATCTCCTGGATATGCCGGAGGAGGTCATCGATCAGTTCGGTTACGAACTCGGCCTTGTCCAGAATGACATAACACCCGAGGGCGCCAAACACCTTACAAAGACGTTCGAAAACGGCGTGTGGGAGTTGAGGGACAGCCATGACGGCGATGCTTATCGGGCGGTCTATTATTTGAAGCATGAGGACGTCGTGTTCGTCCTCCACTGTTTCAAGAAGAAGTCGAAGAAGGGCGGGGAGATCCCGGCGGCTGACAAGGCGACGATCGATGCCAGGTTGGCGGCAGCCAGGATCAAGATTGAGCAGATGAAGAAGGACCAAGGCAAATGACCATCGACATCGGATATACCGTACCTGCCGGTGAGAGCGTTCTTGTCCATCTCGGCCGCAGCCCGTCATTTGCCGCCAAGGCCAAGCTCGCGGTCATCATTGCCAAGACCATTCAGGAGCTTGGGCTCAGCCAGCGGCAGGTCCAGCAGCGCACCGGCATTCCGCAGGCTCGAATCTCGGAGATTTGCCGGGGAAAGTTGAAGGACATCTCGCGCGAGCGTCTCGAGGACTGTCTACAACAGCTTGGGCACGACGTGGTCATCACCGTCGCCACCGGTCGGCATGACGGCGTCGGAGAGCTCCGCGTGGAGCAAGTTGACCGGACGCTGGAGACGGCGTGAGCAAAGGGGCGGTCGCCAAAACCCCGCCCAAAGCGGTTCAAATCCAATCACCTCGACCCAAGTTTCCGGTGACATCTCGTTCATCGTTTGGCACGACCCCCGCCGAACGGGAGGGTCATTTTGCTTACTGAACGCCATAAGGTCATTGCCGGGAAAATCTGGGAAGTCGCCAATCGCTTGAGGGGGCCGTATCGGCCGCCGCAATATCGCTTGGTCATGCTTCCCATGGTTGTGTTACGCCGGCTCGACTGCGTGCTGGAGCCGACCAAAGAGGCCGTCGTCGCGGAGTATCAGCGGCTGGTTGCGGCTGGCACGCCGGAGAATGCGATCCCCAGGCTGCTAACCCGAGTGGTCGACAAAGACCGTAAGCAACCGCTCTACAACACCAGCCCCTTCACCTTTCAGAAGCTGCTGGGGGACAGCGAAAACATCGCTCCGAACCTGGTCTCCTACATCAACGGGTTCTCCGAAACCGCGCGAGCGATCTTCGATAAGTTCAAATTCGGCGAGCAGATCGAGAAACTCGATGCGAGCAACCGGCTATACACGATCGTCAAGGCGATGGCCGAGGTCGATCTGCACCCGAACAACGGCATCGACAATCTGCAGATGGGGTATTTGTTCGAATACCTCGTAATGAAATTCAACGAACAGGCGAACGAAGAGGCCGGGGACCACTTCACCCCGCGCGAAGTCATCCGGCTTATGACCCATCTCGTCTACACGGGCGAGGAGGATGTCTACAAACCCGGCGTCTATCGCGAGATTTACGATCCAGCCTGCGGCACCGGCGGCATGCTCTCAGTTTCCGAAGAGACGATCCGCGCGAGCAACGCCAAGGCTAATTTGGGTCTCTACGGGCAGGAATATAACGACGAAAGCTGGGCGATCTGCTGTTCGGACATGCTCATCAAGGATGAGGAGACCAACAACCTCGTTCTTGGCGACACGCTGGGCGACGGCAAGACACGCGACGGTTTCCCGGAAAAGCGGTTCCACTACATGCTGGCCAATCCGCCTTTTGGTGTCGAGTGGAAAGATCAGCAGAAAGTCGTCGTCAAGGAGGCTGATGAGCTGGGCTTCAGCGGCCGGTTCGGCGCAGGGCTACCAGCGATCAATGACGGCTCATTCCTGTTCCTCCAGCACATGATTTCCAAGATGCATGCCAGCCCGGAGAAGGGCGGCGAAGGATCGAAGATCGCTATCATCTTCAACGGATCGCCGTTGTTCAGTGGCGATGCCGGTTCCGGCCCATCCAATGTCCGGCGCTGGATCATCGAGAACGACTGGCTCGACGCCATCGTCGCGCTGCCCGATCAGCTCTTCTACAACACCGGCATCTTCACGTACGTCTGGCTCGTCACCAACCGAAAGCAGCCGGAGCGGCGAGGTAAAGTCCAGCTCATCGACGGCACCCGCTTTTTTGCCAGGATGAAAAAGAGCCTCAATAATAAGCGCAATGAATTGAGCGACGTGCACCTCGCCGACCTGACTCGACTCTATGGCAATTTTACCGATGGAGAAAAGGCGCGGGTCTGCACCGACGAAAAGGCTGGGACATGGGAGGAGCGCGTCGTCAGTCGCATCTTCGAGAACTGCGAATTTGGCTTTCTGAAAGTCACGGTGGAGCGGCCCCTACGGCTCAATTTCGAGGCGACACCGGAGCGGATCGCACGGCTGGACGATCAATCAGCATTCGTTGCGCTGGCCATGTCGAAGAAGCGCAAGGACGCCAAGGCAGTGGAAGCCGAAGAGGCCGAAGGCAGGGCCCTGCAAGAGTCGATCCGGGCAGCGCTAGGCACGCTCGCAGGGGCCGGGCTGGTCAAGGACCGCGACCGCTTCGAGGCACTGCTGGAGGCCGCCGCGAAACGCGCGAAACTGAAGCTGCCCGGCCCTATTAAGAAAGCGATCTTCGCGGCGCTGGGCGAGCGCGATCCCACAGCGGAGATTTGCCGGGATAGCAAGGACAGGCCGGAGCCGGACAGCGAATTGCGCGATACCGAAAATATCCCGCTGCCCTCCGGCACGGCCTTGCCGCTGCCGATGAACTTCGGGCCGGATATGCCTAATGATGATCTGGTCAGGGCCATGAAGCCCGCCATTGATGCTTTTATCGCTGCCGAAGTGCTGCCCCATGTCCCCGATGCCTGGGTGGACTATACCAAGACCAAGATCGGCTATGAAATCCCGATCAACCGGCATTTCTACGTCTACAAGCCGCCCCGCCCGCTGGGCGAGATTGAGATGGACATCACCAAGCTGGAAGGCGAGATTGCCGATCTGCTCAAGGGGTTGGTGGCGTGAGCTTCGTAGCCACCAGCGACGTGCTGCCCGCGTGGATTGGCGAACCGCCCAACGATTGGCGAACCGACTGGCTAAAATGGCACGTTGCTCTTTCGACGATCCGCCCCAGCGACGACGAAGCCGAACAACTGCCTTACATATCAAACGAAGATATAGAATCTTGGACAGGGCGGATGCTTAACACCGATCCGCAGCCTGTCGAGGCGGACGGGCGGCGGTTTTGGACCGACAATGTACTGTTCAATAAGCTGCGACCTTATCTGGCGAAAGTCTATCACGCACCATTTGACGGCGTGAGTTCTGGCGAATTTCTCTGCCTGCGCGCATCAGCTGAAGTCCTGCCCCGCTTCCTCTTCTACGTCAGCAGTTCCAGGGCGTTCGTTGACGCTGTTAATGCCGAGACTTTCGGTTCAAAAATGCCGCGCGCCGATTGGGAAATTGTCGGCCACCAACCCTTGCCGTTGCCATCTCTCAAAACTCAGGCGCGCATTGCCGCTTTTCTAGATGAAAAGACGGTGCAGATCGACGCTCTGATCGCCCGCAAGCGGGCGCTGCTGGCGCGCCTTGCCGAAAAGCGGCAGGCGATCATAACCCAGGCCGTCACCAAAGGCCTGAATCGCGGCGCGCCCTTGAACGACAGCGGTATTGACTGGCTAGGCTACGTTCCTGCGCATTGGGAGGTGAAGCGGCTAAAATACGTTTCGCCGCGCGTCACCGTAGGGATCGTGGTTACGCCTGCTGCCTATTATACTGATCAAGGGACGCTTGCCCTTCGCGGACTAAATATCAAGACAATGGATTTCGACTTATCGGACACGCGAAATATCACCGACGATGGCCATGAGCTCAATCGCAAATCGACATTGCGCGAAGGTGATCTTGTTGCCGTGCGGACGGGCGCGCCAGGAACAACAGCCGTCGTTACCAAAGAACTCGCAGGTTGTAACTGTATAGACCTTGTCATCATCCGGCGCCCGAACAATGCAGATCCTCGTTATATCGGATGGTTTCTCAACAGCGACATCGCAAAGACGCAATATGGGATGGGATCTGAGGGCGCTCTACAACAGCACTTTAACGTCGAAACCTCTAAGGAGGTTGTTCTGTCATTGCCGCCGCTTGTTGAGCAGCGCGCAATTTCAGCGCACATCGACGCCGCCATGATCGCCCATGATCGCCAGCGGGGCATGGTCGAGGAAAGCATTTCCAAGCTGGCTGAATACCGATCCGCCCTCATCACCTCCGCTGTCACGGGCCAGATCAAGGGGTTGCAATGAGCCTCGATGCGTCCAGCTATTTCGATCACCTTCGCGCTTACATCTCCGACAAATATATTGTGGATGACGGCTCGACAGGCGCGATCACACTGGCCGAAAAATACTTCCCTGAAGGATCGGCGAAAAAGGTCACGCGGAAGGTGGTGTTGCCATTCAATGGCAAAGCCTTCGCCATCAAGCTGGATGGCAGGAGCGAGGCGCTCTTTGATTTTCTGGACGACAACGGGAAGCAATGGTCCAAGCGATGCGATTTCGTTATCTTTCAATGCTATCGCCGCGCCATCAACGCCTATCTGTTCGAGTTCAAATCGCGCAGCCTTGAGGCGCAATCCATCATCGACCAGCTAAGGGCAGGGGCGAATTGGTGCGGCAGCCTCCGCAAGGTGGTGAACCAATATACGGGTGATGATCGCGGCATCCGGGTCCGCAAATTCGTCCTCACCGAGAACGAAAATCCGGCAAAATATCTCGATGCGGCTGGCCATTATCTCGCGCGCGAGCCGTCAGTTCGCCATTATCATTACGATGAGATCAGAGAATTGACACTCGATGCGCTGGAAAACAGCTCCATAAGGACGGTGTGAGGGGGAGTCATGGCAGGCCACACCGAAACCGACTTCGAACGTGCCATTGAATATGGCTTGGTCCAGCACGATCGCTACACCAAAGGCGATCCCAAGACCTTCGATCCGGCGACCGCGCTATTCCCTGATGACGTCATTGGCTTCATTCGCGACAGCCAGCCGGGGCGCTGGCAACAGTTGGAGGCGATGCTCAAAGAGCGCACCGCCCCGACGATCATCGACAGCCTAACCAAGGAATTGGCGAGCAAGGGCGCGCTCGGCGTGCTGCGTCACGGGTTCAAATGCTACGGCAAGACGCTGCGCCTCGCCTATTTTCGGCCCAATTCAGGGCTGAACCCGGACAGCGCGGCCCGGTATGCCGCCAACCGGCTGACCATCACCCGGCAAGTCGAGTTTATCTCCGAGGTGCTCAAGCGCCCGGATGGCGGCAAGCGCAAATGCGTCATCGACATGGTGCTGTCGGTCAATGGGCTGCCGGTCGTGACGGCGGAACTCAAAAACCCGCTCACTCACCAGCGCGCCGAAGATGCCTGCAAGCAGTATATGCGGGACCGCGACGGCCGCGACCTGCTGTTTCGCTTCAAGGAGCGGGCGCTGGTGCATTTCGCTGTCGATCCCGACGAAGTGTGGATGGCAACGCAGTTGAAGGGGGAGGATACCTATTTCCTGCCGTTCAACCGCGGCCACAATTACGGTGCGGGCAACCCGCCGGTCGAGGGCAATTGGAAAACGCATTACCTGTGGGAAGAGGCGCTGTGCGCCGACAGCCTGCTCGATATTCTCCAGCGGTTCATGCATCTGGAGGTGAGCGAGCGGACGGTCGAGACTTCGACTGGCTTTCGCACAATCCGCAAGGAAGCGATGATCTTCCCTCGCTATCATCAGCTAGACTCGGTGCGGCGGCTGGTTTCCCATGCCGAGGCGCATGGGTCCGGCCACAATTACCTGATTCAGCACTCGGCCGGTTCGGGCAAGTCGAACAGCATCGCGTGGCTCGCGCACCGGCTGGCAACGCTCCACGATGCGGCCGACGAGAAAGTGTTTCATTCGGTGGTCGTCATCACCGACCGGCGCGTGCTCGACCAGCAATTACAGAACACCATCTACCAATTCGAGCATAAGACCGGCGTGGTCGAAAAGATCGACGAGAACACGCAGCAACTTGCCAAGGCGCTGTCGAACGGCACGCCGATTATAATTTCGACAATCCAGAAATTTCCTTTCATCTCTCAGGCGATCAGAACGCTGGAGGCCAAGGGCGAAGGCGTCGCCATCGACACCCGCAACCGGCGCTTCGCGGTGATCGTGGACGAAGCGCATAGCTCGCAATCGGGCGATACGGTTGCCGCGCTCAAGGGCATCCTGAACAAGGACGGCATCGCCGACGCCATTGCCGCACAGGCGGGCGATGAGGAGGATGACGATCTGTCCGAGGAGGCCAAGGTCACGATCCGCCAGCAGATGTTGCAGCGTGCGCGCCAGCCTAACCTGAGCTTTTTCGCCTTCACTGCGACACCCAAGTTCAAAACCAAGCTGGTCTTTGACGAGCCGGGGCCGACCGGGGCCGCGCCATTCCACGAATATTCGATGCGCCAGGCGATCGAAGAAGGCTTCATCCTCGACGTTCTGCAGAACTATGTGACCTACAAGCGCTTCTTCGGGTTGGTTAAGCAGGTCGAGCATGACCCGGACGTGCCGAAGCAAAGGGCCGCTAATGCTCTGGGACAGTATCTCGAGCTTCACCCGGTCAACATCGAGCAGGTGATCGCGGTCATCATAGAGCATTTCCGCCTTCGGGTGATGCACGAACTCGGCGGCCGGGCGAAGGCGATGGTCGTCACCGGATCGCGTCTATCGGCGGTCAAATACAAGCGGGCGTTCGACCGGTACATTCAGGATCGTGGCTATCAGGGCATCCGAGCGCTGGTCGCGTTTTCGGGGACGGTCGAAGATCCCGACGATCCGGGCTCATCGTTTACCGAAGTCGGCATGAACGACGGCCTGCCCGAACGCGAACTTCCCGAACGGTTCGGCGGTGACGATTATCGCGTGTTGATCGTCGCCGAGAAGTACCAGACAGGCTTCGACCAGCCGTTGTTGCAGACCATGTACGTGGTCAAGAAGCTTGCGGGTGTACAGGCGGTACAGACCCTTTCGCGCCTCAATCGCACCGCCCCAGGCAAGACCCGGACTTTCGTCCTCGATTTCAGGAACGAGGAAGCGGACATCTACAAGGCGTTCAAACCCTATTACGAAGCCACGCCGATCGGAGAAAATGCCGATCCGCAAAAACTCAATGAACTTCATCACAAGCTATTGCAGCCGGCTGTGTTTACGCCGGTCGACGTAGATGAGTTTGCCGAAGTCTGGTTCAAGCTTCGGCGCGATCATAGCGGGCAGGATCACCGGCTGATGAATGCTGTGCTCGACCGATCGGTTGATCGCTTCAACGATTTGGATGAGGTGGTGCAGGAGGAGTTTCGCGGTCAGATGACCGCCTTCAACAACCTCTATTCTTTCTTGTCGCAGATCATGCCGTACTTCGATGAGGGTCTCGAACGGCTCTACGCGTTCCTGCGCAACCTGTCCCCGAAGCTCCCGCGCCCTGGCGATGGATCAAAGTTCACGCTGGATGACGACGTGGCGCTGAAGTTCTTTCGCCTCCAGCAGGTCAGCGACGGCATCATCGATCTTTCCCAAGGGGAGGCTTACCCGCTCAAAGGTCCGACGGACGTTGGCAGCGCGAGAGTGCGGGACGTGGACGTCGCGCTCTCAACGCTGGTAGCCAAACTTAACGAGCGTTTCGGAACCGACTTCACCGAGGCGGATCAGCTCTTTTTCGATCAGGTCCGGGCTACCGCCGAGCGGGACGAGAAGGTAGTGGAAGCCGCACAGGCCAATAATTTCCCAAACTTCGCCGCCTATTTCGGCCGGGTACTCGAAGACCTGTTTATCGATCGGATGGACGGCAATGAGGAGATTTTCCGCCGCGTGATGAGCGACAACCAGTTTCGAGGCGCGGCGCAGGAGCATATTGCTCGCGAGGTCTACGAACGAATTCGAGCGGAAATTCACCGGGAGTCCGAAAGCGGCTAAGCCTGCCTGCGAGCGGTATCGCGAGGGACTGCGCGCCACCGGCTCCCCCCTCCTTGCGACGAACGGTGCATTTTCCCCTACCAATCCGATGGGAATTGCGTCATAGGCACCGCCGGACTTACCCCAGGACCAATTCGCGAGGCGCTGTGCCGAGCGGGGGCGCGGCCTGGATTTTACGGAGATTTGTCCATGAAGAAGCTCGTAGTTCTCTCGGTGATTGCTCCTGTCGTGCTCGGCCTCGCGGCTTGCGGCGGCAACAAGGCGGCCGACAACGCCGTCGTCGTCACCAACACCGACGACGTGAACCTGACCGACACCACCAACATCACCGACGAGAACGTCAGCGACGTCACGGCCAACGCCAGCAACGTCGCCGAGTAATCGGCGCGGCGGCGGGGCGACCCGCCACCGGAACAACAGGCCGCGCGGTCCGATGGGATCGCGCGGCCTTCGTTTTGTCCGGATGCCGCCGGCGCGCGGTCGGCGCGGCCGCCATGTTAGGGATCGAGCATCGCGTCGAGCAGGCTGATGTGCAGCCACATCCGTTCGAGCAGATCCTCGGGCTCCGCGATACCGCTGGCCGCGCACGCGGCGGCGATCTCGCTGTCGATGTCGAGCAGGTCGCGATCGGGGTCGGCGACGACCGGCGTGCCTGCGCTCATCTGCGCATTGGCGCGGCAGAAAAAGGCGAAATAGGCGTCGGCCGCGGCGATGAACGCGGTCGCGCCCTGCGCTTCCAGATAATCGGCGACCACGCCCGCCTTTCCGAACTCGCCGTGCGCGGCCAGGGGATCGGGATAGGGCACGAAATGCACCTTGCCCGCGGCATCGATCACACGGCCGAGCGGAAACAGCCGGCACACCAGCGGGCGGTCGGCATGGACGGTACAGCCCTGATCGCCCAGGAAGATGCAGCGCCCGTCCTCCTGCTGGCGCAAGGCGCCGTCGATGGTGAAATCGTCGCGCGCCTGGGCGGTGGAGACGCCGCGATTGCGCGCCAGCCGCGCGATCTCATACGGATTGACCTGGATGCGCTTGTCGACGCAGCAGCTGTTGCAGCGCGTGCAGCGATAGCTGAACCGCGTGCCGGCCGTCATCGGGGCCGTCATCGGGTCGTCGGACGGCATGCTCGCCTGCTCCCCTTCTCCTGATCCCGAGCATAGCGGAGCAGGGCGGTTATCGGATAGGATCGATGCGACTCCGTTCCAGAAAGACTCCATGCGCCTCTCCATCGACGCCCGGCTCGACTATTGGCTTGCCGCGCCGGCCGACCTGCTGTTCGCGCTGGAAGTGGCGCAGACGCCCGATCAGCATCTGGTCACCGACCTGTTGCGGATCGGCGGGGTAGAGGCATTGCGCCCGATCGCCGCGGATAACGGCCTGGGGCGCCGCACCTGGACGCGGGGGGAGGGGCGAGTGACCGCGCATTACACCGCGACGGTGGAGGTCGATCGTGCGGGTGCGACACTCCACGGCCTCGCCGCCGACGACATCAAGCTGCTGCCGGCGGACGTCGTGCCGTTCCTGTTCCCCAGCCGCTATTGCGAATCCGACCGGTTCGATGCGCTCGTCCGGCGCGAGTTCGGCGCGCTGTCGGGCGGTGATCGGGTCGAGGCGATGGCGGCGTGGATCCGCGGCCATCTCGATTATGTCGTCGGGTCGAGCGACGCGACCACCACTGCGGCCGACACCTATATCGCGCATCGCGGCGTGTGCCGCGATTTCGCGCATTTGCTGATCGCCTTCGTCCGCGCCGCCGATATCCCCGCGCGGATGGTCGCCGCCTATGCCTGGCGGCTCGATCCGCCCGATTTCCATGCGGTGGTGGAAGTGTGGCTGGACGGCGCATGGCGGCTGATCGATCCCACCGGGCTGGCGCCGGTCGAAGGGCTGGTGCGGATTGGGGTTGGGCGGGACGCGACGGATATCAGCTTCATGACGATCTTCGGTGAGGCGGAGTGTTTGTCGCAGAGCGTGACGGTCGAGCGGGTGGGGTGAGTGGGTAGCTTAAGCCCCTCCCCTTCAGGGGAGGGGTTGGGGGTGGGGCAGTGCCTCAAGCCGGTCGCTCGTGGATAGGCCCCACCCCAACCCCTCCCCTGAAGGGGAGGGGCTTTATTTGCCTCACCTAAACCTTCAACACCCACCCCCGCGCTCGCAGGAACAGCGTAATCGCGATCGAAATCCCCCCCGCAATCACCGCATACAGCATCGACGTCCAATCCAGCGGCAATCCCGTCGCGGCGATCCCCGCCAGCAGCTTTTCGCCCAGATGCTCGCCGCCGATCGGCACCATCATCAGCACGATCGCCACCGCATCGTGGACGACATAGAGCGTCAGCGACACCGCGCCGAGCGCGGCGAGCGTCTGCGCGAGGCGCGACGCGCCGATCCGCGGCCAGACGATCTTGAGCAATGCCAGCAGGCCGAGCCCGATCGCCGCGTTGATCAGGGTGAAGGTCGGCGTCCACAAATTCTTGTTGATCGGCCAGAACCAGGCGGCACCGAGCGTGAGGCCGAGGCACAGAACGGCGACGGCGGCGATCATGATCACCGGCTTCTTGCGGCGCACCGACATGCGCTGCACCGCGATCCCGATCATCGTCGTGGCGATCGCCGACAAGGTCGACAGCGGCCCCTCGGGATCGAAAGGCGGGCCGTTATCGGGCTGGCCATAGAGCCGCGTCCCGCCGAGGATCGCATGATCGAGCCAGCCGCTCATCCCTTCGCCCGGCGCCATGCTGGCGATCAGGTCGCCCGGCGCGGGCAGATGGAGCAGCACGCCATGGACCAACATCAGCACGCCGGCGGCGATGGCCGGCGCTTTCCACGTCGTCGTCTGGCGGCACGCGATCGCGCAGACCAGATAGACGATGCCGATCCGTTCGAGCACGCCGGTGAAGCGGATCTCCTCCAGCTTGAGACTGAAATGGACGATGAAGCCGATCGCGAAACCGATGAACCACAGCAGGGCCGACCGCCGCACGATCTTCGCGATCGACGGCCGCGGCATCTTCCCGTCCATCGTCAGCGGCAGAGCGAGGCCGACCGCGAGCAGGAACATCGGGAACACCAGATCGGCGAAGGTCAGCCCGTTCCACGGCGCATGATTGATCCACCAGAAAGCGTGCTCCTCCGACCCCTGGAGGTTGGCGAGCACCATTCCGAAAATGGCAAAGCCGCGCAGCGCATCGAGCGCTTCGTCGCGGACGCGGACCGGTTTCGACATATCCATTGGTCCTGTCCCTAATCAGCCCGCGATCACCATGCCACCCTTCATCACCATCCGCACCTGGCGGACCGCGGCGATGTCGGCGGTGGGATCGCCATCGACTGCGATCAAATCGGCGAGCAGGCCCGGTTTGACCGCGCCCAGCTTGGTGTCGAGGTGGAACCAGCGCGCATTGCCCCAGGTCGCGGCGATCAGCACGTCTGCCGGGCTCATCCCGCCGGCGACCATCAGCTCCATCTCGCGTGCATTCGTGCCATGCGCGAACACACCGACATCGCCGCCCATACAGAGATGGACGCCGGCCTTCATCGCCATCTGGAAGCTCCGGCGGTTGATCAGGACGGCCTCGGGCGCCGGCTCGGTTCCGGTCCAGCCGCGATAGCGCGAGGTCGCATCCGACGCGGCGAGCGTCGGGCAGAGCGCGATGCCCTTCTTCGCCATCTCGGCGAAGATTTCGGGCGTGCCGCCATAGCCATGCTCGATCGTATCGACTCCCGCGGCGATCGCGCGGCGCATGCCCTCGGCGGTCGCCGAATGGACCGCGACCGGGCGGCCGGCGTCGTGCGCGGCGGCAACGGCGGCTTTCATTTCCTCCAGGCTCAGCGTCGGGCGGCTGTCCTCGCCCGGGCGCCAGCGATAATCGGCGTAGAGCTTCACCCAGTCGGCACCCCCCGCGATCTGGCGGCGCACCGCGGCGACGATCGACTCGACTCCCGACACTTCCTCGGCGCCTTGCGGGATGGCGACGCCGGGCTCGAACCCCTTGGGACCGTAAGCGCCCAGCGCGACGATCGCGCGGGTCGCGACGTTGAGCCGCGGACCGGGGACGATGCCCTGATCGATCGCCGCCTTCAGCCCGACATCGGCATAGCCCGCGCCTTCGGTGCCGAGATCGCGCTCGCTGGTGAACCCCGCGAGCAGGGTCGCGCGGGCACTAGCCACCGCACGCACGGTCCGCAGCGCTAGCGGCTCGTGCAGCACCTGATCGTCCCAGCTCGTCTCGTTATAGGGATGGAGGAACAGATGGCCGTGCCCCTCGATCATCCCGGGCATCAGCGTCTCGCCGGGCAAGTCGATCACCTTGGCGTCGGCGGGCGCCGACAGGTTCGGCCCGACCGCGGCGATACGATCGCCCTCGACCAGCACTTGCCAGCCGGTATGCGTCTTGCCGTCCAGCCCGTCGAACACGCGCGCGGGTTTCAGCAGCACGGCTTGTTTCGGCGCTTCGGCGGCGGGAAGAGCAGCCGCCGGCCCGAGCAACATCGCCAGTACAAGTGCCACCCAGCGCATGGTTTTCTCCCCGGTGTCGCGTTACGCTCCCGATATGGATAGAGCCCTCCGCCTCCCGCTCCTAGCCCTTGCGGCACTGACCATGGCGCCGACCGCGCCGGACCCCGCTGCCGCCGACATGGCGCGGTGGCGAGCGCAGGCGGCGCGCGTCACGATCACCCGCGACGATTGGGGCATTCCGCACGTCCGCGGGCAGAGCGACGCCGATGCCGTGTTCGGGATGATCTATGCCCAGGCCGAGGACGATTTCTCGCGCGTCGAGGCGAATTACCTGACCGCGCTCGGCCGCACCGCCGAGGCCGATGGCGAGGACGCGATCTGGGGCGATCTGCGCCAGCGGCTCTACGTCGATCCCGCCGAGCTCAAGGCGCAATATGCGGCGAGCGCGCCGTGGCTGAAATCGCTGATGAACGCCTGGGCCGACGGGCTCAATTTCTACCTGGCGACGCATCCCGGCACCAGGCCCAAGGTGCTCACGCATTTCGAGCCGTGGATGGCGCTGAGCTTCACCGAGGGCAGTATCGGCGGCGATATCGAGCGGATTTCGCTCAGCGATCTCAAGACCTTCTACGGCAAGCCGACGCCGCCAACGCCCGAGGAACTCGGCATGGTGCCGCGCGAGCCGTCGGGATCGAATGGCATCGCGATCGCGCCCCGGCTGACCTCGGGCGGCAAGGCGCTGCTGCTGATCAACCCGCACACCAGTTTCTACTTCCGCTCCGAGGCGCAGATGTCGAGCGCGCAAGGCCTCGACGCTTATGGCGCGTCGACCTGGGGCCAGTTCTTCATCTACCAGGGGTTCAACGCCAAAGCGGGGTGGATGCACACCTCATCCACCGTCGACAATGTCGACGAATTCGCCGAGCGCGTGACGAAGCGCGGCGACGGCTATGTCTATCGCTACGGCAGTGCCGAGCGATCAGTGACCAGCGCGGTAGTGACCTTGCGCTATCGCAAATCCGACGGGTCGCTAGGCGAACGCCGCTTCACCACCTGGCGCACGCATCACGGCCCGATCGTCGCGGCGAAGAACGGGCGCTGGATCGCTGAGGCCCTGATGTGGAAGCCGGTGCCCGCGCTCGAGCAGAGCTGGCTCAGGACCAAGACCAGCGACCTCAAGAGCTTCCTTCAGGTCGCGTCGCGCCGAGCCAATTCGTCGAACGACACTTTGTTCGCCGACAGCAAGGGCGAAATCGCGTTCCTGATGCCGCAATTCATGCCGGTGCGCGACAATCGCTTCGATTACACCCGACCGGTCGACGGCGGCAATCCGGCGACCGACTGGAAAGGGCTGCACACGCTTCCCAGCTTGCCGAGCGTGCTCAATCCGCGGGTCGGCTGGGTGCACAATACTAACGACTGGCCCTGGGATGCGGCGGGCCCGGACAGTCCCAAGGCAACCGATTACCCACGCTACATGGATCAGACCGGCCCCAATGCCCGCGGCACACATGCCGACCTGCTGCTCAAGGGCAAGAGCGGCTGGACGCCGGAGAAGCTGCGCGTCGCGGCGTTCGACAGCTATTTGCCCGCCTTCGCCGAGCTGATCCCCGGACTGGTCAAGGCTTGGGATGCGCTACCGGCGGACGATCCGCGACGGGCCCGACTGGCCGAGCCGATCGCGTTGTTGCGCGGCTGGGATCGCCGCTGGGGTTATGAGTCCACCGCGACCAGCCTGGCGGTGTTCTGGGGCGACCAATTGTGGCGCGAGGTCGGCGGTTTCGCCCAGGCCGAGCGGATGAACGTCCCCGATTATATCGCGACGCGAGTCAAACCGGGCGACAAGCTCGACGCATTGGCGGCGGCCACCGACCGGCTCAAGCGCGACTTCGGCGACTGGCGCGTGCCCTGGCGCAATATCAACCGCTTCCAGCGGCTCGACGACGCCATCGCGCCGCATTTCGACGATGCCGGGGATTCCACGCCGGTACCCTTCACCTCCGCGCAATGGGGCAGTCTCGCCTCGTTCGGCGCCAAGACCTGGCCGGGGACCAAGCGCTATTACGGCACCAGCGGCAACAGCTTCGTCGCATTGGTCGAATTCGGGCCGCGAGTGAAGGCGATGGCAGTGATGGCTGGCGGGCAGAGCGGCGAACCCGCCTCGCGCCATTTCGCCGACCAGATCGGTCGCTATGCCGAGGGACGGCTGCGCCCGGTCTATTTCTACCCGGACGAGCTCAAGGGCCATGTCGAGCGGCACTACCGCCCAGGCGAATAGGCTCAGGACGGCGGCGCCGGTATCGCGTCCGCGGGACCGGCCAGGCTGCTCTGCGGCAGCGCGATACGCACGAGCTTCCACGCGAACAGGCCGCGCCGTTGGAACACTAGGTTCACAGGGTCGTCAGCCGCGCCCTGGCGTCGCAAGGTGACGTCGAAACGGTTGAGCGCCACATAGTGAAAGCCATAATCAACCCGCCGGGGCGTCGCGGAAGCCGTGTCGCCGCTACCGACCTTGCCCGCCCGAACCAACGCCGCGATCCCTTCCGGCGTCACGACGCTGTCGATCATGCGGTCGAGGATCGACGGCATCAGCATCGCGCCAAGCCCGGCGAGCGGATTGTCGCGCATCGCTGGATCGCGCTCCATCCGTGTCGTCACCGCCGCCGTCAGCTGCGGTTTCAAGTCGGCGCGCACCGCCGGAAAATCGACCGAGCCGCGCAGCTTCTCCGCGTCACCCTGTTTAGCCGCGGCGACGAAGCCGCGCACCGCGACATAAGGCGACGCGCCATAAGCCAGCGCGAACAATGCGAACGCGGCGCCGATTGCAATGATCCAGCCCTTGCGCATGCGATCCTTTCGGCCCCGCGCCCAACCTAAGGTGGCCGGTTCCTCGCGGCAATGTCGTCCGCGCGCCCGGCCTGCCGATGCTGGGATTCTACGATAGTAGATTCCCAGCGTGGCGCGTTAACCATCATTGCCGCGATAGGAGTCCCCAGGATGCAGCGAGTCGGGGGAACGGTCATGAGCTTTATGGGCACTATCGAGGCGGTGATGCCGAGGATCGCCGTTTTCGGAGTCGGCGGCGCAGGCGGGAACGGTGTTGCCGGTCTGGTCGATGAGAATCTGCCGAACGTCGAATTGATCGTCGCCAATACTGACGCCCAGGCGCTGCGCATGTTGGGAGTTCGCCAGCAACTGCAACTCGGACGGATGGCGACCCGAGGGCTGGGGGCGGGCGCCTGGCCGGAAGTCGGTCGCGCCGCCGCGCAGGAGGTCATGGATGAAATCGATGCAGCGCTCGAGAATGTCGATTTCTGCTTCATCGCCGCCGGCATGGGCGGCGGCACCGGGACCGGCGCGGCGCCGATCTTCGCCGAGCGCGCCCGGCTACGCGGCATTCCGACCATCGCGGTGGTGACCCGCCCGTTCGAGTTCGAAGGATTGCGGCGGGCGGGCAGGGCGGATCAGGGCATCGTCACGCTCGAGCCGCTGGTCGACGCCTTGATCGTCGTCCCAAATCAAAGGCTGCTCGGCATCGGCGATCTGGAGATGACGTTCAAATCCGCCATGCTGGAGTCCAACGCGGTACTGGCTGATGCGGTCGGCGGGATCGCTCATCTGCTGGTAACCCCAGGGCTCAAGCAGATCGGTTTCGCCGAGATGCGCAACGTGATCGCCGAGATGGGTCGGGCAGTGATCGGGTTCGGCGAGGCCACCGAGCGCACGGACCGCGCGGTGCTCGCAGCGGAACGCGCGATGGCCTGCCCGCTGATCGACGACGAAATCGCCGGCGCGGGCAAGTTGATGATCTCGATCAGCGGCGGCACCGACATGTCGCTGATGGAACTCGACGCGATCGTCGCGACCATCGCCGACCAGGCGTCGCCGGATGTCGAACTCGCCTGGGGCGCGTCGGTGTCGGAGGCGCTCGACGGCATCGTCCGCGTCGCGCTCATCGCGCAGGGCCATCGACCCCAAGTGCGTCCGCAAGCGGCGTTCGCTCGCGCGGCGTCGGCGCCGATGGCGACATTCTACTCGCCGGTTGCCGCGCCGGGACCAGTCGCCATCGCGCCGAGCATGACCATTGCAGTCGAGCCGCCGGTAGCCACAACGCCGGTTATCGCGCTGGCGGAAGCCATGGTCGTCGCGCCGCCAGCGGTCGCCGCCCCCTTTATCGCAGCCCCGGCGCCGCTCGGCGCGACGCAAGCTAGCGGCCCCGGCGACCTTACCGCGGCGCTTGTCGAACCGGCGAGCGACGCGCCGTTGCTCGACCTGATCGAGCGGCTGCCGCGGCCGGCAGAGCAGCAAACGCCTGCGCAACAGCGCGTCGAGGCGCCCGCGGCGGTCAACCTCAAGGCCTGCACGATGGACGAACTCTGGCTCGGCGATTTCGAATTGGAGGATCCCAGGCGCGCAAGTCTGGTCGAGCAGATATCCAACGCAGTGAAGGGCTTATTTCGCTCGATGACCTTGCGGCTGGGCTTCGGGCGTCATTCGATGATCACCTATCGCGGCGGCAGGGCGTCGTTGGCGACGTAATTCCCCCCAGAATGGACTCTTTTTATCCCCATAAACATGGCGAGGTTATTGAATTTCCCGAGACATTCCGTGATGCTACAAAACGCTAGTAAAAATGCGGCTGTCCGCATGGTGGGTAGTATAAGGACGGGGAAAAATGCCTGGTCGAATGCGTCGGGGGAACGACGCATCGAGGCGTGACAAAGTTGCATTGGTGTTGGCTGGAATTGCCGCGCTGGCTGCATCTGCGTCGTTATTTGGCTGGCTGTTCAAAATGCCAGCGCTCGCCTCTTTCGGCGCGAGTTACGCGCCAGCTTGGCCGCTCACGACTACCGGCTATTTGCTGCTGTCCTTCGCGATGATCGCGGTCATCCTTGGCCGGCGGGGCGCGATGGTGGCGGTGACCGCGGTCCTGATCCTGGCCGCGCTGGTGATTGCCGAAAGCGTATCGGGCATTCGTCCAGGTATCGATCGGTTGCTCTTTTCCGATCAACTCGCGCGCACGACAGCGCCGAATCCCGGGCGACCGGGATTCAATTCGCTGCTGTCGTTCGTGTTTCTCGCGGCGGCGATCCTGTTCGCCCAGCGAAGGTCGACTTGGCTGGATCAGGCGGGGAACGTGCTTGCCGCGCTGGCCCTGTGTCTCGGCCTCTATTCGACGATATCATTGATGTGGATCGGCGCCGGAGCCCCGCTCAACCAATTCTTCATCGCGCCGTTGCCGGCCGGCGTCGCATCGCTCGCGCTCTCCTGTTCTTTTCTGTGGTGGAAGCATGAGGCGGGATGGACCGGGCTGCTGTCCGCCGATCAGATGGGACAACCGCTGCGCTGGCTGGTCTTCCCCATATTGTTCGTTCTTCCGGCAATCCCCATTGTCTTCGAACAATGGTCGATAAGGGCCAGCGGCGTCCCGCCGGAAGGCGCCGCCTTGATCGCGATCCTGGTCAATATGCTGATCATGGGCACGATCCTGTCGCTGGTATCCGATCGCCTGACCCGTCAGCGGACGGCGCTGGGCGACCTCAGCGACGCGCTCGACAGCGCCGCCATTGCACTGGTCCGACCGGACGGGACGATCGTCCACTGGACGCGGGGATGCACCGAGCTTTACGGCTGGACCGACACCGAAGCGGTGGGACGCAACAAGCATGAATTGTTGCAATCGCGCGCGACCGAAGGCGGCGATCCGCCACCATTGTCCGCCGACGGCGAGGCCGAATTCCTCGAGCGCACCCGCGACGGGATCGACCTCAACGTGATGGAGCGGCGGCGATACTTGCAGCGCTCGGGCCCCGACGACGTGGTCGTGCTCAAGATGCTCGACCTGACGTCGCGCGTCCGGGCCGAGGAGGAACTTCGCGTCAGTGAGAATCGCCTAGCGATCGCGGCAGAGGTCAATGAGATCGGCGTGTTCGATTGGGACGTTGCGAGCGGGCGCATCAGCTGGTCGCCCGGATCGGAGCAGCGGCTGGGGCTGCCCGCCGGTGCGATCGACACGTTCGATATGTGGCGCGATCATGTCGAGGCCGCGGATGTTTTCGATGTGATGGCGTCGATCGACAGTGCGGTCGCAGATCGGCGCGATCGCTTCGCCTTCCAATATCGCTTCCTTCCCGACGCGGGGTCGCCGCGCACGCTCGAAGGAAACGCGCGTTGCCTGTATGACGAGCAGGGCAATTTCGTGCGATCGGTCGGCTCGGTCATTGATGTCACGCAGCGTAACCGCCGCGAAGCGGAAATGCGGCTCAATTCGATGATAGAGACGGTACCCGACGCGACGATCGTTATCGACGAGCACGCGATCATCAAGAGCTACAGCCCGGCCGCCGAAGCGATGTTCGGTTATTCCGCCGCGTCGGTGATCGGGCGCAACGTCAAAATCCTGATGCCCGACATGCTTGCGTTGCGCCACGACGCGGCGATCGCCGATTATCTCCGCACCGGGGAGCGCAAGGTGATCGGCATGACCCGCGAACTGACCGCGCGCCGCGCCGACGGCACGCAGTTTCCGATCGAACTCAATGTCGGAGAGGCCCGGATCGGTGAGGAGCGGATCTTTACCGGAATCATTCGCGACGTCTCCAAGCGGCTGTTCGAGGAGCAGCGTCTATCCGAACTCAGCGCGGAACTGGCGCATATCTCCCGCCAGCGTGCGATGAGCGAGCTCGCCGCCGATCTGGCGCACGAACTCAATCAGCCGCTCAGCGCGACGTCCAATTTCATCGCCGCGGCGCGGATGCTGATCGAACAGGGCGCAAGCGGCGAGCGCGTCGCCGATCTGCTCCACATGGCGGAAGAGCAGACCCAGCGATCGGGCGACATCATTCGGCGATTGCGCGACTTCCTGGCCAAGCGCGATATCGAAATGCGCCCCGAATCGCTCGAGGATGTGACCAGGGGCGCGGTCGCACTGGTATTTTTCGGCAGCGGGCGCGAGGAGATGGACCTCAGCTACGAGCTCGATCCGACCTGCGACACGATCTTCGCCGATCGCGTGCAAATCCAGCAGGTACTGGTCAATCTATTGCGCAATGCCGTCGAGGCTCTGCGGTCGCTCGACGCGGGCCAGCCCCAGCGGATCATGATCAAGTCGCAACGCGGCGACGACGACATGGTCATGCTCTCGATCAAGGACACAGGACCGGGCATCCCCGACGCGTTGGGCGAACAGCTCTATGCGCGTTTCTCAACCACCAAGTCGGGCACGGCGATGGGGATCGGCCTGTCCATTTCGAGACGTATCGTCGAGGCGCATGGCGGCGTCCTGACGGCGGAGAACCAACCGGGGGGAGGGGCAGCGTTTTGCTTTACCCTGCCGGTGTTCGAGGAGCTGGAAGATGATCCGGAACATCTATCTGATTGATGACGATGATGCCGTGCGGGCGTCGCTGCACGGTCTGCTGTCGCTGCGCTCCGATCTCGTCGTGCGCAATTTTCGCTCGGGCGATCAGTTTCTGGAGCGGGCCCCCGACCTCGAATCGGGGGTGCTGCTGCTCGATTATCACATGCCCGGGAAGAACGGGCTTGAGGTTCTGGAGCAGCTCGGCTCGTTTTCACATGCGCGGTTCCCGGCCATCATCCTGACCGGCGAAGGCAATATCGACGTCGCGGTGCAAGCGATGAAGGCCGGCGCGTTGGATTTCCTCGAAAAGCCGTACAAGGCGGACGCGCTGCTCGAAACGATCAACAAGGCGTTCGACCGGATGGAGCATGACAGCGCGGGATCGGCGCAGATCGAAAGCGCGCGCGCCAAAGTAGACGTCCTTTCGCCCCGAGAGCGCGATGTGCTGACCGGGCTGATCGAGGGTCGGTCGAACAAGGTCATCGCCTACAACCTCGCGATCAGTCCTCGTACCGTCGAGATCTATCGCGCGAACCTGATGACCAAGATGGGGGTGCGCAGTCTGTCAGAGGCGCTGCGCGTGGCGTTCGCCGCAGGTCTTATTTCGCCCAGCTAGAGTCATGCCATTGGGACAGGACCTCGACGACTCGCCGTGTTGCGTCGCGTCTGGACAATCGCAACGGCCGGTCGGTGACGACACCTGACGTTCCGTTGAGGAGAATGACCTGAAGCCAACCCGGAAGAGGCGTGCAGGCTGCCAAAGCTTCGTCGTCCGTGATCAGCACCGCTTGTTCGATCGTGGTGCCCGACAGTCCGCCGGTCAACTGACCAGGCCTCAGCGTGATCACATTGAAGCCCCGCATCGTCAGCTTGGCCGTCAGCGCGCTGCGCAGGTCATCTTCGAAGATTTGCAGGACAACAAGATCCAGAGGCACGGCAACATCCAGATAGAAGGGTGCTGCGAAAGGCTAGCGAGCCGCAATGAGATCGTCGGCTCGGGAAACTTACGTAGCAGAGACTATTCCCTGCTATCTTCGTTCACGCGCGGTTACTGGGCCGGTACCGGTATCCTAGGTATTTTGCCGCAATGCTTCAACGGCTTGATAAATCGGGCCGCCCTGCGTCCGCGCTCACGATCCTTGACGCCAGTTTCCCCGGCAATTCTCCAATCGCGTTCGGCTCGATCGGGATCGCCGGTGAAAGGCTGGCGGTGAAAAGCTAGGGCGCCAAGTTCACGGCGGTAAATGCGAGGGTGAAAATCGGCCTGCGCAACGCATCCCGAACGGTCATTACCCATTCTTCGGTATTCCAGAAGCGCTCGGGCATTTCCTTGAGCACTTCTGCCGCATAGCGTACGGCCTCAATTCGCGCCGCCGCGAGGTCGGGCCATTCGGAACCCTGGTGATCGAGAAAATCATCGCCGTCCACGATGTCGAAGAAATAGCGTGGCATGACTCGCTCCAGGCCTAAGGCGGGAGCGCGGCGTCTCTCAGTCGCCGGCGCCTTATTTCAATGGCAAGCGATAGTTCTAACCTAGATTAGTTAGATGCTTTATACAACTAACCTGGATCAGGTTCGGGCGCTCTATAAACGGCTCGGCGGTATTGATTCAGTTCGAAATCAGGTGATGGAGCGCTTCCCATTGCTCTTGCGCGTGCGCCAGCACTGCCGTTCTGCGCCAACCTCGAGCGACGTTCGCATAGCCATCCCGCCGGGATTGCAACGAGCACGCCAGTCCGCAAGCCTCCATCTCGTCGGCCTTCGTTAGGCACTCTAGGGATGTAAGCATGGGCTCAGCCTATACGCTTTCGGTTTTCCATGGTGACATAGTCGCGCAGGGTGATGACGGGCCCCGGGCCTTCATTTATGACCGCTTGGCCATGACCAAGGGCATCGCTTAGCGCTTGCTCCTGGGTAAGATGCCATGATCCTACAAGTACTTTGCCGATCCAGCGAAACTGAGACATACATAAACTCCCAGCGTTTTGTAGGCGGGAGCACAAACATACTGTCTCTCGGTCGTCAGAAGCCAGAAAGGGCTGACGATATAAGTTCAGCGATTGAGGAACGAGATAGTTCCATTCAGGCTTCTCCGCTTATTGTAAGCATCGGGAGCTTTGGCGCGCCGTCAATCTCTGTCGATGACTGCTGTACGACACCCATTAGCTAAGCGGCCGACGCCCGACCAATCTGTCACAGCTGAACGATTATTACAGTGGAGACTGGAGAGGAATGGTGCCCAAGGGCGGAATCGAACCACCGACACTGCGATTTTCAGTCGCATGCTCTACCAACTGAGCTACTTGGGCATATCCGGCTAAGCGCGGAAGACGCGGCCTCTAATCGCTCGAAACACCGCTGTCCAGTGCTTCCGGGTCGGCGGGTCCCGCCGGGATGCGATAACCTTCGCCCAGCCATTGCAGCAGGTCGCGATCCTTGCAGCGGCGGCTGCAGAACGGCTTGTGCGCGGGATCGGTGATGTTGCCGCAAAGCGGGCAGCTATTGGCCTTGGTCATGACACGAACGAGATGGGGGCGCCGGTCCGCCGTGACAACTCGGCGACCAAATCGGGATGCGCTGCCAACCAGGCGGCGACGCGCGGCCCGGCCGACTGTACCGGCGGCACCGGCGGTGGCGTGCGTTCGATCGTGCGCAGCAGGGCCAATGCCGCGGCCGCGACGGGGTCGGCGCGGAGCAACTCGGGGAGCGCGGCGCGGCGGCGTGGACGGACGATCTGGAGAAACCCGAAGCCGTTGATCGCGGTGCGCTCGAATGGCTGGGGCAGGACGGCATCGATCGCCTCTGCCGCTGCCTGGCGTTCCGCCTTATTGCCCAGAGTCGGGAAATCGATCCCGATCGATCCGCCGATATCGAGTCGGACGATCGCCATCGCCGCGGCGCGCGCCGCCTGGAGCGCGAGCGCGGCAGGGGCACCGGGGCCGTCGACGTCGAACAAGGTCATCGCCGGAGTCGGCGACATCCGCAGTGCGCCGCCGGCAAAGGCGATCTCGCCAGTCTCCGCTTCGTCGAGCACTTCGGACCAGCCCGCGGCCTCGAGCGAGTCCGGCTCATGGGCGCGCAACAGGCGGACCGGAAAGTCGCTTGCCCGGCACCGCGCCAACAGGTCGTCGGCGTCGCGCGGCGCGGCCTCGCTTGCCGTTACCTTGGCGAGCTTTGGGCGGCCCGGTTCGGGAATGGCTTCACGCACGACCTCGACATTCAGTCGCGTACCCAAGGTGATACCGGACGGCAAGCGCTCGATCACCGCGCCGCCATACGGCGTTTCGATCCTGCTCAGCCCGGCGGCGACGCGCTCGATCAGCTGACCCTCGATCACCGCGCCGAGCTTCAATCCACCCGGTCGCTCGATCCGCGCCTCGATGATCCGGCCGTCCTCGACCAAAGCGGCGCGCGCTTCGCCGATCCCGGCCTCATAGAGCCACTCAGCCAAGCGATATCTCCGACGAGCATTGGCGCTCGGGTTTGCAGACTCCCCTCCCTGCAAGGGAGGGGTTGGGGGTGGGTGCGCGCGTCTGCGCGCTCTCCAAAGACTCGTTGGCCGAGGACCGGAAAAGCGTAGGGCGAGGCATCGAGCCTCGCCCTACGCTAAACCCACCCCTTGATCCCCTCCCTTTCAGGGAGGGGAAATATGGAGGTTGATCCACCTCAATCGGCCTGCGGCTGGTGCAGCGGCAGGCCTGCCGAGGTCAGCAACGAGCGCGTCTCGAAGATCGGCAGCCCAACCACGTTCGAATGGCTGCCGGCCAGATAGCGGACGAACGCTTCCGCCTTGCCCTGGATGGCGTAGCCGCCGGCCTTGCCCATGCCTTCGCCGCTGGCGACGTACCAGTCGATCTCGGCGGGGGAGAGAGCCTTGAACGCGACGATCGTGTCGGCGACCCGGACACGCGGGCGGCCGTCCGGGCCGATCACGCACACGCCCGAATAGACATGGTGCCGCCGCCCGGACATCAGTCCGAGCATGCGACGCAGATCGGCCTCGTCGACCGGCTTTTCCAGGATGCGGCGTCCGACCGCGACGGTGGTGTCACCGGCCAATACGATCTCATCGGATGCGCGTTCGACCGCCAACGCCTTGTTTTCGGCCAGGCGCGCGACATAAGCGCGCGGCGCTTCGCCCTTGAGCGGCGTTTCGTCGATATCGGGTGCAGCGAGGCGCGCAGGCACGATCCCGATCCGCGCGAGCAATTCGCGGCGGCGAGGACTGGTCGAGGCGAGAACGAGCTTCATTTTCAGGGCGTAATGCCAGCGAAAGCTGGCATCTCGTGCCGCAAGCGACCCCAGCTTTCGCTGGGGTGACGGGGCATTATTGCGGCCCCGGTCCGCCGCGGCCCGGCATGAAGCGATAGGTGATGCGACCCTTGGTCAGGTCGTAAGGCGTGAGCTCGACGAGAACCTCGTCGCCGACCAGCACGCGGATGCGGTTCTTGCGCATCTTGCCGGCGGTGTGACCCAGGATCTCATGGTCGTTTTCCAGCCGGACGCGGAACATGGCGTTGGGCAGCAGTTCGACTACCTGGCCACGCATTTCGAGAAGTTCTTCTTTAGCCAAACAATGCCTCATGAGTATGCGGGCCGCGCCGCGTGACGCGCGCCCTTAGCGGATGGGGAACGAAAAGGGAAGCTGCGCTGCCGGGACGGGGCGGCGCGCGCGTCTTAGATATGGAGATTGTGCTCTTGGGCGACAAGAGCAAAGACACTTCCCAGGGATTGACCCAAAGTGCGCACGATGACGCAAATCGCCTAGGCAAGGCGCTGGCCGCATGTCATTTTTGCTGCTTGGTCATTCGCCGGGGGTTTTACCATGCGTCGTCTTTGCGTTTCGCTTGCCGCGCTCGCTGCCTGTTTCGCTGTTCCCCTTCCCGCCGACGCCAGCGGCGATTTCGGGTGTTCGCCGAGCTGGCGGCTGAGCCATGCCAATCTGACCGGTTGCGACGACATGGCGATGCTCGGGCCGGGCAACGACACGCGGACCAATTTGACGATGCTGCTGTTCGATCGCCGCGGGTCGCTGCCCAAGCCGGGCGAGGGCGCGCCGCCGCAGCCGCTCGGCGCCTTGTTCGACTGGCGCACCTTGTCGGGTTGGTTGGCGGTTCGCCCCGACAATAGCGACAGCGACTATTCGTCGGGCGAGGGGTCGCGCTGCCGCACCAACGGCAGCGGCGCTGCGGCGTTCGAGGCTGCCGTCAACGCGGCCAGATTGCCGGGTGGCGAGGGCGCTGCGTTGATCGCGGCGCGCAGGGCGCTCAGCCCGGATTGCGCCAAGCCCGGCGCGAGCGTCAGCGCGGCGCTCGATGGGCAGGTCAAGTCGCTCGCGGGCAAGGCGTTCGCGGCCTATCTCGCCGGCGCGCAGGCTTTTTACGACGGCGATTTCGACACGGCGGGGACGCGGTTCGCCGGTCTGGGCGAGGCGCGTGACGCCTGGCTGCGCGAGACCGCACGCTACATGGCGGCGCGGGTCGAAGTGAACCGCATCCAGGTCGGCCTGTTCGACGAATACGGCAATATCAAGGATCTCAAGACGGTCGACCAGAAGGCCGTCGCCGCGGCCGATACGGGCTTGCGCGGCTATATAAAGGACTATCCCAACGGGCTCTACGCGGCGTCGGCGCGGGGATTGTTGCGGCGGGTCTATTGGTTCGGCAGCAAGCGCGATCTGCTCGCGCAGCAATATGTTGCGCTGTTCACACAGCCGATGGCGGCGCGCGGGCTGAACGATGTCGATCTCGCCGAGGAGATGGACACCAAGCTGCTGCCCGACCTGACGATCAGCGATACGCGCGATCCGACCCTGCTCGCGGTGCTCGATCTGCGGCGGATGCGGACAGCGGATGACGAGGTCAGCGCGGGATGCTGCACCAATCCGATCACGCTCGACGAGATCAATGGTCAGCGCGCGGCGTTCGCCGGCAACCAGCCGCTGTTCGACTATCTGGTCGCCGCGCACCAATTCTATATCGGCGGGAAGCCGGCGGAAGTGCTCAAGCTGATCCCTGATGCCGCGCGGCAATCGAGCTTCAGCGAGGTCCAGTTCAGCCGCCAGATGCTGCGCGGCATGGCGCTCGATGCGGTCGGCGATCGCAATGCGCGCGGCTTCTGGTTGGAGATGCTGCCGGGGGCGAAGCTTGATGCGCAGCATTCGGCGCTCGAACTCGCGCTTGCCTGGCATGACGAGCGCACCGGTGGGCTGGCGCGGGTGTTCGCGCCCGATTCGCCGGTCGACGACGCGACGTTGCGCGGCATCCTGCTGACGAACGTCGCCGATGCCGGGTTGTTGCGCAAACAGGCGACGGGAGCGAAGCGATCGCACGAACGCCAACTCGCCTTGTTCACCTTGCTCTACAAGGAATTGAGCCGGGGCGCGTATCGCGATTTCGGGACCGACCTCGCGCTAGTGCCGGCGGGTGCCGCGAGCGACACCAATTTCTACGATTTGCTGGGGTCAGAGCAATTGCCGCTCGGCTTGTTCCTCAAGCCCACCCAGGCGAGCGATATCGACTGCCCTGCGCTCAAGCGCCTCGCGCTCGATCTCGCTGCGGCGCCGGGTAGCGCGCATGCCCGACTGTGCCTGGCCGATTTCTTCCGCGCCAATGGGTTCGACCAGTTCGTGCTCGACACCCAGCCGCCCAAACAGGATCTGGGTGGGACGAAGACCTTGTTCGCCGGGCCGGTCTATTCGCGGCTGGAGATCTATAAGTCGATCGTCGCCGATCCCAAGGCGCCGGGCGACGACAAGGCCTATGCCTTGTTCCGCGCGGTCAATTGCTATGCGCCGTCGGGCAACAATTCGTGCGGCGGGGCCGATGTCGACAAGAATGTGCGCAAAGCGTGGTTCGCGCGGCTCAAGAGCGATTATCCCAAATCGCGCTGGGCGAGCGAGCTGCGTTATTATTGGTAGGCGGTGATCCGCGCCGCCATCGCCGCCGTGGCAATCGGTATTGCGCTGCTGCCGGTCCCGATCGCGCGGGAGGGGCGCGTCGCGCCGGCCTATGACGCGGTCTGGTTATGGGCCGGGGTGAAGGCGCAGCCGGCGCTGGCGACGGTCAGGCGGTTGTATCTGCTGCAGGGCCAGGTCGAGGCGACCGATCCGGTCCGCTATGCGGCGCAACGCGCGGCAATCCCGCGGCTTGGTAATCGCGAAGTCTGGATGGTGGTGCGGGTCGAGACGCTCGCCTGGTCGCCCGCCATCTATGACCAATTGCTCGCGGCGCTGGCCCGGTGGCGTGCGGCGGGCAACCGCGTCGTCGGCGTACAGATCGATTTCGATGCGCGGACGCGGCATCTGGAGGACTATGCCGCTTTCCTGCGCGGATTGCGCGCGCGGTTGCCGGGTGACTGTCATCTGGGGATCACCGGCTTGCTCGACTGGAGCGCGAACGGCGATCCAAAAGGGCTCGATGCGCTGGCGGGTGTAGTTGATGAGGCGGTGCTGCAGATCTACCAGGGCGATCATGTCATTCCGGGGTATCAGGCGTATCTCGCCAAGCTTGGCCGGTTGAAGTTGCCGTTCCGGATTGGACTGCTGCAAGGGGGCGAGTGGCAGCCGCCGGCGGGGCTGGAGGAGAATCCGTGGTTTCAGGGGTATGTGACTTTTTTGGTCAATCCGACCGGGTCCGAAAATAAAGAGTAGAACGCTTCCCCAACGCCTCTCCGGCGAAGGCCGGCATTTCATCCCAGCGAAAGCTGGGATCTCATGCGATTGATATACTGCACGAGACCCCAGCTTTCGCTGGGGTGACGGCTGTTACTCGGCGGTGTAGGCGGCCCAGCTTCGGCGAATTAGCGATCGCGTCCCGCGGCTGAGAGCGCATCGGGACTGGGCCCCGGCCTTCGCCGGGGAGGCGTAGATAAGTCGGCGGCTCCTAAGACGCCGGACACGCCCGCCCAGCCGCTGCTTTTTGCAGCAAACTCGCCCGGTTGGCTCTCAAATCGGCGCCGCTCCGCGCCTGTGGTTCCGGCCCATCCGCGAGCCCGCGCCACAGCGCCGCATTGAACCGCGGCGTGTCGAGCCGGTCCTCGCTGGCGAAGTTCTGACCCTGCATCGCCGCCGCCCACCAGCCAGCATCGCGCGGCGGGCAGGCGTTGGCGGTCGCCTTGGCGACGAAGCGATCGGCCGGGATCGGCAGCCTGGTGCCGCGCAGCACGTCGGCTGCCGTCGCGCGGAAATTCCAATCCTTCTGGTTGAGGTCGAACACATCGGCCATCGGCGCCGCCAGCGCGTCGTTCAGCCCGAGCGGCGGCAGGCCGAGCACTGCCTCGATCGTGCGCAGCATGCTGACGGTGGTGTAGCGGGTGGTGACCAACGCGCGGTGTTTGACATACGGCCCGACGACGAACGCGATGCTGCGCCGTGCGTCGACATGGTCGCCGCCATTCTGGGCATCGTCTTCGATCACGAACACCAGGGTCGAATCCCGGAACGAACTGTTGGCGATGCGCTCAATCACCATGCCGACCGAATAATCATTGTCGGCCATCTCGGCCTCGACCGTGTTCACCCCGTCGACCGCTTCCTTGAAGTCGCCGAAATGGTCGTGGCTGAGGCGCAGCAGCGTGAGCGCGGGCATCGTCCCGGCCTTGTCCTGCTGGTCGAATTCGCGCCGCCATTCGAGCATGCGCCAATAATCGGGCAATTTCTGGTCGAAACCGCGGAAATAGGGATCGCTGCGGCTGGCGAGGTCGCGATCGGCAGGCGTCCAGATCGTGCGCTTGTCCTTGAACGGCTCGCGCAACAGCGGGACGAAACCGGGCGATTCGCTGTCATAGACCGAGGCGTCGGCGAACCCGTAATTGCGCACGGTCAGCCCGGCGCGGATCGCCGCGTTCCATAAATAGCCCTGGCCCGGCAGCTTGTCGTCATCGGCATCGGGTGCGTTGAGCAGAGCGGGGCCGGGCATCAGGTCGGGATCGTCGGGATGGCGGGGGTCGACCTTGCGGCGTTCTGCCAGGCTCAGGCTGGTCGCGACGTTGCGATCCGCTTCCTCCGATTCATAGGCCAGGCCGCGCGCCGAATAATTCACCGGCGCGGTCTTTTCGAGCAGATCGGGGACGCGCCCGGCAGTCGTCCAGGTCCAGCCGGTGCTCGATTGCTCGCCCGAATCGTAGAAATTGTCGAGCGTGACGAAATTGCGCGCCATATTGTGATGGTTGGGGCTCAGCGCCTCGCCCAGGATCGCCAGGCGGGGATCGCCATTGCCGACCTCGAGGTCGCCCAGCACCTGATCATAAGTGCGGTTTTCCTTAACGATGAAGACGACGTGCTTGATGCGCTTGGCGACCTCGGCCATCCGTGCCTCCGCCGCGCGGCGCGCCGTGGCGTTCGACAGGCCGATATTGTCGGCGACCTGCAGCGTGGTCTTGGCCAGCGCGCGGCCGTCGGGCATCGCGAAGGTCAGCAGTCCGGCTTTTTCGAGCTGGAAGATATACTGATTGGCAGCGCCACACGCGCTCGGCTGCGCCTTTTGCACAGCGATCTTGGGTGCGCAGCCCTGGGGATTGGGGCCGGGCGGGCTCTTGCGATTGACGACGAAGACACGTCCGCCATCGGCGCTGGTCGCGACCGCGCTGGGATACCAGCCGGTTGGCACCACGCCGACCACCTCGGCGGTCGCTGCGCTCGGCGTGACTATCGCCAGCGCGTTGATCCCGCCATAAGTGACCAGCAAGGTCCCCGCCGGCGTCAGCGCGAGGCCATTGGGGTTCAGCCCCTTGCCGAGCGGGCCCGTCGACAGGCTGTCGGGCAGGCCAAGCCGTGGCTCGCCGGCGAGCGTGTCGGTCGTCAGGTCGACCATCGCCAGGCGATCGGCATTGTCCTCGGTAGCGTAGAGGCGGTGCGTCCGCGGCGCGATCAGCATCGCGGTCGGCTCGCCGGTCGTCGCGATGCGTTTGGCGACGCGGATGGCGCGACCGGCGATGTCGAGCGCGACGATCTGGCGGTCGCGCGGCGCCGAGACATAAGCGCGCTTATTGTCGCGCCAGACGATCGCGAAGGGGAATTCCCCGCCGGGCTGGCCGGCGGCGGCGGGATCGATCTTGCCCGGCCGCAAATCCTGTTCGGCGATAATCGCGTGGGTAGCGAGATCGATTAGGGTGACCGAGTCGTTGTAATAATTGGCGACCAGCAGGCGCTTGCCGTCGGGGCTGACCGCGACGCCCGCCGCCTGCGGCTTGACGTCGACGCCATTGCCGGTCGCGTGGCCGAGCTTGATCGGATTGCCGGCGGGCGCGAAACCGGTCTTGCCGCGGCGGAATAGATGAACGACGTCGTCGACCCCGCCGCCGACCGCAAAGCCTCGCCCGTCGGGCGTCCAGGCCACGCCCGAATAGGCATTGGGCACGACCAATGTCTGCTCCAACCGCGCGCCGGCGCGATCGATGCGATAGGCGAAGACATATTGGCCGGATTGCGCGGCGACGATCTTGCCGTCGGGGCCGTTGAAGCGATTGAACCCGCTGGTCAGCACCAGCATCTCGCGGCGATCGGGGCTGACCGCGATCGCGGCGGCGCCGTCGGCGACATAATCGGGATGCGGGCCGACCCGCGACACCAATGGACGGAACACCGCGCCGGGCGCGGCGAGTGGGGAGAGCGACTGGCCGGTGGGCAATTGCTGGGCGGACGCCGCGGCGCCAAGCCCGGCGACAAGTCCGATTAGCGCGCGCATCCTCATTGACGTCTCCCCTTCATCCGGGGCGGATAGGACGCGGTTGCTACGCTTCGATGACGGGCCTTACTCGGCCTCGTCCGCGCCCTCGTCCGAATCCGCAGCGGTATGGAAATAGGCCTCGACCGGACCCGACAGTTTGATCGTCAGCGGGTTGCCGTGGCGATCGACCTTCTTGCCGAGCGCGACGCGGACCCAGCCTTCCGAAATCGAATATTCCTCGACATCGGTGCGCTCGGCACCCTTGAAGCGGATGCCGACGCCGCGCTGCAGCGCGTCCTGGTCGAAAAAGGGGCTGCGAGGATTGCTCGACAAATGATCGGGGGGCGTATCGGTCATGGCGCGGGCTATTGCCGCGAGCCGACCCAAAAAGCAAACGGCGCGGGAGATGCCTCCCGCGCCGTTCCAATCATGCCTGCGTCGGCTTCTATGGTTTCAGCAGAGCTGAAACGGTTGCGGTGCCGGCCCGCTCCCCCACCCGGCCACCCGGCAGGGTATTCTATGGGCGGCCGGGTGGGGGAGCGGGCCGGCACCGATCAGCGGAGCTGAAAAGGATCAGTTGCAGACGCGGACCCGGACGCTGCGATCCCAATAGGGGTCGTAGCGGCGCTCGACCCAGCAGCGGCGATAGTCGCGATAGCGATAGGCGTAATAGCCGTCCGGCGGATAATAGCCGCGCTCGCGATAATAATAATTATCGTAATCAGCGCGATAGCCGCGGCTGCGATAATAATAATCACGGTCGTAACGGTCGTTCGACGAGGATGCGATCGCCGCGCCCAGCGCCAGGCCGACGATGCCGCCCGCGAGCACCGCACCGGTATCGTCATGGCCACGGTGCCAGCGGCGATAACGCTGTGCATCGGCCGGAGCGGCGGCGGTCAGTGCGGTGGCTGCGAGCGTGGTGCCCAGCACCGCCTTGGTCAGGAACTTGTTCATGTGAAACTCCATCGTCAAGCACTCGGATACCATACACTAAACGCAGACTGTCCGAGCCTGTTGCATCCTTCTATGCGAGTCGGTCTGAATGGCCGCTGAGACGGGCGTTCACTTGGGATTTAGGTAGGGAGATATCGGATGGCGTACTGGTTCCTGCGGTCGGAGCCCGAAGTCTATGGCTGGGATCACCTGGTCCGCGACGGTGGCACCGAATGGGACGGCATCCGCAATTACACCGCGCGCAATTTCCTCAAGGACATGCAGGTCGGCGATCAGGCGATCCTTTATCATTCGAACACCGAAAAGGCCTGTGCCGGGATCATGGAGATCACACGCACCTGGAAACCGGACGGCGAGAAGGGCGATTGGGCTTCGGTCGCGGTCAAGCCCGTCAGGCCATTGCAGCACCATGTCACGCTTGCCGAAATGAAGGCCGAACCGCGCCTCGCGAAAATCGAGGTGCTACGTCAGTCGCGGCTGTCGGTGACGCCGGTGCGTGACGACGAATGGGCGGTGCTGATGGAAATGGCGCAGGGGTGAGCGCCGGCGTCCTCCATCTGATCACCGGCAAGATCGCCGCGGGCAAATCGACGCTCTCCGCTAAGCTGGCGGTGGAGACGGGCGGGCTGGTGCTGGCCGAGGACCATTGGCTGCCGACGCTCTATCCGGCGCAAATCACGTCGCTCGATGATTATCGGCGCGAGAGCGTGCGTTTCCGTGCCGCAATCGCGCCACTGATCGTTGACCTGTTGCGGCGCGGCTTGACGATCATCCTCGATTTTCCGGCCAATACCGTCGCCAGCCGGACGTGGATGCGCGGACTGGCTGACGACGCGGGAATTACCGCGACGCTACATTTCCTCGATCTGCCGGATGAGATTTGCCGCGCTCGCCTCCATGCGCGCAACGCCGCCGGCACCCACGCCTATCAGGCGAGCGATGCCGAGTTCGACCAGTTCACCGCGCATTTCGTGCCGCCGCACGCCGACGAAGGCTTTGCGATCGTGCGGCACGGGCCGGCATAATCTGCGCGAAGGGTTCGACGCTATCGCGCGTTAAGCTGGCAAGGACCAGATTGGATACGTGTTGATGCGGTTTTCGAGCGCCGCGCGGGAGGCCGCGGCGGCTGACAACGACGATGCGTTGATGACGCGCATCGCCGGGCGCGATGCCGTGGCGTTTGGCCGCGTGGTCGATGCCCATGCCGCGATGCTCCACCGCATCGCCTATCGCATGATCGGCGACGCGGCAGAGGCCGAGGATGTCGCGCAGGAGGCGTTGCTGCGGTTGTGGGCGTCGGCCGAACGCTGGCGGCCGGGTCAGGCGGGAATTGCGGCGTGGCTGACGCGAGTCGCAGTCAACCAGTGCCTCGATCGCCTCAGGCGGCGGCGCTTTGCCAGCGACGAGGAGCCGCCCGAGCGCGCCGACGAAGCGCCAGGGGCGGAGGCTCTGGTCGAAGAAGAACGTTTGCGCGGCGCGGCGCGGGCCGCGCTGGGCGATCTCAGCGAGCGGCATCGCGCCGCGATCGTGCTGACTTATTACGAGGAGTTACCCAATTCGATGGCCGCGGACGCGCTGGAGCTGAACCTGAAAGCGTTCGAGTCGCTGTTGCTGCGCGCGCGTGGTGCGATGCGTGCCGCGCTGGCGGCGCGAGGGCTGACCTCGCTGGCGGGGGAGATCGCGTCATGAGCGCCGACTTCACCGCGACCGAACGTGCCGCGCTCGACCGCGTGACGGTCCCGGCGATGCGGCCGGGGCTGGCCGCCGATATCGTCGCAGCCGCGGCGTCAGGGACTCGGGTACCGCCGCGGCGCGGCCCGCGGAGCGGATGGCGCGCGCAGAGCCGCGTGCTGATCGGGGCCGGCGCGCTGTTGCTGGCAAGCGCGACCGCGGCGGCGACCGGCTGGTTTGGCAAGCTGCCGATCGCGATTCCCGGCATCACGCGGACCATTGCCGCACCGCCCGAGGTGAAGAAACCCAAGCACCTGGTGCGTGTCGAAAAGCCCAAACCGTCGATCGGGCGTACCGAAGCACTGGCGCCGATCCCCGACGCGGCGCCGGTCTTGCTACCGGATCCGGTGCCCCCGGCGCTCTGGCGCGCGCAGCGCCAGGCGCGCATCGCAGCGGGGCTGCCGGTCAGGCGGCCGCTGGTGCGCCGGGCGCTGATGGCGCGCTTCCGGGCGATGCCCGCGACTCAGCGCCAGGCGGCGGTTGCCGAATGGCGGCGGATCAAGGCGCTGCCACCGCCCGAGCGCAAGGTAGAGATCGCCAAGCTCAAGGCCGATTATCTCGCGACCCACCCGCGCGTCGCTGCGCAGGTGGAAAGGCGGCTGGAAGCGAGGTCGGCGCTGGCCGCGTCCGCGGGCGATCCGATCAAGCCGGACGCCGCGCTTCCCGGCGGCACGATCGGGCCCGACGCCGCGATGGCCAATCGACTCACGCCGCAGGAGCGGTTCGAACGGCGTCAGGCACGCCGCCTATGGTGGCTGCAGCGCCGCGCGATGCGGTTGCAGTCCGGCCGGCCGTTGCCTGACGATCGACGCGACGAAGGGCGGAGCACGCCCGAGCGTTGAACGCAAAGACGGGGCTGCCTTCCTCCAATTTCGGCAGCTCCGTCGCTAGCTCTGGATCAGGCGTCGCCGGGCTGGCGCAGCGTCACCGCAATTTCGGACAGCGGCACGCCAGTCTCGGCATCGACTACCAGCGGGGTGATCGTCCGCCCACTGCTCGTCTCGATCAGGTCGCTCATCGCGCCTTCGCCGAAATGCTTGCGCGCCCATCCGCCGAGCGCTTGCAGCACCGGCAGATAATCGCGCCCTGCTTCGGTCAGGACATATTCGTCGCGTGGCGGGCGGTCATTATAGCGCCGGCGTTCGAGCAGGCCTGCTTCGACCAACGCAGCCAGCCGCTTCGTCAGGATGTTAGGCGCGATCCCCAAGCCCTTTTGAAAATCGTCGAACCGCGTCTGGCCAAGCCCGGCATCGCGAAGGATCAGCATGCTCCACGCATCGCCCGCCCGCGCCAGTCCGCGGCCGACAGGGCAGACGCCCCAGGATAATTTCTCAGTGTCCATTGCAAAATGATAGTCACATAACTATCAAAATGCAAGCCGCTCGACTCGGTGCCGGGCGCGAAGGAGAAATTCGATGACTCAAGCTCTCAACCAGACCGCGCTCATCACCGGCGGGTCGACCGGCATCGGCGCTGTCTATGCCGATCGCCTGGCCCATCGCGGCTATGATCTGATCCTGGTGGCGCGCGATCAGGCGCGGATGGAGGCGCTGGCCGAACGGCTGCGCGGCGAAACCGGCCGTACGATCGAGGTGGTCCGCGCCGACCTCACCGATCGCGCCGATTTGGCGCGCGTGGCGGGACGGTTTGCCAGCGATCCGACGATCACCTTGCTCGTCAATAACGCCGGCCTGTCGATGACCGGGGACGCGATCTCGGTCGAGCCGGCCGAGATCGAGCGGTTGGTTGCGTTGAACATCACTGCGCCGACCGTGCTGGCGGGCGCCGCGGGCAAGGCATTCGTCGCGCGCGGCGAGGGGGCGATCATCAATCTCGCCTCGGTTCTCGCCTTGGTCACTGAGATGTTCGACGGCGTCTATTCGGGATCGAAGGCCTATCTGCTCAATCTGAGCCAGAGCCTGGCGGCGCAATATGGCGCCAAGGGCCTGTACGTGCAGGCGGTATTGCCGGGCGCGACGCGGACCGAAATCTGGGAACGATCGGGCAAGGACGTCAATGCGTTTCCGCCCGAATGGGTGATGGATGTCGATGATCTCGTCGATGCGGCACTGACCGGGTTCGACCGTCGCGAGAACGTGACGATCCCACCGCTCGCGGATGCCGATTTGCCGCAATGGGACGCCATGCAGGCATCGCGCGTCGCGTTGGGCGGTAAGCTCAGCAACCGCGCGGTCGCGGACCGCTATCGTCAACCCGCGCTGGTGTGAACCGGACGGGCGCCCGTTCGCCGGGCGCCCTGCCGACACTGGCATTTGCCCCCAGCCGTGATTAAGCTGCGCGCCATTCCAGGAACAGGAGAGGCGCGTGGCAGAGTTTTCCCGGCGTGAGATCGGCGCGATATTGGGAACGTTCTCAACAATGGCGGCGACCAGCCCGGCGCTGGCTGCCGGCGCGGTGAAAGAGCGTCGTTTCCCCAAGGGATTCAAATGGGGCTGCGCGACCGCCGCCTATCAGGTCGAAGGCGCTGTCAAGGAAGATGGCCGCGGCGAAACCAATTGGGACATCTTCTCGCACACGCCGGGCAAGGTCGCGAACGGCGACACCGGCGACGTCGCCTGCGACAGCTATCATCGCTATCGCGCGGATCACCAGCTGCTCAAGACTCTCGGCGTCTCGACCTACCGGATGTCGCTCGCCTGGTCGCGCATCTTTCCCGAAGGACGCGGCCAGCCCAACCAGGCCGGGATCGACCATTATAGCCGCGTGATCGACGACCTGCTGGCCAACGGCATCACGCCCTACGTCACCTTGTTCCACTGGGATCTGCCCTCGGCATTGCCCGGCGGATGGCAATCGCGCGACACCGCCAAGGCGTACGCCGATTATGCCGGGTTCATGGCGGGCAAGCTCAGCGATCGCGTGAAGCATTTCATAACGATCAACGAATTCGCGTGCTTCACCGATCTTGGCCACAAGGTGGGGATCCACGCTCCGGGACTCCAACTCGATCCCGCCGGGGTCAATCAGGTGCGCCATCACGGCGTCCTGGCGCATGGTCTTGGCGTCCAGGCGATCCGCGCAAGCGCGAAAGCGGGGACGAAAATCGGGCTCGCCGACAATCCCTCCATAACCGTCCCGGTGATCGAGACCCCCGAGCATATCGACGCGGCACGCAAGGCGATGCGCGAGGTCAACGCCGCCGCGCTGACCGCGGTGATGGAGGGTCGCTATATCGACAGCTACCTGACGGCGCAGGGCGCGGCCGCGCCCAAGGTCGAGGAAGGCGATATGAAGGCGATCGGCAGCCCGCTCGATTTCGTCGGGATCAACGTCTACGCGCCGCAATTCGTCCGGGCAGACGCCAATGCCCAGGGCTATACGGTCCTGCCGATGCTGGCGTCGTCGCCGCGTATGGCGTCGCCCTGGCTGCGCGTCGGACCCGAATCCGCTTATTGGGCAGTGCGCAACACGACGGATTTGTGGAAGCCCAAGGCGATCTACATCACCGAAAACGGCTGTTCGGCGGACGATCCGGTGACCGACGGGCGGATCGACGATGCCGACCGCGTGATGTACTTGCGTAATTATATCGGCCAGGCGCAGCGCGCGACCGCGGAGGGGTTGCCGCTGGCCGGTTATTTCCTATGGAGCCTGATGGATAATTTCGAATGGGCCGATGGCTACGGCAAGAGGTTCGGGCTGCACTATGTCGACTTCAAGACGCAGGCGCGCATCCCCAAGCTGAGCGCCGCCTGGTATCGCGAGCTGATCAGGCGCAACGCGCTGGTTTAGAGGCGGACGGGGGTTCCTCCGGGCGCGGGATCAGCTATCGGCGTCTCCTGCTTAGTTGGGAGATATGACGTGCGGTTCGCGAAGCTGACGGTTCTGGCTTTGGCCTTCGGCGCGACGGTTTCGGCGGCGGCGCCGCAAAAGACGGCTGCTCCCAAGGATCCGCCGATCGTCCGCGTCCGGATGACCACATCGGCCGGCGTGATCACGCTCGCGATCGATGTCCGGCACGCGCCGAAGACCGGTGCCAATTTCCTGGCCTATGTCGATGACGGCCGGCTCGACGGCACGCGCTTCTATCGCGCGGCGCGGCGCAAGGGCGCGCCCAATCTCGGCTTTGTCCAGGGCGGGATCGATACCGATGCGCGGCGCCGGCTTGAGCCGGTGCCGCTCGAGCCGACCAGCAAGACGGGCCTGCATCATGTCGACGGCGCAATCTCGATGGCGCGCTACGACAGCCCCAATTCGGGGACGGCCAACTTTTCGCTGATGGTCGGCGCCAGCCCCAATATGGACGCGCGGCCGGGATCGCCCGGCTATGCCGTGTTCGGCCGCATCGTCGGCGGCATGGACGTGGTGAAGCGGATCCTGGCGATGCCGACCAGCCCCGGCGGGGAAGGTGCGATGAAAGGCCAGATGCTGATCCGCCCGGTCACGATCATCCGCGCGCAGCGGCTCGACGGCACGCCCAAGCCGACCGGGCGCGCGAAAGTGTGGGAATTGTTCGCCGGGATGAAGTGATCGGCGCCGACCGGCGAGTCACTCAGGAAAATACGCCGCCGAGTTCGTTGCCGCCGCCCGCTTCGGGCTGGCGAGGATCGGGTCCGTAGTCGTTCTCAAAACTGTCGCCACGGGTGAACACCATCATCACCCAAAAGATGATTCCGATGAGCGGAATGAAGGTCAGCAGGAACTTGATTCCAGGCTCGCCGTGATCGTGCAGGCGACGGATGCTGATCGCGACATGCGCGATATAGAGCAACGGTAGACCGACGAGGAAGGTCAGCCCGCCAAGTAGGCTAACTATCATCACGACGGGATTGTCGTGGGAGGCTCCCATAGGCCCGCTGAGTCCGATATTGATCCCAATAAATATGATTTCGAGCGTGACGAACAGGGCGATCGCAGCAAGGTGATACAAGCCATATTCGGTTCGCGTTGAACGTCCTTTAAAGTCGAAAGGATCGCGCCACGACCGGATCGAAGGTTTCATCATTTCCCCCAAAAAAACAGAAGCCCCACGCGACGTTAGCCGCGCGGGGCCTTGTTGACCAGTTGGTCGGATCGACCGATCAGGCCGCTTCGCTCACTCGCTTCGCGCGCTTGCGGTCGAGTGTCTCGCGGCCCGTTTGCCTTACGCTGCCTGCTTCGCCCGGCTGGCCCGCTTCCGCTCATGCGGGTCGAGATAGCGCTTGCGCAACCGGATCGACTTGGGCGTCACTTCGACCATTTCGTCATCGTCGATATAGGCGATCGCCTGTTCCAGCGTCATCTTCTTCGGCGGGGTCAGGCGGATCGCGTCGTCCTTGCCGCCCGATGCGCGGAAGTTGGTCAGCTGCTTCGCCTTCATCGGATTGACCTCGAGGTCATCCGGCTTGGCATTCTCGCCGACGATCATGCCCTCGTAGAGCGCCTCGCCGTGCCCGACGAACAGGATGCCGCGCTCTTCCAGCGGGCCGAGCGCGTAGCTATTGGCCTCGCCCGATCCGTTGGAGATGAGCACGCCGTTCTTGCGGCCCTCGATATTGCCTTTGTGCGGGCCATATTTCTCGAACAGCCGGTTCATGATGCCGGTGCCGCGCGTGTCCGAGAGGAATTCGCCGTGATAGCCGATCATGCCGCGGCTGGGCGCCGAGAAGGTGATGCGCGTCTTGCCGCCGCCCGACGGGCGCATGTCGGTCAGCTCGGCCTTGCGGATCGCCATCTTCTCGACGACCGTGCCCGAATATTCCTCGTCCACGTCGATGATGACGGTTTCGTAGGGCTCGGTCTTCTTGCCACTCTCATCCTCGCCGAACAGCACGCGCGGGCGGCTGATGCCAAGCTCGAAGCCCTCGCGGCGCATCGTCTCGATCAGCACGCCGAGCTGGAGCTCGCCGCGGCCGGCGACTTCGTAGCTGTCGCGGTCGGCGGCTTCGGTCACCTTGATCGCGACGTTGCTCTCGGCTTCGCGGAACAGGCGGTCGCGGATCATGCGGCTGGTCACCTTGGTGCCCTCGCGGCCCGCCATCGGGCTGTCGTTGACGGCGAAACGCATCGACAAGGTGGGCGGATCGATCGGCTGCGCGTGGAGCGGCTCGGTCACTTCGGGGTCGCAGATCGTGTTGGACACCGTGGTGTGCGTCAGGCCCGCGATCGAGATGATGTCGCCAGCCTGCGCCTCGTCGGTCGGCACGCGCTCGAGCCCGCGAAAGGTCAGGATCTTCGACGCGCGGCCGGTCTCGACGACGTTGCCATCATTATCGAGCGCGTGGATCTGCTGGTTGGTCTTGACCGAGCCCGAGAAGATCAGGCCGGTCAGGATGCGGCCGAGGAAATTGTCGCGATCGAGCAGGGTGACGAGGAACTTGAACGGCCCGTCCGGATCGGCCGAGGGGGCGGGGACATGCTCGACGATCTTTTCGAACAACGGGGCCAGCGTGCCTTCGCGCAAGCTCGGATCCTCGTTCGCGTAACCGTTGCGGCCAGAGGCATAAAGAACTGGGAAATCAAGCTGTTCGTCGGTCGCTTCGAGGCTGACGAACAGGTCGAACACTTCGTCGAGCACTTCTTGGATACGCTCGTCGGGGCGATCGACCTTGTTGACCACGACGATCGGGCGGAGACCCAGCGCGAGCGCCTTGCCGGTGACGAACTTGGTCTGCGGCATCGCGCCTTCGGACGCGTCGACCAGCAGGATGACGCCGTCGACCATCGACAGGATGCGCTCGACCTCACCGCCGAAATCGGCGTGGCCAGGCGTGTCGACGATGTTGATGCGAGTCTTGTGCCCGGCATGATCGTCCCACTCGACGCTCGTGCACTTGGCGAGGATCGTGATGCCGCGCTCTTTTTCGAGATCGTTCGAATCCATCGCGCGCTCTTCGACGCGTTGGTTGTCGCGGAAAGTGCCGGACTGACGGAAAAGCTGATCGACGAGCGTGGTCTTACCATGGTCGACGTGGGCGATGATCGCCACGTTGCGGAGGCTCATGAGATATCCTGATTGGAGCGCCCGAAGGCGGGTTCGGGGGCGCGCATAGCTTAAATTGTGCGGTGCGGGAAGGGGCGTGGGTACCTACGCCATCATTCGGCGACCGCCGAAGCATCGAACGGTCCGCTCTCGCTATCCGTCGGGCGTTTCAAAGGAAGACGGCCATGCACATTGATGACGACGCTCGCCGTTATGTCGAGCGCTGGTTCTGGACGCTCGACAATCTCGCCGAGGCGGTGGGCGTGACGCCGGCGCGGATCGAGCAATTGATCGCTGCCAACTGCGCGCCGGGGCCGATCTACGCCAGGAGTGCCGATAGCTGGTGGAGCGCGCTCGGCGCGGACGGTGCGGCGCCCGCGGGCGAGCATTGGTTCAGCCCCGGCGCCGCCTGGGGATTGCGCCAGGCGGAATTGGCGACGCGCAGCGGCAGTTCGCCGGCGGAGGCCGCTGCCATGTTGCTCGATAGTTTCGCGGATCGGTTCGCATCGGCGCTCGGCCATCAGCGATATGCGCGCCTCGCCTTTGCCACCTGCTTCTCGGGCGATGCGGTCGATCTCGGCGCGGCACGCGCCGCGGCGCGGGACGAATGGGCGTCCTGGATTCAGGGCGGCTACGGCGTCTGCCTGCGCATCTTCACCGCGGAAACATGCATCGCCAAGGAATCGCTCGCCGCATGGCTGAAGGCGGCGCTCGCCGAGCCCGATTACGATGCCGCTGCCTTGCTCGCCGAGGCTGAAACATTGGCGGGACTATTGCTGCCCTTCGCCCCCTGGCAACGCCCGTCCGGAACGCCCGGACGGACGATCGATCGCCTGCTGCGCAAACAGAACCTCGGCGACGATCGGCCCTATGCCTGACTGAGGCCGACGCTTGATCCTTTCGCGGCGCCCGGCGATGACGGGACGACACAGGAAAGGCGATCATGGCGCAACTCAGGATTTCGGTAATTGTCGGCAGCGTCCGCGAAGGGCGCATCTCGCTGCCGATTGCCAAGTGGGTAATGGACCGGATCGCCGCGCGGACCGAGTTCGATACCGAGCTGCTAGACCTGGCCGAATGGGATCTGCCGATGTTCGCCGAGCCTAATCCGCCCGCGACCGGACGTTATACGGGCGAGAAGCAGCGCGCCTGGGCGGAAAGGATCGGCGGCGCCGACGGCTATATCCTGGTCGCGCCCGAATATAATCACGGCATGAGCGCGGTGCTCAAGAACGCGCTCGATACCGTCTATGCCGAATGGGGCCGCAAGCCGGTCGCGTTCGTCGCGCATGGCGGGATGGGCGGCGCGCGCTCGGTCGAGCAGCTGCGACAGGTCACCGTTGCAATGGCGATGGCGCCGCTCAGCAGCGCGGTCCATCTCCAGGGTGCGGCGAAGCTGCGCGAGGGGGATCGGTTCAATGCGGGTGAAATAGAGGACAGGCGCCTCTCGGCATTGTTCGAGGAATTGCTATGGTGGGGCAGCGCGCTGAAGGCGGCGCGACGGGGGGACTGATACGGACATGCGGAGGATCATCTATTTCGCGCTGGCCGCGGCGCTTGCGATCCCTGCTATGCCGGCGCTGGCGCAACAGGTCGTCGATCCCGATGCCGACACCAAGGTCGCCGATCCAGCCTTCGCGGCGGGCAAAGGGCCGGTCGTGATGGTCGATTCGGGGCATGACGAGCGCCAGACCCTGGCGACCGACTATGCGCCGTTCGGGGCGCTGTTGACCCATGACGGCTATGTCGTCCGCGATTTCGACGAGCCGATCTCCGCCGCCAGTCTCGCCAAATCGGCCGTGCTGGTGATCGTCGATCCGGTAAACCCGAAGGATCCGCCCAAGGCGCCCAAATACCAATCGACCTCCGCCTTCACGCCGCAGGAGATCGCGACGATCACCGATTGGGTGAAAGGCGGCGGGGCGCTGTTGATGATTGCCGATCATCCGCCCTATGCGGGCAGCCTGCGTGCTTTGGCCTCGTCGTTCGGCTTCGATATCGAGATATATGCCGCGCAACATGTTCCCAAGGAGGAATATTTCAGCTTCGCCAATGGCGGCCTTGTCGACGGTCCGCTGACGCGCGGGCTCCCGCCGATCCAGACCTTTTATGGCGCTGCCTTCACTGCGCCCGCTGCCGCGACACCGCTGCTGCGGTTCGATTCGAGCTGGAAGATGCTGGTTACCGACAAGCCGCCACGGCCAATGACGGGGAGCGACCTGCGCGGGGCGACGCTGGCGGTTGGGAAGGGGCGAGTGGTCCTGTTGGCGGAGGCCGGCGCGTGGTCGGCGCAACTGCTCGGGTCCAAGAAAAAACCGATGGGATTCAATGCGCCGGGCGCCGAGGGCAATAAGCGCTTCATCCGCAACGTCGTGCGGTGGCTGGCGACGGGAGACGTGCCGCCTAGTTCTGCGAATACCGGCAGCAAATAGCGGATCGTCCATGTCAGTGGTGCCGTCGGTCGCGGAGCGCAGCACATCTTGCCATTCCGGCAGCGCGTGTTACATGTGCAACACACTTGAACGCGCGACCATTCGTGGCCAGACTCCACGAACCATCGCGAAGAGGGACTGAGAATGGCGACGACCCCGACCGAAACCGTCACGGCCGAACCCGATCTGGTTCTGACGCCTCCCGAGCCCGTTACCGCGGTGTCGGCGACCAAGGCGGCGGGACTGGTGCCGGTCGATGATGCCAAGCGGAGCGAACTCGAACGCCGAGTCGATCAGTTCGTCGAAGACCTGGTCGCCCAGGACGTCGACTCGCCCGAATTCGGCAAGCGCGTCGATGCCATCACCAGCATGGGGCAAAAGGAAATCCGCGAAGCGGCGTCGCAGTCGAACCGGTTCCTCGACCGTCCGGTGCGCGCCATGGACAAGGACACCGGCGTCGGTGCCGACCTGATCCAGCTGCGCCAAACGATCGAAAAGCTCGATCCCGGCAAGAACGGCAAGTTGATCTCAGGCGGCCGCGGACTGCTCGACAAGATTTTCGGCGGCGGGCTCAACACTTATTTCGACAAGTACAAATCGTCGCAGACCCACATCTCCTCGATCCTCAAGAGCCTCGGCTCGGGCAAGGACGAGTTGTTGATGGACAATGCCGCGATCGAGACCGAACGCGCCAATCTGTGGGCGGCGATGGGCCGGCTCGAACAGATGATCCATCTCGCCAAGACGATGGACGCGAAGCTCGAGGACAAGGCCAACGACCTCGACGCGACCGATCCGGCCAAGGCCAAGGCGCTGCGCGAAAGTGCCTTGTTCTATGCGCGTCAGCGCACCCAGGACCTGCTCACCCAGATGGCGGTGACGGTGCAGGGTTATCTCGCGCTCGATCTGGTCAAGAAGAACAATGTCGAGCTGATCAAGGGCGTCGACCGCGCGTCGACCACCACCGTCTCGGCACTGCGCACCGCGGTTACCGTCGCGCAGGCGCTGACCAGCCAGAAACTGGTGCTTGAGCAGATCACCCAGCTCAACACGACGACCGCCAACATCATCGATTCGACCGGTCAGCTGCTCAAGTCGCAGACCGCGCAGATTCACGAGCAGGCGGCCGCCTCGACCATCCCGGTCGAGACGCTGCAGCGCGCGTTCCAGAATATCTACGACACGATGGACGCGATCGATGCCTTCAAGATGAAGGCGCTCGATTCGATGAAGACGACGGTCAACACGCTGTCGACCGAGGTCGAGAAGTCGAAAGGCTATATCGCGCGGGCCGAGGGCCAGTCGCAGGCGGCGCTGCAGGGCCCGCAGACCGATTTCAAGCTCGAGGCGGTGTAAATGTCCTCTACCGACGATGTGATTGCGCGCGCGCGAGAGACGCTCGACAGGACGTCCGAACGCTATCGTGCCGGGCCGGGGCGGAGTGTACGGGTCAACGACGTCGGGCAGCGGGTGACGCGGGCGGCGATCGCCGATGCGGCGATCGTCGGGCTGGCGGTGGTGTTCGGCCTGGTGGTCGGTCCGATCGGCATGTTCGGCTTTCTGTTGATGATCGTCGCGATGGTGGTGGCGACGATGGTGCTGCTCGCGACTCCGGCGCAACGCGCGCCGACCTTCGAGAAATTGCGCCAGGTCGAGCTGAAGGCATTGCCCGCGCAGACCGGGCGCTGGCTCGATTCGCAGCGGCCCGCACTGCCGGCACCGGCGATCAACCTGGTCGATCAGATCGGGATCAAGCTCAACGCGCTGACCCCGCAGCTGGCGGGACTCGACGAGAACGAGCCGGCCGCGGCGGAAATCCGCAAGCTGGTCGGCGAGCAATTGCCCGAGTTCATCAAAGGCTACGAACGCGTGCCGTCGGCGCTGCGCGGCGTCGAACGCAATGGCAAGAGCCCCGACCAGCAATTGGTCGAAGGGCTGGGTGTGATCGGCCGCGAGATCGACGAGATGGCGGCGCAACTCGCGCAAGGCGATCTCGACGCGTTGTCGACGCGCGGGCGGTATCTCGAGATCAAGTATCAGGGCGACAAGAGCACGGTTTGATCGGGTAGGAGGGGGGCTAATTCTCCCTCTCTCCTTGTGGGAGAGGGAGGGAGCGCCGAAGGCGCGGAAGGATGAGGGGGAGACTCACAACTTTCGCCGATTCCCCCTCATCCTTCCGGCGCTTCGCGCCTCCCTCCTTCTCCCACAAGGGGAGAAGGAGAGTCGAAGCCAGACTCTAAAGCTGCAGCCCCATCGCATCCTGCGCCTCGCGCAGGACCGGTCCGGCGATCGCTCGCGCGCGCTCGCTGCCGCGCTCCAGCACGCGCACGACTTCGCCGCGATCGTCGAGCAGTTGCACCAGGCGATCACGGATCGGCCCGAGCTTCGCTACCGCCAGATCGGCGAGCGCCGGCTTGAACTGCCCGAACCCCTGGCCGCCATATTGCGCGAGTACCTCGGCCGGCGCGATGTCCGCCAACGCGGCATAGATCGTCACCAGGTTGCTCGCTTCGGGCCGTCCTTCCAGCCCTTCGAGGCTGTCGGGCAGGGGTTCCGGATCGGTCTTCGCCTTGCGGAATTTCTGCGCGATCTCGTCGTCCGAATCGTTGAGATTGACCCGGGTCATGTCCGACGGGTTCGACTTGGACATTTTGGCGGTCGCATCACGCAAGCTCATGATGCGCGGTGCCGCGACACTGATCATCGGTTCGGGGAGCGGGAAGACCTCCACCCCATAGTCGCTGTTGAACTTGGCGGCGATGTCGCGGGTGAGTTCCAGATGCTGCTTCTGGTCCTCGCCCACCGGCACGTGCGTCGCCTTGTAGAGCAGGATGTCCGCCGCCATCAGCACGGGATAATCGTACAGCCCGACGCTGGCGCCTTCACGGTCCTTGCCGGCCTTGTCCTTGAACTGGGTCATGCGGTTGAGCCAGCCGACGCGCGCGACATTGTTGAGCAACCAGGTGAGTTCGCTATGCGCGGGCACCCGCGCCTGGTTCCAGATGATCGACTTCTCCGGGTCGAGCCCGGCGGCAAGGATCGTCGCGGTCATCTCGATCGTGTTGTCGGCCAACTCCTTGGGCGCGACGCGGTCGGTCAGCGCGTGCAAGTCGGCCATGAAGTACATCGACTCGCCGCCGGCCGCCGCGACCTCGTCCTGCATCGCGACCCACTGCTTGATCGCCCCCAGATAATTGCCGAGGTGGAGACGACCGGTGGTCTGGATGCCGGAAACGACGCGCATGAGATTCCCTTAAAGTTGTTCCTGGCCGGTCGCCTTGGCCGGACGGCGGCGACCGAGCAATGCCTTGAGGTCGCTGAGGCGATAGGCCCCGGTGACGAAGCAGGCGACCGCGTACACCGCGCCGCCCGCCGAGACCAGCGCGGTCAGGCCAAGCCCGCGGCGGATCAGGCTGCCGGTCAGATACGGGTCGACGAAGCGTTCGGCCCCCCAGAGCGCCAGGCCCATCAGGATCGCGGCGAGCAGCAGCCGCGGCACGCGGCGGCGCAGCCGGGCATCGGTGACGAAATGCCCGCGCTTGCGGAGCGTAAGATACAGCATGCCGACATTGACCGAGGACGCGATCGCGGTGGCGAGAGGCGGGCCGACATGATGGAGGGTGGGGATCAGGATGAGATTGCCGACCAGGTTTACCGCGACCGAAATCATGGCGTAACGGACCGGCGTCTTAGTGTCTTCGCGCGCATAGAAGCCCGGGGTCAGCACCTTGACCAGCACATAGGACGGCAGCCCGACCGAGAAAGCGGCGAGCGCCCCGGCGCTGGCGGTAGTCGCCGCGGCGGTGAAGGCGCCGTGCTGGAACAGCCCGCGGATGATCGGCTCGGCGCCGACCATGAACGCGACGGTCGCCGGCAAGGTCAGGAACAGCGCGAGTTCTATCCCGCGATTCTGCGTCTCCATCGCCTCGTCATATTTGCCGGTCGACAGCAGTCGCGAGACGGTTGGCAGCAAGATCGTGCCGAGCCCGATGCCGATCATGCCGAGCGGGAGCTGGTTCAGCCGGTCGGCATAATAAATGTACGAGATCGATCCCTGGTCGAGCAGGCGGCCGGCGAGTGCGGTCGAGATCGCCAGGTTGACTTGCACCGCACCCGCCCCGATCGCCGCTGGCAGGATTAGCCTGAGCAGTTGACGCATATCATCGTCAATCACTGGCTTGCGGAACTTGAGGCTGACCCCGGCCTGGCGGCAGGCGAACAGCAGCCAGGCGAGCTGGAGCACGCCGCCGACCGACACCGAGATCGCCTGGGCGCGCGCGGTTTCGTAGGCCGCGTCCGGGCCCGAGCCGTGGAAGAACCACAGGGCGCCGACCATCGAGATGTTGAGCAGGATCGGTGCCGCGGCGTTGACCCAGAAGCGGTTGAGCGAGTTGAGAATCCCGCCGAGCAGCGATGCCAGCGAGATCAGCATCAGATAGGGGATGGTGTAGCGCGACAGCTCGACCGCGAAGGCGAACTGGTCATGCGTCGGGTTCTTGAACCCGCCCGACAGGCCCCAGGTCACCGGCCATGCGGCGACCAGCATCACGATCGTGAAGATCGAGAGCAACGGGAGCAGGACCGCCAATGCCGCTTCGGCAAAGGCGAGCCCGGCCGCCAGCTCGCCTTTCTCCCCGACCTTGCGGTTGAACATCGGGATGAACGCGGCCGAGAACGCGCCTTCCGCGAACAAGGCGCGGAACATGTTGGGCAGGCGGAACGCGACAAAAAAGGCGTCCGACGCGAAACTCGCGCCGACATAGGTTGCCTGCAACGTATCGCGGACGAGCGCCAGGATGCGGCTGACGAGCGTCAGCCCGCCGACCGATCCCAGTGATTTCGCCAGGTTCATGGCCCTGTCTCCGCCGGAGTCCCCGCCGGACCGGCGAGCGTCAGGCGTTGCCTACGACGCCCTCGGCCTGCTGTTCCTGCGCCTCGAGCTGCTGCTGGTACAAAGTACCGAAATCGATCGGATCGAGCAGCAGCGGGGTGAAATTGCCGTCGCGGGTCACGTCGGCGACGATGCGGCGGGCGAAGGGGAACAACAGGGTCGGGGCCTGGGCGAGCAGGAACGGGCGGAGGTGCTCCTCGGGTACATTGCGCGCGCCGAACAGGCCGGCATAGGTCAATTCGACGATGAACGCGGTCTGCTCGCCCATCTTGGCGCGAACCTCGATCTTCAGCGTGACTTCGTGGAATTCGTCGCCGACCTGGCTGGTGCCGATGCCGAATTCGACGTCCATCTGCGGCGCCTGCTGCTGATTCTCCGAGCTGAAGACCGCCGGGGCGGTCGGGCTTTCGAACGATAGGTCCTTCACATATTGCGAAATCATGCCGATGGCGGGGCCGTTATCGGCGCCGTTGGGGAGCGTGGCGTCGATCGCGCCGGAAGTGTCCTGATCGTCCATGGGTAGCTGCTTTCTCGTCTTGAATGGGTATTTCGCGTGGGTCAGGCCCGTGGGCTCGCGCGAAGTGAGCGGCGACTAGCAGGGGGATCGTGGCAGTTCAACGGCGGGTCGCATACGGGAACATTTGAATAGCGCGTTTCTTGTGCCTATGTTGCATAGCGGTCAAATTGGAGGCCCGGTGGTTTATATTGTTATCCTTGCCATGGTTGCCCTGTTCCTGGGCCTGCGTCTGTATGCCGTGCTCGGCAAGCGGACCGGGCACGAGCCGGTGCTGCGCAATCCCGCCGAGGAACGCCCCGGCCCGCCGCTGACGCTGGCCCGCAATGCCGAGCCGCGCCCCGATTTCCGCGACGCCGGCCCGCGCACGATCGAGAGCGCGGCGCAAACTGGATTGCGCGCGGTGATCCATGCCGATCCTTCGTTCGACGTCGCCGGCTTCCTCGATGGCGCCAAGAACGCCTATCGCATGGTGCTCGAAGCGTTCTGGAAGGGTGACGAGGAAACCCTCGGCTGGCTGACCGAGGACCATGTCCGCGACGCGTTCGTCGAGGCGATCAAGGCGCGCAAGGAAGCCGGGCACGTGCTCGACAACCGCTTGGTCACGATCGAACGCGCGATCATCACGGACGCCTCGGTCGACAACAAGGTTGCACGCGTGACGGTGGCGTTCGACGCCGATATCGCCGCGGTGACGCGCGATGCCGACGGCAATGTCGTCGCCGGATCGTTGACCGACGCGGTCGAGACGCATGACGTCTGGACCTTTACCCGCCCGCTACGCAGCGGCGATCCCGACTGGAAGCTGGCCGACACCGACGAGGCTTGAGCGCCCGCAATCGATTGCTCATCGCACCATGTGCTCCTGCGAAAGCAGGAGCCTAGGGTGGCGAAGTACTTGACTACCCTGGGTTCCTGCTTTCGCAGGAACACCAAACGGTAGCATTGCGCACTTTCCGGAGCTTGTTTCAGGTCGACCGACCGGTCATTAGCGATACCCAGATCGAGTAAAGGGGTTTCGTACATGGCCGTCGCGCGCAAGCTGATCGTAATGACGAGCCTCGCGCTGCTCTTGTCGGCGTGCGGCGGGCGGATCGTGCCGCCATCGACCACCACGTCGTCGGTTCCCGCGCCGGTCCGCAAACCGATTCCCGCCAAGCCGCTGCCGCCGGTCGCCAATCCGACCGTCGTCGCGGCCGGCGCCAATGCGGCGGGAGCGGGTGCCGTCGCGGGACCGTCGGTGACGAGCCTGGGGATTAGCCAATCACGCGCCGCCCGCGCGCTCGCAGCGTTTCGCTTGAGCTGCCGCGAACTCGTCCGCCGGACCGATCAATCCGGGCTGACTCGCGGCGCCGACTGGGCACCCGCCTGCAACGCCGCGCAATCGGTCAGCGACCGCGACGCCGTGAATTTCTTCGCGACCAATTTCGAAACCATCCAGGTCGGCGACGGCAAGGCGTTCGCGACCGGCTATTACATTCCCGAAATCGCCGGATCGCGCGAGCGGCGCAAAGGCTATGACGTGCCGATCTATGGCCGCCCCGCCGATTTGATCGACGTCGACCTTGGCAAATTCTCCGACGCGCTCAAGGGCAAGTCGATCCGCGGCCGGGTCGAAGGCAAGAATTTCATTCCCTATTACGATCGCACCCAGATCGAGAATGGCGCGATGACCCAGGCGCCGATCATTGCCTGGGCGGCGGATCCGGTCGCCTTGTTCTTCCTCCAGGTCCAGGGCTCGGGCGAATTGCGCCAGCCGGACGGATCGACCATCCGCATCGGTTACGACAGCCAGAACGGCCGCGATTATACCGGGATCGGCGCGTTGATGCGCGATCGCGGGATGCTCCAGCCGGGACATGCCACGATGCAGGACATCGTCGCCTGGCTGCGCGCGCATCCCGACGAAGGGCGCGAGGTGATGCGCGCCAACAAGAGCTATGTCTTCTTCCGCCTGCTCGACGGCCCGCCGCTCGGCGCGATGGGCTTGCCGGTAACCGGCGGCGTGACGGTGGCGAGCGATCCCAAGTTCATTCCGATGGGCGCGCCGGTCTTCCTGTCGATGGACCGCACCGACGCGACCGGTTTGTGGATCGCGCAGGATACCGGCGGCGCGATCAAGGGCGCCAATCGCGTCGATACCTTCTGGGGCGCGGGCAAGGAGGCCGAGGCGATCGCCGGCGGCATGTCCGGCCGCGGCACCGCGTTCCTGTTCGTGCCGGTCGGTACGCTCGCTCGCCTGCAGGGAGGCGGGGGTGGAACGACGCCTCAGCGCTGAGGAGCGCGCTTTATGGGCGCGGGTGATGGCGACGGTGAAGCCGATGCCCGGGCGCGAGGTGGTGAAGCCAGAAAAGCCCCTTCCCTTTAGGGGAGGGGTTGGGGTGGGGGAGTCACGGGTGACGCCCTCTACGAGATCCCGCCCCACCCCCAACCCCTCCCCTAAAGGGGAGGGGCTTAAGAAGGTCGCGCCTCCGACCACCCCAACCCCCGGCACCACGCTCGACGGCAGCTGGGACAAGCGATTGTCGCGCGGCATGGTCCAGCCCGATGCGACGGTCGATCTGCACGGCCACACGCTCAATTCGGCCTATGCCATGCTCGACGACGCGCTCGGCCGATCGGTCGCGCGCGGCGACCGCGTCATCCTGCTGATCACCGGCAAGCCGCCGCGGCCCGATAGCGAGCGGCCGCATGCGCGCGGCGCGATCCGTGCGGCGGTGGGGGATTGGCTGCACTCGTCGCGCCACGCCGACTCGATCGCCGCGGTGAGGGGCGCCAACCCGCGCCATGGCGGGTCGGGAGCACTATATATTGTGCTGCGCAGACCCCGCGGGGCACGAATTTCTTAACCCTTTCCCGTCACACTGTTGTCTTCATCGGGGGCGCTTCGACAGCCCACCAGACGGGGACTTTTCGGGCGCAATGGAATCAGCATCGCTGAAAGGCCGGGCGATCGTATTCGCACTGTGCGCCGGCGCGATGGTGTTCATCCTCGCGCTGCTGGCGACCGCGCATGGCGAACTCAGCGCCGACACGATGGGCCGCGCGCTGATCCCGGCGATCGTCTGTTCGGTGCTGTCCTGGGCCGCCGCCGAGCGCTCGATCGCCTCGACCGCGGCGGCGATCGACTCCGCGATCGCGCGCATCGCCAAGGCGGCGCATGGCGACCTCGACAGCCCTATCCCTGAGGATATTGGCGCCGCCGTCCCGCATCTGGCGGAGGCGATGCATGGCCTCTTCCAGCAAGTCGCGGCGAATTTGGACAGCGTCCACCGGCTGGCGATGTTCGATCCCGTCACGGCCTTGCCCAACCGCACCCATTTCCGCCGATCGGCCGAGCGTCAGCTTGCCCAGATGCCGATCGGGCAGATCGCCGCCTTGCTGTTCATCGACCTGGATCGCTTCAAGGCGGTCAACGACACGATGGGCCATGCCACCGGCGACATGCTGCTCGGCATGGTCGCCAATCGCCTGCGCGCGGTGGCCGACAGCATCTCGATCGACGAGGTTACCGACAAGCCGTTGATCGGTCGCCTGGCCGGTGACGAATTCACCATGTTCTTCCCCCGCCTCGACGATCCGCGCGAAGCGTCGCGGATCGGCCGCGGCGTACTGTTCGCGCTAACCGAGCCGTTCGACATCGCCGGTGCCGAGATCGAGATCGGCGCCTCGATCGGCATCGCGCTCCGCCCCGATCACGGCACCACCTTGCACGACCTGATGCGCGCCGCCGACGCGGCGATGTACCATGCCAAGGCGACCGGCCGCGGCCGTGCCGAGAATTTCTCCGAGGAACTCGCCGCCGAACTCGCCGACCGTGCCCAGCTCGAAGTCGATCTGCGCACCGCGATCGACCGCGACCAATTCACGTTGGTCTATCAGCCCCAGGTATCGCTGAAGGACGGCCGCATCGTTGCGGCGGAAGCATTGCTGCGCTGGCAGCATCCGACCGAGGGCGTCAAGCTGCCCGGCAGCTTCCTGCCCCGTGCCGAAGAGACCGGGTTGATCGTCGAGATCGGCGAATGGGTGATCGGCCGCGTCACCGCGACGATCCGCCATTGGGCCGATCTGGGCGTCGAACAGCGGCTGGCGATCAACATCAGCCAGCGTCAGCTCGACCATGCGATGTTCTTCCGCCGCCTGCGCGAAGCGATGCTGGCAAGCAACGCCCCGGCGCGGTTGCTCGAGCTCGAGATCACCGAGACGCTGGCGATGCATTGCTCGGAAGACGTGATCGAGGCGATCGCGGCGCTGCGCATGGACGGCGCGACGATCGCGATCGACGATTACGGCACCGGCCATTCCAGCCTGTCGCGCCTGCGCCAATTGCCGATCGACCGCATCAAGCTCGACCGCAGCCTGATCGAACATGTCACCACCCGCCGCGAGACGCGGCTGATCGCGCAATCGGTGATCGGCCTGATCCACGGCCTGGGCTGCGAAGCCGTCGCCGAAGGGATCGAACAGGCCGACCAGGCCGATGTGCTTCGCGTGATCGGCTGCGACGTGATCCAGGGCTATGTCATCGCCCAGCCGATGGACGAGGAGGCGTTCCTGACCTGGTCCCGCAACGCTGCGCGTGATCGGGATGCGGCAGCGGTGTCGGTGGGCTGATCGGCCTCCGCGACCGCAGGCGTTTCGGGAAATCCGTCAGTTGTGCCGCGCGGCTGCCGGTGTTGCGTCCAGCGCCGCCAGCCGCGCGCGATAAGTCGCCAGCAGCGCCGGGTCACCGTCGGCGGCGTGGCGGGCAATGAACTCACGGAGCGCCTGCCTGAGGTCGTCGCGGAATTTCGGGTCGTCGGGCGCTGCGTCCAGTTTCGCCGTGGCGGTCTCGACCGGCTCCCTGTCCTGCGCGATCAGGCGCTGTCGTCCATAAGGCGACTGGTCGACCATGATCGCGATGTTGCGCGGGTAGCCCGGCACGTATTTGACGACGAAGCGCTCGCCTTCCGGCGGGATCTGGATCTCGTTGCGCCACGGATAGAGCGCCGCGGTCATGGTGTCGAAATCAGTCTCGACATTGCGCCCGTCGGCCGTCCGCACCACGACCTGATAATACCAGATATTGTTGTCGTTCAGCGTCGAGCTGGTTTCTTCCGAATGGACGATCACCGCACTGCCCGTGGTCCCGACCGCATTGAGGAACATCGCGTTCACCGCCGAGCCGAAGAACGGACTCATCGCTGCGAGGATCAGGCCGGGCACGCCCAGGAACATCCATCCCCGCCATCGCGTCAGCTGGGCGAGCAACGCGCCGATCGCCAAGGCGACCAGGGGATAGAGCGGCATCGCCAGGAAGGGATGATGACCCAGGAAATAGAAGACCGCCGATATCGCACCCATCCGCGTCTTCTCCCATCCGAGACGAGGCCGAGCCTATGGCCGGGATCATCGTGCGCCGTCAATCGGTTAGGGGGTGGCAGCGGTGTCGCTGGGGTAGGTGTTCCCCTCCCGCGTGCGGGAGGGAGCATGCAGGTCGCTCGTCCCCCGGACGAGCTGAAACAGCCGGGGGCTGTTTCACCTGATGCTGGGAGGGCGTGTTGGCGCTCGCGAGCCAGGCAGCCCGATGAGTCCCCGAAGCTGGCTCAAATCCCATCGTCACCCCGGCCTTGTGCCGGGGCCCAACGCGCCACAAGCTGAAGCCATTGCGGCTCATTGGGTGCCGGAACACGTCCGGCATGACGGGGTAGGACGGCGGTGCGGCGTATCTCAGGCTGACGCGCCTGCGGCCCAGTGGATGCCGGGACGAGCCCGGCATGACGGGGTAGGACGAGCGTAGCCAACCTCCGCCGTCACCCCGGGCTTGTCCCGGGGTCCACTGTGCCTCAAGCCCGGCGCCCGCGGCTCGTTGGATGCCGGAACGAGTCCGGCATGACGGGGTGTAACTTGAGCGAACAGCTCCGCACCGACATGCCCTCCCCTAACCCAGTTCGAGGTGATCGACGCCCCGCGTCGACCAGGTCATGCCGGGGGCATGACCGACCTCGAACTCGCGAGCGGGAGGGGAACAGAGGCCCTTACGCCGCCAAGTTCCGCAGAACGTACTGCAGGATCCCGCCGTTGAGGAAATATTCCAGCTCGTTGACCGTATCGATCCGGCAGCGCGTCATGAACGTCGTCTGGGTACCATCCGCGCGGGTCAGCTCGACCTCGACATCCTGGCGCGGGCGCAGGCCGGCGACGTTGCGGATGGTGAAGGTTTCGTCCCCCGTCAGCCCCAGGGTCTGCCGCGTCACGCCGTCCGCGAACTGCAGCGGCAGGACGCCCATGCCGACCAGGTTCGAGCGGTGGATACGCTCGAAGCTCTCGGTGATGACCGCCCGCACGCCGAGCAGATTGGTGCCCTTCGCTGCCCAGTCGCGCGACGATCCGGTGCCATATTCCTTGCCGGCGACGATCACCATCGGCACGCCGTCGGCCTTGAACTTCATCGCCACGTCGTAGATCGGCAGGACCTCGCCGTCGTAGCGCGACATGCCGCCCTCGACGCCGGGGACCATCTCGTTCTTGATGCGGATGTTGGCGAAGGTGCCGCGCACCATCACTTCGTCATTGCCGCGCCGCGCGCCGTAGGAGTTGAAGTCGCTGCGGCTGACCTGATGCTCCTGCAGGAAGCTGCCCGCCGGGCTGTCGGCCTTGATCGATCCGGCCGGCGAGATGTGGTCGGTGGTGATCGAATCGCCCAGGATCGCCAGCGGCCGCGCCTCGATGATGTCGGCGACCGGCGCCGGGGTCATCGTGATGCCGTCGAAATAGGGCGGGTTGTGGATATAGGTCGACCCGGCGCGCCAGGTGTAGGTGTCCGACCCCAGCACGTCGATCGCGCGCCACTTGGCATCGCCTTCATAGACCGCGCCATAGCGATGCTTGAACATGCCGGAGTCGATGTTCGCCGCCATCAGATCGGCGATTTCCAGATTGGTCGGCCAGATGTCCTTCAGGAACACGTCGACGCCGTCCTGATCCTGCCCGATCGGGGTCTCGACCATATCCTCGGTCACCGTGCCCTTGAGCGCATAAGCGACCACCAAGGGCGGTGAGGCGAGGAAATTGGCGCGCACGTCGGGGCTGACGCGGCCTTCGAAATTGCGGTTGCCCGACAGGACCGAGGCGGCGACCAGATCGTTCTCGTTGATCGCGGCCGAGATCGGCGCGGCCAGCGGCCCCGAATTGCCGATGCAGGTGGTGCAGCCATAGCCGACCAGGTTGAACCCGATCGCGTCGAGATCGGCCTGCAGCCCCGCCTTGACCAGATAATCGGTCACCACCTGCGATCCGGGCGCCAGGCTGGTCTTGACCCACGGCTTGGGCATCAGGCCCTTGGCATGCGCCTTGCGCGCGACGAGGCCCGCGGCGACCAGCACCGACGGGTTTGACGTGTTGGTGCAGCTGGTGATCGCGGCGATGACGACGTCGCCATCGCCGATATCGTGCGACATGCCCTCGACCGCGACGCGCTGCGGGCGCTCCTTGTGATAGATCTTGCTGAGGTCGCCGTTGAACACTTCGTCGACCTTGTTCAGGCTGACGCGGTCCTGCGGGCGTTTCGGCCCGGCCAGGCTGGCGACCACCTCGTTCATGTCGAGCTCGAGCGTGTCGGTGAAGATCGGATCGGCGGCGCCCGCGTCACGCCACATGCCCTGCGCTTTGGCATAGGCCTCGGTCAGCGCGATCGTCTCGTCCGGGCGGCCCGTCAGGCGCATGTAATCGAGCGTCTTGTCGTCGATCGGGAAGAAGCCGCAGGTCGCGCCGTACTCGGGCGCCATGTTGGCGATCGTCGCGCGGTCGGCCAGCGTCATGCTGTCGAGGCCGGGGCCATAGAATTCGACGAACCGCCCGACCACGCCCTTTTGCCGCAGCATCTGGGTCACGGTCAGCACCAGGTCGGTCGCGGTGATGCCTTCGTTGAGCGCGCCGGTCAGCTTGAAGCCGATCACTTCGGGGATCAGCATCGACACCGGCTGGCCGAGCATCGCCGCTTCCGCCTCGATCCCGCCGACGCCCCAGCCGAGCACGCCCAGGCCATTGACCATCGTCGTGTGGCTGTCGGTGCCGACCAGAGTGTCGGGATAGGCGATCGTCGCGCCCGCCGTGGCGCGCTCGCCTTTTTCCTTGGACGACCACACCGCCTGCGCGACATATTCGAGGTTCACCTGGTGGCAGATGCCGGTGCCCGGCGGCACCACCGAGAAATTGTCGAGCGCCTTCGATCCCCATTTGAGGAATTCGTAGCGTTCGAAATTGCGCGCATATTCCAGGTCGACGTTATCGCCGAACGCCTTGGGCGTGCCGAACTCGTCGACCATCACCGAATGGTCGATGACCAGATGGACGGGAACCTGCGGATTGATCTTGGCCGCGTCGCCGCCCAGCTTGGTGATCGCGTCGCGCATCGCCGCCAGATCGACCACGCAGGGCACGCCGGTGAAATCCTGCATCAGCACGCGCGCCGGGCGGTATTGAATCTCGCGATCGGGAGCGACCGGGTTCTGCTGCCAATCGACGATCGCCTGGCAATCCGCCGGCGTGACGGTGACGCCGTCCTCGAACCGCAGCAGATTTTCGAGCAGCACCTTCATCGAAAAGGGCAGGCGGGAAATGTCACCGAGCTTGGCGCTCGCCTTGGCCAGGGAGAAATAATCGTAGCTCTTGCCGCCCGCGCTGAGCGTGTCGCGGGTATTGAGCGTGTCCTGGCCGATGGCGGTCATTCAAAGGGTCCTTTCCCTGTGTGGCCGGTCGCGGGCGCGGCGGGGAGGCGGGCGCCTGAGGCCAAGAAGGCCGGCGTCCCGCGCGAGCGCGCCCGAACGGGCGAATGCGAGAGTCGCGAGGGCCGATAGCAGGGGGGAGGGGGTGGGGGAAGGGTGGGGGTGAGGAAGGTTGTCCCGCTCGGTCCTCTTATAGCGGATACGACGAAGACGGATCCACTTCGCCCGCCGACGGAGACCGTCGATTATTGCTGCGCGGGCACGGGAATGATCGTCGAGATGCGCCATCCCTCGGCGGTCCGCACGGCGATTTCGTTGACCAGGAACGGGTAGGTCGTGCCGCTTTCGCCCGCCACGCCCGCGGTGATCCGCGTCGGGGCGAAAATATGCGCGGTATCGGGGCCGAGAGGCGTGATCTTGATGGCATCCCGGTCGGGCTCAAATCGCCACGTGCCGGTGAAGACGGTGCGGAAATGATCGAGGACCGCCGCGCGGCCCCAGAACGAATAGGCGCGGGCAACGAAGTTCACCGGGTCGGGCCATCCGGGAGCGGCTCTTGCCAGCACCGTATCGATGATCCCGATGTCGTGAGCGTTTTCGCCCTCCGCCTGCCGCAGGAAGAGGGCGCGGATTTCCCCGATATCGGCGGCGCTGATCGAAAGGGGATTGCTCTCATCCGTCATGGTTTACGCTGCTCTCAGTCCAAAAATGAGCCGCCCTTATCCGATTGGATTGATAATCGGAAAGTCCGCGCTGCGACGGGGAGGCGGGCGCCTGAGGCCGAGAAGGTCGGCGTCCCGCGCGAGCGCGCCCGAACGGGCGAATGCGAGAGTCGCGAGGGCCGATAGCAGGGGGGAGGGGGGTGTGGGGTGAGGGAAGATAATTAAGCGCCTTCGCGCAGCGTCAGCGCGTCAGCGAACGACGGCCAGTAACTTATAGAATATTCAGTCTATTCTCCAAGAGTTCCTCATCATCAGCGCCCAATGTTTGCGTTCCTCGTTTGAGGACTTAACCAACTGCGCAAGCGCGCCTTCGAGCAATGCAATCTCGGGGTCAGTTAACTTTGCAATTGTCGTCTTAAAATCCTTGCTCCTGTCTTTCAGCCAAGCTCTTCCTTTCTCTGATTTCGACAGCGGAATAATGATATCGGTGAGTGTGCGGGCCGCTTGAGATTTGATGCCGGATTCTTGCAAAAATTGCGGACCGCCAGCCTTCAATAGCGCTAGCCGATCGGTTGGAGTTCGTGTCACTAACGCTTCCGCTAATGCCTCCATGGCTTTCTTTCGAGCCGGCGTCGAAAGGCTCTCAGCAAGGGTAAACCACCTTGATCGAGCATCCTTGGAATTGAGATCTGCGGACGCCGCGGTTGTGAGTAAGGCAGATTGCAGTTCCGAGCCCGCCCCCGCTTTGAAATCCAGCGCGACTTCCTTCGCGGCGCGGTAAGGTTCGGCACCTGTTAGAATTGCCGACACCCAATCCGAAGAGGGCGCCTTGTTCATACGGTCGGTGAGTTCAGCACGCACCTTCTCTGCCGCCTCACCGTCTTTCCTTATGAGAAGAAGGGCTGCATCAACCAACCCGGTACTCCATGGAAGACCCTGAATATTCGGCCAAAACTTTCTATAGGACGTTAGTTGTTCAGCAAAACGCTGTCGCAGACTATAAGGCAGGATTGAAGAATAGGCCGAAAGATTCGATATTACCGAAGCCGAGTTGAGCGTTCCGAGATTCGACCGCTTGACGCGATCGGTGAGCAAGGTGCTAGCGGTATCTCGATTCCAGTAAATTGAAGAGTAAAATTCTCTAATTGCATCGATCGCAATTATATTCATCGGCAAATTATCTAGATATTTATTTACACTTTCCGCCAGATTCGGCTTATCTTTGAAAGCTTTCTCGCAGACTTGAGCGGAGGTCGAACTGAGATCAATTTTCTGCCAGACAAGCGTTGCAAGCATCGGCGCGAGCGTCGCATCGTCATTTTGCTCAGCGACGGACGCCAATTGGTTGACTAAAATTCCTTCTTTAGCAAGGCGTCCAAGGAGTTCCTTCGAGGAGACGTCCTTAGCCGGAAAAGATGCGCAGACCTGAACGGCAACTCGATAGAGAATGCTGTCCCCCGGCTGACTGCGAATTAGCTCTTCTGCGGTAGTTAGAAATAGGTCAGACCCCTGAAGAGGGCTCTTGATGATAAACTTTGCCGCATCAGACGTCAGCAATGATACCAGATGAGGGGCGTCATTTGCTAACGCCGGATCCCTCATTCTCCTCTGTATATCACTAATCAGATCCTCATGAGACGCATCCCCCCTTGTCCGCCCTTGCATATTCGGGAATTCGCTTAAACCGATAAGCACGTCTAGATAGTCTTCGGCCGGCTTCGTACTGTCATAAATTGGTCGCCGATCAATCGTTGCGCCAAGAGTAATACCCTTCTCGCCAAGTTTGCCAATCTCGATTAACATCTCTTTTGTGGCATTCTGGGAGAGGACTCTATCACCGATGCGCTCCAGCAATCCAATGAACCCCGGTACTTCTTGTTCCGTTAAATGATCAAAGAAGGGGAGCAGTCTCTCGCTTAAATCAGCTATCTTTTCGCCACCCTTTTCAACTTCTATCAGTGAACGGGTGAGGTTTCGCCAAGAGGACTCCGTGAGCACGGTATCAATGTTTAGGTCAACCAAAATGCGACCTGCGTTGGTAATAACCTCTAAGTCCGGCGCCGGACGATTTGCGTCTGAGGGAAGATTTTCAGTGACAGAGTGAAAAATGTCCCCAAATCCATTGAAGTCCTTATAAGGAATGATCAATTTATCAGACCCCAACAGGATAGACCGCTTGATCGGGTCCGTCATTAGTATCTGTGCTGCGTCAGGTACTTTTACTCCATAGAATAGTGCGGAGATTTTTCCTTGCCAATCCGACACTAATTTTCCGAGTGGGTGATTTTCTATCAATACCTCGGCTGTTATATCTGTTATCTCGTTCTTGTTAATGGCATAATAGGCTATTACGTCAAAATCGATCTCTCTATCCGGATTTTGCATTGACGCGGATACAATTCTATTAAGTATCTTATTGATTTCTCGCGGTGTAACAGATGTTCCTGAGCGGTTGAACCACGTCTCCAAAAACTGCCGTACCCTAAAGTATCTAATATCGGAAAAGCCGTCACCGAAGCAAAACCTCATTTTATCACCGAGATACCTTTTCCAATCTGACATAATCGGTGGGGGAACATCAAATGTGACGTCAAAAGTTTTGTTTACGAAAGACATCGCCAGTGATTTAGCTTTCTTACCATCGATGTCATTTCCCATTGAAAAAAGTTGAGATAACGCTTGTGAATCTATTGGTAGAATAACTATCGGGTGATATGATTCATGATCGATCTGATTTTGGTCTCCCGTTGCTAGAAAAAAGCTTCTTATACTTGCCCATAATTGCATTGCTTCCTTTTCGTCGATGCGATCCATGTTGTCTATTACTATTACGACACGTTTTTGTTTTGTTTGAACCTCTAGCATGAGTCGCTGGAAAGCGGCGCCGAATTCTATCGAGGTCGGTTCCGGGGAGCGTTGTGTTTGAATAGTCCGATGAACCAAGTTCTTATTTAAGAGCATCGCGGGGAATAAAGACGGACTTTCATCGTTCAGCGTTCCGTAGAGATAACGCAGCAACCAAATGGAAATTGGTATGAAAATTAACCCTAGGGCTAGGATAAAAGTCCAGATGCCGGCTGTCGTGCTTGACGAGCCCAGTGCTGCCGAGAACGTATCTCGCCCTAAAAAGGATGCTCCCAACGGTATGGGAAGTGCCAGAAAAAAAAGAAGTTTTGCTTCGTCCGTTAATATCGGCGTCTCCAATATGTCGGTATTATCGGAAGCACCTTTGAGCTGTTTAATTTCTTTAGTCCATTCATCGAGACTGACGAGGTCGCGCTCTTTCAGATAATCGACAAGAGACTCTAGGAACGACCGTCTTAGCGGGTCGGTCTGATGCAACCATGCGTCATATGCGAATGTGACATAGCGATCAGAGTGCTCATCAAGTTCTCTCGCCACCTGTCTCACGATGGTGGATTTTCCGCTACCCCATCGACCTAGCAGGCCAATGATTTTGATTGCTGAATTTTCGATGATCGACTGCGTTATCGCCTTCGCCACAGGCGTGTGGGTGTTGAAGAAATCACTATCGGCCGGGTGATCAATTATAAAACGCAAACGAGCGGCATTCGCTTCTTCCACCGGTATCCCCCCCAGCGTTAAACGTTAATCATGTCGCATTTCAGGCTGCGAGCCAACAGGAAGAGAAATTCATTAGGTCCAAAATGGCGGAATTGGAGTCATGTAACAGTTTACCAACCCATCTTTCCGCAGAGGGGGCAGCTGTCTTGCAGCATTCATCTGCCGCCGTATCCTTGCGGCTTAGTTAGCGAGGACCACCGAGTGGATACGCAAACAGGCCCGATTACTCGCATCATCTCCTACCTCCGCAGCAACGGCGGCCACATCCTCGTCGAAGCGCTGGTCAATTTCATCCTGCCCTTCGTGATCTACTCCTATGCCGAAGCCCCGCTCGGCGACGTGCGCGCGCTGCTCCTCTCGTCGGCGCCGCCGATCGCCTGGAGCCTGGTCGAGTTCGCGCGCCACCGCCGGGTCGATGCGCTGTCGGTGCTGGTGGTGGCCGGCATCATATTGTCGCTGCTGGCGATGATCGGCGGTGGCGGGCCCAAGTTCCTGCAGCTGCGCGAGAACCTCGTCACCGGGGTGATCGCCTTGGTCTTTCTCGGCTCGGCGCTGATCGGCAAGCCGCTGATCTATCAGCTGGCGCGGGCGAGCATGCGGCGCAAGTCGGCGGACGAGGCGCAGGCGTTCGAGGCGCTCCAGGTCCATGCCGGTTTCCGCCGGACGATGACGGTGATGACCCTGGTATGGGGTCTGGGCCTGCTCGCCAATGTCGCGGTGTCGGTGGCATTGGTTTTCGCGCTGAGCATCCGCACCTATTTGATCGTCGGGCCGATCGTCGGCTACGCCACGATGGGCGCGCTGACGCTGTGGACCTTCCTCTACGGCCAGCGCGCCCGGCGCCGCGGTGAGGCGCGGCGGGCGGCAATGGCGCAGCCGGCGGCTGGTGTCGAAGCCGGCGCGGGCGGGCGAGGATGCGGCACCTGACAGCGGCGGCGGTAGCAATGCTGGTCGTGCTGGCCTCACCCGCATTGGCGCAGACCTGGCCGGGCGCCGCGCCTGCGTTGCCCGTGCCGCAGTCAGCTGGACGGGCCGCGCCGCAGGAACTGCCGCCCTGCCGCCCCGTCGCCGACACGCCCAGCATCCGCATCGATCCCGCCGCGGCCGCGCGTCTCGCCGAGATCGGGCTCGACCGCGCCGCGATCTTCGCGCGGATGCATGAGACCTCGATCCCGGAGACCTCCGGCTGCTGGGCGACGCCGACCGGCAATTTCGACAGCCAGTTGATCTCGGTCGGGATGGCGCAGTGGAATTTCGGGACGGGGAGCCTGCAGCCGGTGCTTGCCGCGTGGCGCAAGCAGTTCCGGCATCGGCGCGACTTCAAACGGACGCGCAACGCGCTGGCGCCGACCTATGGCAAATTGCTGTTCTCGAAAGACTGCCTCGCGGTGCCGGTCGCGCAGAAGTGCCGCGATGCGATCCTGGCGGCGGAGGATGCCAAGGGCACGCTGTCGCCGGTGCTCGCCGCCGAGCTGACCGCGCTGTTCGAGAATGACGCGATGCTCCAGGTGCAGGCTGACGCCTATATCGTCTTGCTCGATCAGGTACGGCTCGACCTGCTGCGGATCTTCGCGGGCGAGCCGATCACCATGCGCAAGGTGCGCTGGGCGATCGACACGCGGGTGCAGCAGGGTGGCTTTCCGGCCGACGAGGATATCGCGCGGCTCCGCGCCAAGCTGGCGGCGATGCCCGCGGCCGAGCGCTGGCCGCGGCTGCGCGCGATCGTCGACTGGTATGGCGCGCTGGCGCGGACGATCGACGAGGATGGCATCGCGGGCGACTGGCAATGGAATGTCGCGGCGTGGACTTGCCTGATCGATGCCGGGCGGATCGACCCCGAGCAATATGAGCTGATGAGCCTGACCTTCCTGCGCAGCCGTACTGCTGTCGGGAATAGCGGGCGGTGGCAGGCGCTGGCGTTCGAGCGGCGGGCCAAGATCGTGCTGGGGGTGGGGAGTGTCAGCGGGGTGCGGGATGGGGCGTGTCCGGCGGACTGAGGTCGGTCGGGGTTTTCTCGCGCAAAGACGCTAAGGCGCTAAGAAGGGAAGAGGGGTCGCGCGGAGGCGCGGAGGTGCATCACCTACTTCGTCATCCCAGCGAAAGCTGGGATCTCAAGCAGTATCGCGCCTTCGCCAGAGACCCCAGCTTTCGCTGGGGTGACGGGAGTATGTTGGGGTGACGGGAGGCTGCGCTGGGGTGACGGCAGGATTCCGCGGGGATGACGACGGGAATATGAGTCCCCAACCAAGCTAACCCGCCCACTCACCGCCGCGGGCGATAAAGCACACTCGCCGCCCCGCGCGCCTCGACCGCCAGGAACAGCCCGCCRCCGGTCACCATGATCCGCCCGTGATGGACCTCGTCGATCTTGGCGGTGAGCTGGAAATCGCCCTCACGCCGCTCGGCCAAGGCGCGGCGCGCCGCGGTCAGGACGTGGTCGTAATCCTTGGCGAAATTCTCGGTCAGCGCGGCCTGGATCGAGCCGATCGTCTCGGGATCGGTGAATAGCGCGACCATCAGGTCGACCGCCTTGCTGTCGCTGCGCGTCTTGATCTGCAGCGCGTCGACCCGGATCACTTCGGAATCGGGCTCGTTGAACGGCAGGCCGGTCAGCCAGACCTCGCCGCGCCGCTCGCCGAGATAGCCGCTCTTTAGCTTCGCGCGGACCGGCACGCCGACCGCGAGCCGACCGTTCTCGGTCGCGTAGATCGTCACGTCCCCGAATTTGACATCGACCGCGCCGAGCTTGGGCAAGGTGATGCCCCGTGCGGCGCGTTTGGCCAGCGCGCGTTCGACCACCGGCTCCAGCTCGCCATAATCGGCGAGCACCGGGATGTTGAACCTTAGGCCGCGCTGCCCGATGCGCGGAGACGCCGGGGGCAGCGGCGCGGGGGGCGGCGCGTCGGGCTTGATCCCGACAAAGGTCTCCGCATTCGCTTCCGCCGCGATGGTCAGCAGCAGGTTGCGACCCTGGACGCTATAGCCCTGCACCCCCAATCGTTGCGGGGTGACGCGCATCCACACCGGTGGCTTGTCGCGATTGAGCAGCAAGGTGCTGAACGCGCCGCGCCAGGCCGCCGCCACCTTGTCGCGCACCTGAACCTTGGCGAGTTGCTGCGGCAGGCTGCGTTCCAGCCCGGCGATCACGCCCGCCAGCTTCGCATCGGCCTTGCTGACGAACGTGATGCGCTTGCCCAGGATCGTGACGCCGGGCGGGTTGGTCCAGTCATAGGCGATGCGCACCGTCGCGGTCGGTTGCCAGGCGCGAGTCATGCCCAATTTCGCCACCGCGCGGACGCTGGCGGCGCCAGTCGCGGTCTCGCGTTTGATGATCCCGCCGACGTCTTGCGCGCTGACCGTGGCGCGGACCGGCAAGGTGATGACGATATCGCCCCCGCTGCCGCCCAACGCGATGCGTCCGCGCGTCACCTGGCCGACGATGCGGCACGACAGATCGGGCGTGACCTTCAGCTTCTTGATGCCGATCCGGCAGCTGCCGTCCTTGCGCTTGATCGCGCAGGCGGTCAGGCGTTGCGCCGGCACGCATTTCTCCTCGCGCTGGTCGATCGACCACAAGGTCTGCGGCGTGGCGCGGTTGAGCTCGCTCTCCAGGTCGGCGAGCCGCACGTCGACCGGCACCACCAGGGTGGAGGCGAGCTTCGGCATCACCGGCGCGGTATCGACCCGCGGCGGCCGCGGATCGTTCTGGTCGCGGCCGCATGCCGCCAGCGCGATCGTCAGCAACAGCAACCACTTGCCGCGCATATTTGGTTCTCCCTGTCGCCCTCACCGATAGCATGGGGCAAGCGGGCCGCGAGCAAAATCGCTGCCGCGCGACGCTTGCGGAACAATCGCGCCGCGCCGATACTTGTCGCGATCGGACCACAGGGAGAAACGGGATGCGCGGACTGGCGGCGATGATGACGCTCGCACCGATAATGCTGGCGGGATGCACGACCAACGGGACGAGCACGGAAGCCCCGTCCGTGGCCGCCGGTCGGATCGCGACCGCGACTCTGATGACCGCGACGGGCAAGGACGTCGGCAAGGTGACGGTGCGCGAAGTCGATGGCGGCCTCAGCGTGTCGGTCGATGCCCGCGATCTGCCGCCCGGGATGCACGGCGCGCATCTTCATACCGTCGGCAAGTGCGAGGCGCCCGATTTCGCCAGCGCGGGCGGGCATTGGAACCCGACCAACATGAAGCACGGATCGATGAACCCGCAGGGCCCGCACGAAGGCGACATGCCCAATTTGATGATCGGCGCCGACGGGCGCGGCACGCTGACCACGCGGCTGGCCGGCGGGAGCTTCGACGCGCTGATGGATGCCGACGGCGCGGCGATGGTCATCCATGCGGCGGGCGACGATTTGAAGACCGATCCGTCGGGTAATAGTGGCGCGCGGGTGGCTTGCGGGGTGTTGGCGAAGGGGTAGGGCTTAGACGACGTCCCCGTATTTGGGGCGGATGGATGTTCAGCGCGCCCAACTCCCAGCGTCACCCCGGCCTTGTGCCGGGGTCCACCGTGCCGCAAGCGCGGGACACGAGGCTCAAGGGCTAGGCTTAGCTGCCCGGTGGATGCCGGGACGAGCCCGGCATGACGAATTGGGGTGCGAAGTCGATCCCTTCTAAATCTTCAAACGGAGGCGTTTTTCGCGGGGATGACGTTAGTGCTCAATCCAGCGCCCAGCGCGCGATCGGCTCGTACCGCGCGCCTTCGCCGGTCAGGTGGCTTTCGTAGAGCGTCAGGTGGCCGAACTCGAATGGCTCGCTCGAAAACGCCGCATGATCGGCGATCCAGCGTTCGAGCGCCGGCCCGAAACCCGCGGTGCGCGGAACGCGTGCGAGCGTGATATGCGGCAGGTAAGCGCGCCCCTCGGGCGCCAGGCCCAGCCGGACCAGTGCCTGATCGACCTTTTTGTGCAGTCGCGCCAGATCGTCGTGCGGCGCGACGCCTGCCCATAAGGCATCGACTCGCCCCTTCTTGTCGAACGCGCCGACGCCGTGGATCGCTACGCGCGGCGACGCGGCATGGACCTGGCCCAGCGCCAGCGCGACGTCCTCGGCCATTGGCCGGTCGACCTCGCCGATATAGCGGATCGTCAGGTGAAGCTGCTCGTCATCCTGCCAGCGCGCATGGGGAACGCCGCCCATCGGCTCGGTCAGGCGGCGGCGGATGTCGGGCGGCGGACGGAGCGCGACGAACAGGCGGTGCATGGCCAAACGTCCTTAATCCATTTGCCGATTGTTTCCGAATGTTGCTGGCAGTCGTGTTTCGCTTGAATAGCGCACCAGGACCAACGATATTGGTCGCATCCGGCCGTTGTGGCTGGGCAAAGGAGTTTTCGATGGCCAATTGGTCTGATCCCCGTTCCGGCATGGCGCCCTTCGGTGCGGCGGTCGACGCGCGCGGCGCCGCGTATGACGAGGGACTGCGATCGTTCATGCTGTCCGTGTACAATTACATGGCCTCGGCCGTGTTGCTTTCCGGTGTCGTCGCGATGGCGTTCGCGATGAGCGGGTTGGCGGCGCAGGTGTTCGTCGGCGGTGGCATCCTGAAATGGGTGATCACGCTGGCGCCGCTGGGCTTCATCCTGTTCATGAACTTCAAGCAGATGAGCAACAGCGCGCTGCAGGCGACCTTCTGGGGCTTCGCGGTGGTGATGGGCCTCAGCCTGTCGACGATCTTCCTGGTCTATTCGCCGCTGGCGATTGGTCAGGCGTTCTTCGCCAGCGCGGCCGGCTTCGCGGCACTCAGCCTGTGGGGCTACACCACCAAGCGTGACCTGACCGCGATGGGCTCGTTCCTGATCGTCGGCCTGGTCGGCCTGATTATCGCCAGCCTGATCAACGTGTTCTTGCAGTCGGGCCCGCTGGCGCTGGTGGTCAGCGCGGTCGGCGTGCTGATCTTCGCCGGTCTGACAGCGTGGGATACGCAGCGGACCAAGGCGATGTACAGCTATGTCGCCGGGACGCAGGAAGAAGGCCGCGCCAAGATCATGGCGGCGACCAGCTTGTATCTCGACTTCGTCAACATGTTCCTGTTCATCCTCCGGCTGTTCGGCTCGAGCCGCAACTAACCGGACGCGACAGCGACGCGAAAATTGGCCCGGCGAAGCGATTCGCCGGGCCTTTTCGTTGGAACATCACCCGTCACCCGTACGTTTTGCTTGCGTAACATCAGGCCCATTCGGGCCGAGTAGGAGGGTGACGTGACCGACAATCAAGCAATCGAGCGCGACGGCAAGACCGACGGCGCCGAGCATGTCGCACAGGACCCGCGCCAGGACGCCGGCCAGGACCAATCGATCCAGAAGCGGCTCGATAAGGACCCCGAGAACCAGGACGCCCAACTCGACCGGGGCCTCGACGAATCGATGGATGCCTCGGACCCGCCATCGGCGACGCAACCCGGCGACAAGGGCGAGCCGCCCAAATCCTCCGGTTTCGACGAAGCGGCCGAGGCGGAGCGGCAGCAGGATAGCTGACCCGCCAACGTCGCGACGGACACCCGGGACGCCGGCGGCGTAACAAAGCGTTGCCCAAAACCCTCACTTTTTGACCGATCTGCGCGTAGAGCTCGCTTCGTCGCAAACTTTGTTGCGCCGCAACACAGTCTATGATTCCATGCTTAACGCAGGGCGACGACGCGTTAAGCATGGCGTTAACCATCTGAGCGCATGATGCCCTTCCATTGGTAAGCGGGTGGGGTGTTCGAGATGAGTGCCAGCAAGAGACCGGCCGACGGCGCGATGACATTGGCCGAGATTAAAGAGTTCGCGGGCTTTTCAGCAGCGACGCAGCGTTATGTGCGCCGCAGCCTGGATGTCGGGCTGGAGCGTGAGGACGCGCTGTCGCGCTGGTCGCGCGATACCGTGGAGGCGGCATCGATTCGCGCCCAGGCGCGGGTCTATGACCGGCTCGACGAGATTCGCACGATCGTCCCCGACGATAGCGGGCTCGACTCGGTCGAGATCTTCATGGCGCCGCTGATCACGGTCAGCGCGTTCGACCTGGGGCAGGGCCGGCTGACCACTTTCTCGGCCTATCGCTTCCTCTACGAGCGCCTGATCGGTGCCGAGGTTCGGCCGTGGCTGCCCGGCGCCTTCTGCGCGGCGGCGGCATTGCCGCACCTTCACCCCGATTTGCGCCGCAAGCTGCTGCAGTCGATCAGCGAGGCCGCGGCGACCGCGTCCGGCTGGTCGAACCGTCAGCCGAGCTTCTTCCCAGCCTGGGTCGAAAAGGTCGACACCTCGGCAGCACTGCCGAACTGAACTTCCTTCAGGCGGGCCTGACGCTGCTCAGCGACAGGCCCGCCACCCGCCGCGCGGCTGCTCGTCGAGATGCAGATGGTCGTGATGCGCGGCATTATAGTCGGGCGACAAAGTGGTCGAGAACAGCCCGCACGCGCCATCGCGAACCTCGCGCAGGAACCCCGCTTTCTCGTCCTCTCCCCGCCAGTCGCGCGCGACCGTGATCCGCCGCCCATCCGCCAGCACGAACCCGGCAATGTCGATCGCCCGCGCATAGGAATGCTGGCTGAGATGCGTGCTGCCCGCGATCGGGCGGCAATTATACGTCCCGAAATGCTCGAACGTCGCGACGCGGCTGCCGAAATGGCGCAAGGCGGCGGGCTGGACGACATTCCATTCCCACATCGATAGCGCCGCGGCGACCGGGCATGCCATGCCCGGCTTGGTCGGATCGAACCCGATCGCGCGGGCGCCGCCGGGATCGAGCCGCACCGCATCGGCATAGCCGCATTGTCCTTTCTCGATCGGCTCGAGTTCGGCGAAGTGCACGCCGGCACGTTCCAGCAGCGCGCGGCATTGCGGATAATCACCGTCGAGCGCGGCAAGCTTGCTCCCGGTGAATAGCCCGACCGGCTGGCCGAGATCGAGCGCCGTCCAGGGCAGATCCTGCGGCCGATTGCGAAAATGGAGTACGCCGAGCATCAGGACGAACAATGCGGCGAAAATGGCGAGCGTGGTCCAACCGCGCCGTTGGGCACGGCGCGCCCGGCGCGCGCGACGCCTGCGGCGGCGTGTCATCCCCGCATCGCCCTGGTCAGGGCTTCGCTCGTTACCGGATAGCCGAGATCGTCGGGAATGCAGAGATGCGGCACGCCCTCCCGCTCTTCGCTCCACGGCGTGATCGTGCGTGGCGGGAAGGCATGCGCGGCGGCGACGGCTTCGCTAAAGCTGTCATATTGCGCCAGCCGTTCGAGGTTGCGGCGGGTCGGGAAGATCACCGTCGCGCGGCCGGCATCGCACTCGGCAAGCACCTCGGCTGCGCTCGCCCAGAACAGGCGCACATTCTCGGTGGCATCGACCGTCGCTGCGGCGGCGTCTTGGGGCGCTCGGGCGAGGTAGAAACGTGTGTCGAAGATCCGCATATGGGCATGCGCGGGCAGCCAGCGCGCGAACCAGGTCAAGGCGTCGAGATCGACCGACAGACCATGGCGATCGAGCAACAGGCCGAACGCCTCGCCGGCATGAAGACCCTCGCGCAGCACGGTCAGCGTCGCAGCGTCGGGTGCCGGGCTGAGCCCCACCGGCACGCCCGCTTCCTCGATCGTTTCGCGGATCGCTGCGATCCGCGCCGGCGCATCCTCGGCATCCCGACCGAGTTCGGCCGCCAGCGCCCGGTCGCCGGGATCGACTCGCCCGCCCGGAAAGACCAGCGCGCCGCCGGCGAACACCATCGCCTTGGCGCGCTCGACCATCAGGATTTCCGGCGGCATGCCGCCGCGATCGCGCAAGAGGATCAGGGTCGCGGCGGGAATGGGGGACTGGTTTTCGGGCATTGCGGCCAACTTAAGCCGTAGCCCGCCTGTCGCAACCTCTTGCCGACCTTCGTCTCGCTCGATCCCTCGCGAATAGCGTCCTTTCGCTACCGGAGCCTAGAACAGTCCCGGCACCTCGCGCTGCGGCGTCGACGGCCGATCGGGCGTCAGCAATTGGCGCGACTGTTCCATCACCGATAGCTGGGTCTTGCTCGATTGCGATGCGGTACCGGGTGCGCCGGTGCTTGCCGTCACCGGGGTGCAGCTCTTGCCTTCCAGATAATCGAGCGCGCGACGGGTCGATTGCTCGTTCGGGTCACCGAGCTGGTACGAGATGTCGTCGCCGGCTTGGCAGCTCGCCTCCATGAAGCTGGCGAGGCCGTCATAATAAGCGCCGTTATGCGCCGCGTTCTGGATCGCGAAGGCGATGACGCGGAAGCGGTCGTCGCACGCGGTCTTGTCGAGCGCGATCTGGCCGACCGGCTTGCCATAAGTGTTCGAGCCGATCAGCGCGGCATTGGCGTGGAGATAGGGCACCATGCCGTTGATCACGAGCTCGCTCGCGGACGCGGTGCCGCCGCCGCCGATGAACGCGATCTTGGTCGGCGCGATCGACTGCGACATCGGCGTGAAGGTGTGGTTGCTGTTATACGCCGATTTTTCGGGACGGAAGGTCATATATTCCCAGACGTCGGTCGGCGCGCGGTTGGCCCCCAGCAGGTCGCCCATCAGGTCGGCGACCGAGATCAACCCGCCGCCATTGTAGCGCAGATCGATGATGATGTTGGTGATGCCGTTGGTCCTGAACCGCAGGAAGGCGTCCTTCAGCGGCTGCTCGGCCGGATTGATGAAGGTCCTGAGATTGATATAGCCGAATTGCTGCCCGCCATCGGAAATGATCTTGGCGCCATAGCGGCTCGACACCGGGTCGAGCGCGAATTGGGTCTTGGTCACGGTGACGGTGCTGGTCGCGCCGGTCAACGACGTTATCCGCAATACGCGCGACGTGCCCGCTGTGTCGGGACCCAGCGCCTCGGTCAGCCCGGCGGAACCGGACGTCGCCATGATGTCTGTGACGTTGCGCAGGTTCGCACTGCTGGTGCCGATCGCGACGATTTCCGTCCCGCGATCGATCCCCGCCGCCAGCGCGGGCCCGCCCTCGAATGCTTCGGTCACGAACAGGCGGTTGCTGCTGGTCAACCCCAACCGGATGCCGAAGCCAGCACTCGATCCCGAATTGTAATAGGCATCCTCTTCGGCGATCGAGGTCAGATAGGTGAAATAGCGATCCTTGTGCTGCGCGCGCGCGGTCGCGGTCAGCGCGTCGATATAATCCTCGACCGATGTATAGGGCGTCGGGTCCAGGCTTGCCGGCAGCGTGTCGGGGAACAGATACCATTCCTTGAGCTGCGCGAAGGCCCAATCCTGGCGCTCGCGCAATGTGCAGCCCGCAGCCGTCGGTGTCGGAGTCGCGGTCGGCGTCGGACTGGGGGTAGGGGTCGGGGTTCCTCCGGTTCCGCTCGCCGATCCGCCACCGCCGCAACTCGAAACCATCGCGAGCGCGGCGATCGCGCTCAAGCCCCTGGCAAAGCGATTATTTCTCATATGACCCCTCTCAACCCGGCGCCTCTCGCGAGCCCCGGCACCATCCTGCGCCGGTCGCCGACGGTTGCCAAGGGCATGAGGGGGCGTCATTTCGTCCATTGTGGTACGCAAGATCATCCATATCGACATGGATGCCTTTTTCGCCTCGGTCGAACAGCGCGACGATCCGGCGTTGCGCGGGCGGCCGGTGGCGGTGGGATCGGCGACCGGGCGCGGCGTCGTCGCGGCGGCGAGCTATGAGGCGCGCACGTTCGGCGTGCGCTCGGCGATGCCATCGGTCGTCGCCATACGCCGATGCCCCGATCTGATCTTCGTGCCGCACCGGTTCGACGTCTATCGCAGCGTCTCGCGCCAGATTCGCGAGATATTCGAGGACTATACCCCTTTGGTCGAGCCGTTGTCGCTCGACGAGGCCTATCTCGACGTCACCGCCAATCTGCGCGAACTCCCCTCCGCCACCGCCACCGCACGGGAGATCCGCGCGCGCATCTTCGACGTGACCGCGCTGACCGCTTCGGCGGGGATTTCGTACAACAAGTTCCTCGCCAAGCTCGCCTCGGACCACAACAAGCCCAATGGGCAATTCGTCATCCCGCCCGGGACCGGCGCCGAGTTCGTCGCCGGGTTGGAGGTCGGGCGGTTCCATGGCATCGGACCGCGCACCGCGGAGAAGCTCAACCGGCTGGGGATCGTCACCGGCGCCGATCTGCGCGAACGCGATCCGGCGTTCCTCCAGGCGCATTTCGGCAAATCGGGGTTATGGTATCACAAGATCGCCCATGGCGAGGATGATCGCGAGGTCACCCCCGACCGGCCGCGCAAATCATCGGGATCGGAAACCACCTTCGAACAGGATCTGACCACACCGGACCAGGTGATCGAGCAGGTCCGGCGAATGGCCGACCAGGTCTGGGCATGGTGCGAGCGAACCCGGACGACGGGCAAGACCGTGGTGGTGAAGGTGCGTTATGCCGATTTCCGCATCGTCACGCGGAGTAGGACGCTGAGCGGTGCTATCGCCAGCCATGCCGATCTGATCGTGGTGGCCGAGCGGCTGGTGGCGACCTTGTTTCCGCTGCGGGCAGGGATCAGGCTGGTCGGCGTGACCCTGGCGACGCTGGAGGAAGAGGGGGCAGGGGAGCCGGAACTGGATCTGCTTTCCAACCCCTCGCCCTGATGGCGCCTATCACCGAACGAAAACCCTGAACTCCGCACCGCCTTCGGAGCCCTCGCCGACCTCGATCGTCCAGCCATGCGCGATGACGATCTGGCGTACCAGATTGAGGCCGACGCCGGTGCCCTTGGCCCTCGTCGTGAAGAACGGCAGGAAGATCTCGTTGCGCATGGCCTCCGGCACGCCCGGACCACGATCCGCCACCAGGATGCGCGTCCCTGTGCGGTCGCCGAGCAACCGCAGTTCGACCAGCAGATGCTCGTCGCGCTCGCGCGTCGCCTGGGCGGCGTTGCGCAACAGGTTGATCAGCGCCTGGGCGAGCAGATCGGGATCGGCATCGAGTTCGAGATCGGGCGTCACCTCGGTCTTGAGCGCGATGTCGGGCCATTCAGCGGCGAACAGGCGTTCGAGGTCGCGGACGAACGATGCCGCCTTGAACCGCTGGCGGCGTGGGTCGGGAACATGCGCGACCGCGCGGTAGGATCGGATGAAATATTCCAGCCCCTCGGCGCGGCGCGCGAGCGTTCCGGCGGCGGTGCGCGCGAGATCGAGATCGGGCTCCTGCTCGGCCAGCACCTCTGCCGTGCTCGACGCCAGCGAGGTCACCGGCGTCAGCGAATTGAGGATTTCGTGCGTCAGGACGCGGACCAGGTCGGTCTGCGCCGCCATTTCGATCGCGTCGAGCGTGCCCTGGACCGGTTCGACCGTGATCGCGCGCGTCGTCAACCCCAGCCGCTCGAGCGAGGCATTGCGCACGATCGCGCGCTGCGGTCCGGTCGCCGATCGCAGCAACAGCAATTCGGCCGCGGGCGCGGCGCCATCGGCCAGGCGCGACGCGAAGGTTTCGCCATAAACGGTGAAATCCTCCGGCCGGGTACCCTGGTGCGCGGCGAACAGGCGTCGCGCCGCCTTGTTGACCAAGGTCACGCCGTGATCGGCATCGACCGTGAGCAGCGCCACCGGAACATCGTCGGTCAGCGCTTCGAGGAAGCGCAACTCCTCGACCGTTCGGTCGCGTTGCGCTTGCAGCCCGCGCATCGCCGCGTCGAGTGCGCCGCCCAAGGTGTCGAACCCGGCGCCGCCGCGGCCGTCGAACCGGGTCGAGAAATCGCCGTAGCGCAAGGCTTCGACAAAGCGTGCGACGGTGCGATTGGTGCGGTCGATATGGTGGAGCAGGCCGCCCACCATGCCGAGCACCAGCAGGCCGGCGACGATCCTGACCGCGGCCAGACCCGGGGTCGCGATCGCCACCGTCAGCGCGATCAGCGCTAGCAGGCAGGCGACCAGCCAGCCGACCAGGATCAGCGCGAAGCGGCGGTCAAAGCCCATGCTTCTCCATTCGGCGGTACAGCGCGGCCCGCGACAGGCCGAGCTCATGCGCGGCGGACGAGATGTTATAGCCGTGCTTCTTCAACGCTTCCTCGACCAGCCGCCGCTCGACGCGGTCGAGATTGAGGTCCGACATTACCGGCTCGGCGGTGACCCGTGGCATCGCCGTTGGGGCGAGGGCGAAGGCGTCGGTCTCCAGCGGACCATCGCCGGCCAGGATCACCGCGCGCTCGACCGCGTGACGCAACGCGCGGACATTGCCGGGCCAGTCATGCGCCACCAGCGCTCCTAGCGCCTGTGGCGACAATTCGGGGCGCGGTCGCTTGTACCGCTCGGCGTAGAGAGTGAGGTAATGATCGATCAGCGCCGGCACGTCCTCGCGGCGGTCGCGCAGCGGCGGCAGGTCGATTTCCACCGTATTGAGCCGGAACAGCAGGTCCTGACGGAACTGGCGCTCGTCGCGTAGCATCGCCGGGGTCATATTGGTCGCCGCGATCACCCGGATATCGACCGGGATCGGCTGGTTCGCCCCGACCGGGGTGACCTTGCGCTGTTCGAGCACGGTCAGCAATTTGGGCTGCAGATGGAGCGGCAGATTGCCGATCTCGTCGAGGAACAAGGTGCCGCCATCGGCCGCCTGGATGCGGCCGACGCGATCGGTGCGCGCGTCGGTGAACGCGCCTTTGATATGGCCGAACAATTCGGAGTCGATCAGCTCGGTCGCGATCGCGCCGAGGTCTACGGTCACCATCTCGCGATCGGCGCGGTGCGATTGCTGGTGCAGCGCACGCGCGACCAATTCCTTGCCGGTACCGTTTTCGCCGAGCACCAGGACGTTCGCTTCGGTCGGCGCCGCGCGCGCGATCAGCGAATGGACGCGCGCCATCGAGGGGGCACTGCCGATCAGCGGCGACGGCCCGCGCGCCGCGCTCGATGATGCCGGCGTCGGCGTCGGCGCATCGGCGGCGGCGCGCGATTGGCGCAGCGCGGCGGCGGTGCGCACCGTCTGGACCAGCCGCTCATTCTCCCAGGGCTTCGACACGAAATCGGTCGCGCCGCGCTTCATCGCCTCGACCGCGACATTCACCCCGGCATGCGCGGTGATCATTACCACGATCGCCTCGGGATCGTTGGTCAGCAGCCGATCGAGCAATGCGAGCCCCTCGCGCGCATCGGTCGCGCCGCGCGCGAAATTGGCGTCGAGCAGGATGACGTCGGGCTGGCGCCCGGCAGTGGCGGCGATCGCGCGCTCGGGCGACGACACGGTGATCAACTCGCGAAACAGCCCGCGTAGCGCGAGCCGCGCCGCCACCAGGATATCCTCGTCGTCGTCGACGATGATGCAGAGATCGAATTCCGGTGCCGCCATTGCCCGCTTCCGTACAGCCACTGTCCGAATACGGACAATCAATTTCCGTGCCAGAGGGTTTTGGGGGAGCGTTCGGATATCCCCTGCGGCCAACGGGAAAGGAAATCGTGGCCCGATTCCCAAGAGCGTCACCCCGGCCTTGTGCCGGGGTCCACCGTGCCGCGTATCCCAAGGTGAGGGGTGCAGGGCACGGTGGATGCCGGGACTAGCCCGGCATGACGGGGAGAGGCTGGTATGCCCAACGGCGGTCATACCCGGAGGCGCGGCGGACCCCGGCGCAAGGCCGGAGTGACGACGGGAAAGAAGGCTTGGCCGGCACCACCCAAACCCAATTGGCACGCATCCTGCTGAGGTACTGGCAACCTAATCAAGTGGACAGAACCGATGAAAGACACGGCAGCCAACCGCAAACTCCTCACGGTGCTCGTGTTACTCGGCGTGAGCTGGGTGCTGTTCTTTCAGCCGGCGTCGCACTGGAGCGGCGCGATCCAGATTTCCTCGGTCCGGATCGCCTTCTCGCTCCAGAGCGACACTGTCCGTTTCCGGACACCCGTGTCCGGAAACGGACACTCTTTATTCCTGCTGCAAATCGGGAGCGAGCGTTCGTGAATATCGCGTCGTTGAAGGCGGCGGCGTCCGCCACCCCTGACCGGGCGGTCAGCGGCAGCCAGATGGACAAGGTGGTCGAGCGCCGCGGCCTGTCGCGCAACGTCAAGATCGCGATCGGCGCCGGCGCTGTGTTGGTGCTCGCCTTGCTGTTCTGGTGGTTCATGCCCGGCGCGGGGTCGCAGACGGTGACCAAGAACCGGCTGACGATCTCGACCGTGCAGACCGGTCGCTTCGAGGACTTCATTCCGCTGCGCGCCAAGGTGACGCCACTGCTCACCGTCTATATCGACTCGATTGAGGGCGGCCGGGTCGACAAGGTCCTGGTCGAGGACGGCACCGATGTCGTCGCCGGCCAGCCGATCGCGATGCTGTCCAATGCCGAACTTCAGCTCTCGACGCTCGCGCGCCAGACCGAGGTCGAGCAGCAGATCAACAACATGCGCAGCCAGGAGCTGGCGCTGTCGCAGACCCGCCTGGCCAACGAGCGCGCGATCCTCGATGCCCAACTCGCGCTGACCACGGCGCGCCGCCAATATGAGCGCGAGGCACCGCTGGCGGCGAAGGGCTATGTGTCGGGCAAGCAGTTCAACGACACGGCCGACAATTACCAATATCAGCAGCGCCGCCTCGCGGTGCTCCAGCGCAGCCAGTCAAGCGACGAACGGCTGCAGTCGGGCCAGCTCGACCAGCAAAAGGCATCGATGAAGTCGATGTCGGCGGGTCTGGGCATCGCCCGCACCAATCTCGATGCGCTCAACCTCAAAGCACCGGTGACCGGCAAATTGTCGGGCTTCTCGATCCAGATCGGCCAGTCGCTCCAGCGTGGCGAGCGGATCGGCCAGATCGACTCACCGGGCAAGAACAAGCTCCAGGCCGGCGTCGACGAATTCTATCTCGGGCGCGTCCAGGTCAATCAGTCGGCGAGCGTCGACTGGAACGGCAAGACCTTCCGCGCGCGAGTGATGAAAATCTATCCGCAGGTCCAGAACGGCCAGTTCCAGGTCGATCTGCAATTCCTCGGCGACGAGCCGCAAGGCGTGCAGCGCGGCCAGACGCTGCAAGCAAAGCTGACGCTCGGCGATCCCGCGCCGGCCAAGCTGATCCCCAATGGTGCCTTCTATAATGAGAGCGGCGGCGCCTATGTCTTCGTCGTCGCCCCCGACGGCAACAGCGCCGTGAAGCGGCAAGTCCGGCTCGGCCGCCGCAATCCCGATTATATCGAAGTGCTCGACGGGCTCGATGCCGGCGAGCGCGTGATCACCAGCCCCTATACCGGTTTCGCCGACAAGGATCGGCTCGACCTTTCGAACGCGAAGGAGTGAATACCATGCTGCATATGCGCGCGCTGTCGCGGACCTACCGCACCGACACCGTTGAGACCACCGCGCTCGACGCGATCGACCTCGACATCATGCCCGGCGAGTTCGTCGCGATCATGGGGCCGTCGGGCTGCGGCAAGTCGACCCTGCTCAACCTGATGGGCATGCTCGATAGCCCGACCAGCGGCAGCTACGTGTTCGACGGCAAGGAAGTCGCCGGCCTGTCCGAATCCAAGCTGGCGGAAGTCCGCAAGGCGTCGATCGGCTTCATCTTCCAGAGCTTCAATCTGGTCGACGAATTGTCGGTGCGCGAGAATGTCGAACTGGCGCTTCTCTATCACTCAGTGCCTGCTGCCGAGCGCCGCCGCCGCACCGAGGAAGTGATGGACCGCGTCGGCATCGCGCACCGCGCGCGGCATTTCCCCAGCCAATTGTCGGGCGGTCAGCAACAGCGCGTCGCGGTCGCCCGCGCGCTCGTCGCCGAGCCCAAATTGATCCTGGCCGACGAACCGACCGGCAACCTCGACACCAATCACGGCGAGGAAGTGATGAAGATGCTCCAGACGCTGAATGCGCAGGGCTCGACCATCGTCATGGTCACGCACTCGCCCTCGCACGCCGATTATGCCAGCCGCGTGGTCAACATGCTCGACGGCCGCATCCTCCAGGAACGGCGCCGCGCGGCCTGAACGGCAACGGGGCGGTAGAGGATTGGCACCGATGCTCGGCCATTATCTGCTGATCGCGATCCGCATCCTGATGCGCAATCGCGTCTATGCCGCGATCAATATCGGCGGGCTGGCGCTGGCGCTCGCCGGCTGCGTGCTGATCCTCGGCTATATTCGGTACGAGCGGAGCTATGACGGCTGGCTGAAGGACAGCGGCCGCTTGTTTCAGGTCCAAACGACGATCCACCCACCCGGCCAGCCCGATGTGCGGACGCAGGCGAGCGCGTTCCCGGTCGGGGAACAGCTTGCCGCCGGATTCCCGCAAGTCGAAGCGGTCACTTCGCTTTCGGCGGGCAAGACCGTGACCGAACGCGATGGGCAGCCGGTGTTCATCGACGCGACGACGGTCGACGGCAATTTCTTCAAAGTCTTCGATCTGCCGTTCGCTTACGGGTCGGCGGCGATTGCCTTGCCCGACACCAATTCGATCGTGCTGACCGAGAGGGAGGCGACCCGTCAATTCGGCACCGCCGACGTGCTGGGCAGGCGCTTCACGCTCGGCGCGGGCTCTGGCAAGCGCGACTATAAGATAAGCGGTGTGCTGCGCGACCTTCCGCGCAACACCAGCCTGCGTATCGGCATCATGTATCGCGGCGACGCCGCCAACATGCCCGTCGAGCGGCGCGGTTGGGGCAATTTCGACCAGATACATTACGTCAAGCTGCGCGCCGGTGCCGACGCGGCGATGGTGAACGCGGCACTCCCGGGCTGGGAGAAGCGCGTCGTGCCGATGGCCGACGTGTTCGACCTGCGATTGGAGCCGGTCACCGGCGTCCATCTTGGCATGGCACAGGAAGCAGCGCTTACGCCGGCGGGTGATCCGCGCGCGCTGGTCACTTTCGCCGTCGTCGCGCTGCTGACGCTCGGCATGGCGGTGATGAACTTCGTCAATCTGACGACCGCGCGCGCGCTCCAGCGGACGCGCGAAGTGGCGTTGCGCAAGGTGCTCGGCGCGCGGCGGCGCGAACTGATCGCCCAATTCATGGCCGAGAACGTACTGATTGCTGCGGTGGCGGTGCTGATCGCGATGGCGATCGCTGAGCTCGCGATGCCGTCTGTCGCACAGGCGATGGGGGCCGATATGCAGCTCCGCTATCTGGGCAAGGACGGCATGCTGCTTCCGGTACTGGCATTGTTCGCGATTACCGGCCTAGCCGGCGGACTATATCCGGCACTCTATCTGAGCAGGTTCAAACCGGCGCCCGTGCTTAACGGCAATCGTGGTTCGACCGAAACCGCCGGCAGTGGACGGCTGCGTATGGCGCTCGTCATCGTCCAGTTCGCCATCGCCATCGGCCTGGTGACCAGTACTGCGGTGATCTGGTCGCAGACCCGCTTCGTCGAACAGGTCGATCCCGGCTTTCGCCGCGATGGGTTGATCCAGATCGCCAACGCCTGGCGCTACACCCAGGGCAGCGAATATGACGCCGCGCGACGGGCGATGCTCGCGATCCCGGGGGTGACCAAGGTGGGGCGGACCGGATTCGTCCCCGGCGACGCGACCCAGAAAATGGTGTGGCTCGCCCGCACGCCTGGTGCGTCGCAATATGCCTCGCTGACGGTCTACAACGTGGATGGCGATTTTCTGCAGACCATGGATGTAAAGCTGCTCGCCGGGCGAATGCTCGGCGATCGCCAGGCCGCCGATCGCATCGCGGAGGAGACATCGGCCCAACTCGCCACCCGCGGGATCAACGTGGCGATCAACCGTGCGGCGGCGAGCAAGCTTGGATACCAAGCGCCGCAAGCCGCGATCGGCCAAGTCATCGACGTCTGGTTCGATGGAGCAGCCAGGGTGCCCGCGACGATCGCCGGCGTGGTCGAGGACACGCGGTTCGGCACCGCGCGCGATACGGTCCACCCGATCGTCTACGCCTATCACCCTGGCCTCACCAATCAGGTACTGGTCCGCTATGCCGCCGCGCGGCCCGGCGAGGTGATGGCTGCGCTCGCCAAGATCTGGCGACATTTCGAGCCCGAAATCCCGTTCGAGGCACGCTTCACCGACGACGTCGTCCGCGACCTTTATGCCGCAGAGCGTGCCCGCACCGCGTTGTTCGCGAGCTTCTCGCTGTTGGCGATCGTGATCGCCTGTCTCGGCCTCTACGCTTTGGCCGCGTTCGCCACCGAGCGCCGCACCAAGGAGATCGGGATCCGCAAGGTCCTGGGCGCGCGCAGCCGCGATATCGTCCGCATGCTCGTCGCGCAGTTCAGCCGGCCCGTGCTGATTGCCAATCTGATCGCCTGGCCGGCCGCGTGGTGGGTGATGCGCGATTGGCTCAACGGGTTTGACGCGCGCATCGCGCTCACCCCGACACCGTTTCTCATTGCCGGTGGCCTCGCTTTTGTCATCGCGGTCGCGACCGTCGCTGGCCAGGCGGTGCGCGTTGCGCGTCGCAACCCGATCCACGCTTTGCGCTACGAATAGGAGAAGCCATATGTGGCGCAACTACCTCATTGTCGGCATCCGCTCGCTGCTCAAGAGCCGCGTCTATGCGGCGATCAACGTCCTCGGCCTCGCGATCGGGCTGGCGGCGTGCGTGCTGATCCTGCTCTACGTCCGTTACGAAGAGAGCTATGACGGTTGGCTGAAGGGCACCGATCAGGCGTACCAACTGCAGACCTATTATCACCCCACGCCGCAAGGCGGGGAGGAGATGTACCTGCAGATGAGCTCGCTCGCCGCGGGTCGTGCCTTGGCCAAGGATTTCCCGCAGATCGAGAAAGTCGTGTTCGTTCGCGGCTTTGCGCCGATCGTGATCCAGGACGGCGAACCGTCGCAGGGCCTGATCAGGATGGTCGACGGCAACATCTTCGACATCGTCCAGGTGCCGTTCGTGAAAGGCGATGCGCATAACGCGCTCAACGACACGCATTCGATGGTGCTGAGCGAAAGCGAGGCGAAACGGCGGTTCGGCAATGCCGATCCGATCGGCAAGACGCTGACCGTCGTCGATAATGCGGGCAATGTCGATTACCGCGTCACCGGCATATTCAAGGACATCCCCAAGAACAGCAGCTTCAGCGCGGCGATGGTCGCCCGGTTCGACATGGACGTTCAGTTCGCCGACCGGACCCAGGTACTGACCAATTGGGACGACCAGGAAGGCTGGCACTATTTCAAGCTGCGGCCAGGCGCCGATATCGACGCGATCAGGGCGCAGATCCCGGCGTGGAAAAAGCGCAACATTCCCGACACGGTGACCAACGGCCAGCGCTACAATCCTGGCGACGGGCAGGATTACAAGCTCGTCAACCTGCGCGATATCCACCTTGGCAAGGCGCAGAATGGCGCGATGACGCCGGGCAACGACAATGCCACGGTGACGACCTTCGCCATCATCGCGATGCTCGTGCTCGGCATGGCCTGCGTCAACTTCGTCAACCTGGCCACCGCCCGCGCGTCGCAGCGCGCCCGCGAAGTGGCGCTGCGCAAGGTGCTCGGCGCCAGCCCGCGCCAGCTGATCGTCCAGTTCGTCGGCGAATCGGTATTGGTCTCGCTGATCTCGCTGCTGGTCGCCTTCACCGCGGTCGAGCTGATCCTGCCGTTCTTCAACCGCTTCCTCGATGCCGACATCCAGTTGCATTATTTCGGGCTGGGTGGCGTCCTGCTGCCGGGCATCGCGCTGGTGCTGCTGGTCGGGGTGGTCGGCGGACTTTATCCGGCGGTTTATCTGTCGCGGTTCGAGCCGGCGAAGATCCTCAAGGCCAACAAGTCGGCCGCGGACTCGCAGGGGTCGGGCCGGCTGCGCAACGTGCTGGTGATCGGGCAATTCGCGGTGTCGATCGCGTTGATCGTGTGCACCAGCGTGATCTACGCCCAGACGGTCTACGCCCGCACGATCGATGCCGGCTATCGCCGCGACGGCCTGCTCCAGGTCGAGAATCTGTCCTTCCGCGGCGTGACGGACGACCAGGCCTGGTCGCTGGTGGCACAGATCCGCAAGCTGCCGGGCGTGCGTGCCGCGGCGGGAACGCAGATCGCGGTCGCGCCGGGCAACAATTCGATCACCTCCTACTTCCTGGCTGGCAGCTCGAGCGCGATCGAGCTCGGCACCTATGGCGTGCAGGAGGGCTTTTTCCAGGCGATGGGGATGCGGATCCTGGCGGGTCGCGACTTCTCGCTGAACTACGGCCGTGACGATGCAACGACACCGCATCCGGTCAACCCGGACGCCGAACGGGCGCTCGTCGCTCGTGGGCTCAACGTCGTCGTCAGCGAAAGTGCCGCGCATCGCCTGGGCTTCGCCGACATCAAAGCCGCCATTGGCAAGCAGATGTCGGGAAAGCTCACGCTGCCCGAATTCGGCCAGGTGCCGTGCACGATCGTCGGCGTGGTGTCCGATGCCCGTTTCCGGTCGCTGCGCGAGCCGTTGCAGCCGATCGTTTATGTCATGCAGCGCAACGGGTTCAGCCAGATCGCGGTTCGCTATGCCGGTGTGGCGCCGGCGGTGATGCGCGATGCGGTCGAGCAGGTGTGGCGCCGTCAGATTCCCGACGTGCCGTTCAAGGCAAGCTTCGCCGACGACCTGGTGCGCCAGCAATATGAACGAGAGGCGGCGCGCGGCCAGTTGTTCGCCGCTTTCGCGATCCTCGCGGTGGTGATCGGCTGCCTGGGCTTGTTCGGGCTCGCCGTGTTCACCGCGGCGCGGCGCACCAAGGAGATCGGCATCCGCAAGGTCCTGGGCGCGCGCACCCTCGACATCGTGCGACTGCTGGTCTGGCAGTTCAGTCGGCCGGTGCTGATCGCCAATCTGATCGCCTGGCCGGTCGCCTGGTGGCTGATGCGCGACTGGCTCAACGGCTTCGACACGCGGATCGCGCTCGGCCCGACGCCGTTTGCCGTCGCCGGCGCGCTCACGCTCGGCATCGCGCTGGCGACCGTCGCCGGTCACGCGATCCGCGTCGCGCGGACCAACCCGATCAACGCTTTGCGGTACGAATAGGAGAGCCCCGATGTGGCGTAATTACCTGACCGTCGGCATCCGCGCTCTGCTCAAGAGCCGTGTTTATGCCGTCATCAACATCGTCGGACTGGCGATCGGGCTGGCGGCATGCCTGCTGATCCTGACCTATGTCCGCTACGAATTCAGCTATGATAATTGGCTGCCCGAAGCCGAGAACACTTATGAGCTGGCGACCGAATATCTGCCCTCGCCGCAAGGGCAGCAGCCGGGCTTGTCGCTGACCACTGCCTATGTCGCCGGCGGCGCGCTCAAGAAGGATTTTCCGCAGGTCGAGCGCGTGGTGTGGGCGTCGTCGCAAAACGTCACGTTCCTGCAGGACGGCACGCCGACCGCCGCCAAGAAGTCGCTCATCACCGACGGCCCGCTGTTCGACATCGTCCGCGCGCCGTTCGTCCGGGGCAGCGCCGCGACCGCGCTCGACGATCCGCATTCGATCGTGCTGAGCGAGAGCGAGGCTCAGGCGCGGTTCGGCGACAGCGACCCGCTGGGCAAGACGATCACCGTCGCCAGCGGCGACATGACCGCCGATTATCGCGTGACGGGCGTGTTCAAGGACCTGCCCAAGAACAGCCATTTCGACATGACCGCTGTCGTCCGGATCGATCCGACCGATTATTTCCGCAAGACACCGGGTGTGGTGAATTTCTGGAGCTGGTCGAACGGCGAAATCTATGTCCGCCTGAAACCCGGCACCGACCCCAAGGCGATCGAGGCGCAGTTCCCGGCCTGGGAAAAGCGCAACATCCCCGACGACGTCGGCAGCAATCCGGTGACCAATCAGGGCCAATTCGAGAATTTCCACCTGATCAATGTGCGCGATCTCCACCTTAGCAAAGGCAATGGGCAGGGGCGGCCCAACGGTAATCGCCAATCGGTGCTGACCTTCGGGGTGGTCGCGCTGCTGATCCTGGCCATGGCGTGCATGAACTTCACCAACCTGGCGACCGCGCGTGCCTCGCAGCGCGCTCGCGAGGTGGCGTTGCGCAAGGTGCTGGGCGCCAGCCGCCAACAATTGATCGTCCAGTTCGTCGGAGAATCGATGCTGGTGTCGGCGATCGCCATGCTGATCGCGCTGGCACTGGCCGAACTCGCTATCCGGCCGCTCAACGCGTTCCTCGATGCCGATATGACTTTCCGCTATTTTGGCATGTCGGGCCTTTTGCTGCCGGTGATCGCGCTGACCCTGTTGGTCGGGTTGGCGGGCGGACTCTACCCCGCTTTCTATCTCTCGCGCTTCGAGCCCGCGCGGATCCTCAAGGCCAACAAGTCGGCCGCCGATGCCGAAGGTAGCGGGCGGCTGCGCAGCCTGCTCGTGATCGCCCAGTTCGCGGTCTCGATCGGGCTGATCATCTGCACCTCGGTGATCTATGCGCAGACGCAATATGCGCGGAATGTCGATGCCGGCTACAAGCGCCAGGGGCTGCTTCAGCTCAACGGCATCCAGCGCGCGCAAGTCGAAGCCGTGGCGCCGACCTTGCTTCAGGAATTGCGCAAGCAGCCCGGGATCGTCGATGCCGCGCGCGTGTCTCTGGGCATTGCGTCGGGCAACAATTCCACCACTGACGTCAATCTGCCCGGCGGCAAGCCGGTGACGCTGGGCATTTACGGCGTCGACACGCATGCCTTCGACACGCTGGGCATGCGGGTGATCGCCGGCCGCAATTTCTCCGAGGCGATCGCGCTGGACGATTCGACCACACCCAACCCGCCCGACCTCAATGCCGAACGCGCGCTCGTCGCGCGCGGCACCAATATCATCCTGTCGGAATCGGCGGTCGGACGGCTGGGCTTCGCCTCGCCCGCGGCGGCGCTGGGGAAACAGATCCAGGCGCCGATGGTCAGCAATGAGGCAGGCCTGGTGATGGCGACGATCGTCGGGGTGGTCTCCGACGTGCGTTACCGATCGGCGCGCGATCCTGTTCAGCCGATCCTCTATTATTATGTCACCGGCGGCGCGTTCAATCAGATGATGGTACGCTTCACCGGCGATCCGCAGGCCGCGCGGGCGACGGTCGAGCGGGTCTGGAAACGGTCGGTGCCCAACGTGCCGCTCAGCGCCAGGTACGTCGAGGATATCGTCCACGATCTCTACAATATCGACGAGAAGAGCGCGCAATTGTTCGGGATGTTCGCGATCCTGGCAGTGGTGATCGGCTGTCTGGGCCTGTTCGGGCTGGCGGCATTCACCGCCGAACGGCGCACCAAGGAGATCGGCATCCGCAAGGTGCTCGGTGCACGCACCCGCGACATCGTCCGGCTGCTCGTGTGGCAATTTAGCCGGCCGGTGCTGATTGCCAACCTGGTGGCGTGGCCGGTTGCGTGGTGGCTGATGCGCGGCTGGCTCAACGGCTTCGACACGCGAGTGACGCTGACGCCGCTGCCGTTCGTCGAGGCAGGCTTGCTGGCAGTGATCATCGCGGCGGGGACGATCGCCGGCCACGCTGTCCGGGTCGCGCAAGCGAGCCCGATCAAGGCGTTGCGCTACGAATAGGGTTCAGGGGAGGGCCTGAAAACTGCGGCGCCGGGGCGGAGACGTCCCGGCGTTTTCTTATGCTGGCATCAGGATGTTGAGGAGCGGCGGGCTATCCGCCCTCGCTATCGCTCGGGAATTTTCCCGGCGAACGTCCCCCGGACGTTCGCTTTTTCGGGAAAATTGGTCGGGGAAAGAGGATTCGAACCTCCGGCCCCTGCCTCCCGAAGGCAGTGCTCTACCAGGCTGAGCTATTCCCCGACCGGCGCATCTCCGGGCAAGCCCGGCCGTGCGAGGGGGCGCCTATAACCATGGCAGAGGAGTCGCGCAAGCCTCGCATCGCGGTGCGGCAGCCCCTGTCGTCATGCCGGCGCAAGGCTGGGATGATGAGAAATGGTTATATCCCCCGCGCCGCCAGCATAGCGTCGATGCTGGTAAACTTCTCGCGAGGCGAACCGTCGCGCGCCGCGGCGATCTCGGCTGCCTCGATCTTCTGCCAATCGCGAAACGTCACGACGTCGACATTGCGGTCGCGCAGCAACAGGTCGAGCCCGGCGCGGCCTTCCTTGCCGTAATCGTCAGGCGAGTCGGCGGCGATCTGCTCGGCGATCATGAAGCCGTCGGGGCGGTTGGTGCCGATCGTCCCGGTCGGCCCGCGCCGCGCCCAGCCGACCGCGTAGAGGCCGGGCGCGATCCGGCCCTCGTCATTGGCGAAGCGGCCGAGCTTGGCGTCATAGGGTACGCCGTCGATCGGCGGGGTACGATAGCCGATGCAGCTCACCACCAAAGCAGCGGGAATGACATAGGTTTCGCCGGTGCCATTGGCGCGACCCTCCCGGTCGATCACGGTGCGTTCGACGATGACGCGCTCGACCTTGCCGTCGCCTTCGATCGCGACCGGCATCGCGTAAAAGTCGAACTCGATGGTGATCGGCTTGGCCACGTCGAGCGTCGCGAAATTGCGCAAATGCGTCACCGACTTGCGCAGCCCCGGCTCGAGCGCGGCGTCTTCGGCCTCGGGCGGCAAATCGGCCGGGTCGACATGGGGTACCGCGCGTTCGAGATGGCCGAGCTCGCCAAGCTCCTTGGGGGTCATCGCGATCTGGTGCGCGCCGCGCCGCGCCAGGATGGTGATCCTTTCGTGCGAAGCCGTCGCGAGCGAGTCGAGCGCGTGGCCGACAATGTCGGAGCCGGCAAACTCGGCACCGGTCTTGGCGAGCACGCGCGCGACATCGAGCGCGACATTGCCCGCGCCGACGATCACCACGCCTGGCCCACTCAGCACGGGGGCGAGGTCGGCGAAATCGGGATGGCCGTTATACCAGCCGACGAACGCCGCCGATCCGGTCACGCCGGGCAAATCGTCGCCGGGAATGCCGAGCGGCCGGTCGGCGGGCGCGCCGGTCGCGAGGACGACGGCGTCGTAGAGGCCGACCAGTTCGGCGATGGTGACGTCGGTACCGACGGTCACGTTGCCGACGAAGCGGACATTGTCCGACAGCGCGGTCGCTTCATAGCGGCGCGATACGCCCTTGATCGATTGATGGTCGGGCGCGACGCCGGTGCGGATCAGGCCATAGGGGACGGGGAGGCGGTCGATGATGTCGACCCGGACCTGGTCACCGAACTGCTTCTGGCACGCTTCCGCGGTGTAATAGCCGGCGGGACCCGATCCGATGATCGCAACGTGACGCATGGCCCCTCCTGATAGGTCAGGAGGGGATGCTTAGGGCGTGTATCCGTCATCGGCAACGGCCTGGATTGTGCGGGGAAGCGTTAAATTACATTAGCCCTCTCCCGTTTACGGGAGAGGGTTGGGTGAGGGTCTTCTTTCTTCTTCTTTGACCGAACCGAAGAGGAAAGAAGACCCTCACCCTCCCACCGCCTGACGGCGGCGGGCCCCTCCCTCTCCCGCACGCGGGAGAGGGGTTAGTAGACCTATCGTGTCGTTGTTACCGGCCGCCGAGCTGGTCGACCATCTTGATGTAGGCGTCGAGATAGGCGAGCACGATGACCTGGCCGATCTGCGTGTTCTGATATCCGCCGCCGCCGGCCCCGGCGAAGCCGCCCCACCAGCTCGCGCTGGTCGACGCGCTGAAGCCGACATCGGTCTTGCGGTAATAGCCCTCGACGACGCGCTCTTCGGTGGTGCGCGAATCGACCACCGACAAAGTGACGTTGGCTTCACCCTTCTTGATGTTGATGCCGCCTGCGAGCGAACCGATCGCCCGAGCGCCGCCACCGCCGAACCGGCTGAGGACGCCGCCGATCGCACCACCGACATTGCTGCCGCCGGAATTGTCGTTCGTCGTGACGATATTGGGTTCGAGCAGGAAATCGGCCGCGCGGACCTGGCCCTTGCCCATGTTCGACCCGCGCTGCAGTTCGCCATTATCGGCCAGCGCGCGCTCCATCGCCCGGCTCTGCATCGAGCGGCCGCGATTGACCAACGTGAAGCAATGCGATTCCTGGACGAACACCTTGATGATCGCCTCGGGGCTGCCCAGGCTATATTGCCGCCACCATTGGTTTTCGGGCTCGACCATCGCGATCGTGCCGAGCGGCCTCGCGCAATGCGGCATTTCGCGCATGCCGCGATCCTGATCCTTGCGGCCCGACGATCTGTCGGGCCCCGCGAACGCCGGCGAAACGGAAAACGCCATCGCGGCAGCAACGGCTGCTATCATCAACTTACGCATCTAAACCTCCCCAAGCGCCAGTGCCCTCGAGCGGTCCGGCGCGGATGACCCAGTTCGCACGTGCCCAGCTGTTGCCGTGACGCGTCCATGGCGATGCGGGAGATGCGACCCGCCCTGCATCCTGATCCATATCTAGCAGAGCGTGATGATCCGAAATAGGCATTTTCCGTCATTGGTTTGCCCGGTTCCGGCTGGCGGCCGCACGGAAATCCTTGCCGCCGACATGCGCGGCGCTATCGTCGGGGGCGATGGCATCGCTCGATATCGTCCGCGAATTTTTGAGCGAGATGTCGCCAATCGAAGGCGTCGCCGCGCTGCTGATCCTCGCCAATGTCGTGCTGGTCGCGCTGCGAAGTATCTGGAATTTTGCGTTCGGGATCGTCGGCGTCGCTATCTATGCCGTCGTGTTCTTCCATGCGAAGCTCTACAGTGACACATTGCTACAGCTCTTCTTTCTGGTCGTTCAGTTCTATGGCTTGTGGCAATGGCGGCGGTCAGAAATCAACGCGGGCGAGGTCGTGGTGGAACGACTGACCGCGAACGCGCGGCTGGGCTGGCTGGCAGGCATTCTGGTGACAGTCGGCGCTTGGGGCTGGCTGATGCACCGCTTCACTGACGCCGCTTTGCCGTGGTGGGATGCCTCGGTGGCGATGACCAGCGTTGCCGCCCAGATCCTGATGTCGGTGCGCAAGCTGGAAAATTGGTGGCTGTGGATCGCCGCCAACATCCTGTCGATCGGGCTGTACGCGGCGAAGGGACTGTGGATTACCACCGCGCTTTACGTCGTGCTGCTCGCTATTTCGCTGTTGGGGCTGGCGGGTTGGAACGCCGCGCGGCAAAGGGCGGCGGCATGAAGCTCCGCTCGATCTGCCTCCACGGTCCAGAAAGCACCGGTAAGTCCACGATGGCGCCCGAACTGGCGCGCCATTTCGGCTCGGCCTGCGTGGTCGAATATGGCCGCACCTATACCGAGGCGTTCGGCACCAATTGGACGATGGCCGATCTCGTCGCGATCGCCCAGGCGCACGACGCCCAGACGCGCCAGGCGATCGCCAGCGGGCGGACGCCGGTCATCCTCGACACCGACCCGCTGATGACCGAGGTCTGGGCCGAGATGCTGTTCGGCCGCCACGACAAATGGTTCGATTCGTGGAACGGCTTCGCCGATCTCTATCTGCTGTTCGACATCGACCTTCCCTGGGTGGACGACGGCACGCGAATGTTCGGCACGCCGGAAAAGCGCCGACGCTTCTACGAACTGTCGATGGAAGTGCTCGAACGCCGCGGCGTGCGCTGGACGATGGTGAGTGGAGAGGGGGATCAGCGCTATCTGACCGCGCTTCGCGCCATCCTCGGCACCGAGAAGTCACTCTCAGGCGCTTAGGGTCCTTGCCCTTTGGCGTTTGGCCGCATGCCTGCTATCGGCGCGGCAAATCCCTCTTCATTGCAAAGATCATCGTGTCCACGCCGCTCGACAAAATCCGCAATTTCTCGATCATCGCTCATATCGACCATGGCAAGTCGACGCTTGCCGATCGTCTGATCCAGGCAACTGGCGGCCTGTCCGAGCGCGAGATGTCCGAGCAGGTGCTCGACAATATGGACATCGAGCGCGAGCGCGGGATTACCATCAAGGCACAGACCGTGCGCCTGTCCTACAAGGCGCAGGACGGCGAGACCTATACGCTCAACCTGATGGACACGCCGGGCCATGTCGACTTCGCCTACGAAGTCTCGCGCAGCCTGGCGGCGTGCGAGGGCGCGCTGCTGGTGGTCGACGCGGCGCAAGGGGTCGAGGCGCAGACGCTCGCCAACGTCTATCAGTCGATCGAGCACGACCATGAGATCGTGCCGGTGATCAACAAGATCGACCTGCCCGCGGCCGAGCCGGAAAAGGTCAAGGCCGAAATCGAGGAAGTGATCGGGCTCGACGCCTCCAACGCGGTGCTGACCTCGGCCAAATCGGGGATCGGCATCGCCGAAGTGCTCGAGGCGGTGGTCCAGCGCATCCCGCATCCCAAGGGCGACGCATCCGCGCCGCTCAAGGCGATGCTGGTCGACAGCTGGTACGATTCGTATCTTGGCGTCGTCATTCTGGTCCGCGTGATCGACGGCGTGCTCAAGAAGGGCCAGCAAGTTACCTTCATGCAGGCCGGCACCCAGCATCTGGTCGACCGTGTCGGCTGTTTCCGGCCCAAGATCGAACAATTGACCGAGCTCGGCACCGGCGAGATCGGCTTCATCACCGCGCAGATCAAGGACGTGGCGCAAGCGCGGGTCGGCGACACCCTGACCGATACCAAGCGTCCTGCGACCGCGCCGCTGCCGGGCTTCAAGGAAGTCCAGCCGGTCGTGTTCTGCGGCCTTTTTCCTGTCGATGCCAATGACTTCGAAAAGCTTCGTGAGAGCATTTCGAGGTTGCGCCTCAACGACGCCAGCTTCTCGTTCGAGATGGAAACCTCGGCCGCGCTCGGCTTCGGCTTCCGCTGCGGCTTCCTCGGCTTGCTGCATCTGGAGATCATCCAGGAACGGCTGACCCGCGAATACGATCTCGACCTGATCACCACCGCACCGTCGGTCGTCTATCAGATCGAGCTGACCCACGGGCAGGGCCATATCGAGCTGCACAACCCGGCGGACATGCCCGATCCCAACAAGATCGCGCTGATCAGCGAGCCGTGGATCGAGGCGACGATCTATTGCCCCGACGAATATCTCGGCTCGATCCTCAAGCTCTGCCAGGACCGGCGCGGCATCCAGAAGAACCTGACCTATGTCGGCGGCCGCGCGCAGGTGACCTACGAATTGCCGCTCAACGAAGTGGTGTTCGACTTTTACGATCGCCTGAAGTCGATCAGCCGGGGCTATGCCAGCTTCGACTATCATCAGATCGGCTATCGCGAGGGCGACCTCGTCAAGATGTCGATCCTGGTCAATAACGAGCCGGTCGATGCGCTCAGCATGATCGTCCATCGCGGCACCGCCGAAAGCCGCGGGCGCGGCATGTGCGAGCGCCTCAAGGACCTGATCCCGCGCCATCTGTTCAAGATCCCGATCCAGGCGGCGATCGGCGGCAAGGTGATCGCGCGCGAGACGATTGCCGCTATGCGCAAGGACGTTACGGCCAAATGTTATGGCGGTGATATAAGTCGCAAGCGCAAGCTGCTGGACAAGCAGAAGGAAGGCAAGAAGCGCATGCGCGAATATGGCAGCGTGCAGATTCCGCAGGAAGCCTTCATCGCCGCGCTCAGGATGGGTGACGAGAGCTGAGGCTAACCGCGCGTCCGTCCCAGCCGTCACCCTGGCCTTGTGCCGGGGGCCAACGGGCGGCAGGCCGAAAGGCAAGAGGTTCAATGACTTCCATCGCGGCACCTTGGCCCCCGGCACAAGGCCGGGGTGACGAGGAAAACACCATATGATCCCCCGCGAACTAATCGATGTCGCGCGCATCCCCGGCACCAATGACGAGCTGCGGCTGTTCCGCCGTGGCGCCGATTTCATGATCGTGCTCGATCGCAACGAGCTGATGAACAGCCGGATGAGCGGATCGGAGGAAGTGCTGGCGACCGCGACGTGCGAACGCCTCGGTGCCCGCAAGGCGCCGCATCTGCTGATCGGCGGCTATGGCATGGGCTTCACCTTGCGCGCCGCGCTGCGGTCGCTCGGCGCCGATGCCAGGCTGACGGTGGCCGAACTGGTGCCAGAGATCATCGACTGGGCGCGGGGACCGATGGCCGAGCTCGCCGCCGGCTGCCTCGACGACCCGCGCGTCCGCGTCGTCGGCGACGACGTGGCGGCGTTGATCGACACCGGGCAAGGCCAATATGACGCCATTCTGCTCGACGTCGACAATGGCCCCGACGGGCTGACCCGCCCGAGCAACGGCCGGCTCTATTCGGAACGCGGCCTCGAAGCGGCGTGGCGCGCGCTGCGCCCGGGCGGTATCCTGGCGATCTGGTCGGCGGCGCCCGATCCGCGGTTCGCCCGCAAGTTCGGCTCATGTGGGTTCGTTGTGGACGAGGTCGTGACCCGCGCCCGCAGCAACGGCAAGGGCCCGCGGCATGTGCTCTGGTTCGGGACGCGCAGCGCCGCTTAGCTTTCCGCGTGCAAATCGCGGCGACAGGCTGCGACATTCCTGCACTTGCGGTCCACCCGAAACGGGCCTAGCGGCGCGCAACCCGACGCGACGCTGTTGCCCATTCCCTTATGCCCCGCCCAGAACCCTCCCTGCTAGTTTCGATCCACGACGTTTCCCCGAAGTTCGAGGGGAAGGTCGATCGGCTCGCCGAGCTCGTCTCGCGCGACATGCCGGCGCCGCGTTATGCGATGCTGGTCGTGCCCGATCACTGGGGCGATTCACCGATCCGCGGGGGCACGCCCTTCGCCTCGCGGCTGCGGGCCTGGTCGGACGCCGGGGTCGACATGTTCGTCCATGGCTGGTTCCACCTCGACCGCAGCGAGCATGACGGCGCGCTGGCCAAGTTCAAGGCGAAGCGGATGACCGCGGGCGAGGGGGAGTTTCTGGGCCTCGATCACGATACCGCGCGCAGCCGGATGGCCGATGGGCGCAAGCTGATCGAGGACATTATCGGCCGACCGGCGACCGGATTCATCGCCCCCGCCTGGCTCTATGGCGAGGGCGCGATGCAGGCGCTGGGCGAGGAAGGCTTCGCGCTGGCCGAGGATCATATGAAAGTGTGGCGTCCCGCGACCGGTGAGGTCGTCGCCAAGGGACCGGTGATCACCTGGGCCAGCCGCAGCCGCTGGCGGATCGCCTCGTCGCTCGCCGTCGCGGCTGTGGCGCGCGCCGCTTTGCCGCGCCGTCCATGGATGCGGCTCGCCGTTCATCCTGGAGACACCAACGTACCGGCACTGACCGACAGTATCGCGCGCACGGTTGCCAGTTTGTCGCGCGGGGCGCGTTTTGCGCGGTACAGCGAACTTCTGCCGGCCATGGGGGCGTGAGCGGCCAGAGACCAACACGGGAAAGGGACGGGTAAGGTACGATCGAATGAACGATATGTCACGGGCCGTACGCGGAATGGAGGCCGCCACGGTTGCCGATTGGGCACGAAGCGCGGGGGATCGCGCTGCTGCCCCCTGGCTTCGTTGGACGGGGCCGATCCTCTCGATCGCGATCATTTTCGTCGTTGCACGCGTTCTGGGTCGAGCCGACCTGATCGCGCTCGATCAGCTGCTGCCGGTATCGGCCGGCTTCTGGGTGGGCATGGCGCTGCTGCTCGCGATCCAGCCGATCGCCGATTATATCATCTTCCGCGGGCTGTGGCCGTTGCCGCTGGTCGGCGGGCTCACCGCCTTGCTCCGCAAGTCGGCATCGAACGAATTGCTGTTCGGCTATTCGGGCGAGCTGCAATTCTACCTCTGGGCACGCCGCAACGCGTCGATCCCCGGCTCGCCCTTCGGGGCAGTGCGCGACGTCGCGGTGCTGTCGGCGCTGGCCGGCAATATCGTCACCCTGGCCCTGCTGCTGGCGGCGATCGCCGTACCCGGGCCGCTCGAATTCGGCGTCATGAACCCGCACGTCCTGTGGTCGGGCGTGCTCCTGGTCGCCTCGTCGATGGCGGTGATGCTGTTCCGTCATCGCCTGTTCGCGCTGTCGCGCGCCCAATTCTGGCGAATCGCGGCGATCCACACGGTGCGGTCGATCGCGGTGACATTGATGTTCGGATTGCTGTGGGCAATGGTCATGCCGGGCGTGTCTGTGGGCTGGTGGCTGCTGCTGTCGGCGGCGCGTCAGTTCGTCACTCGCTTGCCGTTTCTGCCCAACAAGGATCTGGTGTTTGCCGGCCTCGCCGCCGGCATGCTGCACGATGTGCCTGACGTCGCAGATACGGTCGCCCTCGTCGCGGGCGTGCTCTTCGCTGGGCAGGTCGTGATCGGCGCCGCGCTCGCTGTCGCCGACCTAGCGCGCGAAGCCCTGCACGTCGAGGCTCGCTGATGCGCATCGTCGACGTCTGCGCCTTCTACACCCCCGCCGGCGGCGGCGTGAAGACCTATGTCGAGCGCAAGCTGCAGGCGGGTCCGCGCGCGGGGCATGAAATCGTCATTCTTGCGCCCGGCGACGAGGACCGGATCGAGGAAGTAGCACCCGGTGCGATCATCGCGACGATCGCTGCGGCGCCGTTTCCGCTCGATCGCAATTATCATTATTTCGACGATCAGGACCGGCTGCACGCTGCGCTCGACCAATGGCGGCCCGATCTGGTCGAGGTCGCCTCGCCCTGGACCAGCGCGTCGATGGTCGGACAGTGGCGCGGCGATGCCCCGCGCGCGCTGATCATGCATTGCGATTTCCTGTCAGCCTATCCCTATCGCTGGCTGCAGGGGATGTTCTCGATCTCGACGATCGACCGCCGGCTCGAATGGTATTGGCGGCATTTGCGCAAGCTCGATCGCCAGTTCGACTTCGTGGTGAGCGCCAGCGACGATTTGACGCAGCGATTGCGCGCTGGCGGCGTGACCAAGGCCCAGACCATCCCGATGGGCGTACAGCCGAACGTCTTCTCGCCCGATCTGCGCGACGAGGATTTGCGCCGCGAGATGCTCGAACAATGCGGCCTGACGCCCGAGGCGACGTTGCTGGTCGGACTGGGCCGCATGGCGCCCGAGAAGCGCTGGCCGATGATCTGCGAGGCGGTGCTGGCGGCCGGATCGCACCACGCTATCGGGCTGGTCCTGTTCGGTGCGGGACGCGATCGCGCGCGGGTGATTCGCGCGACGCGCGGGTCGCCGCATATCATCGTCGCCCCGGCGATCACCGATCGCGACCGGCTGGCGCGGATGCTGGCCAGCGCCGACGCGCTGATCCACGGCTGCGAGGCGGAGACATTCTGCATGGTCGCCGCCGAAGGCGCGGCGAGCGGCCTGCCGCTGATCCTGCCCGATCGCGGCGGTGCCGCCGACCATCACCGCCCGGGATGCGGCATCCGCTATGCCGCATGCGATGCGCGAGATCTCGGCGAGCGGCTGACGGCTTATCTTGGCGACGATCTCCAGGGGGAGCGCCGGCGCGCCGCGGCGCTGGCACCGCAAGTGCGGTTGATGGACGCGCATTTCAGCGATCTGTTTGCGGTCTACGAGCGATCGGTCGCGCGTGCGGCGGCCTGATGCGCGGCCGATCGCGCCGATCGAACGCACCCACTTGAAGGCGGACGCGGGCGGTGCCACGAGGCGCATCCGATGACCGCAGCTGGCGCCCCAATCTTCTACGATCCCTCGGGCCGGCGGCGACGGCGCTTCGCGCTCGGCGTCGCGGCGTTCATCGTGCTGCTGCTACTGTCCGCGGTGGTGTTCGGCGCCTCGATCGGGATCGTGCCGTCGCAACCGTTGCTGCCGATCAACACCGAGCGGCCGCTGCACCGGCTGGCGCCACCACACGACACCCTGCTCAAACGCACTGGCCGCACGATCGACTGGTACGGGCGTAAGCTGACCGGCGAGACGCGGTCGAAGGAAGCCAAGACCGTCGGCAACGTACCGCTGGCGATCGCCTTCCACGTGCCGTGGGACGGGCAGAGCGCCGAATCGTTGCGCCGGCACATCAACGATCTCGACTGGGTGATTCCTGGCTGGGTTTCGGTCACCGGACCGAAGCACACCATCACCGTGTTCAGCGATACCGCGGGGCGTGCCGTGATCAATGGCGCTGCGCATCGCCCGCTGATCCTGCCGATGATCCAGAACGCGATCCAGGGGCAGTTCGACGGACCCGGTATGGCGGCGATGCTCCACGACCCGACATTGCGCAAGGCGTTCCTCGACAAGCTCGAGCCCTGGCTGCTCGCCAACCACGCGGCGGGCGCGATGTTCGATTTCGAGCAGCTGCCGCCATCGGCGCAACGCGACTATCTCGCGTTTCTCGCCGAGGCAAACACCCGATTCGACCGACACGGTTGGCTGATAACGATCGCGATGCCAGTCGGTGACCGGTCGTGGAACCTGCCGGCATATGCCAAGATCGTCGATCGCATCTTTCTGATGTCGTATGATGAGCACGAGAATTCGGGCGATCCCGGGCCGGTCGCGTCGCAGGCTTGGTTCGCACGCGCCGTGGCCGATGCGGCGCACGGCGTCTCGGCATCGAAGCTGGTCGTGACGATCGGCAGTTACGGTTACAACTGGTATCCTGGCGGCGGCGATCCCGTCACGGTCGAAGAAGCGTGGCAGATAGCGCGCGATTCGGACGCCATGCCGAGCTTCGACCCGGCGAGCGGCAATTCGGGCTTTTCGTACGAGGAGGATGGCAAGAAACACGTCGTCTGGTTCCTCGACGCGGCGTCCGCCTACAACCAGATTGGCTTTTTGCGGCGTGCCGGCCTGGGCGGGATCGCGTTGTGGCGGCTGGGGTCTGAAGACCCCGGCATCTGGTCGATCTTCGGTCGATCGCATCCCACGCTGCCGCCGGCCAACGTGATCGAGGCGATCCCGAACGGTACCGATGTCGACATCGAGGGCCGCGGCGAGATCCTGAAGGTCGGGGCGACGCCTGCCGCCGGACAACGCAAGGTGACGACCGGGCGCGACGGCGGCATCACCGCGGTCGATTTCCTGACGTTGCCCAGCCAGTATATGATCCAGCGGACCGGCTATAGTCCCAACAAGATCGCGCTGACTTTCGACGATGGTCCCGATCCGCAATGGACACCGAAGATCCTCGACATCCTGAAGCGTTACAACGCGCCGGCGACCTTCTTCATGGTCGGGGAAAACGGACTGACCGAACGCGGGCTGCTCGAACGCATCGTGCGCGAGGGACATGAGGTCGGCAGCCACACCTATACGCATCCCAATCTCGCCGGCGCCTCGGCGACCGACACCGATATCGAACTCAACGCCAATCAGCGGTTGTTCCAGGCTTTCACCGGGCGCTCGCTGCGTCTGTTCCGCGCGCCTTATTTCGGCGATGCCGAGCCTACGACCGCGGACGAACTCGTGCCCGTTTATCGCGCGCAGCAGCGTGGCTATATTTCGGTCGGACTCCATGTCGATGCCGAGGATTGGCAGCGGCCGGGCGTCCAGGCGATCATCGACAATGTCGTTGATGGCGTCGCCAAGCGCGGCACCGGCTGCGCGTCGGGCGACGATTTACAGTGTAGCCATAATATCGTCCTGCTCCACGATGCCGGCGGCGACCGTCAGCAAACGGTCGAGGCGCTGCCGACGATCATCGAGAAGCTGCGCGCCATGGGCTTCACCTTGGTGCCGGTGTCGGAACTCGCCGGCCTGTCGCGCGACCAGGCCATGCCGCCGATTTCATCAAGCGACCGAGCCGCGGCCCAGGCGGATTTGTTCCTGTTCGGCACGATCGGCGCGGTGGTCACTGCGCTCGGCTGGATCTTCCTCTTCGCGATCTCGATCGGCATCCTGCGCGCGGTGATCCTGTCGGCGCTCGCGCTGATCCAGGCGCGGCGCGAGGGACGGACGGTGTTCCCGGCGATCGATCCCGACCGCTTCGTGACAGTGATGATTCCCGCTTATAACGAAGAAGCGGTGATCGAGCGGTCGATCCGGACGGTGCTCGCCTCGACCGATGTCAGGATCGAAGTGATCGTGATCGACGACGGGTCAAAGGATCGCACCAGCGAGATCGTACGCGACGCTTTTGCCGACGATCCGCGGGTGCGCCTGTTGACGCTGGAAAATGGCGGCAAAGCGCGCGCGCTTAACCGGGGCCTCGACCTCGCGACTGGCGAGATTGTCATCGCGCTCGACGCCGACACCCAGTTCGAGCCGACTACCATCGCGCGGCTGGCGCGCTGGTTCGGCGATCCGAAGCTCGGCGCGGTGGCGGGCAATGCCAAGGTTGGCAACCGCGTCAATCTGGTCACCAGATGGCAGGCGCTCGAATATATCACCGCGCAGAATCTCGAGCGTCGCGCGCTTGCCAGCCTCAACGCGATGACCGTGGTGCCGGGCGCGGTCGGCGCGTGGCGGCTCGAGGCGATCCGCTCGGTCGGCGGCTATCCCGACGATACATTGGCCGAGGATCAGGATCTGACCATCGCTATCCAGCGTGCCGGATGGAAAGTCCATTACGACCAATTCGCCGTTGCCTGGACCGAAAGCCCGGAGAATTTCAAAGGCCTCGCCAAACAGCGCTTCCGTTGGGCCTATGGTACGCTCCAATGTCTGTGGAAGCACGGCACGATCATCGGCCGTGGCAAGCCGCGTGGCCTCGCCTGGATCGGCTTGCCCCAGGCGATCGTGTTCCAGATCGTGCTCGCCGCGATCAGCCCGATCATCGATCTCGCGCTGATCGTGAGCTTCGCGCTGACCTGGCTCGCGGTCGAGCAGCATGGCTGGGACCAGACCCAGCACAGTATCGAGAAGATGTTGGCCTATTGGCTGATCTTCACCGCGATCGACCTGCTTTCGGCGATCGTCGCCTTCGCGCTCGAACGTCGCGAGAAATGGTCGTTGCTCTGGCTGCTGATCCCGCAGCGGATCGGGTACCGCCAAGTGATGTATTATGTCGTGCTGAAAGCGATCACCCAGGCGCTGCGTGGCCCGCTGGTCGGCTGGGGCAAGCTGCAGCGCACGGGACGGGTTCAGGCCGGCTGACGCCTCGCGACGCCGGGCCGGGATGACGCGGAATTGATGCCTGATCCCGTAACCTACCCGCCCGTCACCTCGGCGATCACCGTTTTGGCTTTGGCGATGGCGTCGGCTGTCTTGAGCTTGCCGGCCTGGAGGTCGTCGGCGAATCCCATAAGACGTTCACCCGAGGCCGATCCGGTTTCCGCCACTTCGGCGACATTGACGCCCTTGTTCGCGACAATCGCGGCATTCCATAGCCCGCGCACGGCGGCCCAATAATCCTTCGTCGCGGCCCAATAGGCATCGGCTGCCGCGATATCGAACTGGTCGTCCTTCACATAGCTGTTGAGCACTGTTTCCTGGACGAACGGCACAACCTTCCCGTCGACCAGCCCCATCTTGATATTGTCCTGCCAGTGGATCCAGCCAGCGGGAGAGGGTGAATGGCGGTTGATGCCGAGATAGCGGTCATAAGGCGGCTTGCGCACCGCGTCGCGCCGCGCGAGCGGGCGCCAGGTCCAGTTCGACCGCCAGCGACGGACGCCGCCTTCCTCGGTCCACTGTCCCCATCCGCCGTAACGCGGCGAATCGTCGGTTTGCCACACGGTCTGCGACCAGCGGCTCTTACGCATCGCGGCGGGCACGTCCTCCAGCTTCCACGTGCCCCGGCCGGCATAGATCAGCACCGTCGCGGGCTCGTACACCCAATCCTGGCGCCAATGCTTGATGACGAAGGTCTTGCCCTTCTCGTCAGTCACCACCAACAGATGCTGGAGCACGATCGTACGGCCGGTATCGACGATTACGCGCACCACTTCGTGCCCGCCCGATATCTTGGCTGGGATCGGCGTATAGTCGGCGCGCCACGCGGTGGTCTCCTTCATGTCGAAGGTCACCTTGAACATTCCCGCCATCGCTAGGATCGAGGCGCGGTCGGCGTCGAATGCGGCCTTTTCGTCGGCGGACGTCTTGGTTGCGAGCGGACCATCGGCATGAGCAGGCATGGCAAGCGGGGCGGCAAGCACCGTCGCGGCGAGCAGCAGCAGGGCAGCGGAATGTCGGAACATGCGGTAGATCCTCGTCATCAGAAGCGCACCGAAAGCGAGACGGACGCATTTCGGCCGGGTTGGGTATAGACATCCGCCACCGCGGGATTGATGTAAGCGGGCAGCGCCGGATTGGTCACGGCCGCGGGGTTGGCGGTCATCGCCAGCCCGCGCACATCGCTCCACCAGGCGTATTTGGTGTCGAAGATGTTGAAGATTCCGGCGCGCAGCGTGACGAGGTCGGCGACCTTCACATAAGCGGTCGCGTCGACGATGGTGAAGCCGCGCGGCAGATAGCAGGGCGCTCCGCCGCACACGCCTTCGGCCGCGCTCGCTTCCTTCTCGGCGGCGTGCGTCATGATCAACTGCCCGCCGAACCTCTTGCCCAGATCGTCATAGCCGATGCCCGCGACCAGCTTGAGCGGGTCGATCGTCGAGAGCGGCGATTTCGAGCCCTCGGCATCGGTGACGATTCCCTGCGAGTAGCTGACTGCCAGCCGGCCAGAGAGGCCCGATGCGTTCGCGAGCGATAGGCTGCCCTCGGCGCCCCTGATGCGCACCCGGTTGAGGTTGATGAACTGGAATATCGCGGGATTGGCGGGTGTGAAGGCGCCGCTGACGACTTCCTGGCTGATGAAGCCCTTGTAGCCGGCGGTGAAGCCGGTCGCCGCGAAGCGCACCGCGCCGGTGCCCAGATGCACACCCACTTCCCAGCTCTCGCTCGTCTCGGGGCGCAGATCGGGGTTGGGAATTGACGTGTAACCGACCGCCGGGTTGGAAAAGAACTGGTTCACCTGGGTGGGCGACGGCGCCTTGAAGCCGCGCGCGTAATTGACGAAGATATTGGTCTCGTCGGTCAGCTTCACCAAAGCGCCGAGCTTGGGCGACAGCCGCGATCCGTCCTGCTTCGCGCTTGGCAGGATTGGGGTCAACGCGTCGGGCTTTGGGGTCAGCTTGTAATAGTCGAAGCGCAGCGCCGGGAAGAGGCGCAGGTGATCGCCGAGCAGGCCGATCGTATCGGCGAGATAGGCGCCTCCAAGCACATAGTCGGTCGGCGGGAAGGCGCGCGTCGGGAAGACATCGGGCGGGGTGGGAATAGTGCCGCCACGGATGCCGCTTTGCCGCGTCGCGCTGAAGTCGCCGCCATAAGCAAGTTTGTTGCTGATATCGCCGATCGAAAAGTCGCTGCGCAATTCCGCGCTCAATCCCCACACCTTGTTGTCGAACGTGTTGAGCCGGGTGCGGTCGGCCGAGATGTTGCGGTCCTCGGCAGTGAACTGGCGGTTCTTGGCCCATTGGTACCAGCCGGTGACCTGGGCGAAGTCGATGACGCCGTCGCCCTGCCAGCGCCAGTCGAGTGCCACGCGATCGCGTTTAGTGCGGTCGCGTGCGGTCAGGCCGATTACCGCGCTGCCGGGCAGGGTGGCGGGCGGTACCGCCGGCGCGGCAACGCCGCTCAGCACGTTGGTGAAGACGTTATCGTCATAATGATCATAGGTCAGCCGAACGCGGTTGCCCGCGTCGGGCGCCCAGACGATCTTGCCGAGCATTGCGTTCGAGCGTGCGTCCTGCGGATTGGCCTTGGTCCGCGTCGCGTTGGGTGCGTCGTTCGATCCCGCGGTCTCGTATTCGTGCCCGTCGCGACGGGTATAGGCGACCATCGCCGACCATGATCCCGATCGGCCCGCGACGATTCCCGTCTCGGCGAACTGATCGTTGGACGAATCGTAGGCGGCGCGTCCCAGCCCGCCGATCGACTTGCCGTCCTTCAAAAAATCGGCGGGATCGCTGGTGGTGAAGCTGACCGCGCCGGCCAGGCCGTCCGACCCGTAGAGCGCGGACGCGGGGCCGCGCAGGATCTCGACCGACTTGATCACGCCCAAGTCGACATAATCGCCGCGTCCGGCCGATTGCGCGCCGAAATCGAAGCCGTCGGGCACGCGCACGCCGTCGACCTGGATCAGTACTCGGTTACCTTCGAGCCCGCGGATGTTGAACCCGGCATTGCCGTCGCGCCCGGTCGCGCCCTGCGCGGCGCCGAACCGGGTCGGCGCCCGCCGTACGCTGACGCCAGGCTCGAAGCGGACCAGGTCCTTGATGTCCGCCGATAGGGTGTCGGCGATCTGGTCGGCATCGATCACCGTAACGGTCGCCGGCACCTCGCTCGCCGGGGTCGGAATGCGCGTGCCGGTGACGACGATCGGATCGCGCGTCTGGCCATCGTCGCCGGTCGAGTTGGGGGCGGGGCGATTGTCGGCACGCGCAACCCCCGTCAGGGTCGCGATCGCCAACGCGGCCGCGCCGGCCAGCATTCTGGTGCGTGTAATCGATCTGTCGGCCCCGCTCGGCATTCTGAAACCCCCATCTTTGCTAATGCGAGTGATTCGCGTTTGCATGTCGATTAGGGACGGACCGACCCAAGGTCAATATCGTGGAAAGGTGGGTCTAAACGGCCACGAAGGAGCGCGGTCGTGCTTTGGCATGGCGTGATTGGCGAGCGGACGCTGAGGCTCCGATCAGTCCTCGATCAGCCGCGCGCCGCTCGCATCCTTGCCGAGCCGGTCCGCGGGGTTGCGCAACGGACAATCCTCCATCGACAGACAGCCGCAGCCGATGCAGCTGCCGAGCTGATCGCGCAATGCGGTGAGCTGCGCGATGCGATGGTCGAGATCGTCCCGCCATGCCGCCGACATGCGCCGCCAATCCTCGCCCGAGACCGGGCGATCGGCTGGGAGCATGTCGAGCGCCGCCTTGATCTCGCCGAGTGGGATGCCGGTGCGTTGCGCTACCTTGATCACCGCTACCCGGCGCAGCACGCCGCGGCGGAACCGGCGCTGATTGCCGCCCGACCGTTCCGCGCTGATCAGACCCTTCGCCTCATAGAAATGGAGCGTCGACACCGCGACGCCGCTGCGCCGCGCGACCTCTCCGACCGACAGCATTGCGGGGATGTCGTGCATGCGAAAAAAAGTTCCTTGACCTGAACCAAGCTTGAGGTTGCATAGGCGTGTCTCGCGGCGCCGGCAATCGTCCGGCGCCGGGTTCACGACCATCAGGAGACATCATCCATGGCTACCGCCCCCTTTTACCGCGTCGACAAGTTCATCGTTCCGGATGCGGCGCGCCAGGCGTTCATCGATGCGGTCGGCGAAACCGATGCCGTGATGCGCACGCAGCCCGGCTTCGTCCGCCACGATCTGCTCGAACAGGTCGGTGGGCCGGGCGAGTATAATTTCGTCACCGTCGCCGAATGGGAAAGCGACGAGGTCATTCCGATCGTCGCCGCCGCCATCGCGCGCCACCAGGCGAAGCGGCAGTTCGATCGCGACGCCTTTTTCGCCGCGCACGGCATCCGCGCCGACATCGCGACGTATCGCGCGCTTTGAGGCGCTCGCCGCGCGGTGTATGCGCGGCGGCATGATCCAGTCGTTCGCGCGCCGCCCGGTGTTGGGCCTCGTCCTCGCCGGATTGGCCGCGCTGTCGATCGGCGCGGCGCCGTCTGCGCAGGCACCGATCGTGCTGGCCGCGGCGAGCTTGCAGGAATCGCTGACCGCCGCGGCGGACGTCTGGGCAAAAGCGGGGCACCCCCGGCCGGTGATCTCGTTCGCCGCGTCGTCCACCTTGGCGCGTCAGGCCGAAGCGGGCGCGCCGGGCGATGTGTTCGTCTCGGCCGATGAGGATTGGATGGACGCACTCGCGGCCAAGGGGCTGCTCGCAGCGGGGACGCGCGCTGATCTGGTCGGTAATCGGTTGGTCGTGGTCGAGCCTGTCGGCCGGCATTCGTCGATTCCGGCCGGCGGGGTCCGGCTGGCGCGGATATTAAGCGCGGGGCCGCTGGCGATGGCCGACCCCGACAACGTGCCGGCCGGCAAATACGGCAAGACCGCGCTCGAGAAGCTCGGCGCCTGGACCGCGGTCGCCCCGAAGGTGGTGCGCGCGGAGAATGTTCGCGCCGCCTTGGCGCTGGTCGAGCGCGGCGCGGCGCCGTTCGGGATCGTCTATCTGACCGACGCCAAGGCGTCGTCCAAAGTGCGCGTGGCGGGCGTGTTTCCGCCGACCAGCCATCCGCCGATCCTGTACCCGGTCGCCCGGCTGGCGCGATCGACCAACCCGGAGGCCGAGGGGTTCCGCCGCTTCCTGCTCTCGCCGCGCGGCCACGCGATCTTCGCGCGGTTCGGTTTCACCGCGCCGGGGAGGCCGCGCTGACCCCCGAGGAATGGGGAATCGTCGCGCTGTCGCTACGCGTCGGGTTCGTCGCTACCCTCGCGACATTGCCGGTCGCCTTCGCCATCGCCTGGTTGCTCGCGCGCGGACGTTTCCCCGGCAAGATCCTGATCGAGGCGATTGTGTATCTGCCGCTGGTCGTGCCACCGGTGGTCACCGGCTGGGTTCTGCTGCTGGCTTTCGCGCCGGGCGGGCCGCTCGGTTTCTTCAGCGATGGCGTGCTGTTTCGCTGGACCGGTGCAGCGATCGCCGCCGGAATCATGGCGCTGCCGCTGATGGTGCGCGCGATCAGACTGTCGATTGAGGCAGTCGACCGCCGGCTCGAAGGCGCGGCGCGGACATTGGGGGCGGGGCCGTGGCGCGTCTTCTGGACGATCACCTTGCCGTTGAGCCTGCCGGGCCTGCTGGCCGGCACCGTGCTCGGCTTCGCGCGGTCGCTCGGCGAGTTCGGCGCGACGATCACCTTCGTCTCCAACGTGCCGGGTCAGACCCAGACCTTGCCGCTGGCGATCTACGCCGCGCTGCAACGCCCCGACGGCGATGCGATCGCGCTCAGATTAACCGCGCTGTCGGTCGCGGTGGCGCTGGCAGCACTGGTCGCCTCCGAACTGCTTGCACGGCGGATGCGCGCGGCGATGGTCCATGGCGTTTGATCTTCATGTCTCGAAGCGGCTCGGCGATGCCGAGATCGCGCTGCGGCTGGAGGCAGGCGAAGGCCTGACCGTGCTGTTCGGCCCGTCCGGCGCGGGCAAGACCAGCGTGCTCCATATGGTGGCGGGGCTGCTGCGGCCCGACCGCGGCCATATCCGGGTCGGTGGCGCCGAACTGTTCGGCGAGGGCATCGACGTACCGCCCGAGCGCCGGCACGCGGGCTATGTTTTCCAGGAATCGCGGTTGTTTCCGCACCTGAAAGTTGCGGCGAACCTGCGCTACGGCGCGGGGCGGAGTGCGGCGATCGACGACGTCGTCCAATTGCTCGATATCGGGCATTTGCTCGACCGCTGGCCGCGGACGCTGTCAGGTGGAGAGGCGAAACGTGTCGCGATCGGCCGCGCCTTGCTCAGCGGCCCCGCCTTTCTATTGCTCGACGAACCAACCGCGTCGCTCGATCGCGGCCGCGCGCAAGAAGTCGAGCGCGCGATCCTCGACATTCGCGACAGGCTGCGGCTGCCGATCCTGATGGTGACGCATGATCGTGGCCAGGCAGAGCGGCTGGCGACGACAATGGTCGAGATCGATCCGATGCGGACGTGAATTCGCGGGTTTGTCATCGTGCGATGCGATAAAAGCTATCTCACTTGGGCAGGGGCAACGCGATGGACAGCGCCAGCAAGGACGGATTTCACCTGAAATTGTGGCGCGGCGAGCGCATGTGTCTGATCGGCATGGACGTCGACGCGCCGGAACCAGATTTCGTCGGCTTCGCGATCGAAGTCCTCCATCCGGGTGGGACCGAGTTCGCGCCGCTACGCAATCGTCTGGCCTTTTCCTATCCGGCCGGAAGCAAGGTCAATGGCGACGTCCAGTTCCCCTCGACCGAGGCGCCTTTTCAGAAATTCCGCTGGGTGCATTTCCCTTACGATCCGATCGACGGCCTCTATTCCTATCGCGTGACCAAGATGCACATGCCGGCAGAGGGGCCGCTGGTCGCCGGAACGCAACTCGTCGCCACCATCAACCTCAATCCCGTCACGCATCCGGGTTTCCTCGACATCGGTTTCACTCGCGCATTCGCGTCTTCGCAAGCCTATCGCGACAAGTTCGGGAATCGCGACGACATCCTGCCGGCGACCAACGCCGTGGGTCTCGAATTCTCGCCGCCGTTCGACCCGGCGATTGCGAGCGACGACAATCCCTATACCTGGCTCGGCTTCGAGGCCGCGGCGATCGTACAATCACTGGTCGATGAGGCAGTCGCGGACACGACGCTGACGGTGGATTTCTTTGCCTATGACCTCAACCTCGGCTGGCTGGTCGATCGCCTCGAGAAGCTGGGACCCCGGCTGCGCGCGGTGATCGATGACAGCCCCAAGGATCACAACCAGCCCGACGGTGCCGAAGGGAAGGCATCTGCGCGGCTGTTGGCGAGCACCGGCGGCCAGATCGTCCGGATGCATTTCAAGGGACTGCAGCACAACAAGGTGATCACCCTGCGGCGCAACGGGGTGGCTCAACGCGTGCTGCTTGGGTCGACCAACTTCAGCTACCGTGGCTTCTACATCCAGGCGAACAATGCGTTGCTGTTCAGCGATCCCGCTATCGCCGGACTGTTCGGCGATTATTTCGACGCAGCGTTCCATCAGCCGGAGACATTCTCGGCATCGGAGATGGCCCGCAAATGGTATGCCTTCACGACGCCGGGTAAGCCGATCGTTCAAATCGCGCTGTCGCCGCATTCCGATAAGGAGATAGGGCTGTCCCCGGTCGGCGCGGCGATCGATCAGGCGACCTCGTCGGTCTTCTTCTCGATCGCCTTTCTCAACCAGACCAAGAGCGGGTCGGTGCGGACAGCGATCGATCGTCTCGCGACGCGGCCGATATTCAGCTACGGCGTGGTCGACAAGGCCGGCGCCGAGCCCAAGGCCGGTGCAGAGGCCAAGCCGAGCAGGCTCGATGTCTACAAGCCCGACGGCACGATCGGCGTGGTCGACTTCGGCTATCTCGCCAAGAACGCGCCGCCGCCGTTCGGGGCCGAGTGGCAGGGCGGTAAAGGCATCAACCTGCACAACAAGTTCGTCGTCACCGATTTCGGCCTGCCGACCGCCAAGGTCTTCACCGGATCGTCCAACCTCTCGCCGAGCGGCGAGGGCGGGAATGGCGATCACCTGGTGATGATCCAGGACCCGATCGTCGCCACCGCTTATGCGATCGAGGCCGTGCGCCTGTTCGACCACCTGCATTTCCGCTCGAAAATGAAGGACGCAAAGGTCAAACCAAAGGGCGCCAAAGCCGGCGAGGCGACGCCGTTGACGCTCGCCAAACCGCCCGCGCTGAGCGGCAAGCCGGCGTGGTTCGAACGCTATTACCGGGCCGATAGCCAATATCTCCGCGACCGATTGTTGTTCGGCCACTGACGGCCGGCGCCAAGCGGGCGCCGGCCGTCTCCCGCGGCGGTCAGCCGCCCAGGAAGTCCATCTTGCCGATCGGCACGCCCTTCATGCGCAACAGGCCATAGGCCGTTGTGACGTGGAAGTAGAAATTGGGGTGGACGAAGCCGAGCAGGAAATCGCGCCCGGCGAACTTGAACTCGCCATTGGGGAATTTGAGCAGGACTTCGGCGTCTTCCTTGCCGTTGATCGCGTCGGCCGGAACTGATTTCACGAAGTCGATCGTCTTGGCGATGCGTGCCTTGACGTCGTCGAAGCTTGCCTCATTGTCCTCCATCACGACATTCTCGACCCCACCGAGGCGCACCATGCAGCCCTTGGCCGAATCGCTCGCGCGCTGGATCTGCGAGATGAAATTGCCCATGTCCCCGATCAGCCGGGCGTCGAGCAGTTCCTGCTCGTCGATTCCCTTCTCGGCGGCGAAGGCGCGGGCCTTGTCGATGATCTTGTCGAGATTGGTCAGCGCGCGCACGAAGACAGGCGCGGTGAGGGCGTAAAGTTCGGTAGCCACTGGATTCTCCCCTAGAGAAACGGGCTGCCGATCGGCGCCCGCGAGCAGGACATAAGACTTGGGTTGCGAATGAAAACCCGTCTCGCTCAGTTTTTTACCGTTTCGCCAAAAATTCAGCGCGTGGCGGCGATGAACGCCGTGCGAAACTGGTCGAGATCGCCGCCGGCGACATCCGACACCGCCCAGAAATCGAGATCGCCCTGGCGCCAATGGACGAGCGTGTAGCCATCGCTCTCCATCGTCTCGCCCGAGGGCGCCTTGCCCGCGGGCCAGGCGAAGACGTTGATCGTGTGGAGATTGCGGCGATAGACGATCGCCGGAACAACGCGGCCGCCGATATAATCGAGCCGTCCGCCGACCAGCGGGAAGCCCGCGGCCTTGAGGTCCGGAGTGGGCGGCGAGAAGTCGATCTTGCCGTTGAACCACGGCTTGACGACGTGGCGGTCGGAGGTGGGGATGTCGACCAGATGATCAGCGAGCAGCGAGCGGACATGGCTCGCGACTATCTGCTGCTCGAGCCCGCTCGTTGTCGATTGCTGCGGAATGCCGAGCGTCAGCGCCAGCCCTGCGGCGATCGCCCCGCCGGCGCCCCAGCCGAGCCGCGCGGGCCAGGGATTGGCGGTGCGCTGAGTGGTGGGCAGCGCGGCATCGATGCGATCGCGCAGGCCTTCGGGCGCGGCATGGCGCAGCGCCGGATCGGCGACGATCTGGTGGAGATGCTTCAATTGCTCGAATTCGGCCGCGCAATCGGGGCAGGTGCGCAGATGCGCCTCGACTACGGCGACATTGGCGGCGTCGAGCTCGTCGTCAAGCAACGCATGGAGCAGCATCGGGTCGGGACAGGTCATGCCTGGCGCTCCTGTTGCCCGGCAGCGCGGGTGGGAAGCAGCAGCTTCGCCAGCATCTCACGGGCGCGGGCCAGCCGCGACATCACCGTGCCGATCGGCACGCCGGTCACCGTGGCGATCTCGCGATACGACATGTCCTCCATCTCGCGCAGGATCAGGGTTTCGCGGAACGGTTCGGGCAAAGCGGCGATCACCCCGCGCACCGTATCGGCCTCGCGCGCACGGGCCAGCGATTCCTCGGGCGTGTCGTTATTCGCCGGAATCGCGGCAACCGCTTCGGATTGCGCTTCGGACAAACTCGCATCAGACACCACGACCCGCTCGCGCCGGATCTGCTCGCCGACGCGATCGCGCCAGCAATTGCGAAGGATCGCGAACAGCCAGGCGCGGGGCGGCCCGCCGCGATAGGTCTCGAACGAGCGGAACGCGCGCAGGAAAGCCTCCTGCACCACGTCCTCGGCGATGCTGGCGTCGTTGGTCAAATAGCGCGCCAGATTATAGGCGGCGTCGAGGTGCGGCAGCATCAGTTCGCGAAAGCGCAGCTCCGGGCCGGGCTTCACGTCCCGACCGCCGACCAGTCTTGGGCGAAACCCGCCGATCACCTCTCCGCTCTCCGCCTCAGCGCGCCGCGACGGTCACTTTGCCCGTCATCATCGGATGGAGCGAGCAGAAATAGGTGACCTGGCCGGACTTGGTGAAGGTGAAGCTGAACGACTGGCCGGTGTCGAGCACCTTCGACCGGAAGCTCTTGTCGGTCGCGACCACGGTGTGCGGGATGTCGTCGTCATTGGTCCAGGTGACGGTCTGGCCGACCTTCACCGTCACCATTTTGGGGCCGAAAGTGAAGTTGGAGATATGGACCGCAACCGGACCGGCGGCAGCTGCCGGTGCCGCAAGGCGGGCGGACAAGGTCTTGCCCCGGGCCGATGCCGCGACAGGGGGATGGGCGCGGCCCGAGGCAAGTGAGGTCATGACCGCCGCGACAGGAATGAGCACGGCAATCATCAAACGGGAGTGCATCTCAAATCTCCAAAGGTTCTAGGCGAGCGTGGAATCGATCAGCGCGATCCGCTGGTCGCCGCGACGGAAAGTCACATCGGTGATGCCGAGCATCGAGCGGAGCTGGCCCGGCGGCACGACTTGCGGGCCAGGCGAGGGGGCGGTGCCCGGCGCAGGCTGCGGAAAGGCCGTCGAGCGCGCGGTGTGGAAGGTCATCCGGCCTTCGACCTTCTGCACGATCTGATGGATATGGCCGTTGAGGATGGTCACCGAGCCGAACCGCTTGAGCAGCGCCAGCGCGGCCTGCGCGTCGCCGGTGCCCCAGCCCCATTGTTCGTAGACCGTCCACAGCGGAATATGCGCGAACACCACGATCGGCGTGGACGCGCTGCGGCCCGCCAGGTCGGCCTTGAGCCAGGCGAGCTGCGCGGCGCCGAGATTGCCCATGCCGCCCGGTTTGAGGTCGGCGACGTTGACCAGCCCGACGAAATGCACGCCCTGATGGTCGAAGCTGAACCAGCCGGCGCCTTTGCTGCCCTTGCCGTGGCGATCGAGAAACGCTTTGCCGCAGCCTTCATCGATCATGTCGTGCTCACCCGGGACGAAGAAGGCGGGAATGCCCGTCTCGCGCAGGATCTGGTCGGCATCGTCGAATTCGTTATCGCGCGACAGCTGCGTGATATCACCGGTGTGGATGATGAAGTCCGGCTTGACCGCCAGCGCCTTCACCTTGGCGATGGCTTCGCGATACGTCGCCCGCGCGTCGGGATTGGCCGCCTTGTCGAAGCCGATATGGCTGTCGCTGAGCTGGAGGAAAGTGAAGCCGGCGGTAGGCGCGGTGCCGGCGCCGGCGCTGTCCAGAATGGCGCTGCGGGCGATACCGCCGCTCAGCGCGTAGAGCGCGCCGGTGCCCGCCCAGGCCATGCATTTCAGCGCCTCGCGGCGCTCGATTTCGCGTCCCATGTCCCTCGCTCCATTGCGGTTCGAGGATCAGGACGGAGGGATGCGGCGGGTTATTCCCGAAAAACAAACGCCGCCCGGAAAGTCTCCGGACGGCGTTCGGTGATCCCTTGGCTGATCGGTAGCGGGCTGTGATCGCCCGCACGCGGAATCAGCGATTGGATATTGGATATTGGATCCAATCCTGGGTGCGTCAGAATTTCACCCGGAACGCGCCGCCAATGATCCGCGGCTCGCTGATCATGCCGGTCAGATTGTTGAAGTCGATCGCACTGATCGCGCGGAACTGGTTGGTGATGTTGCGCGCGAAGGCGCTGACTTCGTAACGCGGCGTCGAATAGGCGATCTTGAGGCCGCCTTCGAGCATCGGCCGCCCGCGGAACTCCTTCGCTTCGTAGAGGAAGTAGTTGATGCTGCTGCGATAGGCCCAGTCGGTATAGGCGTAGATTTCACGGCCGTCGCCGAGCGGGATCGAATAACGCGCGGTCCAGTTCGCCACCCAGCGCGGCGCCTGGGGCAGGCGATTGCCGTCGATGATCGCCTGACCCGGGCTCGCCAGCGGATCGGTCACGGTGCACAAGGATCCGCACACGCCGATGGTGATGCTCGGGTCCTGGATCTCGGTGAAATTGTAGCTGCCGCTCGCGGTCAGCGTCAGCTGCGGGATCGGGCGCATATCGAGTTCGGCCTCGACACCATAACCGACCGCGCGCTTGGCGTTGAGCAGATGCGCCGAGTTGGACAAGCCGCCGACCGCGGTGATCTGCAGGTCGTTGGTGCGCCACCAATAGCCGTCGAACGAGAAACGGACGGTGCGATCCGCGGTCTCGCCCTTGATGCCCGCTTCGCCAGACAAGGTGGTCTGCTTGCCCGCAGTGGTCTGCCGGCTGCCGAACGTCACGCGGTCCTGGATCGCCGGGCCGAGATAGCCGGTCGCGGCGCGCGCATAGAGGTTGACCTGCGGCGACACGGCATAGGTCGCGCTGACGTCCCAGGTGAAATCGCCGCCGCTCACCTTGGCGAGGCTCGGCAGCACGGCGCCGAACAGATTGGGCGAATAGCCGGTGATAAGGTCTTCCTTGTGGTCGTGCGAATAGCGTCCGCCCGCGCGCAGCGTCAGCTTATCGACCGGCTTGTATTCGACCGAGGCGAACGCACCCCAATTCTCGTTCTTGTTGTCGTGGAACAGATCCTGGTCGAGATCGGCAGCGCGGCTGCCGGTGGCCGGGAATTTATAGTCATATTCGTGATATTTGAGCGTCTGGTGGAAATAATAGAGGCCGCCCTGGAGGCGGAATCCGTTGAACTCGTCGCTGACGAACCGCAGTTCCTGGCTGAATTCCGCCGGCCGCGTGATCCCGCCGGTATTCGACGGGAACAAAGCGTTGTTCAGGCCGAGCGCAGGGAAGACGTAGTTGTTGCCGCCGTCGATATCGCCGGTGCTCTCGACCTTGGCCTTCTCATAGGCGGTGACCGAATAGAGCGTGCCAGCGCCGTCGAAATGGTAATCCAGCCGCAGGTTGGTGCCCCATTGCGTCATGCTCTGGCTGGTATAGCCGTCGAGCGCGACCTTGTTCGGTTCGAACCCGGCCGAGAAATCGTTGCTGCCCTGTTTGAACAGGCCGGCGCGGAACACACGCGGCGTGCCATCGAGATCGCGAATGTGAAAATTGATCAGCGCGTTGAAATTGCCGCTCGAATAACCGAGCTGGAACCGGCCGGCGAGGTCGCGATACCCCTCCAGCTTCTTGTCGGCAAAGCCGGTGGCCGAGGTGTTGGTCACCCAATTGTCGCGTCGCTGGAGCAGGCCCGAGGCGCGGAAGGCGAAACCGCCGCCGAGCGGCAGGTTGAGCGCGGCTTCGGCATTGACCGTATTGAACGTGCCCCAGCTCGCGCTGGCATAGCCGCCGACCTTGTCGTCGGTCGGCTTGGCCGAATCGAGCTTGATCACGCCGGCGGGCGTGTTGCGGCCAAACAAGGTGCCTTGCGGCCCGCGCAGCACTTCGACCGACTTGAGATCGAACACCGGGAACGACTTGAGCATCGCGTTTTCGAGCGCGACATCGTCATAGACCACCGACACCGGCTGCGCGGCATTGGGATCGAAATCGGTGTTGCCGAGGCCGCGTATGTAGAAGCGCGGGAAAGTGCGGCCGAACGACGATTCGGCCTGGAGGCTCGGCGTACGCGACGACAGGAAGCGGATGTCGAGCCCGCCCGAGTTGATCACCGCGAGCTTTTCACCGCTGATCGAGGTCACCGCGACCGGCACGTTCTTCGACGATTCCGACACGCGGGTGGCGGTGACGACGATGTCGCCCAGACCCTTGTCCGTGGCGTTGGCCGTGTCGTCCTGGGGGGCAGGCGCATCGGCGGCCGGCGGTGCTTTGGGCTCGTCGGCCCGCGCCATGGCGGGGGATGCGGCAAGGATGAGCAAGGCGGGCGAGGCGCCCAGGAGCAGACGGTGCGCCAGCGAGCGGTTGGACAACGAGTTCATGAATCCCCCTGAATCGAAGATCGGCATCCCCGCCGTTGACGACTCCGTGTGTCCCGGATCTTGCGCAAAGTCGTAACATGACCGTCATGGGTCAAAAAGGCCGAGCGATCGCAAGGACTGGGGCGACGCGACGAAAAGCCGCGCGGTGATGCGAACTGGCAACAGAGGCGGTTGTTACTTTCCGATTGTCCCCGCCAAGGTGGAGTGATCGGTAGGTTGTCGCACTACCACGATCAGCCGAAAATACTCAGGCTGAAATTGCGGTTGACCTTCCCACCCGCGTCACCCCGGGCTCGTCCCGGGGTCCACCGTGCGGCGACGCCAACGGCCGATGGGTGTGCGGAACGGTGGATGCCGGAACAAGCCCGGCATGACGGTTGAAGCCGATCGGCACAGTACGCCCTCCCGCCGCAGGCGCATCGCAGCTCCCGCGTTCGAGCGATGTAATCGCCACAACGAAAAACCGCCGCCCGGTTGCCCGGACGGCGGTTATTCGTTTCGGCCGAGAGTGCCGAGCGAGGAGCTTATTCGCTCTCGTTCAGATACTCGCCGGCATCCGCGTCGGTGCCGTGGCCGCTCGGCGTGACCCGGGCGAGCGCATCGCTGCCGGTATCGTCGGCAGTGTCACGCAGCTTTTCGGCGGCACGCTCTTCGGCGGCCGAGTTCGGCGCGATCAGCACTTCCTGCAGCGCACGCTGCTGGACGCGGAGCGCGGCGTCGCGGCTGGAGGCCGCCACGCGCAGGCGGTTCATGCCCGCACCGGTACCGGCGGGGATGAGACGGCCGACGATGACGTTCTCCTTGAGGCCGATCAGCGTGTCCTGCTTGCCCTGGACCGCCGCCTCGGTGAGGACGCGGGTGGTCTCCTGGAACGACGCCGCCGAGATGAAGCTGCGGGTCTGCAGCGACGCCTTGGTGATGCCGAGCAGGACCGGCTTGCCCTGGGCGGGCTGCTGGCCGGGGGCGAGCTTTTCGTTGGTCTCGTCCATCTCGGTGCGGTCGACCTGCTCGCCGGCGAGCAGGGTGGTGTCGCCGCCGTCGGTGATCTCGACCTTCTGCAGCATCTGGCGAACGATCACCTCGATGTGCTTGTCGTTGATCTTCACGCCCTGGAGTCGATAGACTTCCTGGATTTCCGACACGAGATATTCCGCGAGCGGCTCGATGCCGAGCACCTCGAGAATGTCGTGCGGATCGGGCGAGCCGCCGATCAGATTGTCGCCACGCTTGACATAGTCGCCTTCCTGAACGTCGATCACCTTCGACTTCGGGATCAGATACTCCACGACCTCGCCGCCGTCCTCGGGCTGGATCCCGATCTTGCGCTTGGCCTTGTAGTCCTTGCCGAACACGACGCGGCCCGAGACCTTCGCGATGATCGCGTTTTCCTTGGGCTTGCGGGCTTCGAAGAGCTCGGCGACGCGCGGCAGACCGCCGGTGATGTCGCGGGTCTTGGCGGACTCGCGAGCGACGCGGGCAAGCACGTCACCGGCCTGGACGGTGGCATTGTCCTCGACCGACAGCACCGCACCCGGCGCCAGCATGTAGCGCGCGGCTTCGTTGGTATCGGCGCCCGTCAGCGTCATGCGCGGACGGAGATCCTCCTTCGACTTGGTGGCGGCGCGATACTCGGTAACGACGCGCTGGGTGATGCCCGTCGCTTCGTCGGCCTGTTCGGTGAGCGTCTTGCCTTCGATCAGGTCCTGATACTTCACCGTACCGCCGGTCTCGGTGATCAGCGGCATGGTGAACGGATCCCACTCGGCCATGCGGTCGCCCTTGCTGACGATGTGGCCATCGTCGAACATGACGTACGCACCGTAGGGGATGCGATCGACCGACAACTCGCGGCCGTCCATGTCCTTGATCGCGATCTCGCCCGAGCGGCTCAGCACCACGCGGCGGCCACGCTGGTCGACGATCAAACGCAGATCGCGGAATTCGACCGTACCGTCGGCATGCGCCTCGAGGTTGGACGTTTCGTTGAGCTGCGCCGCGCCACCGATGTGGAACGTACGCATGGTCAGCTGGGTGCCCGGTTCGCCGATCGACTGCGCCGCGATGACGCCGACCGCTTCGCCGATATTCACCGGGGTACCGCGGGCGAGGTCACGCCCGTAGCACTTGCCGCAGACGCCGATCTTGGCTTCGCAAACCAGCGGCGAGCGGATCTTCATCCCCTGGATGCCGGTGGCCTCGATCCGTGCGACCGCCGCCTCGTCGAGCAACGTGCCCGACGGGATGACGACTTCACCGGTCTTGGCGTCGACCACGTCCTCGGCCGTGGTGCGGCCCAGGATGCGCTCGCCGAGCGACGCGATGGTCGAGCCGCCCTGCAGGATCGCGCGCATCTCGAGCGCCCGCTCGGTACCGCAATCCTCCTCCATGACGACGCAGTCTTGCGACACGTCGACCAGACGGCGGGTGAGGTAGCCCGAATTGGCGGTCTTCAACGCGGTGTCCGCGAGGCCCTTGCGGGCGCCGTGGGTCGAGTTGAAATACTCAAGGACGGTCAGGCCTTCCTTGAAGTTCGAGATGATCGGGGTCTCGATGATCTCGCCCGACGGCTTGGCCATCAGGCCGCGCATACCGGCGAGCTGCTTGATCTGTGCCTGCGAACCGCGGGCACCCGAGTGCGCCATCATGTAGATCGAGTTGATCGGCATTTCACGACCCGTCTCCGGATCCTTCTTCACCGCCTTGATCTCGTTCATCATCGAGTTGGCGACCTGGTCACCGCAACGCGACCAGGCGTCGATCACCTTGTTGTACTTCTCCTGCTGCGTGATCAGACCGTCCTGATATTGCTGCTCGAAGTCCTTCACCTGATCGCGCGTCTCGTCGACCAATTTGTCCTTGTCCGGCGCGATGATCATGTCGTCCTTGCCGAACGAAATGCCGGCCTTGAACGCGTGCTTGAAGCCCAGCGCCATGATCGCGTCGGCGAACAGCACGGTCTCCTTCTGGCCGGTGTGACGATAGACTTCGTCGATCACGTCGCCGACGTCCTTCTTGGTCAGCAGGCGATTGACGGTGTCGAACGGCACCTTGTGCGACTTGGGCAGGCACTCGCCGAGCAGCATGCGGCCCGGCGTGGTCTCGAACCGCTTGAGGTACGTCTTGCCTTCCTCATCGGTTTGAGGGACGCGGCTGATGACCTTGGTGTGCAGGGTCACCGCACCGGCTTCGAGCGCCTGGTGCACTTCGGCCATGTCGGACATCAACATACCCTCGCCGGGCTCGTTTTCCTTGAGCATCGACAGGTAATAGAGACCCAGCACCATGTCCTGCGACGGCACGATGATCGGCTTGCCGTTGGCCGGCGACAGGATGTTGTTGGTCGACATCATCAGGACGCGCGCTTCCAGCTGGGCCTCGAGGCTCAGCGGGACGTGCACGGCCATCTGGTCGCCGTCGAAGTCGGCGTTGAACGCCGAGCAGACCAGCGGGTGAAGCTGGATCGCCTTGCCCTCGATCAGCACCGGCTCGAACGCCTGGATGCCCAGACGGTGAAGCGTCGGCGCGCGGTTGAGCAGAACCGGGTGCTCGCGGATCACTTCGTCCAGGATGTCCCAGACTTCCTTGCGCTCCTTCTCGACCCACTTCTTGGCTTGCTTCAGGGTCATCGACAGACCCTTGGCGTCGAGGCGCGCATAGATGAATGGCTTGAACAGCTCGAGCGCCATCTTCTTGGGCAGGCCGCACTGGTGCAGCTTGAGTTCCGGACCGGTCACGATGACCGAGCGGCCCGAATAGTCGACGCGCTTGCCGAGCAGGTTCTGACGGAAGCGGCCCTGCTTGCCCTTGAGCATGTCGGACAGCGACTTCAGCGGACGCTTGTTGGCACCGGTGATCGTGCGGCCGCGGCGGCCGTTGTCGAACAGCGCGTCGACGGCTTCCTGCAGCATGCGCTTTTCGTTGCGGACGATGATGTCCGGCGCGCGCAGTTCCATCAGCCGCTTGAGGCGGTTGTTGCGGTTGATCACGCGGCGATACAGATCGTTGAGATCCGACGTCGCGAAGCGGCCGCCGTCCAGCGGCACCAGCGGGCGCAGTTCGGGCGGGATGACCGGCACGACCTCGAGGATCATCCACTCGGGGCGGTTGCCCGAATCGATGAAGCTCTCGACGACCTTCAGGCGCTTGATGATCTTCTTGGGCTTCAGCTCCGACTTGGTCGTCGCCAGTTCCTGCAGCAACTGCTCGCGCTCGCCGACCAGGTCGAGCTGCTCGAGCATGATGCGGACCGCTTCGGCGCCGATGCCGGCGGTGAAGGCGTCCTCACCGTACTCGTCCTGCGCTTCGAGGAGTTCGTCCTCGGTCAGCAGCTGGAAGCGCTCGAGCGGGGTCACGCCCGGCTCGATCACGATATAGGCTTCGAAATACAGCACGCGCTCGAGCTGCTTCAACTGCATGTCGAGCAGCAGGCCGATGCGCGACGGCAGCGACTTCAGGAACCAGATGTGCGCGACCGGGGCGGCCAGCTCGATATGGCCCATCCGCTCGCGGCGGACCTTCGAGACGGTAACCTCGACGCCGCACTTCTCGCAGACGATGCCCTTGTACTTCATGCGCTTGTACTTGCCGCACAAGCACTCGTAATCCTTGATCGGACCGAAGATGCGCGCGCAGAACAGGCCGTCACGCTCGGGCTTGAACGTGCGATAGTTGATCGTCTCGGGCTTCTTGATCTCGCCGAACGACCACGAACGGATACGGTCTGGCGACGCGATGCCGATCTGGATCTGGTCGAAGGTTTCCGGCTTGGCGACCGGGTTCGCGAAATTGGTCAGTTCGTTCATGGGAATGAACCCTTCCTTGAAATTCTTTCCCCTCTCCCGCGAGCGGGAGAGGGAGGGGCCCGCCGCCGTCAGGCGGTGGGAGGGTGAGGGCCTTCTTCCTTCTTCGATCGAAGCGACGGAAAAGAAGAAGAAAGAAGACCCTCACCCAACCCTCTCCCGCAAGCGGGAGAGGGCCAATGGTTTACTCGGCCGCGATCACCACGCCGTCCGAATCCACGCCGGGCTCGTCGTTCTTGAGTTCGACGTTGAGGCCCAGCGAGCGCATTTCCTTGACGAGCACGTTGAAGCTCTCCGGGATGCCGGCCTCGAACGTGTCGTCACCCTTGACGATCGCCTCATAGACCTTGGTGCGTCCGACGACGTCGTCCGACTTCACCGTCAGCATCTCCTGCAGCGTATAGGCGGCGCCGTACGCTTGCAGCGCCCAGACCTCCATTTCGCCGAAGCGCTGGCCGCCGAACTGCGCCTTACCGCCCAGCGGCTGCTGGGTGACGAGCGAGTAGGGGCCGATCGAACGAGCATGGATCTTGTCGTCGACCAGATGGTGGAGCTTCAGCATGTAGATGATGCCCACCGTCACCTTGCGATCGAACTGATCGCCGGTGCGGCCGTCGAACAGGTCCGACTGACCCGACGGGTCGAGACCCGCCAGTTCGAGCATCGCCGTCACGTCACCTTCATGCGCGCCGTCGAACACCGGGGTGCCCATCGGGACGCCAGCCTTCAGGTTCTGCGCCAGCTCGACGATCTCGGCGCCGCTGCGAGCGTCGATATCGGCCACGTAATGCTCGCCATAGATCGTCTTCAGACGCTCCTTGACCGCTTCCGGCATCGCACCCGCCTTGGCGTCGGGATTGGCCTCGCGCCAATCCTCCAGCGCCTGGGTGATCTGCTGACCGAGGCCGCGCGCGGCCCAGCCGAGATGCGTCTCGAAGATCTGCCCGACGTTCATACGCGACGGCACGCCCAGCGGGTTGAGCACCAGGTCGACCGGGGTACCGTCCGCTAGGAACGGCATGTCCTCGGCCGGCAGGATGCGGCTGATGACGCCCTTGTTGCCGTGACGGCCGGCCATCTTGTCGCCCGGCTGCAGCTTGCGCTTCACTGCGACGAAGACCTTGACCATCTTGAGCACGCCAGGCGGCAGTTCGTCGCCCCGCTCGAGCTTCTCGCGGCGGTCCTCGAACTTGTCCTTGATGAGCTTCACCGCGTCATCATACTGACCCTTGACCGCTTCGAGGTCCGACTGGACCTTGTCGTCCTGGACCGCGAACTTCCACCATTCGTGGCGGTCGACGCTGTCGAGCAGGTCCTGATCGATCTCCGAGCCCTTCTTGAGGCCCTTCGGCGTCGCCGTGGCGACCTGACCGATCAGCATTTCCCGCAGGCGCGACCAGGTCGCGCGGTTGAGGATCGTGCGCTCGTCGTCCGAGTCCTTCTTCAGGCGCTCGATCTCCTCGCGCTCGATCGCCATCGCGCGCTCGTCCTTGTCGATGCCGTGGCGATTGAACACGCGGACCTCGACCACCGTGCCGGCGACGCCCGGCGGCAGACGCAGCGAGGTGTCACGAACGTCCGACGCCTTCTCGCCGAAGATCGCGCGGAGCAGCTTTTCTTCCGGCGTCATCGGGCTTTCGCCCTTCGGCGTGATCTTGCCGACCAGGATGTCGCCCGGCTCGACCTCGGCGCCGATATAGACGATGCCCGCCTCGTCGAGGTTGCGCAGCGCTTCCTCACCGACGTTCGGGATGTCGCGGGTGATGTCTTCCGGCCCGAGCTTGGTGTCGCGCGCCATGACTTCGAATTCCTCGATATGGATCGAGGTGAAGACGTCGTCCTTGACGATACGCTCGCTGATGAGGATCGAATCCTCGTAGTTATAGCCGTTCCACGGCATGAACGCGACGAGCGCGTTGCGGCCGAGCGCCAGCTCGCCGAACTCGGTCGACGGGCCGTCGGCGATCACGTCGCCGGTGTTGACCACGTCACCCACCTTCACCAGCGGACGCTGGTTGATGCAGGTATTCTGGTTCGAGCGCTGGAACTTCATCAGCGTGTAGATGTCGACGCCCGACTTGCCGGCTTCGACCTCACCGGTCGCCCGGATCACGATACGGGTGGCGTCGACCTGGTCGACGATGCCCGCACGCTTGGCGGCGATCGCCGCACCCGAATCCCGCGCCACCGTCTCTTCCATGCCGGTGCCGACGAACGGCGCCTCGGCACGGACCAGCGGCACCGCCTGGCGCTGCATGTTCGATCCCATCAGCGCGCGGTTGGCGTCGTCGTTTTCCAGGAACGGAATGAGCGATGCCGCGACCGACACGAGCTGCTTGGGGCTCACGTCCATCAGCGTGATGTTCTCAGGGAGCGCCATCAGGAATTCGCCGGCCTGACGCGCGGAGACCAGCTCCTCGGTCAGCTTGCCGTCGGCATCGGTTTCGGCGTTGGCCTGCGCGATCGTGTGCTTGGCCTCTTCCATCGCCGACAGATAGACGACGTCGGTGGTCACCTTGTTGTCGATGACCTTGCGGTACGGCGTTTCGATGAAGCCGTATTTGTTGACGCGGCTGAACGACGCCAGGCTGTTGATCAGACCGATGTTCGGGCCTTCCGGCGTTTCGATCGGGCAGATACGGCCATAATGCGTCGGATGGACGTCGCGGACCTCGAAGCCCGCGCGCTCGCGGGTGAGGCCGCCCGGCCCGAGCGCCGAGACGCGACGCTTGTGCGTCACTTCGGACAGCGGGTTGGTCTGGTCCATGAACTGCGACAGCTGCGACGAGCCGAAGAACTCGCGCACCGCGGCAACCGCGGGCTTGGCGTTGATCAGGTCGTTGGGCATGACGGTCGACACGTCGACCGAGCTCATCCGCTCCTTGACCGCACGCTCCATGCGCAACAGCCCGACGCGATACTGGTTCTCGAGCAGCTCGCCGACCGACCGCACGCGGCGGTTGCCGAGATTGTCGATATCGTCGATCTCGCCCTTGCCGTCCTTGAGGTCGACCAGCGTCTTGACCACCGCGAGGATGTCCTCGGTGCGAAGCGTGGTGACCGTGTCCTCGGCGTCGAGGTCGAGGCGCATGTTGAGCTTGACGCGGCCGACGGCCGACAGATCGTAGCGCTCGGGATCGAAGAACAGGCCGGCGAACAGCGACTCCGCGGTCTCGAGCGTCGGCGGTTCGCCGGGGCGCATCACGCGATAGATGTCCGACAGCGCCTGCTCGCGCTCTTCGGCCTTGTCGGCCTTGAGCGTGTTGCGGATCCACGGCCCGGTCGACACATGGTCGATGTCGAGCAGTTCGACGCGGTCGATGCCGGCGGCGTCGAGCTTTTCGAGATTCTCGATTCCGAACTCGTCGCCCGCCTCGATATAGATCTCGCCGGTCTTCTCGTTGATCAGGTCGTAAGCCGAATAGCGACCGTAGATTTCCTCGGTCGGGATCAGCAGCGTCTCGAGGCCGTCCTTCTGCGCCTTGTTGGCAGCGCGCGGGGAAACCTTCTGGCCGGCCGGGAAGATGATCTCACCCGACTTGGCGTCGACGATGTCGAACATCGGCTTGGCGCCGCGCCAATTCTCGGGCGCGAACGGAATCTGCCAGCCGTTGGGACCGCGGACGAAGGTCACGCGGTTGTAGAAATAGTTGAGGATGTCCTCGGACGTCAGGCCGAGCGCATAGAGCAAAGCCGTGACCGGCAGCTTGCGCTTGCGGTCGATACGGACGTTGACGATGTCCTTGGCGTCGAACTCGAAATCGAGCCACGAGCCGCGATACGGGATCACGCGTGCCGCGAACAGATATTTGCCCGAGGCATGGGTCTTGCCGCGGTCATGGTCGAACAGCACGCCCGGCGACCGGTGCATCTGGCTGACGATGACGCGCTCGGTGCCATTGACGATGAAGGTGCCGTTCTCGGTCATGAGCGGCATGTCGCCCATGTAGACGTCCTGCTCCTTGATATCGAGCACCGAGCGGGCTTCCGTATCGGGATCCACCTCGAACACGATCAGGCGCAATGTAACGCGCATCGGCGCCGCATAGGTGATGCCGCGCTGGCGGCATTCGTCGGTATCGAACTTGGGCGGCTCGAGCTCGTAATTGACGAAGTCGAGCTCGGCAGTGCCGGCGAAGTCGCGGATCGGGAAGACCGAGCGCAGGGTCTTTTCCAGGCCGGACACGTAGCCGATCGATGGATCGCTGCGCAGGAACTGTTCGTAGGATTCGCGCTGAACCTCGATCAGGTTCGGCATCTGCACCACTTCGTGGATGTTGCCGAAAACCTTGCGGATGCGCCGCTTTGCGGTGCCTTCGATCGCTTTGGTCGCCATGTGGGTTTTTTGCCTCGTCAGCTTGATATTCGTGCCCCGGATCCCCGAGGCGGGCACGCATCGCGACGCAAAAAAGCCGCTCCATCCTACTTCCGTTTCCGGCCGTGGACGGTGCAGCTTCTAGCGTCGTGTGAACCGACAGCTTCCAATTCGATCGACCCGGTGCGCGACGCCGTGTCATTTCCCGAAAGCTGTGGTGAGGAGCGCGATATAGGTAGCGTGTTGGAGAGTGTCAAACGCCTGGCGCATTTTTTCTGGACCAATGTTCAGGCCCAATCTTCAGGCCCTATCTTCAGGCCCAGTCTTCAGGCATCGTTGGGGGTTACATTCTCCTCATCCAGCTTGAGCTGTTTGAAGATTGGCCATTCGGTCAGGTTTCCGCTGCCCTTATTGCAGTCGATCCGCCGCACCAGCTTCCCATCTTTCATCACCAACACGCCCGAGACATTATATTCGGGCTCGATCCGCTCCCCGCTCAATTGCTGCGGCGCCTGCCAGCGGTTGAACAGGATGTAGTTCCACTGCCCGCCGACGAAGCGCAGCGTCTGATCCTCGCCGCGATTGTACAGCGTGCGGTGATAGAAGACGCCGCCATTCGGGCTGCCCGTGAGACTGATCTCCGGCCGACCGGGCGGACCGAAACTATAGATCAGGCGATCGCCGTGCAGGGTAACGGCAATGCGCTTGCCGCCAGCGCGACAAGTGAACACGGTCTGCGGGGCAGGGGCGCTGGAGGCCATGATGGCGCCCAGAATGAGGCCGATAGTCATTTCGGGACTGTATGCCCGAAAAAAGTAAGTGCAAAATTGTCCTTTCTTTATAACGATGATTCAATGGGTTGCTCGCCTCATCGCGAAAAACCGCTCGGCCGGACGGCGACGAAACGAGGAACCACGGGCGGGTTCCACTCATTGTGACACCGTCATGAAACAGCAATTTGCCCCCCGCAAAGCCCGCGCACTGGCGCCCCTCCTCGTCGCCACTGCGCTCGTCTCAACCCCCGTCTTCGCGCAGGATACGACGCCGCAGACCGCGCCCGCGCAACCGGTGATCGTCACGCCGCCGGCGACCGCGACGGTGCCGATCCCACCGGTGGTGCGCACGGTACCCGACGGCACGCCGCCGGCTGCGTCGGCGGCCGAAGAACCCGCCGCCAAACCGGCACCGCGCGCCGCCACGGCGACCCGCAGCGCGACGCGGACCACGCGGACAGTGACGCATACCCGCACCGCCTCGGCGGCGCGACCAGCTCCGGCACCGGCTCCCGAGGCGGCGCCCGCCCCGGCACCGCAAGCTGCCSCCCCCGCGCCGGCCCTGGTAACGCCGCCGGCGGATACAACCGCCGCGGCCCCGGCTCCGGCGCCCGCCGCCGCGCCGGCCAATGAACCGGCGGCGCCTGCCGCCGACACGACATCGACCCAGTCGGACACCACCACCACCGAAGTGCCGTTCTGGGCATGGATCGCCGGCGGTATCGCGCTGCTCGCGGTCATTCTCGGCGCGGCGCTCGCCATGCGCGGCCGCCGTCGCGAGTACGATTATGAGCCGGCCTATGTCGAAGACAGCTATGTCGAACCACAGCCTGAGCCGGTGGCCGTCGCTCCGGTGATCCCGCCGGTACCGGTCGCCAAGGCCGAACCGCGCAAGGAGCCCGAATATCTGCGCCGCGGGGCGCCCATCGGGGCCGCTACCGCCGCGATGGAACCAGTCATCGCGGCGCCGGATGCGGTCGAGATGTCAACGCCCCCGGTCGACGAAGTGGCCGAGCTCACCGCCGGCACCGCGCCGATCGCCGAGCGCCCGTGGCTCGAATTCGCGATGCGTCCGGTGCGCGCCGGTACCAATGTCGACGAAGCGCTGGTCGAAATCGAGCTGACCGTGGGCAATTCCGGCACCGTTCCTGCCCGCGACGTGCGCATCTCGACCTTCTTGCTGTCGAGCGATCCCAACGGGACCGAGATGGAGCGCCTGTTGCTGAGCCCGCCGTCGGATGCGACGACCGACCCGGTCACGATCAATCCCGGTGAGGGTAAGCGGATCGACGCCACGCTGGCGTTGCTCAAGTCGGACATGGGCGAGAATTTGCCCGATACGATCCGTCCGATCATCGTCGCCGACGCTCGGTACACGCTCGAAGACGGCAGCGAAGGCCGCACCTCGGCGTCGTTCACGATCGGCGTCACGCCCGAAGAAGGCGGTTCGGGCCTCGATCCGCTCGAACTGAGCCGCTCGTCGATGCACGAAAATGTCGGCGCTGAACTGCGCGGCGAACCGCAACACGCCTGACGCTCCCTCAGGCACGGCGACGCCCGCCCCGGACCTCCGGGGCGGGCGTTTTTGCGCGCTACGCCGAAAGCCGTCACCCCACACAAGTCCGGCATGACGGAGATGGATTCACGACGGATTCGATTGCGTCCCAGTGCCGTAGCGTCCTAGGACGCTGCAACCCTCCCAAGGAGACTCGGTCGCATGATGAAGAAGCTGGCGTTGCTGCCTCTGGTCGCTCTCGCATTCACTCCCGCGCTCGCGCAGCAGGCGCCGATATGGCCGCCCAAGGGGGACGATGTCCCGGCCAAGTTCACGCCGCCGGTCGCCGCCAATGCCGATTACATCAAGCGCGAGGTCATGGTGCCGATGCGCGACGGGACCAAGCTCTACACCGTCATCGTCATTCCCAAGGGCGCGACCAACGCGCCGATCGTGCTGACCCGCACGCCGTATAACGCAAAGGGCAGGGCGAAGCGCTCCGACAGCGCGTCGATGCTGGCGACCTTGCCGCTGGCCGACGAGATCTTCGTCAAGAACGGCTATATCCGCGTCTATCAGGACATTCGCGGCAAATACGGGTCCGAAGGCGGCTATGTCGTGACGCGCCCGGTGGTCGGGCCGCTCAACGACACCAAGGTCGACCATACGACCGACGCCTATGACACGATCGACTGGCTGGTGAACAAGGCGAACCTGCCCGAATCCAATGGCAAGGTCGGGATGATCGGGTCGTCCTACGAAGGCTTCACCGTGGTGATGGCGCTGCTCCATCCGCACCCCGCGCTCAAGGTCGCGGCGCCGCAGAGCCCGATGGTCGACGGCTGGATGGGTGACGACTGGTTCCATTACGGCGCGTTCCGCCTCGCCAATATCGCCTGGCTCGGCGCGCAGACCGGCTATCGCGGCGAAGGCAAGGCGCCGCCGACCGGCGGGTACGACGATTACGACAATTTCCGCGAGGTCGGCTCGGCGGGCGATTGGGCAAAGAAATCGGGTTACGATCAACTGCCCTATTGGAATCGCATGTCGATGCACCCGGCCTATGACGAATTCTGGTCGGACCAGGCGCTCGACACATTGCTCACCAAGAACCCGTCCGACGTTCCCACCATCTGGGAACAGGGTCTGTGGGACCAGGAGGATATGTGGGGCGCGATCCACAGCTATGAGGCGCTGGTGAAGGCGGGCAAGGCCGGCAACAATTTCATCGTGATGGGGCCGTGGCGGCACAGCCAGATCAACCGCGTCGGTTCCGAACTCGGCCCGTTCAAGTGGAACGGCGATACGGCCGCGCAATATCGCGAGGACATGATCCTGCCCTTGTTCAACCAGTATCTGAAGGACGGCCCCGCGGTCAGCGTGCCGGCGGCGACGATCTACAATACCGCGGAGAACCATTGGGACCGCTTCAACGCCTGGCCGGTCGCGTGCGAAAAGGGCTGCCCGGCGCCGCTCAAGCCGATCTACATGCAGGGCAACGACGGCCTCGGCTTCGACAAGGCGGGGGAGGGTGGCGACAGCTACGTCTCCGATCCGGCCAAGCCGGTCCCGCATCTGCCGCGCCCGGTCAATTTCAACGATGGCCGCTGGGGCGATTGGCTGGTTCAGGACCAGCGCTCCTATGACGGCCGGCCCGACGTGCTGAGCTATGAGAGCCCGGTGCTCGATCAGCCGGTGCGCGTGTCGGGCGTGCCGATGGCCGACCTGTTCGCCAAGACGACCGGCACCGACGGCGATTTCGTGGTCAAGGTGATCGACGTCTTCCCGACCGAGAATGCCACCGATCCCAAGATGGGCGGCTATCAGCTGGCGATCAGCCTCGACATTTTCCGCGGCCGCTATCGCGACAGCTTCGCCAATCCGTCGCCGATCCCGGCCGGCAAGGTGCAGGAATACAAGTTCCGCCTGCCGGCCGTGAACCATGTGTTCCAGCCCGGCCACCGCATCATGATCCAGGTGCAATCGACCTTGTTCCCGCTCTACGATCGCAACCCGCAGAAATACGTCCCCAACATCTTCTATGCGAAGAAGTCGGACTATCAGAAGGCGACGGTGACGATCATGCGTGGCGGAAAGACGCCGAGCGCGGTGTGGCTGCCGGTCGTGCCGCTCGCCCCGCCGCAACTGATGCGCTAGGGGGACCGATCGCCGGTGTTCGGCGCAGGTTCAGCTAGGTTGTGTAGTACGTGGGGTCGATGAGGGGTTTTGGACTTGAGCGTGACGACGTGGGTTTGCCCCGTCGTGATTGCCCGGGCGTGTTCGCTGGCAAGGAGCGGTGTGCAGCGCGTAGCGGCGCTACGCGCAAGGACCGCGACGCAGATCAGCGGGCGCGCCCGGGCAACCGCAAAGCGGCGGGCGGATTTTGGCGCATGGCAGCGTCTCTCGTCGGTTACGATGCATTATGCATCGCTCCCTCCTCGTTCCTCGCCCTGCGCCAAAATCCGCTCCGTCACGGCGGGGCAAACCCACGTCGTCACGCTCTATTGAAGCGCGCGAGCATGTTGCTCGCGGGGGTGGCGGTGCTGCCGGGGGTCGCGGCTGCGCAATCGACGGACAGCGCGCCGCAATCCATCCCTGATCTCGGCGGCTTCAGCCTTCCGCCCAAGCCCAAGCCGACCCCGACGCCGCCGCCATCGGGACCGATCGTCGCGCCGTTCAGCCGGCCGACGCCGATCCCGACCTTCGCGCCCACGCCTGCGCCGACGCCCAGCGCGGCCGTGACGCCGCCGCCGGTCACGACCACGCGGCCCAGCAGCACGGCGCCGACGGCCACCCCGACCCCGCGCACGACGCCGCGTGCCGGCACGGCCGCGCCGCAACCAGCGCCCGCGCCGACCACCGCAACGCCGCCCGCCGCCACTGGAGCGCCGGCCCCCACCGCCACCGCGACGCCCGAGCCGGTGCCCAGCCCGGTACCGACCGCTACCGCCGCGGCACCCGCCGAGCAGCCTTCAGGCGGTTGGTCTTCCAGCACGCTGATCGCGATCGGCGTGGCGGTCCTGGCCTTGCTCGCCGGTGGCTGGTTCCTGTTCGGCCGCCGTCGCCGCGAGGAGGAGTATTACGAGGAAGAGGTCGCCGCACCTGTGGCGCCGCCCGTCGCGCCGCCGCGTCCACCAATTGCCCGCGCGCCGGTCCCGGCCCCAGCTCCGGCGCCGATCCCGGAGCCTGCGCCCGCGGCGCCGTCCGGCCTGCTCACCGTCCCGCTGCGGCGCATCGCCGAAGGGCTCCAGGCGCAGCCGCAGCCGCCCGCGCCGCCGCTCCCCGCCGGCCTGGTCACCGTCCGCGCGCCGCAATCGCCCGCCCGCTCGCTCGAGGCATTGCAGCCCGAGCTCGAGATCGTCCTGATCCCGCAGCGCGCCGGCACCGATCCGTCGATGAGCGCGGCGATCGAATATCGCATCGTGATCCGCAATACTGGCGGCGGCGATGCCCGCGACGTTCGCTTCGGCATCTATATGACCAGCGCCAGCGCGCGCCAGGCCGCCGATCTGCAGACGATCTTCACCAGCCCGGTCGAACAGCCGGTAGTCGCGCCGTTCGAGATCCACGCGGGCGGCCAGGTCGAGCTGTCGGGCACCGCGATGCTGCCGCGCGCCAACCTCAACGTCATGACGATCGACGGCAAACCCTGGTTCGTGCCGGTGCTGGCGATGAAGGCCGAATATCGCTGGGGAGAGAATGTCGGCGCCCCCGGCACCGCCACCGCAGCGCACATGATCGGCATCAACCGCGGGGAAGGGGCCAAGCTCGCCCCGTTCCGCCTCGACGGCGAACCACGCATGCACCCGAAGGTGGCTGAGCGCCGCGTGGCCTGACAGGCGGCTCGGGCGTAATCATCAGCGCCTCCCCGGCGAAGGCCGGGGCCCAGCTTTGGCGATCCGAACTGGGCTCTGATGCGTTAGTCGGATCCCGCGATGGCGTCATAACCCTGCGCGCTGAATTCGATCAGGCAGAAACCGTGGCCGAAGGGGTCGGCGAACATCGCCAACCTGCCATAAGGCGCGTCGATGATATCGGCTTCCTGGACGGCGCCTGCCGCTATCGCCCGCATGATCGCGCTTTCCAGGCCCTCCACGACTATGTCGAGATGGACCGGCGACCAATGCCTGTCATAGCGCCGCGTGTCGCCGCCGGCCGGGCCGATGCGAGTCCCCGCGCTCTTTTCCAGCAGGTAGACCGGCACCTCGGCACCGAGTAATTCGACGCATCCGGCGCCCAGCCGCCTGCCCACGCGCAGGCCCAGCGCCTGGGTATAGAAAGCCACGCCACGGTCGATATCCGGGACGTCGATGTTCACGAGCAGGCTGGGCATCCGGGTGGCTCCGCGGGCTGGGGCAAAGGTCAACGGCTGCGCCTGACGCGCCGAAGCTCGCTACTCGGCAACGACTTCGCTGAGCTGCACGATGGGCGCGATGTCCGTATAATTGGCGACGTCCGCGACGATCTCCGCGCGGTGGGGACCGAACGCCTGCTGGAATGCCACCAGGGTCGGCGAGTAGATGTGGCATGCCGCGACGAACTTGGGCGCGCTTCCAGGTTCGCCACCGGCAAGGCCCTTTTCGATCTCGTAGCGCAGGCAGGCATCGCCGAGCCGTTCCTGGATCAGCGGCATGTGGTGAGTGCGGTAATAATCGTGATCGAACTTCGAGCCGCCATCGGCCGGATAATAGACGCTCATCTTGATCATGGTCGGGCTCCTGGGTGAACGCCTCTCCGAGCGTCCGAGTGGAGTCCTAGCTCACCGAGTGATAAAGCGCATCTCCGGATAAGGCGGGCAACCAGTTTCGATAGCCCTTGCGATGGCGCGCTACGTGGTCGCGCTTGCCGCGCGTCTGACGATGGCGCAATTATGCGATCGGATGACGGACGAGTTGGACACGGTTGGTACGCCGAAAACCGGCATCGCGTTGCGCCTGCTGATGGTTGCAATCGCGCTCGTTTCTCTGGTCCCCGCGATCTTCGCGATGGTGATCTTCATTCTCGGCGGAATCGTGAGCTTGTACGGTTCCGGCGCAGCCTATCTTGACGCGCAAACCTGGATGATTGTGGTCGTGATGCTGTTGCTGTGCATCGCTACGTGCGCAACCGCCGCGGTGGCGGCAATGAGCGGTGATCAACGATCGACTTGGGTTGGGATCGGGCTGTTCGTGGTGACGATCCTGCCCGCGATACTCATCGACTTCGGAAGGGCGCAGAACGTGCCGTCCAAGGCGCCGCCGCCCCTGACGATACGAACCGCGCAATAAGAAAAGGGCGGCCCCATCGCTGGGACCGCCCTTTCTTTTCTGCTGGCCGTCATGGGAGTAAATCCCATGACGTCGGACGTGGCTTTTAGCCACGCCGGCCGGCCTTGGCGGCATGCGGGCCAGAATGGCCCGACTTGCCGCCTGCGGCTTACTTCAGCTCGACGGTCGCGCCGGCTTCTTCAAGCTGCTTCTTGACCTTCTCGGCCTCGTCCTTGCTCACGCCTTCCTTGACGGCCTTCGGAGCCGACTCGACCAGCGTCTTCGCCTCGGTCAGGCCGAGACCGGTGATCGCGCGGACCTCCTTGATGACGTTGATCTTCTTGCCACCGTCGCCGGTCAGGATGACGTCGAATTCGGTCTTGGCCTCTTCGGCCGGAGCGCCGCCACCGGCGCCACCGGCGGCCGGAGCAACCGCAACCGCGGCGGCGGCGGAAACGCCCCACTTCTCTTCGAGCAGCTTCGAGAGCTCAGCGGCCTCGAGGACGGTCAGTTCGCTCAGCTGGTCAACCAGCGCGTTCAGGTCTGCCATGTATATTCTCCAAATTTACGTCGCCCCGGCGGAGGCCGGGGCCGTTATCAACAAGTGTACGTTTGCGGCCGGCGACCCCGGCCTGCGCCGGGGTGACGACCAAAGTCGTCAAGCGGCTTCCTTGGCCCCATAGGCGCCAAACACGCGAGCCAGCTGGCCGGCCGGCGCCTGGGTGATGCTGGCGAGCTTTTGCGCCGGAGCCTGGACCAGGCCGACGATCTTCGCACGCAGTTCATCCAGCGACGGCAATGTGGCCAGAGCCTTCACGCCTTCGACGTTGAGAGCCGTCGCGCCCATCGCGCCACCAACGATCTCGATCTTGTCGGTCGTCTTGGCGAAGTCGACCACCACCTTGGCGGCGGCGACCGGGTCGATGGAAGTGGCGAGACCGACCGGACCCGTGAGCATATCGCCCAGCGAGAGATAGTCGGTGCCATCCAGCGCGATCTTGGCAAGCTTGTTCTTCGAGACCTTATAGCTGGCACCGGCCTCACGCATCTTCGTCCTGAGCTGCGTCGACTGGGCGACGGTCAGGCCGAGGTTGCGGGTGACGACCACCACGCCGACCTCGGAGAAGGTCTGCTTGAGCTCGGCGACGGCTGCGGCCTTTTGACCACGATCCATGCCATTCTCCACGTTTTGGACCGCACGCCTGACGGCGAACGGCCCGGTTCAAAGCGACCCTGCGGGCGGACCCGCATGGCCAATTCTCCGTCGATGGGGCATGGCGCCGGCCGCTGTCTTCATGGAGAGCGGCAGTCCCGACACGGCGAACCGCGAGCGGGCAAAATTCCATTCCCCGTCTAGGCAGGACATTAAGCGGGAAACCCGCACCTGCTGTCTCGGACGGTAACGCAGGGGAGGGCCAAAGCCCGCCTGCGAGGGCGCGCCTATACGGGGATTTGCGGGGAAGTCAATCGGGGCAGCGGCGACTGGCGCACCGTCGGGCGACTGCCATGCATCCCGATTATGGCATTCGGGGCCGGCATGTAAAACGCGAAAGCTGTCTTTCGGACGGGGCCAGGGCTGCTAGTCTATCCGGCACCATGCCACGCGCCTCCACTTCGACCAGCCATCAAAGTCGAATAGGCTTCGCAAACCTGCGCCCGGTCATCATCGCGGTTCCGCTGTTCGCTGTCACCATCGCGACGAGCGCCATCCTGACAAATGCGGGCGGTTGGATGCCGGCGATGATCGTGTCGGTGATCGCCGGATTGGGTTTTCTGCTGCTGTTGCGGGACAACTTTTTTCTGGCGTTCAGCGGACTGGTGTTATGCGCGATCGCAGGGATTGGCGCGACCTCCATCGAGACACCCCTGCTCGGTTCGACGGTTCGCGGCATCCGCGTGGATCAGGCGGCCGACTATCCGGCAGCCACTATTTTCTATTTTACCGACGGGCGAGTATTGACCCAGGCCGACTGGGATCTGCCGGTTTATGGCGGTTCCAAGGGCATCAACCACGAACTCTACAGACTAGGCATCGCGCCGATCGTCGGAGACGGCTGGACATCGGATCGGCCGATCACGGCCTGGGCGGTCACCAGCGGCCCGAATTCCGACATGCCCCGTTCCGACTGGTCCCGTCCTTCTCGCGCCGGCGTGCGCGTCGTGTCATCGTCGGACGAGGATATCCGCAAAGCGATCGCACGCGCCGAACAGGCTTATCATCTGACCTCGGTTAAAGACGTGGCCCTCCTCCATTGGCTCGACGATCCCGCCGCGGCTGTGTCGGCGCAATATTGGAAGCTGCTGACGATTTTCTGTGTGTGCGCAGGTATTTGGTTCGTCCTGGTTATCGCGTCGCAGCTGCGCGCGCGACGGAGATGAAAGGTCCGAAAGGGCTAATTGGCGTACACTTATTTGAGTGGTGAGTTACGGGGCCGGGTGCATAAAGACCTAAGTCCTAACTTTGATGTTTTTGCACCTGTCACCATAATCTCGATTTGGTAGAAATCGGACTGTCCGCTTTAGAGACCGACTGGCGAGGATAGTAAATGGAACGGTTGGCGGATCTAGACGAGCTCATTCTTCGGTGCCGTACAGTCGAGGCGCGCGAGCACGTTTCCGAAGCCGTGGCATCTTACCGGGGGGGCGCCTTCCGCGCCGCAATCGTAATGAGTTGGATCGCGGTCGTGTTTGACCTCATCGACAAAGTCAGGGAACTTGGCATCGCAGGGGAGCCCGCAGCTGCGGCGCTAATGGTCACTTTCGAGAACTACCAGGAGCAGATTCACGCCGGAGCGGCAGCGGCGACCAAGCAAGCGCTCGAGTTTGAGCGCAACTTGCTTACACGCGTAAGTACGGATCTGTCTCTCCTCGACGCTCTTCAGCTGTCTGATCTTGAGAGGCTGCGTGAAGATAGACATAGGAGCGCCCACCCGTCCTTCAACAGGACGGGAGAGGCGTTCAAGCCGACTGCGGAGCTAGCCCGCCTCCACCTAAGAAACGCGATCACGCACGTGCTGAGCCAGCCGCCCGTTCAGGGTAAAGCTGTCTTGGCGACGCTCCGCGCCTTGGTCGTTTCTGACTACTTTCCAACGGACGTGGCGAGGGCGCGAATTCAACTCGCTGGCGCGGGCCTAACCCATGCCACTGAAGCACTTGTGAAGGGCTTCGTTGATCTGCTCGTTTTTGGCTACGTAACGATTGATGGTGATTTACATCAGCTCCCCCAAGTGCTGACTGCCCTCACGGCAACGCTTGATCTGCACCGCGGAGTCGCTGAGCCCAGGTCGGCGGTACAGGCACGAAAGGTCGTCAGGACGGCGAATGACGAACAACTGCCCACGGCAGTCGGATTTGTGGCTGCTTGGCCCGCCGCATGGGCACACCTCGAGGCCGTTGAGCGTGACAAGATTATCGCCTTTATCGCCGCTACCGACTACGAAGATCTTGAGGACTGTATTCCTGGGCTCGCTGGCATCGCGGACCTTCATGCTCCGCTTCAAGAGCGCCTCCGGCAACTTGATACGACGCAGCTTGAGACGCTCATCCAAACTGACGGCCTGCCTGGGTTCGTTGCTGATGCTGCGATTGCCAGATATCTCGCGTCTACTAGCTACAACGCCGCTCGGGTGAGGCGTCGACGGCTGATCATGCCGCTCCTTGACCACCTTAACGCAGATCATGTGATCGCGGTCGTCGCGGGCGCAGGTGCCAATCCTCAGGTAAACGAAGAAAATTACTTCCCAACGCTTCTCAGGCGGCTCCGCGATCTGGAGATTATTCCGCTCGCTGCATTCATAGCCGCGGCAGAGGAAGCCGGACTGGCTGAAATGATAATCGAGGATGACGATCTCTGACGATTGGCTGAAAGCCAAATGACGTTGATAGGCAGCTTATCACCGCGCATGCTGCCTGTGTCGCCGCCACAGAGCTGGACAGTTTTACCACACTCATTGATGTTGTCCTGACCTATGTCACTCGGTTCGCAGCTCTCGCCAAATCTTCCCTTTCTGCGCAGATTCGGGCGCGCCATGCTCGGCTCGCAAGAGGCGGGTGATCGGATGGTCAGGCAAACCCTCGACCGCATCGTGGCAGAGCCCGCTAGTTTTCCGCGCGACGTCGATCCACGGCTCGGCCTTTATCACATGTTCCTGAAAATGATTGACGACGTCGGGGTGGATGTCGCGTCAACTTCAGGTGCAGATCAAAGCAGTACTGAGGTGATTGCTAACCGTCGTCTTTCTGTGATCGAGCGACGCGCGCGCACAGCACTGCTCCTAACCGGTTTAGAGGATTTCAGTGCGGAGGATGCGGCTTATCTCTTAGGCGTCACGCGCCGGGAGGTAGACAAATTGGTGGCCGACGCGCTTGCCAATCTGGACGAGCAGACTCGCACTTCAGTGCTGATCATCGAGGACGAACCGATCATCGCGATGGATATCGAAACCATCGTGCGCTCCATGGGCCATGATGTCGCCGGGATTGCGATCAATCGACGGGAAGCGGTTGCAGCCGCGCGCGCGCAGAGGCCGGGCTTGATACTGGCCGACATCCAACTTGCCGATGACACCTCTGGGGTCGACGCCGTTCTCGATATCACCAAATTTCTCGATGTGCCGGTTATATTCATCACAGCGTATCCCGAGCGCTTGCTCACCGCGGCTCGCCCCGAACCAGCTTTTCTTATTACCAAGCCCTTCCAACGTTCGACTGTGAGGGCGGCGATAAGCCAGGCATTGTTTTTCAACGAAAAATCAGGGGTGCCGTCTGGTAGCCCGCCACCCGCACCACTTGGGCGTGATAGCTCTGGAGTATCTAGCGCTCCCGTGGATTTGCAGCGCGCCGCCAAGGCGTTGGCAGATGTTGATGTGCGGCCATTAGCCGCCCCTCTCGAGGTTGAATTGGTCGGCACGCAATTGCGTCGCGCCGGCCGCAGGAAGCCAAGAAGCAAGACTAGCGATGCCGGCACCGAGGCCTTGCGGCGCCTTCACCACGGCACTGCGGTTCGGCTTTGCCAGTCGTTGAACGGCACTAATCTCGGCACGCCCTTCACCGTACGTCTCGAAACGACCGAGCGTTCGCTCGCGGCGCCGATGGATGAAACGCGCGGATTGGAGCTCGGGGTCCAGATCCAGGGGCTGCGCACGATGTTGTCTGCCATCCGCGACCAACTGGCCGAGCCGACAGCGGCCGACCTTGAGAGCTTCATATCCGATGCTGGCGACCTCGCCTGGATGTTTCCGAGTTATCGTGTCTTCGTTGCCGAGGCGCAAAGCGCGGGTCGCCTCAACCCCGAGGGTCGCGCCGCCCTAATAGACCTGGCGAAGCTCATTGAGACACAGCCCGACCATGATGTCGATCCTGAAGTAAAGGTTGCCCTGTCGGCTGCACGGATCAACGCGCAGGATGGCGACGATGTCATAGCAGAGTTCGGGCTGCGCCGTGCGATTAGCAATATCTGGCGCGCCTATGCTAAGTTTATCCAGTCGCGGCTCGCGGGCATTAACGAAAATCTCTGGAAGACCTTCGATAAGGCGACCGGCGGCACGCTGGGCACGATCCTATCGGTCTTGCTAATTATAGGGCCGACGCTGGGAATTCTAGCATTGGCGGCCCCCGCCGAATTTGCTGGCGTAATCGCGCTAGGCAAACTCGTAAAACTGTTGGTGCCCTAGGAGGCATCGGCGCTGGTTTGTGATTCGCAAGTATATGTTGCGCTTCCGGTAGAACGGTCAGGGCTCGATCGGCGCCGGGACCTCCCGTATCAACCGCCATCAGAGCGCCGGCCACGCCCTCGCCGTAACGCCCCGCGTCGACTTGAGCGGCGATGGCGGGTCGCGTACCTCACAGTGACTTTGAGGCTGCGCGGGCGTGCGTCAGCATTGGTAGCGAATGGGGATCGACATGTCGGAATCGCCTGAACTTGAAATCCTCCATGCCACGATCGAACGCGTCTGGAGCGAACATGACGACGCGAAGAGGCTCGCGGCGATCGAGGATCTGTATCATCGCGACGCGCAGATCTTCGAGCCGGCGCGCGCGGTGACGGGCCATCAGGCAATCTCAGACGTGGTGAAGGGCGTCCTTGCCGACATGCCTCCGGGCTTCAGCTTCAAGGTGTTGCCGGGTGGCCATGGCCATCATGGCATCGCCACCGCACAGTGGACGGGCGGTCCCGGCGATCAGGTCATCGTCAGCGGCGCCGACGTTGCGCGGATTGCGGACGGGAAAGTCATCGAACATTATTTCTTCTTCGACGCGGCGGACTGAGCGCTTCCGCGGACAGCACGCCCGGAGCGGCCGGAAAGCGCCGCTCCGACCGGAGCGTTATACGAGCACCGGGACGCCTCGATCGCCCGGCGCGGCCTCCGTGGTTTGGGACCTGCCCGATCCGCGGTTCAGGAGTCGTGGCCACCCGATAGCGGCCGTTCGGTAAAACCGAGCAACAAGGCGCTCGCGACCTGTCGCGCCTCCGAGGCGAGCGCTTCGTCGGCAAGTTCGCCGGACGTCCAGAAGGACAGCACGCCGCGAAAGGCGAATGCGAGTTGCCGCGGCAAACAGCGTAGCGCCTCTTCCTGTCGGCTTGCGATCAAGCCCTCGCCGTCGCCCAGCGCCAGCCGCCACAAGGCCGTGGAATGGGCCAGGGCCTTGCCGGGGACGGGGCCGGCCGTACCGATCCACCCCATCACTGCCCGATTGATCCTCGGCTCCTCCAGCATTCCCGCTGCCGCGATGCCGATAGCGAGCAACACGCGGTCGGCTGCGTAGGGGAGCGGTGGCTGTTCGGCGAAGCGCTTCGCCATCGTGTCGATGCGCCGTTCCGCCAGGGCGTGCATGATCGCCGCCTTGCTCCCGAACTGGTTGAACGGCGTCGCGAAGCTGACTCCCGCCTCGGCCGCCAGGTCGCGCATCGAGAACTCGGCCTTGCCCTCGCGCAGCAAGCGCTCCGCCGCATCGATCACGCGCTGACGCAGCGGCTCCCCCCTGGTGGCGGTCAAAGAAGGTTGGGGCTTGTCGCGTGCCATCTCACTATCTATATCATGATATAGTTATCAACTCAGCCCGGAGTTAGACCATGGCGGCTGCCTTGCCCAAGACTTTCCTCATCACCGGCGTCAGCTCGGGTCTCGGGCGTGCCTTCGCCGTGGGCGCGCTCGACGCGGGGCATCGCGTGATCGGCACCGTGCGGCGGGACAGCGACGCCGAAGCCTTTGCCGCGCTTGCGCCCGGTCGCGCGCATCCGCTCGTGCTCGACGTGACCAGCTTGGACGCGATTCCGGCGGCGGTGACCTTTGCCGAGCGGACGGTCGGTCCGATCGACGTGTTGGTGAACAATGCCGGCTATGGTCACGAAGGGGTATTGGAGGAATCCTCGATGGACGACCTCCAGCGTCAGTTCGCGGCCAATGTGTTTGGTCCGGTCGCGATGATGAAGGCGGTGCTGCCCGGCATGCGCGCGCGGCGTCGCGGCCATATCGTCAACGTCACGTCGATGGGCGGCTTCATCACCATGCCCGGCATCAGCTTCTATTGCGGCAGCAAGTTCGCGCTTGAAGGCATTTCCGAAGCGCTGGGCAAGGAAGTGGCGGATTTCGGGATCCGGGTGACGGCGCTCGCTCCCGGTCAATTCCGCACCGACTGGGCCGGACGGTCGATGGATCGCACCCCCCGCAGCATCGCGGACTATGACGCCGTCATGGATCCAATCCGCGCCGCACGACACGCCAAGAGCGGCAATCAGCCGGGCGATCCGGCCAAGGCGGCGCAAGCGCTGCTTGCCTTGACCGAAGCGCCGAACCCGCCGGTGCGGCTGTTCCTGGGCGAAGATGCGCTGGGGCTGGTCGAACGGAAGCTCGACCAGATGAAGGCCGAAATCGCCGCCTGGGATGCTCTCTCGCGCTCCACCAGCTTCACCTCCGCCTCGAGCCCTTCAATTCCCTAGGCGACCCGCTTCGCCAGGCGCCGAACACAACCATCGGAGCTGTGAGGCTCCGGAGCCGGCCGTGTGCCCATTCTCCATCACCATCCGCATGAAAGAAACCTGTCATGACCACGACTGCCGATATCTCGACCTCGAACCGCAACGGGCTCGCGGGCTATTATGCCCTCCGAGCTCTCGTATCGACCTTATGGGTCGCGCTGGCGCTTACCATTGGCAAGGCGCATCCGCCGCTCGGTATCGGGCTGATCATCGCCTATCCCGCATGGGACAGCCTCGCCAATTATGTCGATGCGAAGGGCAATGGCGGCCTTCGCGCCAATCCTACCCAGATGCTGAATGTCATCGTGAGCGCGATCGTCGCGCTCGCGGTCGCGGCTACTCGTGATTTCCACGTCGTGATCGCCATCATCGGCATTTGGGCCGGGCTTGCCGGTATTCTGCAATTGACCACTGCCGTTCGTCGCTGGCGCACCTCCGGCGCACAATGGCCGATGATCCTGAGCGGCGGGCAATCCGCCTTGGCCGGCGCAGTGTTCGTGAAGAAAGCGACCGATGCGACCGCGAGCCTGACCGTCGCCGATGTCGCGCCCTACGCGGCGTTCGGCGCCTTCTACTTCGCCATTTCCGCAGCGATCCTGTTCCTAAAGCGCAGCGATCACGCGGCGTTTCGGTCCCGGTAGAACTGGACGCCCAATTGCAGGCTTTCGGCGATGCGGTCCGCCTTTTCCTGGAACGCAGCGGCCGCCTCGGGCGCGAGCACCTCGGTGCTCGTCTGGCGCCACAAAGCGAGCCAGCGCGCGAAATTGTCTGCGGTCATATGCGGCTCATGGCGGACATGGGCGACCATGGGCTGGCCCTTGTAGCGGCCGCTGGTCAGCAGCACCGACGACCAGAACGCCTGGAGCTTGGCGAGGTGACGCGGCCAGTCCTCGATCGCGCCGTTGAAGATCGGGCCGAGCACTGCATCCTCCCGGACGCGCGCATAGAAAGCGGGAACGAGTTTGGCGATGTCGTCTTCGGTGATCTCCATGGCCTGGAGATAGGTCGGCGGGGCTGAATTGCGACTCTGTTGCCCAATTGGGCAGGGCAATCGCATATATGGGGTATTTGGTCAGGAGGGGAGCGGTCTTCGCTTCGTCCCATTGCCATAACTGGCCAGAAAATACCGCGCTTGAAGAGCTTCAGGCCATTTTCCCTACGTCACCCCGGCCTTGTGCCGGGGTCCACCGGGAGGCAGGCTGAGGGCTCGATGCTCAAGCTTCGCGTCAAGAGGCCTGGTGGATGCCGGCACGAGGCCGGCATGACGGTTCGGGCCGTCGATTATACCTTCCCGCTCCATATGCGATTGCCCTGTCCAATTGAGGGACTGGCAGCTGCGCCGCCAAACTCGACGAGCCGCCCGGTGCCCCGGACGGCTCGTCTTCGCGTCAGAACTTCACAGAGATCTTGCCGTAATAATAGCCGCCGTTGATCCCGTAGGGCGAGAAGGTCAGCGGCGAGTCGATGACGTTGCCGCCGTTCACCAGGGTGAAGTTGGTCGTGCCGGGGACCAAAGCGACCGTCGGCGGCTTCTTGTTGAACAGATTGTTGGCGCCGATCGTCAGCGTGACCGTGTGGGCGATCGTATAGCTGGCGTCGAGATCGACGATAAACGCGGTGCCGATGTCCTGTTTGTAATAGGTGCCGCCATCGGGCGAGGCATAGGACGAGCTCTTGCCGAACAGGGTGCCGCGCAAGGTCGAGGAGAAGGCGCCGAGCTTGTAGGCGGCCGAGCCGACGATCTTCACCTTGGGCGATGCGGTTTCCAGATTGGAGATCGCCGATTTGTCGAACAAGGCGATCGGCGTCGTGCCGCCGGGGGGCGTGAGCTGGGTCGGGGCGAGCCCGATCCGTGTCGCCTTGGTCTCGTTATAGGTCCCCGAAATCGTCCAATCGACCTTGCCAGCATCGCCGAAGTCGCTGAAATAGGTCAGCACGACATCGACGCCGCGCGTCCGCGTGTCCGCGCCGTTGGTGAAGATGTTGATGCCGGTCTGGCTGACCGTCGGGTCGAGCACGTTGCCGTTGGCGACGATCGCCTGCGTCACCACCGGGAAGTTGATCGCGCCGCCGCTGCCGAAGATCGATCCGGTGCCGAGAATGCGGTTGCGGATCTTCACTTGATAGGCATCGAGCGTGATCACCAGCCGCGATGCCGGCCTGAACACGAAGCCGGCGCTATAGTTGGTCGACTTTTCCGGACCGAGGTTGCTGAAGCCGAGCAATTTGGCCGCGGCCGAGTTGGCCGGAAGCTGGACGAAGGCCGAGGTCGGCGAAACGTTGGTCGCCGAATAATAGCTTTCGGCCAAAGTCGGCGCGCGGAAGCCGGTCGAGACCGTGCCGCGGATCGCCACCGCCGGGCTGAAATCGTAGCGGCCGGTCGCTTTCCAGGTCCAGGTCGAGCCGAAGTCCGAATAATCCTCGTAGCGCAGCGCGGCATCGAGCTTCAGCCCATCGACCGGCTCGGCCGACAGATCGAGATAGCCGGCCCAATTGTGCCGGCTATGCTTGCCCGCGTCCGACGGCCGGAAGCCGGGATAGGATTGTCCGCCTTCCTTGTAGATCGAACCCGGATCGCCCGATCCGATCTCATAGATATTGCGCCGATATTCGCCGCCGAACGCGATGTTGAGCGGATGGGCGAGGCCGAGATCGACTTCCTTCGAGAAATCCGCGTTGATCGTCCATTCGGTCGCCTTGAACAGCCCGTCATAGAAATCGGTGGGCGTGAAATGCGTGTCGATGAACAGCGAGCGGTTGGCCGAATCGAGCGTGTAGATCAGGTTCTTGTCCTGCCCGTAGGTCGCGCTGAGATCCCATCGGAAGCCGTTCAGGTCGCCCTTGATGCCACCGGTCACCGAATAATCGTCCTCGCGAATGCCCTCGCGCGGGTTGAAGCCGTTGGGCGGGGTGTCGCCATCGGGATCGTAGACGATCGAGCCCGGCGCGCCGAGCGTTCCGCCGACGCCGAGCACCGGCGAGGCGATGATGCGGTCGGGCACGCGCAGATTCTCATACGCCGACGCAATGCGCTTCGAATAGCTGCCGAAGCTGTAGACCTGGACGTCGCCGAAATCGTAGCCGGCATTGTACTGCAAATTGGTCAGGTGCGAACGCGCATCGCCGTTGATCCGGTTGACATAGGGAAAGCCGGGAATCCCGGCGTAGAGAGCCTGTTGCGCCGCCGAGAGGTTGGTGCGCAGCACGCCGTTGGAGTCGGTCACGCGGCGATCCAGGCCGCCGACCTGGCTGAACGCGTGGAAGCGGTGGAAGAAAGTGAGGTCGAGGAACCCGTTCTCGCCGATCTTGGTGCCCATGGTGAAACTGCCGGCCCAGGTCTCGCCGCCGGTATCGTAATAGGAACCGCCAGTGGCGATCGCTTCGCCGCCGCTGGTATCGTCCTTCAGGATGATGTTGATGACGCCGGCGATCGCGTCCGAGCCGTATTGCGCGGCGGCGCCCTGTTCGAGCACTTCGATGCGCTTGACCGAGGCGGGGGTGATGAGGTCGAGATCGGCCGCCGCCGCGCCCTGATAGGGGCCGCCGAGGACGGCGAGGTTGGCGGTGCCATGCCGCCGCTTGCCGTTGACCAGTACCAATGTGTGATTGGGGCTGAGGCCGCGAAGCCGCGCCGACAGCGTCAGATTCGCGGTGTCGCCGCCGAACGCCTGGGCGTTGAACGAGGGGACGAGCTGGGTCAGCACCTGGTTGAGATTGGGCTGACCGACGCGGCTCAGCGTCGCCGCGTCCAGGACCTTGATCGGCGCGGAGCTTTCCGCCGCCGTAGTGCCGACGACGCGGGTGCCGGTGACGATGATCTCGTCGCTGGCTTGGCCACTCACCGCTGTCGCCGCGGGGAGCGTGGCTGCCTGGGGATCGCCAGGTGCGTCCGCGGACGGCGCGGTTGCCGCCTTGTCAGCCGTCACATCCGCCGTCTTGTCGGCCGGAGTGTCAGCTGTTCTGGCCTGTGCCCCGGCCGCCCACAAGATGCCGAGTGCCAGTGCCGTAATAGATACCGATCTTTTCATTGAAGGCCCCTTTCAACAGAAAGCCTTCAGACACCCCTCCCGCTCAGTGCCGTTCGTGAAGCTCCGGCGGACGTTGCTTGTCCTGGATCGCCGCGACGCGAACGGATTGGCCGCCTGGCCCACCGGGGCGCGGCAGCGGTGGATATGGAAAATGCGACTGGGCGCGCGGCCGCGTTGGACGCGGGGGAGCCGCTGCCCAGTCGTGTAAACAGTGTAAGGAACGGCGTGAGCCGCATCGTCAGGCGGTCCAGACCTTGTCCAGCGCGGTGCAGAAAGCGGCCATCTCGGCCATCGATCCGACGGTGACGCGCGACACGCTGGGCCAGATCGGCCAGGATCGGCCGATCTCCACGCTCTGCGTCCTGAACGCGGCCTGCATGTCCTTGGCCGGCTTGGTCTTCCAGTCGATCATGAACATGTTCGCCTCGGTCGGGATGACCTTCAACCCGCGTTTCTTGACATGATCGACGGCGAAGGCGCGCGCCGCCTGCATCTGGGCGCGGCGTTGCGCGATCAGCGGCGCGGCGGTGAGGCTGGCGGTCGCGCAGACCAGAGAGGGGAGCGGCAATGCGCCCGACTGCATGCCGCCGTCATAGCGCATCATCTTGGTGATATTGGCCGGCTGGGTCATGATATAGCCCATCCGCATTCCGGCCATGCCGAAGATCTTCGAAAAGGTCCGCATGACGATGACGTCGGGATATTTGACCGCGAAGGGTGACGCCACCGGCACGCCGGCGAAATGCGTATAGGCCTCGTCGATCAACACCATCGATCCGGCCGGCTTGTTCTGGATCAGCCATTCGATATCGGCGAGCGGCGTGATCGTCCCGGTCGGGTTGTTGGGCGTGCAGATATAATAAAGCCCGGCATTGGGGTCCGCGGCCAGCATCGCCTTCACGTCGTGGCGGAAATCGGGGGTCAGCGGCACCGCCTTGACCGGTGCGCCGAGCCACGCCGCGGTGCGCCCGGCGAGCTCGAAGGTCGGATCGGCGGTGACCAGACCCTTGGTCGGCGAGCAATAGGTCACCACCGCGCGCGACAGCGGATCGCTCGATCCGGGCCAAGGGGCGACATGGTCGAACGGCACGCCTTCGACCGACATTACTGCCTTGATGAAATCGTTGCGCTCGGCGTGCGGGGAATAGCGATTGCCTTGCGCGATCATCTTCGCCGCTGCTGCCTGGCCGGGGGCGAGCGGCCCGGTCCAGCATTCGTTGGCGCCGATCCGCGTCTTGGCGGAAGGGGCAGGATCGGGCACGCCGGCCGATGCCCAGGCGGGCCGGCCGCTCGCCGCCGCCAGCGCACCGACGCCAAAGATCGCGGCGATGCGGCCGAGGTCGCGGCGGGCATAACCGCGGCTGAGCAGGTCATCGGCCGATTCCTCGTTCAGAACGGTGTCGATGACGGTTTCTTTGTCGATCATCTTGTCTGTCTCCCTGTTCGCGTTGGTCGGTCCCATCGACCAGTCGCCGTTGTCAGAATTTTATCGCGTTCCTCAGCATCACGATCGAAATGAAGATGAGATAGAGGCCGAATACGCGCTTGAGCGGTCCGGCCGGCAGGCTGTGCGCCGCGGCCACGCCAAGCGGCGCCGTCAGCACCGACATCGAGGCGATCACCACCGTCGCCGGCAGGTTGACATAGCCGAGCGATCCCCAGGGCAGGCCATGCTCGCGAAAGCCGATGATCGCGAAGCCGATCGCACTGGGGATCGCGATCAGCGCGCCAATGCCCGACGCGGTCGCGATCGCGCGATGGATCGAGCGGCCATGCAGCGTCATCACCATGATCGCGATCGTGCCGCCGCCAATCCCGAGCAGCGAGGAAAAGGTGCCGAGCCCGCCGGCAATCGCGACGCGCGGCGCCAGGCCAGGCATCGAATCCGAGATGACGTGATCGCTGAAGCGCGGCACCAGAAAGTTGAGCGACATCAGCAGCACGCCGATGGCGAAGATCATCAGCAGGACATGCCCATCGACATGGCTGGCAAGGACGACCCCGACGGCATCGCCGAAGATCAGCCATGGCGCCCAGGCGCGCAGAATCTCGAATTCGACTGCGCCGCGCTTGGCATGCGATCGCAAGGATCTGAGCGATGTGAGAATGATCGTCGCGGCTGACGTGCCGATCGCAACGTGCGCATATTGATGCTTGTCGCCGCCCAATAACGGCAGGACCAGCATCAGCGCCGGAACGACGATGAACCCCCCACCAATACCAAAAATGCCGGCGGCAAAACCCGCGATCAGTCCGGCGCATAACAGCGCGAGCAACGGAATCAGCCAAACGCCTTGTGAAGCAGTCAAGAGCGACCCTCCCTTTTAGGTGAGGCCTCTCCTGTGAGACGGGGCTTGTCGCCGCCCTGTCGATTCGTAAGCTGCGCAAGCGATCGACCATTTGCAACAAGAAAATAGGACGATGGCTTTTTTCGTAACTAATTTACTTAAATAAAGGGATATTGGTCGCCGATTACCGTCCGTGCAGCCGGGCAAGCGCGACGCCGGCCAGGTTCTGCGATCGCTTCACGTGACGAATCTGCAGCTTGCCCAGCCGCGATTGCGACGAGGCCAGGGCCTGGAGGTGATGGATGTGATCGCGCGGGCATCTGACCGTGCCATTGGCCTGACCGACGACCGCCAGCGAATCCCCCAGGAACACCGCTTCGTGCAAGCCAAGTTCCCCGGCCAGCTCCACCGCGTGCAACAACGCTAGCCATTCCGCGTCCATCGCCGACCCAGGCCCGAGACGCTGTCGCACATAGTCGCGCCCCTGCACGACCACCGCGGTTTCCATCCCCGACGCCGGCCGCCAGCCGCCGTCGAAGAATAGCTTCACACGTCCAGCGATCGCCATTCCCCCGGCGCGATGCCGTCGAGCGACCAGTCGCCGATGCTCCACCGCACCAGCCGGAGCGTCGGGTGGCCAACCGCCGCGGTCATGCGGCGGACCTGGCGGTTGCGGCCTTCGCGGATCGTCAGGCGAATCCAGCCATCGGGTATGTTCTTGCGGAAACGGATCGGGGGGTCGCGCAGCCATAGATCGGGGGCCGGGATGCGCTCGGCCTCCGCCGGGCGCGTGATGCCGTCCTTCAGCCGCACGCCGCTCCCCAAGGTCGCCAGCGCGTCGTCGGTCACGTCGCCTTCGAGCTGGGCGAGATAGGTCTTGGCCGTCTTGAATTTCGGGTCGGCGATCCGCGATTGCAGCCGACCGTCATCGGTCAGCAGCAACAGCCCCTCGCTGTCGAGGTCGAGCCGCCCGGCAGGATAGACTCCCGCCACGTCGATGAACGCGGAGAGGGTAGGGCGAGACGACCCCTCGGTGCCGCGGTCGGTGAACTGGCACAGTACGCCATAGGGTTTGTTGAACAGGATCAGCCGCGCCATGCGGCGCCTTTGATCCACAGCGGTCCGATTTACAATATTGAGGAGCGGCGAGTTGAGTGCGTTAATTGAGTTATCGCCCAATTCCCAACCGTCACCCCGGCCTTATGCCGGGGTCCACCATGCCGCAAGCGTGGGACAAGAGGCGCCAGGGCCGGGCTTAGCCGCACGGTGGATGCCGGGACGAGCCCGGCATGACGAATTGGCAGTGAAATCGTGAGCCTAAGCGGATACCACCGCCTCGACCTCGGCCCGCCCCTCCGCGCCCAGGCTCAGCGCCACCGCCTCGGCGACCTTGATGCCATCGACTGCCGCCGAGAGAATCCCGCCGGCATAGCCCGCGCCTTCGCCCGCCGGGAACAGGCCGGCGGTGTTCAGGCTCTGAAAATCCTTTCCGCGAGTGAAGCGCACCGGCGACGATGTCCGCGTCTCGACCCCGGTCATCAGCACGTCGGGATGGTCGTATCCGGGGATCTGGCGGCCGAATACCGGCAGCGCCTCGCGCATCGCGGTCACCGCGAAATCGGGCAGGCATTGGCTGAGGTCGGTCAGTTGCACGCCGGGGCGATAGGAGGGGACGACCTCGCCCAATTCCTGCGACGGCCGTCCGGCCAGGAAGTCGCCGAGCTTCTGCGCCGGTGCCTTGTAGTTGGAGCCGCCCGCGACGAATGCGCGCTCTTCCCAATGGCGTTGCAGCGCGATCCCCGCGAGCGGATCGCCGGGATAGTCGCGCTCCGGATCGATCGCGACGACCAGACCCGAATTGGCGTTGCGCTCGTTGCGCGAATATTGGCTCATGCCGTTGGTCGCGACGCGGCCGATTTCGGATGTCGCCGCCACAACGGTCCCCCCCGGGCACATGCAGAAACTGTAGACCGCGCGGCCGTTCGAGGCGTGGTGCGAGATATGATATTCGGCCGCGCCGAGGATCGGATTGCCCGCGCTGGGACCGAACCGCGCTTTGTCGATCCACGATTGCGGATGCTCGATGCGCACGCCGAGCGAGAAGGGTTTGGCCTCGACGAACACGCCCGCCGCCTGCAGCATCGCGAACGTGTCGCGCGCGCTGTGACCGATCGCCAGCACGACGCGGTCGGCCTCGAGATATTCGCCGTCATGGAGGTGAAGGCCGCGGATTTGGCGCTGTCCGGCCGCGTCGGTGGAGATATCGACACCGTCGACGCGAGTGCCGAAGCGGTATTCGCCGCCTAGCTGCTCGATCGTCGCGCGGATGCTCTCGACCATCGTCACCAGCCGGAAGGTGCCGATATGCGGGTGCGCCTCGGTCAGGATTTCCTCCGGAGCCCCGGCCTTGACGAACTCGGTCAGCACCTTGCGGTCGAGATGGCGGCGGTCCTTGATCCGGCTGTAGAGCTTGCCGTCGGAAAAGGTGCCCGCGCCGCCTTCGCCGAACTGGACGTTGCTTTCGGGGTTGAGCACGCTTTTGCGCCACAGGCCCCAGGTGTCCTTGGTACGCTCACGCACGACCTTGCCGCGTTCGACGATGATCGGACGGAACCCCATTTGCGCGAGCACGAGCGCGGCGAGCAGACCGCACGGGCCGGTGCCGATGACGACGGGGCGCAGGCCCCTGCCGGTGGCGCGGGCGATCGGGCGATAGGTGGTGTCGGGGCTGGGCCGGACATTGCGATCGTCGGCGAAGCGCGCGAGCAATGCCGCTTCGTCGCGCACGGTCAGGTCGATCGCATAGATCAGCATGATCGCATTCTTGCGCCGCGCGTCGTTGCCGCGCCGGGCGATCTCGAAGCTCAGTAGCTCGTCCGCATTGATCCCCAGCCGCGCGCAGATCGCGGCGGGAAGCGCTTCGGCGGGATGGTCGAGCGGCAGTGCAAGGTCGGTCAGGCGGATCATCGGCGGTGCTGTAGCGGGGTAGGGGGCGCCATGCCAGATTCCCCTCCCGCTTGCGGGAGGGGCTAGGGGAGGGCGTGTTTCTCTAGCGCCGCCTTCGACATGCCCTCCCTCATCCCCTCCCGCAAGCGGGAGGGGAGCTTAGGTCAGCCCTTCGCCAGAGACCACGTGATCATGCATGTCGTCTTGCCGGCGATCGTGTCGTTCTCGCCCGCTTTGGCCCACCGTCGGCGCTCAGCGCCAGAAACGTTTGGCGTCAATCAGGGCGTCATAGGCTTGCTCGGCCTGGCGGAGCAGCTGCTCGCGCTTGCCGCTCCCCGGCGGTTTGGCGTCGATCCCGAGCGACGCCAGGATTCGGGGCGCGACGACCAGGTCGTTGAGCTCGCCGAGCTTGTCCTGCAACGTCTCCAGCGCCTCGAGAAACGGCTCGAAGCGGCGCCGCGCCTTGCCGGTGCGATAGAGCGAGGCGAAGAACTGCGTCGCATAGCGCAGCTTCTTGGTGGCGATCCGCGCCTTGTGGCGATGTTGGTCATCGAGTGCGGCCAGCCCCTTGCCGCGCCGCTTGAGCTGTCGCCGCCGCCGCTCGAGCAGATCGGCCGCGAACGGCTCGATATCGCCGTGCAGTATCGCGGCGTCCGCCGGAGCCGAACACCAGTCGCCGAACGACAGCCATTCGGTCAGGTCGAGCATCAGCAGGCGGGTTCGCGCTGACGCCAGCTCGGTCCGGACATGGTCGAAACACGAATCGCGCGCGACGAGCAACCGCTCGCGCAATGTATGGCTCCCGCGCTCGATCAGCGCGTCGAGATTGCGCACGTCACCGAGTTCGGCGGCAAGCCAGCGCAGCTCGACGCGCAGCAGGTCGCCCCGATCGTCGCCGGCGATCAGCGGCTTGAACAGCGAGAACGCGGTACGCAACCGGCGCAACCCGACTCGCGCCTGATGCAGCGGCTCGGGCGCGCCGGTTCGCAACACGATGTCCTCGTTGCAGCGGAACTGCTTCAGGCAGGATCGGGCGATGACCCGAAAAGCCTCAGCCGGCGTGCAGTTCGGGTCGATCGTGATCGGTTCGCTCCTGGCCGGAAGGTCGATTTCGCCTTCGGCCAGCAGATAGCCGCGCTCGGCCTTCGACAAAGCGGAGAGGCGGAGTGGTGCCGCCTCGTCCAGGCGGCGCGCGACGTCGAACAATGCCTGCGCCGAACCGCTCTCCAGCTCCAATTCGACTTCGCACAGCGTCAGGCGCCGATCGCCCGCGCGGATCTCGCCTTGGTCGATCGCACAGGCGAAACGCGTGCCGCCAGCATCGAGTGCACGGGTCGCGCGCCGGACGTCGGTCACGAACACCCGCTCGAGGCGCGCCACCGCGTCGCGCCCGACGATTTGCGCCAACGGGCCGCTGCGAGCATCGAGTACCGGCCGGTCGCCGCGCACCTCGTGCTCCCATTCGCCGCGCACGAACAGTCCGGCCGCGGCGCCCTCGCTCTTGACCGTCTGAACCTGCGTCCCGCCTTCGCGTCGGATGCGCAGCGCATAGCCGGCCTCGCGCACCTCGCGGTCCGGCGTGTCGAAATAGGTTGCCACGAGATACTCGACGTTGGCATCCGCGCCGGCGAACGCCGTCGCCGCATCCAGTCGATCGCGGTCGGCTGGATCGAATTCGAGCTTCAACTCGATTTCGCGCGGTTGATCCATGGTCGACAAAAGGCTCCCGAAGGGCGCGCCGATCAAGATGCTTTCTGCGGACCGCTCCTCGCGGGCACGCGCGAGGTGCCAAATCCCTCCCGCATGCGGGAGGGGAGAATAGTTGGTCAGCCTTCGGCCTTGTCGGCCATATCCATGAAATTGCGCGCGGCGTTGCGATCCGCCTCGTCCTTGAACGCGACATCGAGGTCGGGCGCGACGCCGAGCATATACATCAAGGTCCACAAGGCGAAGCGCCGCGGGCGGTCCTTTTCCAGGCCCAGCTCGACCCGCATCCGCTCGGTCCCCGCCTCGAACGAAGCAGGCGTCAGCGTGGCCATATCGGCAGTGCCGAAATAGTGGCGCAGGCGATCGTCGAGATCCATGGCTCGATTAACGCGCCCGGACCAGCGCGGCGTCAAGCGCTTGCAGAAAGCGCGAGCGGTCGGTCTTGGTGAAGGCGGCCGGCCCGCCGATCTGGTCGCCCCCCGCGCGCAGATCGGCCATGATCGCTCGCGTCGCGATCGCCGCGCCGATCGAACTTGTCGTGAATGGCTTGCCGGTGGGGGAGAGTACTTGCGCGCCCGCCTTGAGCGCGCGGTCGGCGAGCAGAATGTCGGCGGAGATCACCACCGCGCCCGGCCCTGCGGCCTCGGCGATCCAGTCGTCGGCGGCGTCGAACGCATCGCTCACCACGACGCGTGTGATCAGCGGATGCGCGGGGACGCGGAGATGGCTGTTGCTGACTACCCAGACGGGGACCTCGAGCCGCCAGGCGACCTTGTAGATCTCGTCCTTGACCGGGCAGGCATCGGCATCGACCAGGATGCGACGGCCGGTAGCTGCGGGATTAGCCGTCGCGTCAGACGTCATGAGGTCTCAACTCCCGTTCCCTTGACACGAACGGAGAGCGGAGAGTGCTTCGCCGGACGGTAGCGTCAAGCACGCGGCGGGCGCGGTCCCTTGTTCGGAGCGCCGCCCTTGCGATGCGCATGCGGCGGACGGCCGCGGCCGGCGGGCGGGCCCTGACGGCGCGGGGCGCCGCCCTGGCCGTCGCCGGTCGGTGCGGCACGATGCAGCGTCGCGCGGGCCGGTGCGGGCGCGGGAGCGGGGCTTGAGCCCTCGACCGGCTCGATCCGCACGCCGCTATCGTCCTCGCCATCGGCGCCCGCGCTCTTGAGCACGGCGGCGGCGAACCGCGCCGCGATGCCGCGCGGGATCTGGAAGCCGGTCTCGTTGGCCTGGATGCGGATCGCGCCGACCTCGTTCTTCGTGATCCCGCCGCGGCGGCAGATCAACGGCAGGATCCAGCGCGGATCGGCATTTTGGCGGCGGCCGATATTCATGCGGAACCACACCGTGTCGTCGAAGCCCTGGCGGTGATGCGCCTTGGGCCCTTCGGGCACGCGGTCGATCATTTCCTCGGGCGCGGGCATCGCGGCCCGGTGAGCGTGGACCAAGGCCGCGGCGATTTCCTGCGGCGATTTGTTCTTGAGCAACTCCTCGCCGATCACCCAATCGTCGGGATCGGGCTCGACCGGCTGGCTCAGCGCCTCGATCAGGCGGTCGCGATCCTTGGTGCGGATGTCGTCGACGGTCGGCACCGGCACCCATTCGGCGGCGATGCGCGCCGAGCGCAGCATCATCTCGACACGCCGGCGGCGCGGATAGGGGACGATCAGCACCGCGGTGCCCTTCTTGCCCGCGCGGCCGGTGCGGCCCGAGCGGTGCTGGAGCACTTCGGCGTCACGCGGCATCTCGACATGGACGACGAGGCTGAGCGTGGGGAGATCGATGCCGCGCGCGGCGACGTCGGTCGCGACGCAGACGCGCGCGCGGCGATCGCGCAGCGCCTGGAGCGCGTGGTTGCGCTCGTTCTGCGAATGCTCACCCGACAAGGCAACCGCCGCGAAGCCGCGTTCGACCAGGCTGGCATGGAGATGCCGGACATTGTCGCGCGTCGCGCAGAACAGCATCGCCGTCTCCGCCTCGTAGAAACGGAGCAGGTTGATCACCGCATGTTCGATATCCGCCGGCGCGACCGCCACAGCCTGGTACGAGATGTCGCCATGCCCGCGCTCTTCGCCGACGGTCGAGATGCGCAGCGCATCGCGCTGATACTTCTTGGCGAGCGCGACGATCTGACGCGGCAACGTCGCCGAGAACAGCAAGGTGCGGCGTTCGGCGGGGGCGGCGTCGAGCAAGGTCTCGAGGTCCTCGCGAAAGCCCATGTCGAGCATCTCGTCGGCCTCATCGAGCACGGCGACGCGCAAGCTCGACAGATCGAGCGCACCGCGCTCGCCGTGATCGCGCAAGCGGCCCGGCGTGCCGACGACGACGTGCACGCCCTGCGCCAGCACGCGGCGCTCGCGCGAGGGATCCATGCCGCCGACGCAGGTGGCGATGCGCGCACCGGTCTTGGCGTAGAGCCACGACAATTCCTTGGCGACCTGAAGCGCGAGCTCGCGGGTCGGGGCGATCACCAACGCGAGCGGCGCGCCGGCGGGCGGGGTCTGGCCTTTGTGGAGCAGCTCCTCGGCCATGGCGAGGCCGAACGCGACGGTCTTGCCCGACCCGGTCTGCGCGGACACCAGCAGGTCGCGGCCATTGGACTCAGGCTTGCTGACTTCGGCCTGGACGGGAGTGAGTGCTTCGTAACCGCGCGCGGTCAGCGCCTCGGCAAGCAACGGGGGAAGGTGGGAAAAGGGCATTCTGTCTCGATGGCAATAACGGCGTCGGCCCGGAGCGACTGGCGCCGGGCAGGTAACGCGGTACGGATGTGGATTGGTCAGGGCCTCTACCCGCTTTTTGGCGATTTGGCAAAAGCGGGAGTGGAGGCATAGACTTGGGTTATGGGCGAGCGCACAAAAGAGCGCGCTCACCCTCTTTGCAATCAAACTGACCCGGTGACGTCACAGCGCTGACACCGGCGCGTCACCGCTCTGCAAAAACCCATCCCTAGGCGCGGCGCGACAGCAGAATCGCTGCACCAGCAAAAGGGATAAAAGGGTGGCCAACCGAGCACTTACCGTGCGCTGCGGAATCGTAGCGTTTCTCTTGACTGCGAGCCCCTCGGCACTTGCCCAGAGCGCACCGGTAGCTGTCGACAGCGATGCGGCGCCCGACGCGCAGACCGACCAGGACATTGTCGTCACCGGCCGTGCCGGCGCGGGCGAGCGCACCAAGCTCGATACCAGCTATGCGATCACCACGCTCAACAACGATGCGCTGCGCTCGCGCGCCGCGTCGAGCGTCACCGAGACGCTGAAGTCGGTCCCCGGCTTCTGGGTCGAGGCATCGGGCGGCGAAGGATCGGGCAACGTCCGCGCGCGCGGCATCCCGGTCGACGGGTTCGGATCGATCAACCTGCTCGAAGACGGCCTGCCGGTGCAGCACGATCCGGCGCTGGGCTATCTCAATGCCGACCAGGCGTTCCGCATGGATGAGTCGATCGACCGCGTCGAAGTGGTGCGCGGCGGTCCGTCTTCGGTTTTCTATTCGAACGCGCCCGGCGGCGTGGTCAATTTCATCACTCGCAAGCCGGGCGACGAATTGTCGGGCCGCGCGCGCATGCTTTACGGCCCAACCGCCGACCTGTTCCGCTTCGACGGCTGGGTCGGCACGCCGCTGGCCGATGGCTGGAAGTTCGATGTGGGCGGCTTCTACCGCAACGAGCGCGGCGTTCGCGATCCGGGCTATACCGGCAACAAAGGCGGCCAGATCCGCGCCGATCTGTCGAAGGATTTCGGCAACGCACAGATCGCGCTCAGCTACAAACATCTGGCGGATGACGCGATCTTTTACACCGGCATCCCGCTGACCAAGGATTCCGACGGCAATATCGTCAGCCTGCCGGGGTTCAACGCCAATTACGACACCACCGCCAGCCGCGAGACGGCGTTCCTGACGCTCAAAAGCGCCAACGGCCCGGTGTTCTTCGACAATACCCAGGGGACGCGCATCCGGCTCAACCAATATTCGGCGATGGCGGATTGGGAGTTCGCGCCCGGCTGGAAATTGTCGAACAAGGCGCGCTATCGTGACAGCAACACGGTGCGCAACGGCGTCTATCCCGCCTCGATCAGCACGGCGGCGGCGTTGCTGACTCAATATGGATCGTCGCTGCTCAAGGCTTATCCTGGCGCGACCAATGTCCAGCTCCGCTATGTCGATACCGGCCAGGCGTTCGACGTGGCCAACCAGAACGGCAATGGCGACGTGTTCATCAACGCGGCGCGCCCGGTAACGGTCGACGAGAGCGAGTTCGTCGATGACCTCCATCTCGCCCACCGTTTCCAGATGGGCAGCATGACGCACGATTTCGCGTTGGGATTCTATTACGCGCATATCCGCGAGACCTTCAAACGCTACTCGGCCTCGACCGTGCAGGACGTGTCGGGCAATTCGCGGCTGCTCGATCTTGTCGCGCTCAACGCGGCGGGTCAGGTGGTCGGCGCGCTGACCCAGAACGGCGTCAGCCGCTACGGATCGGAATTCGCCAACGGCTATGGCAAGTCGGACGTCTTCGCCCTCTACGGCTCGGACGAGTGGCAGATCACGCCGCAATTGCGCCTCGACGGCGGCATCCGCTGGGAAAAGGTCACCGCCAAGGGCGCGCAGGAAGGCCAGAAAACCGTCAATCTCGGCGACCCGACCACTCTCGCGGACGATCAGGTGCTGACCGGCAACGGCGTCTTCACGCCCTATGACCGCAATTTCGACCATGTCGGCTACACGATCGGCGCCGATTGGCAGTTCAGCCACAGCGCGGGGGTGTTCGCGCGCTATACCTCGGCATTCCGCATGCCGAGCGTGGGCAGCTTCATCACCTCCGCCAACGCGCAGCCGGTGACGCAGGGGATCAAGATGTGGGAAGCAGGGTTCAAGCTCTCGACCCCGTTGGTCAGCTTTTACGCGACCGGGTTTCTGACGGATTTCGATGCCTATTCGATCGGCAACACCCAGTTCGACCCGAAGACGTTGGGCTATATCACCCAGACCGTCTACACCGACACCCGCGATTATGGTGTCGAGCTCGAAGGCACGATCCGGCCGGTTTCGTGGTTCGACCTCACGATCAACGCGACGATCCAGAACCCGACCTTCCGCAACCTCAAGTATAACGAACTGTCGGGCACGACGTTGATCCCGCGCGATTATTCGGGTCACCAGCTGCTCCGCGTCCCCAAACTCGGGCTGCGCGCCACCCCGGCGGTGACCCTGCTCGACGGGCGTTTCCGCGCGCAGATGGACGTGGAGCATTATTCGAAACGCTATGCCGACGCCGCCAACATTTCGAAGTTGCCGGCCTATACCGTGCTCAACGCCAGCGTGCGGTTCAAGCTGACCGACCGCATCTCGTTCTGGGCTTATGGCGACAATCTGACCAACGCGATCGGGCTGACCGAAGGCAATCCGCGCGCGGGTGAGCTGACCAGCGGCCAGGCCAACGACCAATTGTTCATCGGCCGGCCGATCTTCGGCCGCAATTTCCGCTTCGCCGTCGACTTCGCCTTCTGATGCGCAGATTTCATCTTTTCGTCGCGCTGATCCTGGCCGCCCTCGCCGCTCCGGCGGCGATGGCCGGCCAAGATCAGGCGCAGCCCGACGTGACCGTCGCCGGCGTCATCACCGGCAAGGATGCGCAGACCTATCGCGAGATTCCGTTCGACGTCCCCGCGGGCGTCGAGCGGATCACGGTCGCTTTGTCCTATGACAAGACCAACAAGACGGTGATCGACCTCGGCGTGTGGGATTCGAAGCAGTTTCGCGGCTGGAGCGGCGGCTCGTACGACAAAGTGACGATCGCGCCGAGCGACGCGACGCCGGGCTACCTGCCGGGACCGATCCCGACCGGCCGTTGGCACGTCCAGTTCGGGGTGCCCAATGCTCGCCCGAACAGCAGCGCCGCCTATAAAGTGAGGGTCTATTTCGACCGCGGCAGCTCGGCGCGCGCGAGCGCCGCGATCGCCAACCCGCCGCTCGTCGACAGACCCGATTGGTATCGCGGCGACCTTCATATGCACGACGCCAACAGCGACGGCAGTTGCAAGAGCCAGCTTGGGCGCAAGGTGCCGTGTCCGCTGTTCCGGACGGTCGAGGCGGCGAGCGCGTTGGGGCTCGATTTCATCGCGGTGACCGACCACAATACCGTCGCGCATTTCGATGATCTGCGCGAGCTGCAGCCCTGGTTCGACAAGATGCTGCTGATCCCGGGCGTGGAGGTCACCACCTTTCGCGGCCATACCAACATCTTCGGGCCATCGCGTTTCGTCGATTTCCGCGTCGGCACGCCCGGCGTTCCCAATCTTCCCGCGCTCGAGAAGAGTATCGCCGCTGCCGGCGCGATCATGTCGATCAACCATCCGGCGTCGCCGAGTGGCGAAATCTGCATGGGCTGCGGCTGGCTGTGGACCGACACCGACTGGAGCCAAGTGACCGCGGTCGAGGCGGTCAACGGCGTCAATGTCGAGGGCCCCTATGCCGGGCTCGGTTTCTGGTACGCCCGGCTCAACGAAGGCAAGCGCCTGACCGGGATCGGCGGCAGCGATACGCACGACCCCGACGGTCCGTCGCGGATCGGGCGGCCGACCACCGTGGTCTATGCCGACAGCCTGTCGGTTCCCGGCATCACTGCCGGGATCAAACGCGGCAACGTGTTCATCGACACCGAGGGGACGCGCGACCGTTTGCTCGAAATGGCGGTCGTATCCGGCGGGCGTCGTGCGGTAATGGGCGAACGGCTGCGTCCCAACGCGACGCTGTCGATGGAACTGCACCTGGTCGCCGTACGCGGCGCGGCGGTCGAGGTCATCGCCAATGGCAAGGCGTTGGCCGGCCTGGGCTCGACGATCGACAGCGACGATGCGCGCATGAAGGTATCGCTCGATCGTGCACGAGCGTGTGGCTGGATCAGCGCCAATGTGCGCGGCAAGACCGGGCTGCTGCTGATCGGCAACCCCGTCTATATCGACTGCCGCTGAGGCGTTGGTTCTCGCAGTCCGGTGACGGGCGTCCGGCGGTTGTCGCCGGGCGCCCGCGATCCCATCTCTCTTGGTGCGATCTTCCCCAATAAGAGGTGCCCTGATGACGCTCCCCGCCGATCCCGTCTGGTTCATCACTGGCTGCTCGACCGGCTTCGGCCGAGAGCTCGCCAAAATCGTGCTCGATCGCGGCTGGCGCGTGATGGCGACGGCACGTGGCAAGGAGCGTGTCGCCGATATCGTCGAGATCGCGCCCGATCGGGCGCTGGCGGTCGACCTCGACGTCACCGACAAAGCGCAGATCGATGCGGCGGTGGCGGCGGCGAAGGACAGGTTCGGCCGGATCGACGTGCTCGTGAACAATGCCGGCTATGGCTATCAGAGCGCGATCGAGGAAGGCGAGGATCGGGAGATACGCGATCAGTTCGAGGCCAATGTCTTCGGCCTGTTCGCGATAACGCGCGCGGTGCTGCCGGTGATGCGCGAGCAGGGCAGCGGCAATATCGTCAACATCAGTTCGGTCGGCGGTTTGGTCGGATTTCCTGCCTCCGGCTATTATTCGGCGACCAAGCATGCGGTCGAGGGTTTCACCGATTCCCTCCGCGCCGAAGTCGGGCCGCTCGGCATCGCCGCGATGTGCGTCGAGCCGGGGCCGTTCCGCACCGATTGGGCTGGCCGCTCGCTGCGCCAGACCAGGAACCGGATCGAGGCTTATGCCGAGACCGCGGGCAAGCGCATGGCGACGACCAGCGGTTATAGCGGCGAGCAACCGGGCGACCCGGTCCGCGCCGGCGAGGCGATCATCGAAGCGGTGTCGCGCAGCGACGTGCCGCGGCACCTGGTGCTCGGCAGGTTCGCGTATGAGACAGCGGTGGCGAAGCTGAAGGAGCGTCTGGCGATCATCGAGGGTGATCGCGACCTCAGTCTGGGCGCCGACTATCCGGAGATGGCCGAGGCATAAACCGGCGGGCGGCCAGGAACGCGGTGATCACCAACCCCGCAGCGATGAGAGTGGCGATGAGCCGGTCGATCAGCAGCCCTTGGCCGATCGTCTCGCCGCCGCTGGTCAGCAGCATGATCAGCGGCGTGGTTGCCGCGGTATAAGCGACATAGCTGCGGTTCCTGAGCCACGGGCTCAGCGCCGCGAGCGTCGCGATGATCGCGACGAGCGCCCAACCCGGTAACGGATGGATAGCGATCGCTTCGGTCGCCACCACACCCGCCGCCACGCCAAGCGCGCGCTGCGAGACCTTGGCGACAAGATTGTCGCTTTGCCGTTGCGTGAGCAAGGAGACGGCAACTGCGATCCAGCTGTAGTGATGCTGCGGGAACGCGCCCCGAATTGCGGCTGCGCAGGTGAGGCAGGCCATCAACCGGACCGGGTAATTCCATGCCGCCCAGGTCCGGAGCGTCCCGCGCCAGCGGCGGAACTTCTGCTCGAAGCTCGCGGTCGATTCGCGTTCGCTCGCCACGATTGACCCGATGTCGAATCGCCGCGCCGCCACACCGATCGCCAACCCGCAGAGCGCCGCCCATAATGCCCCCTCGGCGATGAGAACCACCAGGGCGATCCGGTTGGGCGTGTGCGCCGCGACACCGAGTCCGATCGTTGCAAAGATGATGAAGCGCTGGCTCGCGACCGCCATCGGCCGGCTGAATCCGCCGAGCAGCGCCGCGGCACCGGCGGCAAGCACCAGCCCCACGTCGCTCCGCGGTCCGTGCTGGGCGATGATCGCGGCCGCCACCGCGGCGGCGATCGCCGCGACGACGATGTCACGGACGATCCGCCAATGCTCTTTCAGACTTGCGCCGCGCGGCGCGGCGCCGACCCACATCGCGCCGAGCGAAGCGGCCAGGCCGATATTGGGCCGCCCGATCAACACGCCGATCAGGATCGGCACGCCCATGCCGAGCGCGGTGACCGCCATCGCCGAGGGATCGAGCGCATCCGCGCCGTCCCATTCCAACGCCCCGCCGAACACCGCGCGGGTGCCGTGGACAGCTCGAGAAAAAGCAGGGCTCATGCTCGCGCGGCTAGGGCTGGCCTCCATGATGAGGCAAGGAGACGATGAGCCAAGCTTAGGAAAGCAGTCGCCGGATCGCGTCGCGCAAGCCGGTTGCGTCGCAGGGTTCGATCAGCGTCAGGCCCGGTTGCGGCGGCAGGCCGCATGCTTCGGTGGCGATCACCGGCAAGTCAGCGGCAAGCGCGCGGAGCAAGGTCGCAGGGCGATGCTCGACGATCGCGGGCAGGATCACGCCGGCGAGTTCGCCCGGCACTCCCTGGGCCAGGCGAACGTCGCGATCGCCCCAGAAATCCGGTTGCTCTTCGCCTGGGCGCTCGATCAACAACGCGATGTCGAGTTGCTCCATTGCCTCGCGCATCGCATGCGCACCTTTGCGCGCGAGGGCAGGGCCCGCGAACAGGAAAGTACGGCCGCCGCGCGTAACGGGCAGGGGCGTCGCTGCCTGCCAGTCGATCAGGTCGACGCGTGCCGACGGAAAACGGGCGGCAATCGCGCGATGTGGCGTGATCAGCCGAACCGCTTCGCCCAGCGCCGCACGCTCTGCCGCGGCGATCGCCTCCGGCGCGCGGAAATCGCCGAGCGTCGCGCTATCGGGATAAAGATCGCGCGCGGCGTCCAGCACGCGATGCATCGCGTCGATCGGCAAGCGGTCGAGCAACACCTCGAAGCTGCGACCCCGTAACGCCCCCACCCGCCAGAGATGCGGCAGCAGCGCCTGCGCGATGACGAGATGCGTGTGCGTCGCGCCGAGCTTGCGCGCATAGGCGGCCGCCAGCCGCGCATCGGCGTCGAGCAGCACGCGCGCTCGCGGCGTGCCCGGTCCCATGCCACGCAAGGCAAGCGAGCGGCGCAGCGCGGCGAGGTCGGCGCTATATTCGCGCGCGATGACGGGCCAGCCCGCCGCGGCTTTGCCAACCCGGCGCGACGGCAGCATCAGCAGGTCGTCCGGCCCGGCTCGGTCGCGCAGCAACGCGGCGAATTCGGGGCTCGCGCCATCGACCAGCCAAGCGGTGGGCGTGCTGGTATCGATGTCGTCGGGATCGTGGCGATGGCAAGTCGTCTGGCCGCAGGTCAGGCAATCGTGCGCGATCGCACCGGTCAGGACATCGGGAGTGGGTACGGAAGCGCCGGGGATGTCGCCACGGATCGTCAGTTCGAGCTCGTCGGCGCTCAGCCGCGCCTCGATGCGGAACGGCCGCGGCGAACGGATGCGGAAATCGAGGTAATTCCAGAATACCGTGGCGTCGCGCCCCACTTCGGCGCGCGATCCGGGAACCACGCGCGTGTGGGCATGGCGCTCGACCACGTCCAGCCCGGCGTCGAGCACCGCTTCGTGGAGCGCGTTGGACAATTGGCAGAGGCCACCGCCGACGGTCGCGATCATGCAGCCTTCGCGCAGCTCGCGTCCTTCGACGAAGCCGCGGCGGCGCAGCGGTTTGCCGACCTGGCGCCAGAAGCTGAGCACTTCACCCGCGCCGACCTCGATCCCGTCGAGCCCCGAAATCGCCGCGCGCAAATTCTGGATCTTGCCGGCGTTGAGCGCGCGGTCCTTGGCACCCCCGCGCGTGGTCCAGAGCGGCGAGCGGATCGTCGCGAGCACGGGAGCGGCCGTCAGTGTCTCGCCTCGGCGATGACGTTTTGGGGCGTCGAGCGTGAGATCGGCGCCTGCACGGCGCAGGCGCAGCAATGCGGCCTTGGTCTCGAACACCAGATTGCCGACACGCGTTGGTACCGCGCGGTCGGGCAGGGCGGTGACGTTTGCCAGCCGATCACTCATTGCACGCCGCACCTCTCGCCGAGACTATCGCGCGCGAAGGCGCTATCAGGCAAGACCAAGATAGCTGGCGGGGGAAAGCGCATGATGTTGAGGCGGATCGTCATCGGATTGGTCGCGCTCGCCGCACCTGCTACCGCATTGTCCGGACAGTCGGTTCCCCCGGCGATCTACACCGATCCCGCGCCCGACCCGAAGCACCCCGCGCGGATGGACGTGTTGCACATCCCGAGCAGCGGCGTGGCGATCAATGGTGTCGCCTATGTCCCCGCGGGCGCAGGGCCGCATCCCGTCGTGGTGCTGTGTCATGGCTTGCCCGGCAATGAGAAGAATCTGGACCTGGCACAGGCATTGCGGCGAGCGGGCTGGACCGTGGTCACGTTCAACTATCGCGGGTCATGGGGCAGTCCCGGCCAATATAGCTTCGCCAACGATCTGGCCGACGCCGACGCGGTGCTGGCCTATCTGCGCACGCCCGCGTCGGTCGCGGCACTCGGCAGCGACACCAAGCGGATGGTGTTGATCGGCCATAGCCTGGGGGGCTGGGTCACGCTGATGACGGCGGCGCACGACAAGGGGCTGATCGGCGCGGCGGCGATATCGGCGGCCGATGTCGGCTTGATCGGAAAGCTGCCGCGCGATGCGGCGATCAAGCGGCTCGAGGGCGCCGGGCTGGAGACGCTCACAACAACTAGCTCGAGCGAAGCCGACGAAGCGATCGCCAGGAGCGATGCCTATGATTTCATCAACGCGGCCCCGGGTCTCAAGCGACTGCCGTTGCTGTTGCTGACATCCGACGACGGGCTGCGCGGTCCCGCCGAAGCGCTGGGCGCATCAATCCGCAGGCAGGGTGGGGACAAGGTCGCGGCGGTCCATGTCGCGACCGATCACAGCTGGTCCGACGCGCGAATCCGGCTCGAGAGCGAGATCATCCGCTGGCTCGACACGCTGCCCAAATAAGCTGGTCGGCGGCGCCTCAACCCAGGAAGTTACTGAGGACGTCGGGGTGGAACCCGAACTTGGCGAAACCGCAAATGCCCATGAAGATTCCGAACGCGCCGAAGAACCATGATCCGAACAGCAGCATCGGGCTTTCCGCGAGCGCCGCGACCGCGGCCATCGCGATCGCGGTCGAGATCGCCGCCTCGCTCGCGTCGAATTGATCGTCATGCACGTTGAGCGCGTCGTAATTGTCGGCTTGCGCCTGGGCCTGGGCCTTCAGCTTGGGCGTTTCGGTGCGATATTTGGCGATGTCCGCGTCGAGCCGGGCGAGCGTCGCCTTCGACGCTTCGCTGGTCGCGGGCGTGGTCGCCAGCACGGCGATCTCGCTCCGCGCGGTCTCCGATATGTGCAGTTTGGTGCGGGTCGCCTGATATTCGTTCCAGCTATCGACCGAGTCCGCCTTGGCTTGCTGCATGGTCTGGACGAGGTTGCCGTCCTTGATGTTGCAGAGGCCAGTGAAGATCGACAGGATCACCACCGTGAGCGCGACCGCGCGGTTGAGCCTCTTGTCCTTCGCTTCGGCGCTGACTTCGACTTCCACGGCTCGACTCCTGCTCGCGAACGGCGCCTCTTTCGGCCGGTTTTGGCAGTTCGTAAATCGGGAATGAGGCGGGCTGATAATCCCCCTCCCGCCTGCGGGAGGGGTTAGGGGAGGGCGTGCCTATCTCCGTGTGCCGTGACAAGCCCTCCCCCGGCCCCTCCCGCGAGCGGGAGGGGAGTGTGAGCTCAGCCTCGGATGCGGATCGCGGCGTCGATCAACGTCACCAGCCCGGCCGCGAGGGCGAACGCGATCAACAGCCAGTAGCCCGGGCCGAACGCGGTGGCGTTGTCGGGATTGGCGGTGTCGTACCAGATCGTATGCGCTCCCGCCGGTCGCCAGCCCGCGCGGACATAGCGTTTGACCTCGGCAGAATGCCGATCGCCATGCTCGTCGACGTAATGGACCGTCTCTTCGATCAGACGCCGATGGTCGCGTCGGTGAGCCGCCAGCCGCGCGGGGTACCGAAGCCCCAGAAGTCGTCACGTCGCTCGGCATCGCTATAGTCGGTCGCCCACACCGCCGCCGCCGCCGGCCGCCAGGCGGTGAACAGCGTGACCGCACGGTACACGCAATAGAGCAGCCCGAGCATCAGCGCCGGCGCGGCCAGGGTGATGAAGTCCCGCATCGGTGCTGGGTTAGCGGGGAAATCTGCCGATACGGTAAAACGAAGGGGAGAGGCGTGATGACCGCTAACGACCCAGTTGCGGACATCGCATGCTGCCCCCTAAGCGTAGCTCAACAACAGGAGCAACGAATGCCGAACGGGAAGGCGGGCGATCACCCGCTCACGGATATACTGCACTACGGCTCTTCGGAGTTTGGCGAGCCTGTCGACAGCTTGGTCAAGGAAATGGCGCAGTCTGAACGATTTTTTCAGGTGCGCGATGATGTTGCCAAGGTGTTGTGGGATTGCTCCCCCGCGTGGAGACAGTCCGAAAAGGAAACGCTTATCGCTACTGCGATCGACGAGCTCCGCGCTCTGCAACAGAAACTCGCCGAGGGCAGCTAACCACCCAATAACGATCCTCGGACCAACGCTTCGGGAAATGGTCTAAACACGAAACGAAAGGGGCCGGGAGATCGCTCTCCCAGCCCCATCCACTCGTTTAAGCTTCAGTCGATCGCTTACGCGCCCGCAACCTCGGCTACGTCGATCTTGATGCCCGGGCCCATCGTCGAGCTGACCGCCAGCTTGCGGACGTACTTGCCCTTGGCGCCCGACGGCTTGGCCTTGACGATCGCGTCGACCAGCGCGTCGAAATTCGCGCGCAGGTCGGCGGCCGGGAACGACGCCTTGCCGATGCCCGAATGGATGATGCCGGCCTTTTCGACGCGATATTCGACCTGGCCGCCCTTGGCCGCCTTGACCGCCGCGGCGACGTCCATCGTCACGGTGCCCAGCTTCGGGTTCGGCATCAGGCCCTTGGGACCCAGCACCTTACCCAGGCGACCGACGATACCCATCATGTCCGGGGTCGCGATGCAGCGATCGAAATCGATCGTGCCGCCCTGTACGATTTCCATCAGGTCCTCGGCACCGACCACGTCGGCACCAGCGGCCTTCGCTTCGTCGGCCTTGGCGCCCTTGGCGAACACGCCGACGCGGACGTCCTTGCCGGTGCCCTTGGGCAGGGTCACGACGCCGCGGACCATCTGGTCGGCGTGGCGCGGATCAACGCCCAGGTTGATCGCGACTTCAATCGTCTCGTCGAACTTGCTGGTCGCATTGGCCTTGGCGAGACCGATCGCCTCGTCAACGCCGTGCAGCTTCTCGCGGTCGATCGTGATCGCCTTGTTCTTCTTGCTCACGAAAGTCATCGGTTCAGCCCTCCACCACTTCGAGGCCCATCGCGCGGGCGGAGCCTTCGATGATGCGGGTCGCCGCGTCGATATCGTTGGCGTTCAGGTCCTTCATCTTCACTTCGGCGATCTTCGACAGCTCGGAGCGCTTGATCTTGCCCGCGGAGACCTTGCCCGGCTCCTTCGAGCCCGACTTGAGGTTCGCGGCCTTCTTGATCAGGAACGTCGCCGGCGGGGTCTTGGTCTCGAACGAGAACGACCGGTCGGCATAGACGGTGATGATCGTCGGGATCGGCGTGCTCTTCTCGAGGTCGCCGGTCGCGGCGTTGAACGCCTTGCAGAATTCCATGATGTTGACGCCGCGCTGACCCAGCGCCGGGCCGATCGGCGGCGACGGATTGGCAGCACCCGCGGGCACCTGTAGCTTGATATAGCCTGTGATCTTCTTTGCCATTTTACTCACTCTGTAGTGGGCGATGGGGGTGAACCCGCCGCCCAGGTCAAGTTTAGCGGTCAGACGGGCGCGCGACGCGAACCCTCCCGCAATTCCACAGCTGTAGCTTAGGAAGGGCGGGCCGATAGCGGAAAGTGGGCCGGGAAGCAACAGCGTCGCAGCCGCACAGGATTAGCGTGAGCTAATCCTGAGACGGCGCCCGTCCGGCCGGCCTCGCGAAGCGAGGTCCGACGACGCGGAATTCACTTCCGCGTCGGATGCTGGGGGTGCGGGGAAACCGGGAAACAAATCCACTTCGGGAGCCCGACGCGGGAGTAAATCCCGCGTCGTCGGTCGGGTTCGGCTCCGCCGACCCGCCGGCCGGTCGAACGCCGTCTCGTGAATTAGCGCCGCTAATTCACGTGCGGTCGCTGCGTAAGGCTACGCCTTACTTGCTGCGCTCGACCTGCTCGAAATCCAGCTCGACCGGCGTCGCACGCCCGAAGATCGACACCGAGACCTTGACCTTCGACTTGTCGAAATCGAGCTCCTCGACGATGCCGTTGAACGACGCGAACGGGCCGTCGAGCACCTTGACCGAATCGCCGATCTCGTAATCGACCTTGACCTGCTGGCGCGGGGCGGAGGCGGCAGCCTCTTCCTTGCTGTTGAGCATGCGCGCGGCTTCGGCGTCGCTGATCGCCTGGGGCTTGCCGTTGGGGCCGAGGAAGCCGGTCACCTTGGGCGTGTTCTTGACCAGGTGATAGACGTCGTCGTTCATCGCGAGCTTGGCCAGCACATAGCCGGGCATAAATTTGCGCTCGACCTGGATCTTCTTGCCGCGGCGCGCCTCGGTGATCGTCTCGGTCGGAACCTCGATCTGTTCGACCAGTTGCTCGAGACCCATGCGGTTTGCTTCCGACAGGATCGCGTCGCGAACCTTGCCCTCAAAGCCCGAATAAGCGTGGATGATGTACCAGCGTGCCATGGGAAACCTTATTTCGCGAGGCTCAGCAGGTACTCGACGCCCGTGTCGAACACCTTGTCGATGGCGAAGAAGAACACCGCCAGGATGACCGTCATGATCATCACCATCACCCCGGTCATGACCGTCTCACGACGCGTCGGCCATACGACCTTGCGCGTCTCGGCCTGGACCTGCCGGATGAATTCCATGGGGGACGTTTTCGCCACGTGCCTGAACCTATGTAATCGTTGCCGAGTTTGGGGACATAGGACCGCCGCCCGGTCCCTCAAGGGGCACGGACGACAATCAATCCCGATTTCGGATTGAGGCGGAAATAGCGCTGCACCGATCGGAAGGCAAGCGTTCGCGCTAGATCGAGGATCAGGGCGTCGCCGCAATCGACCGTTCGTCGCGATTAACCATTTTCCGAGGGATCGCGACGGTTCCACCTGCGTTCGGCGCCCAACGTACCAGATCAGAGAGGCTCCATGGAACTCGACCATGCCACTATCCGGATTCTCGCCGCGATCGAACGCGAGCGGGACTATCCGGTCGAAGAGGAAGAGTGGCAGGGGAGCTCGGATTCGAACCGAGGGCCTTCGGTTTTGGAGACCGACGCTCTAACCAGCTGAGCTACACCCCTGTGCGGCGGATGCCTGTAGCGCCACCGCGCGCGGGCGGCAATAGTTAGACTCGTTTTCAGCTTCGCTGAGACGGTGCCGGCCCGCTCCCCCACCCGACCTCCCATAGAATACCCTGATTGGGAGGTCGGGTGGGGGAG